>JBOFQB010000080.1:0-2321 GCA_051660685.1 Thermoguttaceae bacterium | reverse complement strand
CCGTTAATTCAAGACCTGTTGTGTATTCACGTTTTTTCATAAAATACTCCTCCCTGAAGAGCAGTATGATTACCAAAACACTGCGATTGACGCAATATCAATCTGCTTAAAGCCAAAATAGTTATGAAACTGGCTCTATCAAAATTCGCACCTTGCACGAGGTTTTTGGCAGGGTGAAATAAAAAATGGAAAATTCTCGGTCAATCCGGTTGAAACATTAGGTGACCTAACCAATGCAAATGGTGTGGGCGGGTTAATTGAACTGACCATTAAATCCGGCCAGATTTTGCCGGAAGAAGTCCTGACGTATCTCTGGGAAATTCTTGCTCTTGCCAGAAAAAACAACACCCCAATCACTCGGGTTTTCTTCGATGATATTTCTCGTATCGCGGTCAGTTACCCCGCTATTCATGCCAATGACATGTTCCTTCCCGCTCTTGCCCGAATGTTACGAGAACAACATATAGGTTTGCTCATTGCCGGAACAACGGATGAACATGAACGGTGTGAAGAAGTGGTTGATCGGGCCAAAAACATATCCAATACCATTCTGTCCTCACGCTTGCGTGAAATTTTTGGCGAAATGTTCGTCACAATAAGTGGTGAAGGAAGAGATTCTGGGCAGTTTAAGATATCGCTTTCACACTTGGAATCGGTCCCCTTGACCATCCGTACACCTGAAAATTTTACGGACCCAACGGGCAAGGAAATTGCATTTGTTGCCGATGAACAGCAGCTCTCAGGACTGACGGGCTTTCATTCACCCGACCAAAAAATTTGCCACACAGGTCTCACTTTTTACATTTTCGAAGATGGGCAAAACCAGGCACAGTATAATGACCAATTGGATTATAAGCTGCAAATGAGTTATGGAAAACCTCTAAGAAATGGTAAAAGTTCAGGGGAAAACCATGCCCCATTATCGTTAGTGGACACACTCAAACACGACCAGGAAGGATTTGTTGAATTGATTAAAATTGATTCCGGTTATGCTTCAACTTGCTTCGATGTGGTAGGTCAGCAATATAAATACGGTCGTCCTCACAACCGAACAATTCTTGTTTCAATTGACGAATATACAACACGTCATTGCCGGGAAAAATTTGCCCCCATCTTCAAGGACGCAGAAGGGAATACGGCATCAATGCGTCCGTATTACAATAACGTACTGCTTTTTGCGACAAACATCAACGGGAAATGCCCGTCTTTTGACAATCCACCAACCTGGGTTCAGTTATCTCAACGGAATAACCTGTATTTTACCAACATTGCGCAGGAAACAATTATCTGTTCCTTTTGGGATGCACTCTATTCCTCAGGTTTTTCTCCCGATTCCACCCTATATTCTGATTATCCGCTTTTTGTTAACTACCTCGAAGAATACTGTCAATCCTTAACAAAAATCCCGGAAGAACTGCGGGCAATGGTCCGTATTTTTCAGCATTCAAAACAGAATTTTTGGAATGACAAGGAACATAAACCTGTTACAGGCTTAATTGGCTGGTACACGGAGATACTCGATTATCTCCGAGAAGTTCCTAGATTTGCAAATAGATTAAAGGTTTTTCCACTTCCACAATACGGTTTTCGAGGAGACTGGTCGCTTGGAGTCCTCAAAGGAAGTGCCAGTTTACAATTGGGCAAAGAGGCCATTGATCTGATTTGTGGTGATAATGAACAAAATCTGCGATATTTTGCTGGAGTCGGTCTTCCCTGCCATTTATCATTAAAAGACAATCATTTACCACCAAAAGGCAATTCCAAATCGGTTTTGAGTTCCTATAATCCGACGGGATTGACAGATCAATTGAACTTGTACAGGGTACTGCAAATACATGACAAAGCGAAGAAACGGAGCGACTTGCCCAATTATGTCTATTTTCGCATTTTGATTTACCAGTTGGTGGAAGATTTGGCTTTACTCTATGAGAACGAGGACGAGACCAATATGTTCACTCGTTTACAACAACTACCCGACCAGATGCGAGGAATCCGAGGGGATCAGCGGTAATCGCGGGCAAAAATTCATCTTGAATGATCCCAACCTTGTTTTTTTAGAAGATATATGCCTTTTCAGAACATATCGAGAAGCCGGTCATAATACTTGCCTGTCAACTTTTCGCAATCTTCCCGAACCTTGCCGCTTTCCTGCGCCGATTCCGTAATAAGACGCATCATGTTATTTGTCCATCTCTGAAAGTAATCCCCCGTCAAGAGGGGCTTCGTAAATATTTGTTAATAAAATTGGTCAATTCAAGCGCACCATCTCCGGGCCGTGTGGGTCGGTGTTTTTAGTCGGTACACTGAAATACAAGGGTTTA
>JBOFQB010000079.1:0-16717 GCA_051660685.1 Thermoguttaceae bacterium | reverse complement strand
AATGTTTCGTCGGACCATTTCAATTTTTTTTCAACTCGTTCCATAAAAATCATCCTTGACTAGTGCGTTGGAATTCCCTACACGTACCAAACGTAGTGAGTCCATTGTACCACTTTTTAGGTTATGGAACAAGTCTATTATTGCAAAAACAAAAGTTATGGACAAGATAACAGCAATCATCACATAAAATGCGGTCTCTTTTGACACGTTCATCTGCAACGTGTTCAACGACAAGAGTTCCACAACGAGGGGTCCAGTGCAAGCAAGGTATATTGTCAATAATAAAACATAAGGCCACATTGGATTCTGTGATTCGTAATGGACCTCAGGAACGCTGATATGATCGTCGTTCATTTTGCGATGACGCAAATGATTTGCACGCCACTTCTCACCAAAAAAAATGATAAAAAACATTGCTGGAACAAGTGCGATCAGTGCTAAATAGACCAAGGGTAACTGGGCAAATGGGGCAATCACTCCTGATAGAACACAAGACAACCCGAGAAAAAAAGGGGAGATATTCATGTGAAGGATTCCTTACGGTTTGAGAACACACTCCACGCAATTTTACGAAAAAAACCGCAAAAAGTCAATCGAGAATTTTGCCAGATTACAATTTCTGAACCCTAAAACGAACCAAAACCCTTCGCAAGTCTCAGGCATTGCGGCAAAATAAGAAGTGAGATTGCTGGGGCTCGAACCCAGGACCTACGGATTAAAAGTCCGTTGCTCTACCGACTGAGCTACAATCTCAAAAAGAAAGTCTGCCAATTCTACGACAAAACCCCTAACCGTCAAGGGGTGAATCCCACTCTCCCCCCCATTTTTACTCTTTTCTGCTCACCTAACCCCTATCCCCCCTATCACCAACAGAAAACACCCAAAACGAAAAACAGGAACCCTGACTGAACGTCAACCAATCAACTCTCCGTGATCTCCGTCCCAATCCCCATACTCGTGAATATTTCAAGCAACAACGAATGTCGCAACCGTCCGTTAATAATGTGTATCTTCTTGACCCCTCGTTCCAATGTTTCTAGGCAGGATTCAATTTTCGGGATCATTCCCCCAAGAACAACCCCTGAAGAAAGCAACTCGCGTGCTTTCTCCGCATTTAAGGAGTCAATCATCGAACCCGCATCATTCGGGTCCGTCCGCAAACCATTCACCTCCGTCACAAACACCAACTTTTCCGCTTGCAACGCTTTCGCAACCGCTGTTGCGGCTGTATCCGCATTGACATTCAACGCCTGATCGGGCGTCCCCTCCGTTATTGCAATCGAAGGAATAACCGGAATAACACCTTCGTTGCACAGATCGAGAATGACTCGCGTATCAACCCGGGTTACATTGCCAACAAACCCCAGATCAATCTTTTCACCACTTTCATTGCTCAAATAGAGCTTTTCTCCATGCAGGACATTGGTTCCCAGAGAAGGGCTGAGGACTTTGGCATGACCTCCTAAATCGGTGATTTCCTGCACAAGAGCCGTACTGATTCTTGAACCGAGGACCTGCTTCACAATGTCCAGTGAAGCCGCATCTGTGTAACGTCGTCCTTGAACAAAACGAGGTTCCAGACCAGCCTGAACCATTGCTTCGGAAATAGCACTTCCCCCTCCATGCACGATGACAGGTCGCATACCGACCGTTTCCATGAAAATCGCGTCTAACAGGAGATGCGTTATGGAGAGGGAATCCTCCATAAGACTTCCGCCGACTTTTATGACGGTAATTTTTCCGCGATGCTGCCGAATCCAGCGCATTGCCTCAATCAAAACATCCGCCTTCTGTATCGCCTGTTCCATAATATCCCCAACACCACCTAAAATGCGACCTCCGAATTCACCGTTTGCGGCTTTCGGAGAGTCTTTTGGCAATTATAGGCGATGATTTGATTGAGAAGTGAGGGACTTAATCGGCACGATAGGGCATAAGTGCCATAAATCGGGCTCGTTTGATTGCCGATGCAACCGCATGTTGACTGACTGCACCACATCCACTTTTTCGGCGACTGAGGATTTTACCTTGCCGACTCGTCAATTTCCGAAGAAGTTCAACGTCCTTGTAATCGACGAACATCGGACGTGGACGCTGACCGTCAACGACCAACGGGTCTTTCTTCTTTCCGCGAACCTTTTGTTTCGTTCGCTTCTTCTGGTTCATACGATTGTTCCGTTTTGATCCGGGCGGTTTCGGCATGATTTTCTTTTATTTCTGACTGGACGTGAGAACGACCCGGGGTTGATTGAGGACCCCGGGGGGATGATACAACAGTGAATTGAAACAGGTATCATACCTTTTTTTAAGGAGACTGCAAGGGGCCGTCTGACAAAACAGCAGTCCGCTAACAAGTTTTGGGAAAAAGAGTATTTTCATTTTTGAACCACGAAAATCACAAAAAACACGAAAACCTCACAAAATACTGTTTTTCGTGTCTTTCGTGCATTTCGTGGTAAAAAACCTCCGTCCAATCCAACTCAATTCAGGTCGCAAAACCAAACTTGTTAGCGGACTGGACAAAACAGGAGAAAGTCAAATTTTCTCCAACCAACTCTGATTGTTTTTCTTCTTCCGATTCGCTATACTCGATCAACAGGCGGGCAGTTTTTGCCCGATCATCCTCAATCCGGTTTCTGCCGATTTCCTAACTCCTCACTGCAACAGATGTGATTGGGTTGGAAACAGTCGAATCATCCCTTTTATATTGAATGAGACATTTATTATGAGAACGACCAAGCAAACACGCCGACATTTTCTGAAAGACAGTTCACTTCTCGCAACCGGGTTGACCGTTGCATCGGGTCTGGTTCCCCGGGTTCATGCAGCCGAAGATAACACCATCAAAATCGCGTTGGTCGGTTGCGGCGGTCGCGGAACCGGAGCAGCCGCAAATGCCCTTTCAACCAAAGGGGGTCCGAAAAAACTTTGGGCTTTAGCCGATGTCTTTCCTCATCGTTTGCAAGGAAGTTATCAAAACCTCTCTGACTCTTTCGGTGATGAAGTTGATGTTCCCGAAGAACGACGATTTATTGGAATGGACGCTTATAAAAAGGCGATTGACGCAATTGGTCCGGGCGGTCTGGTCCTCCTCTGTACGGGTCCGGCATTTCGACCAATTCATGTCGATTACGCCGTTGATAACGGTGTTCACGTCTTTATGGAAAAATCATTCGCGGTCGATGCTCCCGGTATTCGCCGTGTTTTAGCAGCCGGAAAACGGGCCGAAGAAAAAAATCTCAAAGTTGCAAGCGGTTTGATGAGCCGACATTCCACTCCGCTTCAAGCCTGTATTGAACAGATACAGGACAAGAAACTGATCGGTGATTGCGTCACTTGTTGGGCTTATCGTGAACATGGTCCGGTCGGTTTTTCGCCCAAACCGGCTGATTGGAGCGAATTGGCTCATCAGATCAACAATTACAGTTGTTTTACATGGATGAACGGAACATTTCTGCTCGATTGGTTGATTCACAATCTTGACATTTCCTGTTGGGTTATGGGAGCTTGGCCGGTTTCCGCGCAAGGACATGGAGGTCGTCAGGTCCGGCAATTCCCCGATCAATTGTTCGATCATTATGCCGTTGAGTACACCTTTCCGAACGGAACACGGTTATTTGCGCAAGGACGACATCAGGACAACACTTGGGGATTTTTCGGAAATGTTCTGCATGGAACGACGGGATCGGCTGTTTTGGGTGAGGGAATCTCACATCCGAAGATTTACAAGGGGTACAATCAGACGGAAGACAATGTGATTTGGAAACACAATCGACGACAGGAGAACAATCAATACCAGACCGAGCATGACATTTTGTTTGACGCAATTCGTCAGGACAAGAAGCATAATGAAACGGAACGGTCGGCGTATGCGGCAATGGTCGGCATTTTGGGAAGAATGGCGGCGGAATCGGGGCAGAAGATTACTTGGGAACAAGCAATGGAGTCGAACCGGGAACTTGCGCCGGGGTTGGACAACCTGACATGGGATGGTCCCGCTCCTGTATCACCAGATGCAAACGGCAATTACCCGATTGCAATGCCGGGTCTGACCGAAGTTTTGTAAGATTTTTAAGGAGGTAGAAGTGAAGAAGGGGGATACAGAAAGTCAACGGTATCCTCTTCTTTCCTCCTACCTTCTAACTTCTACCTCCTCTTACTTGTTACTTCTTCTTGTCCTTCTTGACATCCGTCACCATTGTCTCGGTCGTCAACATCAAGCCCGCAATGCTTGCTGCATTGACAAGAGCGGTTCGGACAACTTTCAAGGGATCAATGATTCCGGCTTTGAACATGTCAACGTATTTCCCGGCGTTTGCATCGTAACCCATATTGACCGATTTCTGGTTCAAGACTTCATCGGCAATGACCGAACCGTCCAGACCACAATTTTCGGCAATCTGTTCAAGCGGTTTGGAAAGAATACGTCCGATAATTCCAGCTCCGACCTTTTCGTCACCTTTGCAAGAGGATTTGACTTTTTCAACCGCTTCTTTGCAACGGATCAAGGCAACACCACCTCCCGGGAGAATTCCTTCCTGCGCTGCAGCTCGGGTTGCATGAAGAGCATCCTCGATCCGGGCTTTTTTCTGTTTCATTTCGGCTTCTGTGTTTGCGCCAACTTGAACAACGGCGACACCCCCGCTCAATTTGGCAAGCCGTTCCTGATACTTCTCCCGGTCATAATCACTCTCGGTCGTCTCAATCTGCTTACGGAGCATGTCAACACGGGCCTTAATGTCCGCCTTCTTTCCTCCTCCGTTCACAATCGTCGTCGTTTCTTTCTCAACCGTGATCTGTTTCGCCCGACCCAGTTGCTCAAGCGTTACATTTTCGAGCTTGATTCCCAAATCCTCGCTAATCACCGTTCCGCCCGTCAAAATCGCAAGATCAGTCAACATCGCTTTCCGACGGTCACCAAAACCGGGTGCTTTGACCGCTGCAACTTCAAGCGTCCCGCGAAGTCGGTTGACAACCAACATCGTCATTGCCTCATTATCAACATCTTCGGCAATAATCAAAAGCGGCTTCATTTTCTGTGACGCCTTTTCAAGAATCGGAACCAGTTCACGAATGTTACTGATTTTCTTCTCGTGCAACAAAATGTAAGCGTCCTCAAAAACGCAATTCATCTTCGTCGGGTCATTGATAAAGTAGGGCGAGAGATAACCTTTATCAAACTGCATCCCCTCGACCACTTCATACGTCGTTTCCGCCGTTTTCCCTTCTTCAACGGTAATGACACCATCATTACCGACCGCTTCCATTGCTTCGGCAAGTAAATTACCGATTACCATATCGTTATTAGCACTGATTGACCCGACATTGGCAATCTCCTGCTTGGTTGTAACCGGTTTTTTGAGCGTCCCGAGTTGGGCAACAACAGCATCAACCGCTTTGTCGATTCCCCGACGAAGCGCGGTCGGATTCGCTCCTGCTGCAAGATTTTTCAGACCTTCACGGAAAATCGAACGAGCAAGAACCGTCGCCGTTGTCGTTCCATCCCCCGCCAAATCCGATGTCTTGCTTGCAACTTCATTGACCAGTTTGGCCCCCATGTTTTCAAAAGGGTCTTCCAGCTCAACTTCTTTGCTGACCGAAACACCATCTTTCGTAACAGTCGGTCCGCCAAAAGATTTGTTCAAAATAACATTGCGACCGGTCGGGCCCATTGTAACGGCAACGACATCAGCCAGTTTATTCACGCCCTCAAGCATCTTCTTGCGAGCTTCTTCTGTAAAAAGTAATTGTTTCGACACGGTATAAGGCTTCCTTTTATTTGTTTGTGTGTGTTTGTATCGTGAAATGTAAAGCGGAATGTCAATCGTTTAACCGCATTTTGGAGAAGGTAGAAGGTAGAAGATAGAAGTGAGAATGGAAAACGTCGCATTGAAAATGGAAAAACGGAGAACTGAAAATGGGGTCCTCCAAAAAAAAGAAGGAACCGGTTAATTCGCGAGTCGCCGTTATCTTCCTGTATCCTCCTTCTTTCCTCCTACATTCTACATTCTACCTCCTTCCCCTTACTATTTGACCACTTTGGCGAGAACGTCGTTTTCTCGGAGTATTTTGACTTCCCGACCATCAATTTCAATGTCACTTCCCGAGTATTTTCCGTAAATGACTTCATCACCAACACGAACGCTCATGTCCGAGCGTTTGCCGGAATCGAGAAGACGACCAACACCAACGGCGAGAACTGTCCCTCGTTGCGGTTTTTCTTTCGCGCTGTCAGGAAGAACAATTCCTCCCGCTGTCATTTCTTCAGCTGCTAAAGGTTCGACAACAATCCGATCATCAAGCGGGGTCAGATTCAAATTACCTTTTTTCGACATATTCAGGGTCCTTTCTGGTTTTTGATAAGTGTATGTTAATTGTTATTCTTTTACTTTTTTCTCAGGTGTTTATACACCTTTCATGCTTTTCGTGCATTTTGTTTTATGAGACTATCCTATAACATTCGCCTTTTAAACGGCGACGTTTTGTAGTCCCGTTAGGGACGACCTTTTTGTAGCCCGGGGTGAAGGGAGCAACGCGACCGCAACCCCGGGTCAAACGTCCCTCCCCCAAAAACCAAGCTCCATAGGAGCGACCTAATTAACAAATCGACAGGTTCATTTTTTTAGGTCGCTGCTAAACGACGAGAGTGAGGTTTTGGATTAGAAACCCATGCCGCCCATTCCGCCCATGCCCCCCATTCCTCCCATGCCATCCATTCCGGCAGGAGGTCCGGCCGGTTCGTCTTTCGGAATGTCCGTCATAACGCAAGAGGTTGTCAACAACAAACCGGCAATACTTGCGGCGTTGAAGAGAGCGGTTCGGACGACTTTTGCCGGGTCGATAATTCCCGCTTCAAACATATCGCAATAGGAGTCTTTATCAGCATCATAACCGTCATTTTTGCCCTTCATTTGGCGGACACGATTGACGACGACACCTCCGTCGACTCCGGCGTTTTCGGCAATTTCGCGGATCGGGGCTTCGAGAACTTTTTTGACAATTTGAACGCCAAACTGTTCATCTCCAACGGTTTCGACTTTCGCAAGAACTTTTTCCGTTCGGAGCAGGGCGACACCACCTCCCGGGACGATCCCTTCTTCGAGAGCCGCTTTCGTCGCTGCTCTTGCATCTTCGTAAAGGAATTTCTGCTCCTTCATTTCGGTTTCCGTTGCTGCACCAACATTGATTTGGGCAACACCTCCCGCCAATTTCGCAAGTCGTTCCTGCAATTTTTCACGATCATAATTGCTCGTCGTCGTTTCAATCTCCCGTCGAATTTGAGCAACGCGACCTTCAATCGCCTCTTTCTTGCCCGCTCCTCCAACGATGATTGTTTCATCCGCCGAAATTGTCACTTTTTTGACCCGACCGAGATCGGTCATTTTGACCGCTTCAAGCTGAACACCCAAATCTTTGTAAATCGCTGTTCCCCCGGTCAAAACCGCAATGTCCCCCAACATCGCTTTTCGTCGATCACCATAACCGGGTGCTTTGACCGCACAAACGCGGAGAATACCCCGCATTTTGTTGACAACAAGTGTTGCAAGAGCTTCACCTTCAATGTCTTCGGCAATAATCAAAAGCGGTTTGTTCTGTTTGCTGATCGTTTCGAGCAGCGGAACAAGAGAGCGGGCGTTGGAAATTTTCTCTTCGTGAATGAGGACTAACGCGTCGTCAAACTCAACGACCTGATCGTCAGCATCCGTCACAAAATGGGGGGAAAGATAACCGCGATCAAACTGCATTCCTTCGACGACTTCGACGTAGGTGTCATTCTGCTTACCTTCTTCGACGGTAATAACGCCGTTTTTGCCGACTTTCATAAAAGCATCGGCCAAAACCTGACCAATTCCGGGGTCATTATTTCCGGCGATTGTCGCAACTTGGGCAATTTCTTTTTTATTTTTTTCGCTAACCGGGGTCGACATTTTGGTGATTGCTTCACAAACGAGACCGGCTGCTTTGTTGATACCGCGCGAGAGGGACATGGGATCGGCTCCTGCCGCAATCATTTTGAGACCTTCCATGTAGATCGCTTCAGCAAGTACGGTCGCCGTTGTTGTACCATCTCCGGCCAATTCATTGGTTTTCGACGCTGCTTCACGGACGAGGACAGCCCCCATGTTTTCTTCAGGGTCTTCCAGCGTGATGTCCTCAGCGACGGTCACTCCGTCCTTTGTAATTTTCGGAGCACCCCAACCTTTGTCTAAAACGGCATTTCGGCCCCGCGGACCGAGCGTACTTTTGACCGCTTTTGCCAATTTCTGCACCCCTTGCGCAAGCGGCATTCGGGCTGCATCATCAAAAGACATCTTTTTGGACACTACAATCTCCTCTATGTTGATGTTAAATGGGAATGAGTAATTAAAGTAATCATACAGGGTGTATTGCTCACACCTTGTGATAGTGTAATAATAGACACGTCTCGTTTTGACAGAAAAGACGTTTGCCGCTCAAAATGGAGCAATTATCGCGCCAATTGAAAGACTTTTTTCTAAAAATACACAAAACCTTTGTAAAAACAACGGGATCGATCAAAAAAAATTTTTTCGTTGACCCTGAGATAACATCCAACATGCCAATTTGGCAGTCAGCATTTCGTGATGTGTCTGGACAGTTTAGCAGCAGAACAATGGATTGGGTTAGGGACGTTGAGAGAAGGTAGAATGTAGGAGGTAGGAGGAAAGAAGGGGGATACAGGAAGATAACGGCGTCACGCGAGTCAACTGGTCCCCGCATGTATTGTTTGACCCCCATTTTGTTTGGTTCAATCTTCTCTATTAACCTCATTAACTTCATTAGCTTCATCAACTCCTTCTTTCACCTCCCATTCTCCATTCCCTATTCTCTACCTTCTACTCCCTATCCCCCATTCCCTATCCCCTAATCCCTATCAACCACAATGTCGATACATCCTCTTGCCGGATTGCCCGTTCCTCCTGAATTGATTCTGGATGTTTCTGCCCTTGAAAAGGCATATTACGCAAAGAAGCCGGATGTTTCCAACCCGATGTATCAGGTTGCATTTGGGACAAGCGGACATCGGGGGACGCCGAATGAGGGGACGTTCACGGAATCGCATATTCTCGCAATTGTACAGGCGGTTTGTGATTATCGTCAGCAACAGGGTTATTCGGGTCCTTTGTTTTTAGGGAAAGATACACACGCGATTTCGACACCTGCGCAACGGACTGCTCTTGAGGTTCTTGCCGCAAACGGGGTTGAGACCGTTTATCAACGGGAAGAGGGTTATACGCCGACTCCCGTCATTTCTCACGCCATTTTGGGGTACAACCGAAATCGGCGTGACGGTTTTGCAGACGGAATTGTGATTACCCCCTCACATAATCCGCCAACTGACGGGGGAATCAAGTACAACACGCCAAATGGGGGACCGGCTGATACAACAGTAACAGCTTGGATACAGGACCGGGCGAACGCGATTCTTGCCGACGAAAGTCGGGCAGTCCGACGTATCCCCTTTGAACAGGCGGTCAAAGCGTCCAATCTTCACGCCAATGATTATATCATCCCTTACATCAGCGATCTGAAAAATGTCGTTGATCTTGAACTGATTGCTAAAACCCAAGTGTCAATCGGTTGTGATCCCTTAGGAGGTGCAAGTGTCGCATATTGGCCGAAAATCGCCGAAATGTACGGTCTGAACCTGACCGTTGTCAATGATAAAGTGGACCCGAGTTTTCAGTTTATGACGGTCGATCACGACGGTAAAGTCCGTATGGACTGTTCCAGCCCGTATTCAATGCGCGGTTTGGTCCGACTCAAAGACGGTTTTGACATTGCGATTGCGAATGATCCTGATTCGGATCGACATGGTATTGTGACCCCGACAGAAGGTCTGATGTCCCCCAATCACTATCTCGCTGTTGCAATCCATTATCTTTTCACCAATCGTCCTAAATGGTCTTCTTCGCTCAAAGTCGGCAAAACACTCGTTTCAAGCAGCATGATTGATCGGGTTGTCAAAAACCTCAATCGGCCTCTTTTTGAAGTTCCAGTCGGCTTCAAATGGTTTGTGGACGGTCTCTTTGCGGGCACATTGGGATTTGGCGGGGAAGAAAGTGCGGGCGCAAGTTTTCTCCGATTTGACGGAACCGTTTGGTCAACAGATAAAGACGGTATCATTCCTGATTTGTTGGGCGCGGAAATGATTGCAAAGACAGGTCGGAATCCGTCAGAACATTATGCGGTGTTGGAACAGCAATTTGGACGTTTGGAGTATACCCGGGTCGATCAACCGGCGACGCCGGACCAAAAAGCGGCATTTAAGACGTTGACGCCGGATCGGGTTTCAGCGCGGGAAATGGGGGGGGAACCGATTGTTGCCAAATTAACCCAAGCACCTGGAAATAATGCGTCTTTTGGCGGTTTGAAGGTTGAAACGGCAAATGGTTGGTTTGCAGCACGACCGTCAGGAACGGAGAACATTTACAAAATTTATGCCGAATCATTTTTAGGTGAGGAACATTTGGGCCGGATACTGGAAGAAGCCCGAACCGTTGTTGGAAATGCGTTGACGAACAGGGGTTAGAAAATAAGGTCTAGGAACGGGGAATTGAGGGATGCAAGACAGTTGTATTGCACACAATAGACTTGTTCGGCAACCGATTGAAATAGGCAGAAATTTTTATCTATTTCGCCAAAAATACATTCATTCGACAAAATAGGCAAGATAATTTGAGTTCTCGAACAAGTCTAATAGATGAATCAGACAATGAAAAGAGATTTGAAACAAGAGACGAATCAGAGTCAAAATCAAGATCAAAACCAGTTGATTGAGATTGTGACGGATCGGCCCCAATTGCAATTGCGTCTCGCCCAAAAAAAACACTCAGCCCAAAAAAGGAAATTATTTGCTCTCCTCGTCCTCGCATCTTTCTCCCTCATCGGTTATCTTATCTGGCACTTGTGTCGTTAGACTCCATTGTCGCGCTCACAGATGTCGCGTTTTGACACAAAGTCGGTTCGTTTTTTGACTCAGATACGACGTTGAGAAAACAGTTCCCGTCTTTTCGCTCTTTTTACTTTTCAATCATTATGCCAAAAATTCAGCCCTTTCCTGCATTTCGCTATAATCTCGAACAGGTCGAATCCCTGAACAATGTTGTTGCTCCTCCTTATGATGTGATTGACGACAAACTCAATGACACGCTTCTTGCCCGACATCCCCATAATGTGGTTCGTTTGATTCTTGACAAAATGAATCCGACGGATGATGAAGCGAACAATCGTTATACCCGATCAGCGAAAACGCTTAAAACTTGGAAAGAGTCGGGAGTTTTGCAACAAGATGCAATACCGGCGATTTACGTTTATCATCAAATTTACACCCTGATTGAATCAGGTTCTTCAGAACCGAAAACCGTTGTCCGAAAAGGTTTCATGTGTCGTTGTGAAGCTGTTCCGTTCGGAGAAGGAATGGTCTTTCCACATGAAATAACAATGAGTGGTCCGAAAATGGATCGATTGATGTTGACGACCGCCTGTAAAATGAATTTCAGTCAGATTTTCGGGCTTTATCCTGATTCGGAAAACAAGGTCCAAAATCTTCTCGAAAAAGCGGTTGTCCAATCGGCTCAAGAACCGATTGAAGCGACCGATCATCTTGGGGTTTTGAGCCGACTTTGGACAGTGACGGACCCTGTTGTAATCGCTGACGTTGTGCGGGAAATGGATTCCAAGCCGATTTTTGTCGCGGACGGACATCATCGATATGAAACGGCGTGTAATTATCGACGACATATTGCCGAACAGGGACTTTTAACGCCGGAACATCCCGCCAATTACGTTCTTATGGTTTGCATTGCAATGGAAGACCCCGGTTTGATTGTTTTGCCAACTCATCGTCTTTTCCCCGGAATACCAGCCCTTTCAAGCGAAGAGTTGGCCGAAAAATTGGGGGACAATTACATGTTGGAACAAATCGGGACGGGACCGGATGTTGCTCACGATGTTTGGCGGAAAATCGAACTAAAGAACGATCAGTCCGTTCTCGGTCTTTACACCGTCAAAGACGGAATCTGGCATTTGGCAACGTTGACAGAAGCAGGTCGGGAGAAAATGGACGCTGTTGCAGCCGATCATCACCCAGAATGGAGACGGTTGGGGGTCAGTCTTCTACATCGACTTGTCATTGAAACTCTTTTGGGTCAGGGAAATCACCCTAAACCAACATACGTCCATTTGGTTGATGAAGTGGTCTTGGAATTGAAAGAAAAGGCGGAATTGAAAGACAAAGAGCAGGATTACGCTCTTGCAGCCCTTGTTATGCCCGCAACAGTTCAGGATATTCGGGATTTAAGTCTCGAACGGGAAAGAATGCCCGCTAAAAGTACCTACTTCTATCCCAAGTTGATTACAGGTATGGTTTTTAACCCGCTTGAATGATAAACAATGAATGTTGAAACCTTTCTCGATCTGCTTGGACAAAGCGGTTTGGTTTCCGAAGAGCAATTGGATACCGCCTATCATTTGCTCGAAGAAAACGCCAATTCGCCGGAGTTCCAACATGCCGATTGGATTGGTCAGGAACTGCAAAATCGAGGAATGATTACAGCTTGGCAATGTCGTCAATTGCTGAAAGGAAAGTACAAAGGTTTTTTCATACGCAAGTACCGACTCCTCGGTTTACTCGGAATCGGCGGAATGGGGTCCGTCTATCTTGCCGAACATACGGTGATGCAACGTCGGGTTGCAATCAAGGTTTTACCCCGGGATCGGCAAAAGAAGGGGAATTATCTCGATCATTTCATTCGGGAAGCGCAGGTGATTGCGACACTCGATCATCCGAACATTATCAGAGCGTATGACATTGACATTGAGGGGGATGTTCATTACATCGTTATGGAGTTTTTCGAGGGGATTGACCTTCAACGAAAAGTTCTCAAGGACGGTCCGTTAACGGTTCCGATGATCGTTGATTATGTCCGTCAAGCGGCAGAAGCGCTTCATTACGCACATCAGGTTGGTATTATACATCGTGACATCAAACCGGCCAATTTGCTCGTCAATGCCCGGAATCAGGTCAAACTGCTCGATTTGGGTCTTGCCCTGATTGACCCCAGTCAGTATTCGGGTCATCTTTCGACGGATCATCGTGAATCGAGTATTCTGGGAACAGCGGACTATCTTGCGCCCGAACAGGCGATTAACAGTCAGAAGGTCGATTTTCGAGCGGACATTTATGCTCTTGGGGGGGTGTTGTACTTCTGTCTGACCGGACATCCCCCTTTTCCAACCGGTTCTGTTTCCGAACGTCTCCTTGCTCATCAACTCAAAAATCCGACCAGTATTCTCATTGACCGTCCCAATACGTCGGACGATCTGGTTCAGATTTGCGAAAAAATGATGTCCAAAGACCCGAATGTCCGACAACAATCGGCTGCTGAAGTTGCGCTCGATTTGCAAAACTGGTTGATCGAGCATGGTCATACAGGGAATCGGGACACTTGGACTGTCCGCGAGAACGCAGGTGAATTGACTCTGAACAAAATTCAGACCTCTGAATCATCAGCCCTGTCGGGATCGCAATCCAAATTGAGGTCGGCATCTACCTCACAATTGCAATCAACCTCACAATCGAAATCAGAACCTCAATCACAATCACAACCTCAATCGCAATCGAGGTTGCAATCGAACGTCAAAGCGGAATCGGACTTGAAAACGGCCCGAGATGCGAAAGAGAAGGAGGAATCGCTCTTTGAGGAAAAAACAGCGTTTGACCTCAGTCCGCAGATTTATGGTATTGCCGATTCCAATGATCCGTTGATCCAACCTCCTGCAACATTTGATTGTGAAGGGAAGACGGATTCTGATTTGGAGAAGAAGCTGAAGGAGGGGGAAAACAGGACAGATTGGGACCGTCCCGGGTCCAACATCGAAAAAACGGAAAACTCTGCGAAAACAGAAAAATCTGCGAAAAAAGTCAAAACCTCTTCAGAAGAGTTGGTCGCAGATGCAGGACCCGTCCAACAACCGGTTCAATCCCCAACACCAAGCCGTTCTGCACTTCCAACCGTTTCATCGAACGCAACAAAGCGAATTGTCATACAGAGTAATCCGCGAGCATCCCGTTCGCAAACCCAATCCACTTCTTCCGCTTCTTCCGGCCAACTTCAACGAGAGACTCGTTTGGGTTCTCCTGTTGCTGATTCGGCCCAGAAACGGTCCAAAGGACCGATTCGACAGCAGGATATGGATGATGAAATGTTTGACGCAATGCTCAACAACTTTCTTGCAGCACCTCAAGAAAATCGTTCGACTTCTTCTCATTCCGTCAACAATGAGGTGAATGACAGGTCAACGTCCCAGATTGGTTCAAAAAAAGGGAGTTCAACAGAATCGGACGAGATGTCCGACGAACTGTCCGACCAAGTGATTGGGAGATGGACGGGAGAGCCGGAGAAACGGCGTGAAACGCGGGTTCAATCGTCACGTTCCCCAAAGACCGCAGATTCCAAAGTGCTTAACCGGAATTCCACCATTCAAGGAATCGAGATGAAGCGAGTTGAACATCAGGACCAAGTTGAAACGGCTCGCCCCGTTGTCGTCGAGCGTCCCCCTCTTCCTCGTGAAAAATGGTATGAAAAAGTCCCTCTTTGGGGTTGGGGACTCCTCGCAATCGGCACAACACTTGGTCTTCTCATCCTGACGCTCTTCCTGCTTGCCCGATAATTCTACATCAGCTATATCTCAATTTCCTGTCTTGCCTGTTCAATTTCCTCACAAGAACGAAGGGGTCCACGATTGCAACCGGGACAGAATTTGGCCGTTTTTTTCCAAGAATTGGGCGAATCGAGATTTCTGGACCAAAACGGCCAAGTCCGGCATTGTCGCGGTCGGGAATGGTAAACCCGACAGGAACCGGTTTCAGGGTCCAAAAGAGAACAATCGCCGTTTTCAAATTCAAGGAGTGATTTACCAAGTCGGGGAATTGTTCGGACAAAGGTCATTTCAAACTGAAGAATGGACAATCCCAACTCGGACGCAATACTTGCGATTTCCGACTCTTTCACCCAAACATAGCCGGGTTCCCCCGCGCAACATCGTCCACATTGTTGACAACCAAATTGCAATCCGTTTTTGTACCAAAGGTCCGACATGATAAAGCAAAGAATTTAGAAAGTAGAAGATAGGAGTAGGAGGTAGAAGTGAAGGAGGTGCAAATGTGGAGTATTCATCTGACGGAATATACCATATCCCGAGTCTCATTATAGAAGGTAGAAGAGAGAAATTTCCTCATTTTTCCCAACCCCCCTATCCCCTATTCCCCAGTCCATATCCCCTATTCTCTACATTCTCTCACGAACGGAATGTTTCAGCGACTCAATTTGCTGGGCTAACCCTTCTATGCCCGGATTGTTCGGATCAATCGACCGAATTCGTTGCAACGTCGTCATTGCCCCGCCAATTTGACCCGCTTGAACCTGCAAACGTGCATAAGGCAAAAGAACGTCGAGATCATCCGGGATCAAGGCAATTGCCGCTTCATACGTCAAAAGAGCATCATCAAAACGATTCAGTGCTGTAAGAGCATGAGCTTTACCCCGCAAAACATAAAAAGGTTGGGGACCCGGTTGATACAACCGTTCGAGGTGTTGCCAAGTTGCAAGAGCACGTTGGGGTTGTTGGATTCGCAACTGGATTTCGGCCAATTCTCTCAACCAATCCCGTGTTTGCTCAGAATAAGGTGAAAGAAGCGATAAAGCCCTGTAATAATCGGCAACCGCCTGTCGATAATGCGGAAATGCCGCATCATAACCGTTGACCCGCATTTCTTCGGCTCCCATAAGAGCCTGAATCTTGGCAAGTAAAGCCCAACTCCGGGATTCTCGCGGTTGAATTGCAACCGCTCGTAAAGCTGCTTCGTTAGCATCCGGCAAACGATTCAGAATGAGATATTTTTCGCCAAGCGAAATACTGAAAACCGCTTCTTCGGCTCCTTCTTTACGACTAAGCTCTCTTGCTTCTTTTAACTGATACACGGCATCTTCATATTTGCCCAACTGCCAAAGTACCTCGCCAAAATGACCGCGAATTTCCGGTTCTTTCGGATTCAGGCGAACCGCTTTGGACAATTTTTTTTCGGCATCATCCCAGGAATTCTGCTCCATTGCCGCAATTGCTTCACGACACATTTCCCGGCTGATAATAATACTTGGGGTCAACGGTCGGGTTTTGAGTCGATTCAAACAACCTGTGTTACTTGGGAGGAACCCAAGAACAAGCAGGAGCAGCAGAATCGGCACAAATCGGGACATTGGAAAAGGGAGTGAGGAGTCTTATGTGAGAGAAATCAGGGGTAAAACAAGGGGGTGTTGCACGTCAACAGTCACTTCACGCCGTTCAAATCAGACCTGCATTACGGGAATCGGTTGAACAATTCTCAAGCGGCAACGAGCAAGCTCAAAAGGACAACGTGTGTATAAGCAAAGCGAAATGCCAAGCCAACTTCGGTTTAACTCCGAACCTTACTCAATTCCAGCCAAAATTTCCAGATCAAATTCCGTTGAAAACCGGTCGATCCGGCTGTTTTTTGCGCATTTTCTGCTAAAATAGACACCTTGAACAATTTGCGCAAAATGAATTTCCCCTCACAGTACCTTCAACCCAATCCCCAATCCCCAATCCCCAATCCCCAATCCCCAATCCCCAATCCCCAATCCCCAATCCCCAATCCCCAATCCCCAATCCCCAA
>JBOFQB010000078.1:0-49992 GCA_051660685.1 Thermoguttaceae bacterium | reverse complement strand
AGAATTTGGCGCGTGAAATTTGCCGACGCCTTTCTCGGTCTGCGACAGTCGATTTACAACCAGAACAGTTACATTGCCCATTTCGTCATTGCCGCAATCGTCCTGATTCTCGCTCTCTGCTTCCAACTCGATCTGATTCGTTGGTGTCTCCTCCTGCTTTGCATTATCCTTGTTTTGGCAGGTGAAATGTTCAACACCGCGATTGAGGTCTTGGCAAAAGCGATTACATCGGAGTACAATCCGCATGTTGGCCGGGCACTGAACATTGCGAGCGGGGCGGTTCTCCTCCTCTCCTTTGGCGCAGCCCTCATCGGTTCCCTGATCTTCCTTCAAGCCCTGTTCGTCTAACCCCTTTCGCTTATGTCTTCTGAAACCTATCATTTTTTCGTCAACAGTCCTGAAGAAACAGATCAAATTGGGCAAACGCTCTTCGACCTGATTCCACGACCTTCAGTCATTGCCCTTTATGGTACTCTCGGAGCCGGAAAAACACGTCTCGTTCAGGCAATCGCCCGCGCTGACCATGTGGACCCCGCAACCGTTTCAAGCCCCACCTTCGTCTTGCTGCATCAATACTTTGGGGACATTCCGATCAACCATATTGACGCTTATCGTTTGAAGAACACCGAGGAGTTCATTGAGGCCGGTTTGGATAGTTATTTTAACACACTTGCTTTAACTTTTGTGGAATGGGCGGACCGCATCACCCCCGCCTTGCCCGAATTGTTCGTCCGGATTTCTATCCGAATTACCGGCGAATTCAGTCGACAAATCACAATGGTGATCCCCGATGAATTGCCCGTGTGAACCCCGAATGAACCGTTTGCGGGTGTTTTTTTCGGAAATTTTTCCCCTTTTTTACGTTTTTTTCGGCTTTTTTTCACTTTTTTGCCTTTTCCCTCTTGAAAATTCTGGAAAAACATGGGAAAAGTATGCCGTTCGAGATCAGCGTACTTCGCGTTGTCCCGGAAATAATAGCTCTTTCGAGCTTAACGGGAACGCAAGGTTCACTCGCGGTCTCACCTTTCCCCCCCGCGTTGGTCGGGAAAAAATTTTTTACACACCTTTATGCAAGGAGGAATTTGTTATGGCGAAAGCAGCAGCTGAAAAGAAACCGGAGAAGAAACCGTTGACCAAGACACAAATGGTTGCGGAGATTGCAACGGTAACGGAATTGACGAAGAAGCAGGTCAACGACGTATTGGAAGCACTCAGTGAGGAGATCAAAAAGAGCATGGGCAAGAAGGGGGCAGGTTCCTTCACCTTGCCGGGTCTCTTGAAGATTGAAAAGAAACATGTCAAGGCGCAACCGGCGAAGAAGAATGTTCCGAATCCGCTTCGTCCGGGCGAGTTCATCAACCGTGAAGCGAAACCGGCTCATTACCGAGTCAAGATCAAGGCGCTCAAAGGACTCAAAGAAACCGTCTAACTCCTGCGATCATTCGTTTAGCCGCGGAACAACGTTCCGCGTGCTTCCTCTATTTTCATTACGCGCGGAACGGTGTTCCGCGGCTAAACGGAACGAAAAAAAAGGTCGTCTTCTTGCGAAGACGACCTCGGATGTGCGTCCTGAATTTTCACAAAGAGCGTTCAGGACGGATAAAAATTGTTGACCCTCGGTTGACTAGAAGCGGCAGTCAAGACCAACGAGGACCGAATTCTGCCAAACGCCGTTTCCACTGTCAACACCGTCGGCATAGTAGTTTCCAAACGCACTCCAGTTCTTGTTCAACTGATAGTTGATTCCAGCATTCATGCTGACCATCGTGTTCGCTGCACTTGCAAGCGCTGTAGGGTCGGTCAAGTCGGTAGGAACGATGGCAGCTGCGGATGTCTTGCTCATCAGGAAGGAGTAGTACGCTCCAGCATTGAGGTTCAGGCGTCCACAATTCCATTGCAGGTCACTACCATAACGGTTGTACATGAGGGTTGAGGAGAACGAAACGTCTGTATCATCTACTTTCAAACCACCATCATAGAGGTCGAACGCAACAACCGGTCGGTACGAAAGGTTCTTCGTCATGTAAATTCGTTTGCCAAGTTCAACGGTTGTTTCAAACGTATTACCTTTCGCTTTGACAGCATCCGCCCGAATTTGCTGATGACCGTAACCCATGACTCCGCGAACGTCGTAACCGTTTCCGAATTTACGGGCTCCGTAGAAACCAAAGTAATAATCATCCGCTTTCGGGGATGCAGCCGCAGTTTCCCAAAACTTCACGTTTTCATATCCGAACATGACACCGAATTGGGTGCAACGGTCCGAGTACATGTCCCAACCAATCTGGAAACCGTTCGCTTTGAAGTCGGCTCCATTGGAAATACCGGCCGTTGTTCCCACGTTGACGTTACGTCCGACGTAGTTTCCCCAAACGGCTGCGCCGGAGAGTTTGTTGAAGCCGGTTCCGCAGACATCGCCGCACCCGGTGTCCCCACATCCAACGTCGCCGCAACCGAGGTTGTCCGTGCAACCGGTTCCGCAACCATTACCTCCACATTCACCACCACAAGCACCCGCACATCCCCAAGCGAAGAAGTTCTGGGTCATCCGATCCTGAGTTGCCTGTCGAATCGCAAAAGGGTTGTGAACAAAGGCGTACTGAGCAAAAGTGCTTCCAACAAAGGAAACGGACAAAGCAACTGCAACAGCGGCAGTCAAGAGAATGTTCTTTTTCATAATAATCGATCCTTCTTGTGTAAGGTTCTGGAGTTCTGTGACTATTCCAATCATGGTGTGGGCACACCACTTTTTGTTTTCAGTGGGCCGATTCGGGACATCCAGGAAAAAACGTCCTTATCAGCTTTACCGAAATGGCTCTTCAAACAACTCGGAAGAGTTCAGTGACCCCGGGTAAAAAAAACCCAAATCCTATTTAACGGAGTGCTGGGGGGCACGCAATAGAATTCGGCGTTGAAGAGGGGGAAAATCAACCTTGAATCGGACTTTGTGAAAAGATTTCGGAAATTTCCCGTCCGGTTGTAACGCCTGTTCGGATCGTGTTTATTTTAAGTTCCAACGCTCGAAATAACGCTCTGTTGGCTCACGATATTTCGGTACAACCGTATTTTGAGGCATAATTGGAACAGCTTGACTTTGTGAGGAGGGGAGTTCTCCCCAGTTGGCGGAGTGAGAGCCGTAAAAATCGTTAGAACCGTTCGTTTGCACCTCGATCAGAGCGGTTTGCGTTGCATGGAGTGATTCAGAACCGGTTGTTCCGGCAAGATTGGTTGAACCGGCAGAATCGGTATTCTTTTCCCAACTGTTCTGGGATGCCAAAAGAGGGGCGAGGACTTTTCTATTGATGTTGTCAATGTTCTTTTCGAGAAGGTCAAGGGGCAGATCGTCGGTGATGACATCAGGATCACCGCCGAGTTGTTGGACGATTTGACGTTGGGTCTGCATCGATTGGCCGAGACGGTTCTTTTTCAGGGCGTTTGCGCTTTGCTGGAAGAGTTCGGCGATTTTTGGGGTGAACGTTTCGTCCGGCGTTTTTATTGTGGAGAGAAACTGTTGGGCCAATTGTTCCTGAATCTGAGCCAATTGCGATTGTATTCTTTGTTTTTGGGGCGAGAGCTGGAGAAGGGATTGACCGCGAGTTTCGATCCATTCCCGGGTCGTTCGCTGCAAAAGCTGTTGTTGCCGCTTGAGAAAAGGATTCAGGCTTTGCAAATCGTCAACCGTTTGGGGAAAAGGTTCAGATTCGCTTTTGGGCGGCGATGTTGGTTCGGATTCCGCAACAGCGGGTTGTTGAGAAGCCGTTTGGTTGGGTGTCGCTTGAAATAATGCCGATTGTGTGAGTGTTGGTTTTATCGATTGTGATGATAAGGCAAGAAAAGCGAGACCCAAGAGGGAGAGACAGAGGAGGAGGGAGGAGAAACGGTTGAGTTTTTGGTTGGATTTTTGGGTGGAGAGCAATTGGCGGAGCAGGGGGATTGCGTTTTGCATGACGAGACGGCGGAGTTCAGGGGAGCCGAGTTGGTTGGGGTGGAGTTCAAAATCGAGAGCGGCAGGTCCGAGACGTTTTAATGCAGGAGAGGCGTTTTTTTGGCGGAGCAGTTCGGTGAGGCGTTTTTGGGGTGAAACAGGTTTTAAGAGGGGTTTGAGGAGCGGAATGAGGGAGAGGAGGAGGAGAACGAAAAGGAGAGCCGGGTTCAGAGGGAGCCGGAGAGCGAGGAAAAGCGTCGAGACTTCGAGCGAGAGGACCAGAAGAAGTCGGGAAAAGAGGAAATGACGGTTCAGTTTGTTGAGAATAGCAAGCATAGGAAAAGTATACCGAAGAAAAAACGGAACGGGGAGAGGTTTTTACTTTTTTTTCCGTCTGTAACTGTTGTAATTCCGGTTTTCCTCTGCTAGACTGCTGCATTGTTGTCTTTACTTTAATTTTTCTTACAAAACTTTTTTACAACATACAAAAGAGGTTCACAATGAAAAAATGGAATTTGGTTCTGCTTTGTGTCGTTTGTCTCTTCGTTTGTGCCGCAATTGGTTGCAGCAACAAGGCGAAGGTATCCGGTAAGGTGACGTTTTCGGACGGGACCCCGGCAACAGGCGGTTCGGTTCGGTTGCAGGGAGAGAAAATCTTCGCAAAAGGCTCTATTGACTCTAAAGGTTCGTATTCGGTTGGAGAAACGAAAGAGGGTGAAGGCGTGACGCCCGGTAAATACAAAGTGGCACTTATAGTTCCCGGTGCAGACCAAAAGACCTTTGACCATACCCGATCCGGTATTGAACTTGAAGTTCCGGCGGGAGGACTGAAGAAAGATTTTACCGTTGAAAAAGCAGAAGCCGAGTAAATGGGGTTTATTCGGGGCGGGAACATTGTCGGTCTTCAGGTTCCCGCTTGTATGACCATTCATCTGGATTGTGTTTTGCCGTTTCCTCGAATGATGTACCGATTGCTTATTGTGGTTCTGCTGGTCGCTTGTCTGGCGTTTTTGGAAGGACGTGTTTTGGCAGCATCCGCTGCAACGTCTCCTTCGGTGTCTCCGTCGATGTCTCCTTCCGTTGAAACGAAGGAGGCATTTTCGTTTTTGCGGATTCTTCAGGCAGGCGGAACAATTGGCGGAATCATTATTCTCCTTTCCGTTGCATCACTCGCCATTTCCATTGAACTTTTCATCACCGTCCGAAGTGGTATCATCAATCCTCCCGGATTGGCAAGTGAAGTGACCCAAAAATTGCGGGGAGGACAGTGGAGTGAGGCGGTCAAACAGTGTCGTGAAAGTCCGAGCGTCTTGGGTTTGGCCCTTTATGCCGGTCTTAACGATTGCGAAATGGGTTGGGAGTCGGTCGAGAAATCGACAGAAGAGGCAATTGGCGAACAGACAGCCCGATTGTATCGTAAGGTTGAATACCTGAATGTGATTGGAAATATTGCCCCCATGCTCGGCCTTTTGGGGACCGTCGTCGGTATGGTTCTTGCGTTTCGTGAGTTGGCCCATGCTGAAGGTTATCAAAGGGCCGGAGATTTGGCCGAAGGGATTTATCTGGCTCTTATCACAACTGTTGAGGGACTGATTGTTGCGATTCCCTCTCTGGGGGTTTATGCCTATTTTAATCAACGGATTGCCCATTTGATTTCGGAGACGACCTACATTGCCGATCAGGTGTTGCGCCCGGTCAAGAAGATGCTTTTGAGTAAGAAACCGTAAGATATACTGTGCAACGCCAATGAACTGAATGTTTGGTAGTGACTCAACCGGTTTAGGTCGGTTGTATTTTTTCGTGTTATTCGTGTATTTCGTGGTTCATGTTCATGTTCCTTACCACGAAAAACACAAAAAGCACGAAAGTCCTGTTTGCGTTCGTGTAAAATATCACTTTAATGACGTTGTTTGATAGTAAAATATGGGACAGAGGGCGTTTCCTAAGTTGGATGTGAAAGAGAGTGATGACCTCTCATGGTATTTGCGAAACCCGGAAGAATTGCCAAAACCGTTTTCCTCCGAGTCGCTTTTTGGTCGCATTGCGCCGCTTGAACTGGAAATTGGTTGTGGAAAAGGATTGTTCATGCAGGGTGCAACGGGGGAACGGCCTGAACATGATTTTTTGGGGATCGAGATTGGCAAAAAATATGCGACATTTACAGCACTCCGTTTGTGCCGAAGTGGACGACAAAACGGCATGATTGTTGCTGGAGATGCCGTTCCCGTATTGCGTGAGGTTTTGCCGGAAAATTCGCTTTTCGCCGTTCATGTTTATTTTCCTGATCCATGGTGGAAGCGGGCACACCGTCAACGTCGGGTTTTGCGAGAAGAAGTGTTGAAGCTGATTGAAAGTCGGCTGCAACCGGGGGGGACGTTTCATTTTTGGACAGATGTTCAGGAGTATTTTGAGAGTACACTGAAATTGGTTCGTGAAAAGACGGGATTTTCAGAGCCGATTGAGGTTCCCGAAGTGATTGCGGAACATGACATGGATTATCATACGCATTTTGAACGGCGGACACGGTTGCATGGAGAAGCCGTTTATCGGGTTCGGTTTCTCAAAAAAGAGGGAAAGTAGGGGCGTTGTGGTTCTGCGCAAGAGAGGAAAGAGAGGTGAATGATGACGGACAGAGGGTCGAAGTTGGAATCGGCGAGTGAAAAAACAGCTCGTGTTGCGACGTATCATCGTCATAAACGCTATGTTGACCCGATTCTTGCGGCAATCATGGTTGTTCCGGCAACGCCGATTATCCTGATTGCGGCTTTGTTGACGAAATTAACATCGAAAGGACCGGCGTTTTACACGCAGATTCGGGTTGGTCGGGACGGACAGTTGTTTTCGATTTATAAGATACGGACAATGGTTCAGGATGCGGAATCGGGGACTGGGGCGGTTTGGGCGAGTCAAGGTGACCCGCGAGTAACTGTTTTGGGGAAAATCTTACGCAAATTGCATATTGACGAATTGCCGCAACTTTGGAATGTCTTGCGCGGGGAGATGGTTTTGGTTGGACCGCGACCGGAACGGCCGGAATTTGTCGAGATACTGGATCAGCGAATCAAAGGGTATAAGTTACGACTGTTGGTCCAACCGGGTGTAACGGGTTATGCTCAGTTGAATCTTCCGTCGGACAAGCAGGTTGATGATGTCCGGCGTAAACTTTCGCTTGACCTTGAATATATTGAACAGGCGAGCGTGCTGTTTGACTTTTTGCTGATATTTGGGACCTGTTTTCGGTTTATCAAGTTTACGAACAAAACGCCGCTTCGACTTCTTGGAATTGCGCGGGAGCCGGAAGAGAGCGGTTGGGCGGAATACTTTAGGGTTCCGATTGACCGTGAATCGACGGAGACGGGGGCGATGCGGCTTGACGCCATTTTTATGCAGGAGAAGCTGGAACAGGAAGAGGCGGCGAAGGGGGAGTAGGAGACCTGTCAATCTCGTTAGGAATTTAGACTTGTTTGGCAACTCAAAAAATCTTTCTTGCTCTCTTGGGCCAATTAACCGGTCTGTCTTCCGACAGATTCAGGAAGTTACATTCAAATGTTGGAAAAAGTTTACATTGATAATTTTCGTTCATTGGTGAATTTTGAACTGAAACTTTTACCTTTCCAGTTGTGGTTGGGCGAGAATGGATCGGGAAAAACATCGGTTTTGGACGCGATTCGTCGCCTACAAAAGGTCATTGAAGGTCATGCAATTGCCGAAGTTTTCTCGCCGGAAGATTTGACCTGTTGGATGAAGAAAGATAAACAAACTTTTTCTTTGACGTTTCTTGTGGATGAGGAACCTTATCAGTATACCCTATCTGTCAAGTACAACGATCAGGAGGGGGTGTTTGAATTACATGACGAAGAATTGTTATGGAAGGGGGAACCGTTTTATCTCTACAAAGATCATGAAGTCCATCTCTATCGTATCAATCGAAATTCCAAACGTGTCGAGGAGGGAACCCGTTTCTCGAGCGTTCTCAATCGTTCCTTCCTCTCTGTCGTTGATGAACGACCAGATAACAAGCCTATTTTTCGGTTGAAGGATCAGTTGACGAAATGTCTCATCGTTGCTCCCATTCCCGTTGTTGTTGAAGATGAGGCCGCAAAAGAATCTAAAAAGCTAATGCAACATGCTGAAAACTTTGCGCTATGGTATCGTCATTCCGTGCAGGAAGACCCTACGATTACCTCTATTGCGGGAGAATATCTCAAAGAAGTGATTCCAGGTTATGAAATGTTAAGCCTGAATGACCAAGGAGGGTTCCGAAAATTAAAAGTGACATTCAATATTCAGAGAAAAAGTTACTCCTTTGAATTTGGCCAACTTTCGGACGGACAACGGCAGTTGATCGTTTTGTATCATTTACTCGCATCCTTTCAAAAAGACATGTTTTCCATGCTGGTTCTTGATGAACCAGAAAATTTTGTGACGCTCAGAGAAATTGAACCGTGGTGGAATGGTCTCAATGATATTGCTCAGGAACAGAAGAAACAAGCTATTATCATTTCGCATCATCCAACGATTGTCAATCAAATGGGAGACAGCAATCATGCCTTTTGGTTTTCAAGACCAGATGGGAGTCATACGCAGATAAAACCTTATGAGGCCGTCGAAGGACTGACTCCGGCAGAAACGATGGAAAGGGGGTGGATGGAATGAGTCGTCCCTCTCAATATATCCTCTTGTGTGAAGACAAACTTCATGGTGTCTTTGTAAAGCGTTTTCTCAAAAAAAATGGTGTTACACGCAACCAGATTCGTGAGATTCCATGTCCAAATGGAAAGAAAGCTGGCGAACAGCATGTGCGAAATCAGTATCCAATTGAGCTGAAACTGTGTCGCCAAAGAAATACCAAAGCAAGTACGCTTCTCATTGTCGTTGTCGATGCTGATCTGGGTTTGGTCGAGGAACATGATCGGGAGCTTGATGAGGCGGCAAGGAAAGAAGACATCTCCCCAAGGACCTCTTCGGACAAGGTTGTTCATATCATACCGAAAAGAAACATTGAGACATGGTTTGCATTTCTGGACCCCGAAAGGGGGAGTGAAGAGAAGGCGATTGATGAGGAGAAGGACTACAAGGGGCGGAAGAACTATAGCAATCGGGAAAGTGATTGTCATTCTCTCGTTGATTTGTTATGTGAAAGCTGCAAAAAGCACCAACTTTTACCCAATGCACCTCCCTCGTTGTTGCGAGCGTGTGAAGAATTTTCCCGAATTCATTCCCTGTTGACTCGATAAAACTCATGTTGCGGTTCTCTTGCGAGAGGAGGGGGGGTTGCAGGAACCGGCGTTAGCGGTTAGCATGTCTAACCGCAGTTGGCGTGTCGATCACCTCACTTCACCCGGTTCAAAGTCGGAATGACAGTTCAAAACGGTCGTCGCTCGTGTTGGTGTTGACGTTGATGCGGATGCTGATGTCGGTGTTATTGAGGAGGGTATGCGAATGGTTAGCGGCCTCATTGGAAATGAGGTGCCCTTAACCGGGTTGCGGGTTCGAATCCCGTGCCCTCCGCTTTTTCTTGGCCCATTCCACCTGTTTTTCCCATTCTTTTCATTTTACCATAACTCCGCCTTATCTCACCCTATTGTCCTAACCCTATCTCAGTCTTCATCGTCGCCTGACCTTCGTTATCTCTACTCTTACACCCTCCATTTGGTATGAAACGCTCACTTTGCCTTGTTCTTCTTCTAATACTGGGGTTGAGTTCCGGTTGTTTCGGGCCGAATGAAGAGGAAAAAACAGAACAGCAGGGTGCTGCTGTCTCGGTTGGGCCGATTATGCAAGGACCGAGTGCGGCTGAATTGGAAAAACTGGGCGGGAAAAACCAGATCAAGGAATTGGACTGGTTGCAGTCCCATGGAATGTACGGAGTTCTTTTTGATTCGCAGCGATTTTTTTCAACGGACATTGGAAAAGAGGGAGCCGACATATTGCAGATGGTGTTAGGTAATCTGTTCATGCTCCCTTTTGATTTGCGAAATGTTGAATTTTTAGCGGTCAACGGGGTTACACGCAATGTGACGATACCGCCGCAACCGGGAGGAGCCGATGTTGCACAAGTCGTCCCCCTCCCCTCGTTGGTGTATTGCATCCGTATGGTCGCCCCGGTCGATAAAGAACGTTTTCTTTCGGTTTTCGTTCCCCCCAATCGCGGTTATCCCGCCCCAAGAATGCGTCTGGTCAACGGAAAAGAGGTTTATGACCTCCCCGCTGCTGCGCCGCTTGAAACACATGCCGTTGTTTTTCTCAATGAACGGACCATTTTGTATGTTCTTTGCAATGAGGTGACGCTTCAGGATGTTTTGGATGGTAATCCCCCGACAGGACCGCTTGCTGAGCGGATGTCCCGGGCACAAATGGAAAAGAGTGATTTGATGCTCTTTGCAACCGCAGAAGGTTCGCCGCTCTTTCCCCCCGATGCTGTTGGGGTCTTTGCAAAAGCGTTTAACATTTCCGAAGGATTGGCGAGAACCTTGCTTGAAAATTTCAAAGCCCTACAGTTGAGCTTGAATCTCGGAGCCGTTGAAAATGAAAATCTGGTCAAAGTTGATTTTTTCACGCCGACTGTTGAAGGAGCGAAAGATGTTGTGAAAAAACTGACCGAACAGGTTATGGTTATGCGAACCAGTTCGGGGGAATCCGAACAACCGACGGGGCAGGGATTAGGGATGATTGACCCGGAGTTGATTGGGATGTTGACGCAGAATGTGGACCCGAGTGTTTTGGACGCTCTTGAGATGACCTCTTCGGATTCAGTTGCCCAGATTGACCTCAAATGGTTTTCGGGTTTTTCCGAGATGATGAAGCAGTTTTTTGAAGAACAACGGGCAATGATTCGGTCGATGCAGCAAGAACAGCAGTTGCAGGCGATCATGGAACAGGTTGTTCGACGGTTGTTGGCGATTCGTGAGTATATGATGATGTATCATGCCGAAAAAGGAGCCTTTCCGTCAACGATTCGTGATATGGAAGGGAATCCGCTCCTGAGTTGGCGGGTTGCCTTACTCCCCTATATGGGTCCGAATGAACGGACACTTCACGGACAGTTCAAACTGGATGAATCTTGGGACAGTCCGCATAATAAGGGGTTGATTGACAAGATGCCGGCGTTGTTTTCCGATCCGCGAGGGGCGTTTGACCCGACGAAAACGACGTTTCAGTTGTTCGACTCCCCCGGAACTCCTTTTGCCCGTTCACCCTTAAAGATGACTGATCTGGTCAATCCGTCCGTGACCCCGATGATTTTCGCCGTTTCTCCGAAAAATGCTGTTGAATGGACACGACCTGAGAATTTGACGTTGGAAGAACAGACGGTTGCAACGCTTGCCGAGTTATTTGGTCCGATTGTGCCGATTGTTTCGTTTGCCGGACAACCGGGCGTTCTTCCCTGGGTGAACCGCCCGGAATTCTTCGACGTCTTTTTGAAGTTAATTAAGGGTGAACCGGTTCCCCAAGTCATGCAACCGCAACCGGAACCGCAACAGTCCGGGTCAGAATGAACCTCTTCCCCGTTGTGACGCGATACAATGTATCGCGTGCAAAGAAGGTAGAAGATAGGAGGTAGGAGGAAAGAAGGGGGATACGGGAAAATAACGGTGTCTCACAAATCAACCGGTTTCTCCTTCTTTTTTGGGACGCCGAATTGTTTTGTTTGCCTCAATTCTCCATTCTTACTTCTACCTCCTACCTTCTCACTTCTACCTCCTCCAAAAACACCGCTCGGTATTTATCATGTCCGAAAAAAATCTATTTGAGAAAATCATCGACCGTGAAATTCCGGCAAACATCGTTTACGAAGACGAGTTGAGTCTGGCGTTCACCGACATTAACCCTCAAGCACCCGTTCACATTCTGGTCATACCAAAGAAATGTATTGCCGGGATGCAAGACATTACCGAGGAAGATAAAGGGTTAATTGGGCACTTGTTCTGCGTCATTCGTCTTTTGGCCGAACAACATCATCTGCTCGAAACCGGATACAGAGTTGTCAGCAATAACGGCTTACATGCCGGTCAAACCGTCCCTCATCTGCATTATCACTTGTTGGGCGGACGGTATCTCGATTGGCCCCCCGGTTGATTGACCCCATGAAACATTGTTGATGTGCGATACAATGTAGGGCGTTTATCAACAGTGCGATTTGCACAATCTTTGCGGGCTGTACCCTTTCTAACGGTCCGCCAATCCTTCATAACGTGAGAACGACGATTTGTCCGATAAGAGGATGTCGTATCTCTACGCATTTGGCGTGGAGTCTACATTTCCAATCTATCCAATGATTCCTCGATGAAGACAATGACAAACCAAAAGCGTTTCACGCGACAATGGACCTTTGTGGTCATGTCGGTTCTCATCTGTTGTGCAACATCGGTGTTTGCAGATGCACCTTCTCGTTGGAAACTCGATGGTTCCATCGAAGCCGGGATATGGAAAAACGATCACGGCGCGGAAATACAATACGAAAATGGCGTGATGGTCGGCGGGAATAGTTCCAATTATACCGTTTTCTATCCGAAGCAGCAGACGACGGACTTTACGTTGAGTCAACTTTGGCTTACACTTGAGCGGGAAGCGGACATTTCACGCAATGTGGATTGGGGATTTCGTACCGATTGTCAGTACGGAACGTTCGCCCCCACTTGTCAGTCGCAGATGTCCGAAACATTCGATTATGCCCTGTTGAACCGCAAACGGGGGAGCCAATATGGCGATTATGCAACGGCAATCAATCAGGCTTACGGTTCGATTGGATACCGTCAACTTAACATTTCGGTTGGAGAATTTTTTTCGCCCGTTCGGAAAGAATCGTTGCAGGGAGCCGATAATTTCTTTTACACCAACTCGCTCCTTTTCCGCATTGAACCAATGACACATGCTGGAGTGCGAGCCGAATATGCTGTGAATGACCGGTTTTCGGTTTTGACGGCATTGACAAATGGATATGACAACGGCTTCAACTTTTCCGACGGTGATGTCGGTGTCCTCGCCGGGTTTAGCTTTGAATGGAACAAATACTCCTCGTTTCGGTATTACACCACAACCGGACGGTTCAACAATTCCAACAGTAAACCGAATCGCACTTATGAACGGGAAGGTTCTATTGACTTTTGGGTTCAGTCGTTTGTCTATGAATGGCAACTTTTGGACAACGTAACGGAGTCACTTCAATGGGATGTTTCCAACAATGATGTCCTCGGCTCTCAATACGGTCTCAGTTACACTCGCATTGTACCAATGGGGAAACATTGGAGTCGCGGTTTCCGCGCGACATGGTGTCGCTCGGTTTCTCATCCCCGATACAACGGTTCCCATAGTCCCGCCAAAGGTTCTGTCGAGGAATATGAACTCTCATTCGGTCTCAATTGGAAACCGATCAAGCAGTTCATCCTTCGTCCGGAAGTTCGTTATGACACCTTTCAAGGGGACGCCCTTTCTGCCGAACCACGTTTCAACCGGGACCCTAACACCAGGGATTATCGCAATAACAACCAGTTCTCCTACGGTTTTTCGCTGATTTGGATGTTTGGCGTTAGATAGCAGTTTTCTTACCTCCTTTTCTGACATGACACGAGATGGATACATGATCGGGGTTGATTGCGGTTCGACCGTTGTGAAAGCCGCAATGTTTGACACACACGGTAAGGAACGGGGGGTTTGTTCCCGAAAAGTGCCGCATATCTACAAAAAACCGGGCTGGACGGAGAATGACCCGAATGATCTGTTTGAAAGAGTGACACAGGTGATTCGGGAATTGCTGGTCCAAACGGCAATTGACCCCAAAAATGTTCTCGCCGTTTCCTGTTGCGGACATGGAAATGGTCTCTATCTTGCCGACGAATGGGGTCGTCCGACCCGAAATGGGATTATTTCTTCCGACGGTCGGGCAAGAGAGTACATTGAAGAATGGACCCGGGAAAAGGTACTCGAACGAATCCGGCCTAAAACAATGCAAGCGATTTGGCCCGCCCAACCGAATGCTTTACTTCGTTGGATTCGGGATTATGAACCGGATGTCCTCAAAAAAACAAAATGGATGTTCATGTGCAAGGATTACATTCGGTTTCGCTTGACCGGCGAAGCGTACATGGAACGAACGGACATGTCGGGGACGAGCCTTATCAATGTTGCAACCGGGGAATATGATGAAGAGGTTCTTGCGGTTTGGGGACTGAACGATTTGCGGTCGATCATGCCCGCACTTCGGAATTCGTCCGACCTTTGCGGTCAAATAACCGGGGAAGTCGCTGAAAAAACCGGATTGCCGGTTGGAACGCCGGTTGCAGGAGGGATGTTTGACATTGACGCATGTGGTCTTGCGGTCGGGATGCTCAATGAGACGCAACTTTGCATGATTGCCGGGACTTGGGGGAATAATCAGTACATCTCGCAAACCCCGGTCGTCAGCCCCGACGTTTTTATGACCAGTCGATATTGTATTCCCGGGTATTATCTCATGCTCGAAGGAAGTGCAACATCCGCGAGTAATCTGGAATGGTTGGTTGCCCAATTTTTTCAAGCCGATCAATCTTTGCTTGAACAACAGATGATTGAGGGGAGCGACGCCGGATCGGTCAGGAACATTTACGATTACTGTATGGAACTTGTCGCGCAGTCCGAACCGGATCAGACGGGTTTGATTTTTCTGCCGTTTCTTTACGGCTGTCCAACGAGTCTGGACGGAAAAGGTTGCCTTTTCGGAATGGACGGTCGTCATTCCCGTTCGCAAGTTCTTCGCGCGGTACTCGAAGGGATCATTTTCGGGCATTATTGGCATGTCAAACGGTTGTACCAATTTCGGGAGAAACCGCAGACGTTGCGTTTGACGGGGGGAGCGACGAACAGTGCAATCTGGTCGCAGATGTTTGCCGACATTTTTCAAACCGTTGTTGAGATTCCAAGCGGTTCCGAACTCGGCTGTCTTGGTGCTGCAATCGGCGGGGCAGTTGCAACGGGAGTTTACGATTCTTGGGATGAGGCGGTTTTGGAAATGGTCAGCATGGACCGCAGATACGAACCGAACCCGGCGTTTGCGGAATTGTACGCCCAAAAATACCGTCGTTATTCGAAGCTCCTTGACATTTTACAACCCTATTGGTCGGAACTGACAACGGTTGGGGAGTAGGGGTTGGGGAATGGGGTGTAGGGAATAGGGGATAGGGATTAGGAAATAGATGTGTCGTTTAGCCGCAGAACACCGTTCTGCGTGTTTTTGAGAGGAGGTAGAAGGTAGGAGGTAGAAGTGAAGAATGTAAAATTGAGACAAATCAAATTTTGAAGTCCCCAAAATGCGAAGAAACCGGTTAACCCGCGAGACACCGTTATCTTCCTGTCTCCCCCTTCTTTCCTCCTACCTCCTATCTTCTACCTTCTCAAAGCGCGATACGTTGTATCGCGGCTAAACGGAGAACTCCTCCCTTCCTATCCCCCATTCCCTCCTTCAATCACCCAACGTCCACAATGTCAAAACCTTTGCGACGCTCGCGGGACATGAAGGAAGCCGCTTGGGTATCCTCGATAATCATTTCATTCTTCGAATCCCATTTGATCGAACGTCCCAATCTTGCCGCAATGCCGCAAAGATGACAAACATGCATTGCCTGAACATGTGATGCAACGTCCGAAACCGGCGTTCCTCCATTCCGTATGCAATCCACAAAGTTGACTTTGTGGTCCCCGACTGCCTTTTTACCCCGGTTCATCGCCGTGTAATCCTCCTCACTAAAAGTGTCCCGATCCTTCTCCAGCATCTCCGTATAAGGTCGCCCCTTGATTCGTCCCCGACTGACATGTATCGTTCCTTTTGTCCCCTCAAATCGTATTCCATTACCGTCCCGACTGTTGCTGACAACCCGCATCTCGATTCCATTGTCAAACTTGCACAAAATGTCAAACTGGGTCGCCGTGTTATAACGATTCGTCTCCGTCGGAAATCCGTCCTTATACGGAACCGGATGAACGATTTCCGTTGGAATAATCAAACTCGGTCCCGTTCCCGGCGATTGAAAACCAAGTGCCCACATTGCACAGTCAATGTGATGTGCCCCCCAATCCGTAAATTTCCCCCCCGAATACTCATACCACCATCTAAACTCATAATGCGTCCGACTGTTGCTCGGCCAAGTGTATTTACCATATTCCGTCGTCGTCTGAGCGGTTGCAATGTAATCGACTTTGGGAGCCTGACCCAACCATGTGTCAAAGTCTAACGTTTCAGGACATTGTGCAAGAGGAATCGGATCGCAAGACGGACTTCCGCCAATGTCGCAAGTAACCCGTTTGATGTCCCCGAGTAAACCGTTGCGAATCATCAAAGCGGCTGTCATAAATTCATTCCGTTGACTCCGCTGTTGGGTTCCAACCTGCACAACCGTCTTGTACTTTTCCGCCGCTTTACGAATCAACTTGTTCTCTTCAATCGTCAACGTGAGCGGTTTTTGGACAAAGAGATGTTTTCCCGACATGAGGGCTTCAACGGCGATTTTGACATGCCAATGATCGGGGGTAATGACGGTCACGACATCAATATCTTTACGATCCAAAATGTCGCGGTAATCCTTATAAACATCAGGTTGTTTTTTATCACCATTTTCCTGCTTGACCCCAATGAGGTCATCTTCGAGACAGTCTTGGGTTTTGCGTGAATCAACATCGCAAACGGCAACAATGTCAACGAGTCGGCTGAAATCGCGGGCATCATACTTGCCCATACTGCCGACCCCGATGCAGCCCATTCTTAAACGGTCACTTGGCGCAGTCTGGGCAAAAGCTGTTTGAGCGGAAGAAAGAAAGTAAGGGGTTAAAACAGCGGAAGAAATCGTGGTTTGAGCCGTATTTTTCAAAAAGTCACGTCGTGAAGTCGTCATGATTCTGTATTCAGTGTGGAAAAAGTGGAAAAAGAGGAACGTAGAAAAAAAAGGGGCAAACAGGACAGAAAAAACAGGAAGGGTAAGGCGAGTGCGTGTCCACACCCTCTTTTCCAATCGAAGTCATGCCAAATCGAGAGGTCTACCGAGCGGGACAGACAGTGCATCATAGCGGAGAATTCCGTGAAAATCCAGCCCCCTGTTTGACAGGGACCAAAAAACGGTTAGAATTTGACGAAAATGTCGGGGCGATAGCTCAATTGGGAGAGCGCAGCGTTCGCAATGCTGAGGTCGGGGGTTCGACTCCCCTTCGCTCCACTGACATAAGGCTCATAAGGCTTTTAGTATAGCGGAAAAAACGATTGACCGACGATGTGGAATGTGTCTTATTGACCGTGTTACGAAGTGGGGTATTTCACTTCAAGCATGTAGAGTCCTTGCGGGGGAGCAGTCGGACCCGCTAAATCTCGGTTGCAACTCTCCAAAATCTCTTTCATAAACGACGCCGTTTTTCCATGTCCGCGACTGCCAATCCGTGAACTACGCGATGATCCAAGCAAATACAGCGTCCCCGCAATCGCCCGGACCATGTTGTAAAGAAAACCATTTGCTTCTACCTCAATCGCTATAAATGACGGTGAAAATAGCGTCGTTGACGGATCACCCTTTCTTGGCTCTGCAAAATTTCTCTGCTGCTCAGCACATTCCTTCTGCAAAGAAACAGGTGATTGTGAAGAAACGGGTGATTCGAGAGAAACACAAGATTGTGAAGAAATATGTGGGCGTAAACTCCAGGGAGAGTCGGTCCCAATCCGGTTGACCGAAATGTCATAGATCGTTCGGACGGTTGAAGTGCGGGGAGAACCAACGGATTGAAAAGCCGCAAAATCATGCTCTCCGAGTAAATATCCGGCTGCTTCTTGCATGATTTCCAAATCAAGTGGTTTGTAAACAACCCAACTGTAATTCAGAAAAAAAGGATAAGGCGGTTTATTATCGTCCATCAAATAACGATACCGTTTACTTATCACATCGTTGATCGGATGAAACTCAAACGGAACCTCAACCGCGCTGTAAATGCGGATGTCATTCGGCAATTTCGCGTTTAGCGCCCTCGCAATCGAAGAAGCCGGAATCGGGTTTTCCGTCCAAAAAGCGGCAACCTGACGAATTGCGTGAACACCAGCGTCCGTCCGACCACTCCCCAACAGATTCGCATGATGACCTAATGTTTGCGCCAAAGAGTGTTCAATCGTTCGTTGAATCGTCGGAACATCCGCTTGCGCTTGCCAACCTGAATATCGTGTCCCGTCATAAGAAAGGTCCAACTTGATTCGACGCTTCATCATTCCCCCAACATTCCCCGGACTTCCTCCGTCCAGGGACTTTCAGGACACCGTTGTAAAAAAGTCTGAAAATGCGAAACCGCCTTGTCTTTTTGGTTTTGTCTGTAATAAAGACGACCAAGATAGAAATGGACATCCGCATAATCAGGGTGTTGCTTCAATGCGCCCTGAAAAGCGGCAATCGCCAAATCCCATTCCCCCAACTCGGCGAGAACACAGCCCAATTTCGCCCTTGCTTCAACATGGTTTTCGTCCATTTCCAAAACCATGTAATACCGTTCCCGAGCTGCTTGATAATCATTCAGCAAAACAAGCAGTTCGGCAACCTGAAAACAGACTTCAGGACTGGGACCTTCGATTCCAAGTGCGACTCTGTACAAGGACAGCGCCTGTTCTAAGGCTCCAATCTCTTCAAGAGCTAATGCCTCTTCACAAAGTTGTGAAACATCCGGTTCTTTGGCGTTGATGACAGCATCGAGACAATGCAACATTTCGGAGACTTTGGACCTGAGAGAACCATCTTCCCCCTCATTAACGTCCATGTCCTCTTCAAAGACCCCTTCCAAACCGGTTGTTGACTCTCTTCCCAATCCCGTTTGAAACCCGATTTCCAATCCCGGTTTCAATGGAACATTGGACCCGGTTCCTAAACCGGTTGTTAGCCCGATTTCCGACCCGGTTGTCGATGATTCGGCCTGATCGGCTTCATTCGGTTCGAACGACGCAAAATCAATCCGCTGTTGACCATTCTGGTCAATCAAGATTGTTCCCTGACGCAGAAGAACATCTTTCCCCTCAGTAAAAGCAAACAATTGGGCAAGAGGTCGCGTTTCCCCGGGAAAAAGTCGTTCAACCGACTTTAAGCGTTGTTCAAGACGATTGGGACTCATTCCCGACTTCAACAAATTCCGTAAAACTTGCGCGGTCAACACCTCCTGATAATCGAAATAGGCGAGATTACGAACATATTTGACCGGGAGAATCAATTTTCGGCGTTCCCAAAGTCGGATCGTTGCAATTGGCAAACCGGTCAAATCGGCAATCATGGACGATGTAAAAAGGGGCAGTGAATGATTCTCGTCCTGAGAATCTCCGAGCAACTTCCAAAAGGCCGATTCGGGCAAAATCTCTAACTGACCTGCTTCAAACGATTCCTTCGTCTCTTCCCCCAATTGCTGAATCCAGAAACTGTAATCATTGGCCAAAAGTTCGGCTTCTCCGACAACAATCAGGTTGACATTCGGGGTCAAGGTCCGCGCAACAGTTCCTCCTCGGGACCGGATGAGCGAACCGGAATCGACCCGGCTTAGCCCGGCCAATTTGCCGAAAAAAAAGATACGTTTTCCTTCCAATCGACCACTCTTTATCATATTCCGTCGAACAGTATGTTTGTGCTGTATATGAGGGAAAGGAGGTAGGAGGTAGGGAATAGGGGACAGGGTGTAGGGAAAAAATACTTGTCGTTAAACCGCAGAACAACATTCTGCGCGTACTTAGCCCGGCGCAAGCCGGACTCCTTCCCTATCCCCTATCCCCCATATCCTATCCCCTATTTCCCGCTTATTGCCGATCCAGAACCAACTTGGCCCGGGTCTTCGTCTCATTGTTCTTCGACTTCTCAAGAACCTTCTTCATTGCATCTGCGGTCGCTTGCGAAGAACCTTGCAACTTGTCCCCAACCTGAACAGCCGCACTACATGCCGCTTCACTCACCAATTGTTCATCGTCAATCAGCTTCATCGCCTCTTCCAACATCCTCGCAGAAGGATACTTCGTAAACGCTTGCATCACCAAAATCCGATCAGCCGGTTTCTTCGCAATCTTCAGGTATTCCTGAACCATATTGATTCGTTGCGGTTCGTCCATTGGAAATTGGCGGGGATACCGAACATAACCGCGAAGTCCTCGCACCTTATATTTTTCCGGTCCTTCTTTTGCCAATTTCAGGCAGATTGCGGCAACCGCATTTGCATCATCGGGATCACGCCATTTTCCAAGCAACTCCGTCGCCTTGTCCTGCAAAGCGTCCGATTTTGACCAAGCATAATCCGAAACCGCTTTGACAGCCGTTTCCCCGCCGATTTGCATCAGAATTTCGAGCAAATTCATCTTGACCGAATCTTTGGCCTTTTCGATGTACTCGACAACCTTTTGGGCAACCTCTTCTTTCGGCATACGAGAACAAGCTGCTTTAAGCGTCCATTGATTTGCCTCAATCTCTTCCGGGGTCTTCGCATCTGCCAAAACGTCGATCAAAATGTGCAAATCGGCAAGTGTCACAACCTCAGAAAGGGCCGAAAGGGCTGCTTTGCGAATCGCTTCATCTTTCGATTCGGCGAATTTCTGCAAAACCGGGAATGCTTTGACAATCCGACGTTCTTTAATCAGGTCAATTGCAATCGGATGTGACTTCGCGTCACCTTTTTCGAGCATTGCAACAATCGCGGCGTCAACTTCGCTCCCCGGGAGTTCCGCAAGAGTCGCCGATGCTGCACTTGCAACATCAGCATGAGAACTTGCAGCCGCTTTCACCAATTGCGGCAGAACACTCGGATTGCCGATCTTCTTCAGCGAACGAATTGCCGCAAGTTCGAGAATCGGATCACCAATTGCCGCAATTTCCGCAATCGGGCCCAGTGAAATCGACCGGGATGCAGGATCGGTTCGATCTCCAATCGCCAAAACCAAAAGGGCTTTACGGTTCACATCAGCCGTATTCGGCAATGCTTCAAGTAATTTCTTTGTGACTGCTTCACCAACCGGCATTTCTCGGGCTGCTTTAAGAGCCGCTTCAAACAATTTCTGATTCTCCGAACCCAATTGTTTCCCCAAAAGTTCCAAGCCCCGCTCACTGTCCCCCAGTGTCAACATCTCTTGATAAACAGCCGATTCCTTCTGAAAATCCGCTGCTCCGGGTATCTTCGGAACCGTCCGATAAATGCGTGCAGCCGATGTTGCATCACCTTCTGCCCGAACCGCTTCTGCGCAAATAAAGGCAGCATCGGCAACATTCATCCCGATTCCTTGAGGAGCCTGACGCCAATCAATCGACGGAATGGTATAACTGAAGAAATCAACCGCTCCTTCAGATGCAATCATTGCAAAGGATGAGGCAACCGCTTTGAGAATTTCGGCATCTTTCAATCCGGGTGCTCCGTCTTCCATAACTAACGCAAGAAGATATTCGTCAGCATCGGGGTTCTTCCGAACTCCAAGACTGTTAATCACCCCAATCAACTGTTGTCCCTGCAATTTCGTCGTTGCTTCACAAAGAGCCTCATCAACCTCTTTGCCGGGAATCGGTTCCAACGCATATCTCGCAAAATGTGACATTTTGGGATCCGCCAGATTTTCCGCAAGAACCGGAACCGATGCTGCTGTTCCATGTGTCGCAAGTCGTTTACAAGCAAGCATCTTCAAAAACAGTATCTCATTTTCCGTCCCCGGTTGCTTCAAAACCGCAATCAACTTCCCTTCATCCGTCGTCTGTTGAAGCTGTTTCGCCATTTCACCATAATCCCCCGTCAACTCTTCCGTTTCCGTCCGCAACCAACTTTGCGCCAAAACGAACGGACCCGCCAAAAACAGGACCGCGAGAAAAACCAACATTCTATATCTGAAAGTCATCTTCAAAATTTCCTTATTATTATTATTGTTAAATTGGTGTATTGTATCGTCTCGAACGTCTTCTACGTCAAATTTTCTTTTACAATTTCCAGGGTTCTCGCAACGCCCGGGTCCTCATTCGGTTCGCCTCATCATCATTGACAAACGATTCGGTTGCCGGATCAAATTGCACTTTACGTCCCAACTGCCAAGCAATGTAACCGCAATGAGATGCGATATGGGCCCATGCTGCAACACTTGCATTGGACGCCGGATTACGTCGCGTTTTGCAACATTCTAGGAATTCCCGAATATGATTGTCCGGGTCCGTCCCCGGAGTTCCGAAAAATTTGAGTTCCGAACGAAGTGCGTCAGAGGAAACCGCCATTCTCCCGGAATCGCCCGTTTCAACCCAACCTTCTTCGCCGACATAACGGCAGGAACAGGTTCCAAGACCCAACCAACCATGTTCCCTCATCACCAATTTCACGCCGTTTGCGTAAAGGGCTTCAACCCGATCCGACTTATTTCCGTCTTTATCCAGAACCGGCCAATACTCAACCGGGACAGTATCATCTGACTGATTGCCCCATTGACAAAGATCGACGGTATGAGACCCCCATTCCAAGATACCACCTCCATGAAAGTCGAAGAAACCGCGCCAACCCCCGCTGATGTACGTTGGATTGTAAGGTCTCCAGGGACAAGGACCCAACCAACGATCCCAATCCACTTCATCTTTCGCCGGTTCGGGTTGAGCGGGCAACCAATCATGTGTCGTTCCCGGCGCAAGCGTATTAGCATGAACTTCCGTTACTTTGCCCAATTTACCTTCATGCGCCATTTTGGCTGCTAATTGAAAATTCCCAATGTTACGACGTTGCGTTCCCGCCTGAAAAACGCGCCCATAACGGTTCACAGCATCGGCGACTGCCCGACTTTCCTGAATTGTCAACGAAAGAGGTTTTTCGCAGTAAATGTCTTTGCCCGCTTTTGCTGCACAAATAGACGCCATAGTATGCCAACGATCCCCCGTTGCGATCAAAACAGCGTCAATATCCGGTCGTTCAAGCAGTTCAAACATGTCACGATAGGTCTGACAGTCTTTATTGCCGTAATGATCGTCTGCCATTCTTTTGACATCTCGACGTCGGGATTCCCGGCAATCGGCGACTGCGACGAAATGGACGACAGGTTCACGCATAAAAACGCTGAGATCGTGACCTCCTCGACCGCCGATTCCGATTGCGCCGAGAGTGATTCTGTTACTTGGGGCGATTTCACCATCTTTTCCGAGGATTCGGCCCGGCAAATAGAGGGGAACGGAACACGCCGCACTTGCAAGGGCGACGCTTTTCAGAAAGCTCCGCCGTTTCATCGTTGTTGTTGGGGTCATATCTTTGTACTCCACATTAAAAAATGGTGAACTTCAGGTGAAATAGGACAGTGTCCCATAGTAATGAAGATGCTTATGAAAATCAACATCTTGCCCAAAAAAAGAAAAAAATGCAAACTGTTTCTAAGGTTTCAAAATCCGGGCCAATTGGGAAACGGTTTTGCTGACCGTTTCGGCTGCATTGACCATAAGCGGTTCGTCCTTCGTCTGAATTGCACCTGCAAGAACATTGGTCGCCGAAATCATCTCTTCAATCAGTTCTCGACCTTTTGCAGAAAAGGTTTCTGCACCATTTCCCAAACCGGTTTCAGCGTCAACAATGGGGACAGATTCGTAATCAACCAGACCAATGTCGCTCAACAAACCGTTGATTTTCCGCTTCTTCTCAACCGATTGTTCCGCTTGTTCGCCTGTTTTCGGTTCTGCATTAGATGTTGCCAAATCCGACGTTGCTGAACCTGATTCTGTTGAAGCGGACGTTGCTGAACCGACGGAATCGGCAAACACGGCCAATTCCCGCGAACGGTTGACCAACGATTGGGCCAGTTTTTCGGCCCGCTCGGTTTTCCCCGCATTCTGAACCGTCAACGCCAGAATTTCAGCGTCCGACTCCATTTGCTGTGCTGTTGCTAAGAACTGTTTCTCCTTCTCCAGTTTGCCAATATGCGTTCCATAACCAATCAGAACGGTTGAGAGAATCAAGGTGAACAACGTGACAAAGAGGACGGTTTTGGTGTATCGACTGGACCCTTTCCATTCATGCAGGGCAAGACCCCAGAGAGAACTGAAAATCATAATGCTCGCCATATGCAAGGGCCAACTCGAAAATTGGTACGCCCCCATTTGCGTTTCCCCCATTGAATAGAAAAAGAACTGCAAATACCAGGTTGTCCCGGCGATTGCACATAAAAGGTAATTCCAGAATCGAGGAACATTCGGACTGGTTGACTTTGAAGGGGCAAATCGGGCTTCTTTCGCAACCTCTTCTCCAGGAGCATCAATCGCCGTCTCAATCTGCGTCCCAATTTTCGGTTGTCCCGGTTCAGGTAAAGTCCGCGCAAAAAACTGATTGCCCGTTTTATTCTTGTAAAACAGAAACGAACACCAAATAAAGTTGGCGAGAAAACCGCCCGCCAAAATAACGCATAATCTCGGCAATTCCGACCACATGGTCTTTGTTCCGGCTGCTTGTGTAATCTCGGCAATTGGTGATGCAGCCGACATACCATACGCCATACCGGCACTCATGATCCCCGAAAAGGTTGCAACGAGCAGACCTTTAGCGAAACTGAATTCCTTGATTGCGGCTTTTTTGGCATCTTCGGACATTTCCCGTTCTTTGGACATTCCGGCGAGAGCTGCAATCACGATTCCCAGAATACAGACGACGACGCCGAACAGGACAATATTTCCCGATGTTGTGCCGAGAATTTCAGCGAGAAAGGTTCCTTTGACAATAGGGGGCATAAGGAATCCGAACACCGTACAATATCCGAGCGCAACCGCCATACCGAGCGACATGCCGAGATAACGCATTGTCAAGCCGAAAGTCAGACCGCCCATTCCCCACATCATTCCGAAGAGAAAAGCGAGTAATACGGCTTGAGGTTGTTCGAGAACGGAAATGGTCAGAACCCGAAACAGGTTGTTCGTCAAGCAGAGAGCGGCGATCCAAGGCGCGATGATCCAACTGAAGACACCTGCTGCTAACCAATAGACTTCCCAAGACCATTTTTTGACACCTCGAAAGGGGACGTAGAAACTCCCGGATGCAAGACCGCCCAACCAATGATAGATGACGCCGACGAAAGGGTTCATGCTGCAATCCTCGCTGCTATTTGCTGTTGTGATCGTAAAAAAACAAAGAGAAAGGACTCTCCTTGTGTCAATCCGTCAAATGGTCTTCATCATACAAAGAACAGGAGGGAGCGAAGATTTCGTCCCGATTCAATCATTTGACGGACACAATAAACAACGGTATTGTATCAAGAGAAAGAGGATTGCAAAAGTCGGTCCAATCTTTTCAACAGACCAAACATTAGGTGATTCGGAAATCACCGTAATTGGATCAGATTCGCAATGCTAAAACCAAAAATAATTGCAGCCGAAAGAGCGCAGCCCATATCCATTGTTGAAGAAACACCATTAAAGGGCATTCCTAGAACCAGATCAACGAGAAAAAGACACATGAGCACAAAGGACAGGGCCAATGCTGCGAAACAGAGCAGTTTGGGGATCATTGGGGCATTTTGGGGAAAACAATAAGGGACAATGGACAAACGGGACAGGACCGCAACATTGTAGTCTACCTTTTGGAAGAGAGCAAGACTGTTCTCGGACGGAATTTTTTCTCAAAACCGAACCAACAGGTCGGCGTATTTCTTGTCAAGTTGATGTCCGTGATAATCAACATATTGAGCGTCCTGACGACCAGAATCAAGGATTCCAAAGGTTCCCCGAAATTCCCAAAGAGCATATCCTATGTTGTGAGATGCCAGAATTTCAAGGGTGTCGGACATCCAGTCGAACATGACATTGTAAGGGGTTCGGTTGTAACAGCCAATTTCTCCACAATGAACCCCGGTCCCTTCCTGAACCAATCGGCCCCAAGGGGCATAATGTTGTTCCAGACGTTGACGATCCCATATTACTTTTCCCGTTTTGCTCACAATCGGCCAAGTTGGTGTTCGGAAAGACTCAAGCGTGTCAACCCAACTTGCCCGATAATGCGATATTTCTGACGGTGTATAACCGTGTACACTTTGAACCATTCCGGTTGGAATCAGTTCCTCGACAATGACATTTCCATAATTCAGACCGTCGACAAAAATCAGCCGGTCAGGAGAAACGGCCCGAATTGCGTTGTGACCGGCCGACATGACGCGGACGTAATCATCCCTACTCATGTAACCGCGACGAACATCAGGAGCTTCATTGACGAGGTTGAAGCTGAGTTGTTCATTCCCGATCCCCTTATAACGTTGAGCAAAGGTTTTCCAATGCAGACAAAAAGCGTCAAGAGCCGTTTCGTCGCTCCAAAGACTACACGGTTCACGATCCGCCTGATTCACACAATAACCGGGCGCGCGATGAAAATTCAGGTTGACATGCAACCCCAACCGATTTGCCGTTTCAATCGTCCGATCAACCTTTTCAAGAGCCTTTTCGTCAATGTTGAACATATCCTCTTTGGACAATTTGCCGGTCTTGCGCCAATCCGACTTAATCCAAACCCAATAGTCCATTGGAATTCGGACGAAGTTAAAACCGAGGTCCCGAATCATCCGGCAATCATCTTCGGAAACATTGCCGTTTCCCCTTTCCCCCAAATCAAGAGCCTGAAAAAAATGAAGCAGGTTAAACCCTCTATATCGGGGCAAAACCGGTTTTGCGATCCCTTGCCCGGCCAATTCAAAGGTCGGTTGCTCTCCCCTTTGGTCGGCTCCCTGAACCGAGGAAGCAGCCCAACCCCCCATTCCTCCTGCAAGAGTTCCCGCAAAAATCGTCCCGGTTGACGTTTTCAAAAATTCCCGCCTGTTTTGACTGTTTTGCATTTTTTGAGTGTTTTAATAAAGTCGTGAAAGGTGTATGCCAAGTATTGAAATGTCGGAACGACCTAATGTTTAGCCGCGATACAACGTATCGCGCGTACAGAGATTTCAATACGCGCGGAACGTTGTTCCTCGGCTAAACGGCAACTCCTCGTCATCCTCCCTATTCCCTAATCCCTATCCCCTATTCCCTACCTCTCGTTAAAATCGCGTTGGACAACATAGTGCGTCGGGACCTGTTGAGGGAGATGTTCGGGAAGTGGATTCGGCGTGAAACCGATGAAAACAAAGGCAAGCGTCATGACTCCGAGCAATTTCCGAAACCAACCGAGTTGCGCCGCGTCATCCTGCGTCGGGGGATGTTCCGTCCCCAAAAAAGCTAACAAGAGCAACATCAAGGTCCAAATCCAAAGTTGATAGATGAAAACAAGAATGATACAGGCATAAAAGAAAATCATGGAGTAAAGGCCTGCTTTTTTTCGGAAAAGCCCATAAAAAATGTGTCCTCCATCTAACTGTCCAATTGGCAAAAGGTTGAGCGAGGTGAGGAAGAGGCCGACCCAACCGGCATAAGCAATCGGGTGATAGTGCAACATTAGATCATCCGGGAGTACACCGTAAATACCGTGAACGAACCAATGAAAGAGGAGCGGTTCACCATAAAACGGCATGGAAGGGTCGTAGACTTTAGGTCCGATTTGGGATAAGGCGATTCCGAAATAGCAGAAAAGAATGGAGGGGACGAGCCCGGCAAGGGGACCGGAAATGCCGATGTCGAACAAGGCTCTTAAATTGGGAATTCGACCGTCCATACGGATAATCGCCCCCATTGTCCCAAAGGGTCCAATCGGCATAGGTATAAAAAACGGCAAACTGGAATCAACCCTGTATCGAATCGTTTGAAGAAAATGTCCCATTTCATGGAACGTCAGTATGGTCATAATGCCCAACGAATACAGGAGACCTTCTGCCCCAAATAAAAGAGTCCCGGCCCAATAAGTGGTCAACCAAGTCAACGTGTAAAGAAGAAGCGGCGTTTTCCAGTTGTACCCTGTTTCTTCCTGCTGATCGGTCAAACGGGAAGAAGCAGCCGAAGAGGAGGAAGGAGCAAACGGTTGAAAGGGTTGAAACGGTTGTGAATGGGAGGAGTGACCGGGTTGCGGATTGGAAGGGGGTCCTGAATACAGACCGGTGTAGGGATTGTAAAAATACCCTGATTGGAGTGGTCCTTTGTGCGAGGGTTCGGGGTTCTTTTCGTTTTCTTCTGGAGTCATCGTCGGGAAGTTTATCGAAACTGTTGAGGTTTCAGGGATTCGTCAATCAACGGAAGATGATGTGGATTGACTGTTTGAGGGGCATACAAAGCAGCTTGTTTCGCCGCTTGTTCTTTTGCAACAAATTGTTCGAGAATTTCTTTTGCGGCTGCACATTCACATCGACGTTTGGGGTGTTTAGCGGACCAAAACCCGAGCATGAGAGCAACTCCGAAGAGCAGGAAGAAGACAAAAGCGATCAGGACGGTCAAAAAAAGCTCGAACATGGGACGGAACGGGGAACATGGATTGAGTCCGTTTGAGGGGAGTCAACCGATTTGCGTGAAAAGACGTTGACATTTTACACTGTTTTAAGGAAAAGGCAACGACAGGTTTTAGCTCCTTAGCGACCTAATGTTTAGCCGCGATACAACGTATCGCGCGTCCTGAGATTTCAATACGCGCGGAACGTTGTTCCTCGGCTAAACGGTGATTGGGTCGCTGTCAACACCAATTCTTGAACCGTACTCAACGAAGTCTCTTATTCCTCCATAATAACACGGAAACCGACGTTGTGGACCTTTTGCCAAGGTTCGTAATAACGGCGGATTCCGGCCCGGGAATACTCCGGTCGGTCCGTCCAAGAACCGCCCCGCGCTACTTTCGGGGCGGTTGAACCCAACTCTCCCGACTTGAAAGGATACGGCTTGTAATCCGAAGAGGTCCATTCCGAAACACCCCCCAACATGTCGTATAACCCCCAAGGATTCGGCTTGTACGCCCCTCGCTTTTCAGCAATCATCTGACCGTCGTTTATCCCGTCCGCTCGCGGTATAAACGCTTGCCAATCCGCATGTGCAACCGGTTGCGGGTTAATTCCACTCACGACAAACAAGCGGGTACTGTCATCCGACAGATTTTCGTAGGGACCGAAATCGTCGCCGATTTGACCTTCTGCATACCACATAGGGGTCTCGGTTCCCGCTCGCGCCGCCCATTCCCATTCCGCTTCACTTGGCAATCGAAACTTTTTGCCCGTCTTTTCACTCAACCAACGACAGAAGTCATTCGCCTCATTCCAACTGATCCGAATCACAGGTTGTTCGGGCTTGTTCGCAGGATAACCCGCTGTCGTATGATCCTTGTGTTGTTGGTCGATATAACGACTGTCATGTTGGGAGTCATACAGCTTATAAAGAGCATTGGAAACTTCTTCCGTCATGATCCAAAACGGCTTTTCGATCTGAACAGGTAATCGGGGCAATTCGTCGCGGTTTCCTTTGACATCACCCATAATGAACTGACCGGCTGGAATTCGGGCGAGCGTGAATTCGGACTGATCGCCGAGTTTGACGACTTGCGTGACCGCTTTGCCGGATTCGGCTTGCATCTTTTTGGCCTTTTCTGCGTCAAACGGCCAATTCGCAATTGCAGGAGCCGAATAATCCGGTTTTGGCAGTTCTTTCGGCTTCACAAAATCAACTTTCGTTTTATTCTTTTTGCTGTAATTGGCATCTGCTTCATAATCTAGTTTGACCCCCGCATACTGTTCTTTCAGTTCCATGTAACGTTTGTTGACATCCGCCAAATGATTCTTCCGTCCCCGATTCGCTTGCGCAACTTCCGTCCAGGTTCCAAAATACGGGATGTTCAAATCCGCCCAAAGATACAGTTTCTTCATCGATTCAGGGTCAACCTCAACACCGTGATGTCCCCGCTCCAATTTCTGGAACAACTCACTTGTTGACGCATGATATTCAAGCGGTCGGAGCATGTAGACATCACTTTCAGGTCCCGGTCGTCTGACATGTCGAGACAGGGCATGATAGGACTTCGAGAAGGACATAGGACCTCGTTTGGTGTCCGCAAAATTCGGAATGTTTTCATGTCCGTCTTTCCCGTTATGACAACCAACACAATACTGATCGAGAACGGGTTGCACTTCCCCTTCATACGAAACGGGTCGTTCAGGTCCGGCAAACGATTCAATCCGGCTTGGTAATTTCGTCCGGGCAATCGTTGATTTGGCGGGAGTAACGGTATTTTGGGGTTCATGACAACCGACACAGGACAGGGTTTCACCCGGCATTCCGACGAACCAACTCCGCATGATTTGCAAGGCGCGACCATTTTCATCAAGCGGTTGAATTGCAATCGGGACATTGGCGGGAATCGTGAACATTGCACTTCCGTCTTCATAAACGGGGACTTCCCCTAAAATACGTCGGGCATCCCAACAACTTTCCATACCGAAATAAGCGTGACCGCCAATTCCGCGATATCCGAAACTGTACGCGAAAACCCGAAGTTTTTTGACCGTTCCGCGCGGAACATCCTTCAAACCGTCCCCCATGTAAATATCCGTCAAAAAGACCGTCGCCTCATTCTGATCCGGGTCAATCCGGTTGGGAATAATCGGCGGAGCTGGACGCTTGACAATTGGTGTCGGTTCAAGCAGGTAGTAACCCGGTTCTTCACGAAGAAGTAACATGTTGTCGAAAACGTCAACCAAATACAAACCCCAAGGAGCATCCGGGGTCATTTGGCAGGAAACGAGATAGTAATTTTCGTCAAGAGGATAAGGGAAGAGAAATTTCGGCCAACTTCCGTCAACCAACGTGTCCGCAATAATCGGTTCAACCTTTTCACCATATCCCGGAATCCGTTGAACAACCCCTTCTGCTTCTTTTCGAGCAATTGCCGGGTCAAAAATGACCAACTCCCCCATTCTTGGCACACCATGATGTCCTGTCACGATTCCGACAAATTTTGTCGAATGTCCGGGAATCGGTTTAGCGTAGAACAGACTGTTCGGCCAAAACGAATTACTGCCGTAATGCTCGACCTGATTTGTCCCGTCAGGATTCATGCTGAACAAAATCCGTGTAAAATAGTGCGCGGTGTCCGTGTACTCCCAACGTAAATACATGATCCGTCCGTTTGGTAAAACAACCGGACACCAATCCTGATCCTGCTCGAATGTCAATTGACGAACTGTTTGACCATCTTCTTCGATTCGATAAATGTTCCCGACTTGCGAACTCCCGTCGATACAGGGAACCCCCATCATTGACGCCGTTGAGATGAACAAAACGGAACCGTCCGGGACATAACACCCTTCTGCATTGTCAATGTCCGTCCCAATTGAAGGAGTAACCTGACGTAAACCGGTTCCGTCGAGATTGACTTCAAAAACCTGCCAAGTTTTGTCTTCCCCAAGAGCGGTTACAAGCATTTTGTCGGCGTCCCAATGTAGCGCAATGTCCCCAACAAAGGAACCTTGAGGTCCTTCAAGGACGGTTCGGTACTCGCCGTTTGCATGACGAGGGGGAACGGTTACAAGAGCATTACCGTAATCTCCTTTTCCGCGAGAACAGTTGGAAATCCAGTTCGCTTCTAAACCAGAATTTTGAGCCCGTCGAAACAACAGTTCGTCGAAATTCAAAAGTGGATTGGCGAGCAGGACTTCTTTGCGAAATGCGGCAAACCGTTTGGCCCAATCGAGCGAGAGAAGCCCCAACTTTTGCTGTTCATACTGTTTTTCAAACTCGCTCAATCGTTTGAGATAATCCTGACCGTTGTATTGATCGGGAAATCGTTTACTCAAATCCTCAATTGCAAGACGGAGAGATTGACACGATTTGGCAAACTGTTTCAGAGCATAACGGGTATCCCGACCAACTCTTGCGAATTCCTTTTCCTGTTTTTGACGGACCTGTTGTTCTTGAAAAGCATTCCGTTCCTCTTCCGACGCAAAACTGGCCGGATCGTCCATGTTCCCCAAAACCTGAATCTCGACCGCTGATCCCCAACTGTCGGACTTGTTCCCCTCTTTCGCCGGACTTCCCGCTGTTCCGTTAGGATAGGTTTTCCACATTTTGACCTCAATCCAATCAAACGGTTCGTCAAAAAGAGGTTTGCCTGACTTTTCGGTAAAGGTCGTCATAACTCCCCCCCCATTTCCGCCCAAAACCGTCTCACCTGAAGTCAATGTTGCATCGTTCGCAAATTGCGGCATTTCTCCCGGTTTTGCACTGTTATTGGCAAGTCGGATTTCAAAATCCTGATTACCCCGTTGATCAATATTACCTGTACAGATTCGGATTTCGGCGATTTTCCGAGGTGCTCCGAGATAGTAGAGGAGAACAGAGGGGGTTCCATGAATTTCGACGCGACCTTGATCGCCGAGAGTCCCGGCCCGACCGTCGGTCAACCAATCGGGCGAATTGACTGATTCGGCTTTGACCAATTTAGCGTTTGGAAATGCCAGAAAATTCCGGGCATGTTGTGCCGCGATTTCCTGTTCGAACTGTGCAAAAGCATCTGTCGCATTGTTCCAAGTTCGGGTCTGACGATCAATTTGAGCAGCGAGAAAACTCTCGCCGATCAAAAACAGCATAACGGCAAAAAACAGTGTTCGTTTCATTTTGATTAAATTTGATTAAAATAGGGAGGAATCCGTTAAGAACAGTATAAAGGGATTAAATTAAAGTGTCTTTTTCTCGCCGCAATCCCAGATTTTCATTGCAACGTTTCTTTTTCATTAGCAGTATTTCATCGCATCATCACCTATTGTAGTGTATTTCAATTCACTTTTCTACAGATGGTTCTTGCGTTTTTCCCTGAGATACGCAAGTCGTTCGACCTCAACCTCTTCGTCGTTCATTTCCCGAACCAATCCAGTACAAGTGTCCAGAAAGTCCTCAACAGCGGTTTTACCATTTGGAAGGATTGCAGTTGGATGTGCTGATTCAGGAATTTGCAACATCACTCTGACGTCTCGGTCTCGAAATGGTAAAGGAAATGGATCGCTGAGACATCCATCTTTCCCAACATAAGTGTCAAACATGATTACTGAACTCATAAAAGAGAAATCCTCAAAAAATACAAGTGTCGTCGGAACTTTACTTTACCTGTAATTCTTATACAATCGAAAGGGTCAAGTTTATCATTTTTCAGCGTTGACTACAATAATGGACCAAACGGCCAATCAAAATAATTCATCCTTCCGACTCTATCTGTTGGAATTCTCGGGCCTATTCGCAATACTCTGGTTTTACGGAGCTTGGCCCGTTCCCGATGTTAATGAAGCCTATTATCTTGGCAAAGCGATTCACTTCTGGAATCCGAGCTGGTGTTCGGGGGACGCTTTTCTCGATTCCAAAGACGCTCATTGGTTCTTCTTCGCAACATTCGGTTGGTTTTCCCTGTTCCTAAACCCAACCCTCTTTGCTTGGTCCGGTCGAATCATCATCTGGGCCTTGTTCGCTTGGAGTTGGCGACGTTTGAGTTGGGCTTTTGTCCCTTGCCCCTTCTTCTCTCTCCTTAGTGTTGCAGGTCTTTTGCATTATCTTGACGTTTTTCAAATGTCAGGAGAATGGATCATTGGCGGTGTTGAGGGAAAAGGCTTTGCCTTTCCCTTCTTCCTGCTCGGTCTTGAAGCCCTGATTCGTCAACAATGGAAACGGGTTTGGCCCCTTTTCGGAGCATCCGCCGCTTTTCACGTCCTCATTGGCGGTTGGTCCGTCCTCATTGCCCTCTTCATCTGGTTCTTGCAAGCCCCAAAAAATCGGACCGCGTTCGTTCCCATGTTGCCGTTTCTCCTACTCGGCGGTCTTCTGTCCCTTCCCGGGTTAATTCCCGCCCTCCTCCTCGATTACGGCACTCCCCACGAAACCATTTCTCAAGCACATTGGGTCTATGTCTATGAACGCTTAGCACATCATCTCGTTCCGTCCGCCTTTCCCTGGACCTTTCGTCTCCGTTTTGGCGTCCTCATCCTCCTTTGGTCGACCCTAAGTCTCTTCTACTTCTACTGTTTCCGACCCTTTCAGAACCGTTTGAAGGACTTAAACAAATCGAACGACTCAAACGGATTGAACCGTTTGAACGGACTGAAATTAGAATCGGATTCCGACGATTTCCCTGAACGGCGAACCCGATTCTCTCTGTTGAACCAATTCGTAATCGGGACCCTCATCCTTGCCGGAATCGGTTTCGCAATTGATTGGATGTTTTCCAATCGGCCCTTTCTTGCAGCCGATCTGCTCCGCTTTTACTGGTTTCGTATGTCTGACATTGCCGTTCCGCTCGCCTTTTCTCTCTTTGCAACAACCTTGCTTTACCTGACCCTGTTCGAGTCACAACCGGCACAAGAGAGATTAAAACGCGAAAAAGTGAAGTTCCAACCAAAACACGAAGTGTTGCAACCGGCAAAAGAAGAATCTCAATTGGCAAAAGCAGAATCCCAATCGGGAAACGATTGTCCATATCTCACTTCTGTCCAAGATACGGAATCTTCAAAACGGCTCATCAAATCGTTTGCGCTCATTTTTGGGGCCGGTTTTGCCGTTTTCCTTTTTCTGGACTGGTTGATTTTCGGACTTTTGTTTTTCACTTGGTTTCCTCCTCCTGATCCGTCGATTCCTTGGGGTCTGACCCTGATCGCCGGTTTTGTCGTTCTCTTCGTCCTTCTTCGCGGACAAGAGACATTGAAAAAGAGCGGACCAAAAGGGAGTTCGATCCCCTTTCTGTTGCTCCTTTCCTTGCTTTTAACGATTGTCATTTGGGGACCCTCACAACAGGTTGTGCAACTTGCCGAATCGAGGACCCGATTTGCTTATCCAAGAAACGAGGGATCGTCCCGAAATGCCTTTTTGTGGGAAGATGTCTGCAATTGGATGAACGATCCGACAAATGGGATTCCGCAAAATGCCCGTTTTTTGACACCAAGAGAAACAACATCGTTCAAATGGAAGACAAATCGACCCGAAGTCGCCAATTGGAAGGAGATTCCCCAAGATGCAGCCGGAATTGTCAACTGGTACAACACGGTCGAAGAACTGTTCACTTTTCGACCCGATAATGAACCGGTTCGACGTGATTTTCCGTTGTCCTCGATGTTGGAACGGTATAACCCCGAACAGTTTCAGGAACTGCGTGAAAAATACCAATTCGATTTCGTTCTCTGCAACAAGTACCCCGCATTAAAATTGCCGGTTCTTTACGAAAATCTCGGTTTCGTCCTTTACGACGCTCGCAACACAAAAAAGCAGGAGACGGTCGAAAAGCCGCATCTTCTTGATTCTCCTGAATAATCGGCGTCCCTGAAGATTCAACGAAAAATCGCCGATTTAACGCAAAATATAAGAACGACCATGAAACTTGGCAATCAACGCCCCCTCATCATCGGTTACGTCGATGTCATAACAAGCAAGCGTTCTGGACCTTGAAATTTCCCGACCTTCTGCAAAAAGCATCCCAGATCGGCCCGGTTTCAAAAACGACATCTGCGTTTCAATCCCGACTTCGGTCGTTTCCCCGCAATTGGCTGCAACCGCAAAGGTGAAGTCCGCCAATGTAAAGAGAACTCCTCCTTGAACAATGTTAACGGCGTTGAAATGTTGTTCGGTGATTTTCAACTGTGTTTTGGCATAACCGGGCGAAAAATCAATCATTTCGATTCCAAGCAGCACCGCAAAACGGTCCGCGCGAAATTTCTCCCGAATTCGTTCCTGATATGTTATATCCGACATAAACCTTAATCCTTAATAAAGGTGTAATAGTAAAGATAATAAAGGGTTGGGACCATAACAAGGACGAGTGAAGTCGACGCAATGAGTCCGAAACAGAGACTGACCGCCATAGGAATCAAAAATTGGGCCTGAAACGACTTTTCGAGGATCAAAGGGGTCAAACCGGCAACCGTCGTCAACGTCGTCAGCATGACCGGACGCAATCGACGACGACCACTTCGGATCAAAACGTCCTTAATCGGCAGATTGGGATGTTTTTCAAGGGTCCGATTGATATAGTCAATCAGAACAATAGAGTCGTTAATGACGACCCCGATCAGGGCAACCATTCCGAAGAGACTTAACAGGGTCACTTCCATTCTCATGACGGCATGTCCCAGAACAGCACCTAGTATGCTGAATGGAATGATTGCCATAATAATTGCCGGTTGAAGATAAGACTTGAATTCGAGCGTCAGCAGAACGAAAATGGCGACGATTGCAATGCTGAAACCGACCGTCAAACCGTCGATTGATTCGGTCATTTGCTCTTGTTGACCTTCCCAACTGACCTCGATATCCGAATATTGCGGATCATGGACAACCCGGAAATCGTCTGAACCTTGTTCGGGGTCCCCTTTTCCGTAAAGCAGATAGGGAAGAAAATTGTTTTTCATGTCGGCAACAATCTCGGTTGCATTCGCAAGCGTCGGGTCAACATCCGCCGAAATGGTGATTGACCGTTTTTGTGAGGAACGATTGATTTGCGAATAACCCCGTTGCACATTGATTTCCGCCAATTCGGAAATCGGAAGTTCGGAATCCCCCAATCGATACCGAATGTCCTCAAAAGAGCCGATTGAGTCCCGTTCTTCTCTTGGATAACGGACCATAAGTTTGACTTCATGTCGTCCGCGTTGAAGTCTCATCACCTCATTACCGTAAAAAGCATCCCGCAACATGTCCCCCAATCGAGCATCTGTAATCCCAAGCGAAACAGCTCGCGGTTTGATTTTCGTCTGAAATTCCCATTTCCCCGGACTGAGATTCGTTGAAATGTCAAAAACCCCTTTGTACGTCGCCAGTTTTTTCTGAACAATGTCAATCACCTCTTCGAGAACGGGCATTTTCTCTTTGGGGATCAGGAGTTTGACCTCGAACATTTTTCCGCCCGGTTCTTTATGGTCACTTCCAAAGACAAGAGCTTCAACGCCCGGAAATTCCCCCGCTTTCTCTCTCCAACGGTTCAAAACCTCCATACTCGGGACTGTCCGTTCGGTTGTATCGACCATTTCGGCCAAAACCTTACCTCGATGACTCCCGTCTGAGCGTTCATTTCCGACCCGGCGTGATGCTGCACTGACATTGCCGATTGCCGTTTGGATCATCTTTATAACCGGTTTGCCCGTTTCACGAATGTAATCCTCATTGACATCACGAATCGCCCTTTCGAGCTTCATCGTTGTCTCTTCCGTGATACTTGCCGGAGTTCCGTCAGGATACGCAAGATCAGCAACAATCGCGGGCGCATCTGTTTTGGGGAACAACGTGAATTTAATCAATCCTCCTTCATATCCCCCCGCAAAAAGGAGCAGAACGGTAATACAGGTTGTGACCAAAATCGCCGGGTATCTCAACGTCAATCGAACAAGCGGTTCATACACATAATGAATGAACAAGTGGAGTATTTTGTCGGCAAAACGGTTGACATGTTTCCATTCCTGTAAAAGGCGTTTGAAAGGATAAGTGAAGAAATGAATCGTCAATCCAATGAACAAAATGGGATAACCGAGCGTGAACCGAAAAACTCCGGGCATACGCCGAACTTTAGCGAGCAGGTGATAATCATGGGATTGATGAGCGAGGTGAACGGGAAGAATGAACAGACACTCAAAAAGGGAAAAAAGGAGCAAAACAATAACGGCGACTGGAATAACGGCGAAGAATTTGCCCATAATTCCGGGAACGAAGAGAATCGGGATAAACGCAATCACTGTTGTCAAAACGGCAGAAACAACAGATGCTGCAACCTCATACGTTCCGTCAACAGCAGCCGTAAAAAGGTCTTTCCCCAACAATCGATGATGATAAATGTTCTCCCCGACGATAATTGCATCATCGACCAAAATGCCAAGAACCATGATGAACGCGAACATCGAGAGCATGTTCATTGTGGTCCCAATTCCATAGAGAATGATTCCTCCCCCGAGAACGGAGATTGGAACCCCCATTGCAACCCAAAAAGCGAGTTTCAAATCCAAAAACAGAGCGAGCAGGAGAAAAACAAGAAGCATTCCCTGCCAACCATTTCGAATGAGCAGGTTCAAACGGTCTCGGACAAAGGTTGAATTGTCCGAAAACGGCTCAACGGTATAACCCGGGGGGAGTAATTCTGGGGCAACATTGACCGCAAAATTTTTCACTTCGTCCGTAATTGCAATCAAATCCTCTTTCGGCGTTTTGTTGATCGAAACAATCAAACCCGGTTTTCCGTTGATTCGGCTGATTGCCGTTTCATCCGTAAATTCGTCCCGAACCGTCCCGATTTCTCCAACCGTTAATACACCCCCGCTTGAAGTCGTCAACAACGGAATCCGCTCGATCTCCTCGCCAATAAAACCTTTGTTCTTGCTCCGAATCAAAATCTCCTGAGATTCCGTCCGCATTGTTCCGCCCGGCATCTCAATGTTCCGTTGTCGTAAACGATTCGCAACATCAGCAAGTGTCAAATTGTACTTCCGTAAGGTACTTTCTGAAATCTCAACGTCAATTTGGTAATTCCGAGCACCCAGAATCTCCACATTGTTGATCGACTTGGATCGAAGTAAATGCTCCCTGATTGACTCGGCAACCGTTCGCAACTGTTTTTCCGTGTCCGCCGTCTCTTCTTCAGGTGCAAGAACCGCCAAATAAATAGCAGGAGCCCGAATTGTTATCTGTTGAACCGTTTTGTTTTCCGCTAAAACCGGGAAACTGGGAATCCGATCCACTTCATTCCTGACCTCATTGAATGCTCGTTGAACATCAACGCCGCTTTCCATTTCAAGAATAACGGCCCCCATTCCTTCATTAGCGACGGAATAGAGTTTTTTGATTCCGCTGATTCCTTGAACATTTTCCTCAATTTTTTGGCAGATACCTTCTTCGACCTCTTCAGGACTTGCGCCGGGAAAGGGGACAGTAACGACGATGATTTCGAGCTGAAATTCGGGAAAAATTTCACGATGCATGAAGTAGAAACTCATGGAGCCGACCACAAAGATCGCAACCATAAGAGTGTTCATTGCGGGCGAATTGGAGATGACCCAACGAAGCAGATTTTTCATTTTTGGTATGACCCCTACAGTTTCATTCGATTGTGTCGTATGTCTCGTCTTCTACTTCCATGTCCTTTTACTCTTATGATCCAAATCCAATCTTTTTCAATGCTTCATAGGGACCCATTTTCTGCGTTTTTTCAACGATCTCCGTTACAAACTTTTGAAACTTGGCTCCTTCAGCTGCACTAATCCAAGAAAAATGAATCCGATCCGTGTCAATCCCTAACGAATCAAGCAGTTCACGGAAAAGAATCCAACGTCTTCTTGCATGAAAATTACCGCTTGTATAATGACAATCTCCGGGATGACAACCACTTACAAGAACGGCATCTGCGCCTGATTCAAACGCTTTGACAATCAGCTGAAAATCAATCCGTCCTGTACAAGGAAGTCGTATAATCCGTATGTTCGTCGGATATTCCAACCGACTGGTTCCTGCAAGATCGGCTCCCAAATAGGTACACCAGTTGCAGACAAATGCAATAATTTTCGGCTCAAAGGTCATCTCTGTTGTTGTGCTCACTGTCCGTTAATCGTTGAAATGTTCTATTCGAGGTAATTCTATTCCATGTCGCATCATAAAACCAATCTGAACATCTTGGTTCAATCAGGTTTTTTCCTTTTTCTTCAAGACAAAAGTCACAATCGGGCGTTAGAAATTCAACATCAGAAATCTAACGTCAAAAACCTCAAGTTACAACCTCATGTCTGAAAATCAGACGTTTTCGTTTACCGTCCCGACCAAAGTTGCATTTCGCGGAAAAGGCGACTGACCGATTCATGACAATGAATACGGCGAATCGCTTCTCCCAAGAGCGGGGCAACACTCAAAACCGTCATATTCGGTAATGTCTTGTCAGATGCAAGCGGAATGGTGTCGGTCAGAACAATAGATTCAACCGGGCAATCCCGCAGTTTTTCAACAGCCGGTCCCGCCAAAACTCCATGTGTTGCAGCAAGGAAAACCTTTTCGGCCCCCAAATTCTTCACCAAATGAGCAGCCCCGCAAATGGACCCCGCTGTACTTATCATATCGTCAAACAAAAATGCAATCTTTCCGTCAATCGGTCCCCCAATCAAATTCGCCTGTTCCACATGATTACCAACCCGACGTTTGTCAATGATCGCAAGTCCTCCCCCAATCGTTTTAACGTGAGATGCAGCTCGTTTGATACTTCCTTCGTCGGGACTGACAACAACGATTTGCTCTTTCGTGTAATTCAAATTGAGAAAATACGAATCCAGAACAGGTGCAGCAGTCAAATGATCGACAGGAATGTCAAAAAAACCTTGAATCTGAGCAGCATGAAGGTCCATTGTCAAAACCCGATCAGCTCCAGCCCGCGTTATCAAATTGGCAACCAGTTTTGCCGTAATCGGAACCCGACCTTCATCTTTGCGGTCCTGTCGTGCATACCCAAAATAAGGAATGACCGCTGTCACACGATCTGCACTTGCTCTTTTGAAACTCTCAATCATTATTAAGAGTTCCATAAGATTCTCATTGACGGGGGGACAGGTTGGTTGAATGACGAAAATGTCCTGACCGCGAACATCCTGCTCTATTTTACAATGTGTTTCTCCGTCGGGGAAATTGTCAACAGAAATTTGTCCTTTTTGAATTCCGAGATAATCACAGATTTTTTTCGTCAGGTTCGGATTCGCTCGACCAGAGAAAATTTTAAGATCGCTCATTGTTGGAGAATTAGGGAAGGGGATTTGAGGTGAGGGAAAAGAAGACAGGGATTTAAGCCGTATAACAACAGGTTGTCGCGTTGACAAACTTTTCAAACACTGTCCGAATACAAGGGGATCATTAGGGCGATCAATTGCGGGTCAGGGATCAACGACAGTATTCAGGGACAGTATCGGAAACAGTATCAATCAACAGGGATCAATGAGGATGTCAGAGTTGTTCCAACCGGGATGACCGTTATTTTGGGATGTCGTTTTCCGCGAACCGAAACATGATGAAACTCCTGCAACAACCCTTTTTCAGGTGCTTCCTCGCTCAGTCCTCCCCCGGTCGTCGCCAAAACATAATACTCGATTCCGTCCCGCGTTTCATGTCTCATTTGGTGATAATGCCCGGCAAAAACAGCTTTGACATTTCCGACTTTGACCAATTCGGCATGAACTTTGTCCCAATCATCACCATATCCTCCTCGGAACCAACGCGGATGATGTTGAAAAAGAAAAATCCCGGACGAGTTTTCCGCCTTTTTCAACACGGTTTTAAGCCAGTTCAACTGCGAATCGCTCATCATCTGACAATCCGGTTTGCCGTAATTCTTTTCGCCGGTTTCAGGATGACCTTCATCTGTGTACAAAACAATAAACCAGTAATTTTTATATTCAAACGCATACCAAAGTGGACCAAACACCGCCTCATAATCAGCATCATGTCCCCCCATTTGCCCTCCTTTTGGGTTCCAATGAACATCATGATTGCCCGCTGTTGGAAACCAGGGACATTCCAAGCGGTCCATGATTGACTTGAACAGTTGCGCTTCCTTTGTCCATTGTGGAGTCGCACAATAACCTTGCACCATATCTCCGACATTCATCACGAAACTTGGTTGCAGACGATTCGCGTCTTCAACAGCGCGGGGAAGGATGTGACGATCTTTATGCCGTTCAGCCGCTTTGTCGCCAAAAACCAAAAACGTGAACGACTCCTCTTCTTCGGGGACAAAAAGCGGATTCACTTTTTCGCGTGATGTTTCGACTTGAACGGCGGATTGCGCGAAAACCGGATTCAGGAACAACATTCCGCTGAAAAACAGCATCAACAACGATACTGCGAAACCGGACATAATCATAGCAGTTGAAAAACGGCGAGAACCTTTTTTTATGCTCATCTGTCCTTCCCTTTTTTTGAGGATTCTTTTGTAGTCGTTGTCTTGGACGAATTGGAGGAGGACCCCGATTCTGTGGTCGACTTGGGGTTCGTGTTCGATTCTGAAGATTGGACCGATTGAGAGGACTGCTCCTTATGTTTTTTGGACGCTTCTGCCCCTTTCTTATACGACTCACTCCTATAGTCCGTCTGATAAAAACCACTTCCTTTGAACACGATTGCAGCACCCCCGCTAATCAAACGGTGTAATTTCTTTTTTTTACAAAGAGGGCAAAGCGTCAAGGGCGCATCTTTTATGGATTGAAACTGCTCAAAGGTATGTTGACAAGCAGCACATTGATAATCGTAAGTCGGCATCTGTCATTCAAAACGGAAGTATTCCGCCAAAACCTAATTTGTGATGTTCTTCTGTAGTCCTGTTAGCGTAAGCGACCACAACCCCGGGTTAAACGTCCCCCTAAAAAAAACAGCTCCGTTAAGAGCAACCTGTTTCCTCTTGAGATACAATACACTGTATTGCGTCTCTTTCAACATTGTCTTGCACGCCGTTGTTCTCGACACAAGCAACGAACACCAACACAGTATAAACCCCAACAACAAATTGTCCAGAGATGACCGCGCAAACAAGAGAACGGCAAAGTTGTTTTTGGGAAATTTTTGGGGAATAGGGGGTACTTATCCCGGCCTAAGTCGGACGTAAAGGAAAAAAGGGAGGAGGTTGAAAGTCGACTTGTGCGAGAACTCAGAATTATTTGACCTATTTTCTCAACTGAATACATTTTTGGAAGAACAGTTAGATTTTTTGCGTATTCCAACCGGTTGCCGAACAAGTCTATTTTGTAAGGTTTTCGTGACTTTTGTGATTTTCGTGGTTCAAAAATGAAAATTGCCCCTTTTCGCAAAACTTGTTAGCAGACTGGTTGATTTAGGCAACACGGTTCACTTGACTTTTGACCTGCTCGGTTTACATTGACTTTCGTTCCCTTTTCCGGCTCCTGTTTTTGCCCTATAGTGCTTTTGACCCGATAATGTTTTGACCAAATGACTGATTCCGTCAAACTTTTTGGTTTGCTCGATTGCAACAGTTTTTTTGCGTCTTGCGAAAAACTGTTCCGACCTGATCTTGCAGGACAACCGGTTGTTGTTCTCTCTAATAATGACGGAGTTGTGATTGCCCGATCTTTAGAGGCGAAACAGCTTGGAATTAAAATGGGGGAACCCTTTTTCAAGCTGAAACGGTTCATTCGGTACAACCAGCTCGTCGTTTTTTCGTCGAATTACCGTCTCTATGGTGATCTCAGCAGTCGGGTCATGCAAATGCTGCATCATTGGACCCCTCATGTCGAGCTATATTCCATAGACGAAGCATTTCTCGATTTGACCGGTTTGGATTTGACCAATTTAGATTCAACCAATTTAGATTCGACCGGTTTAGATTCGACGAATTTGGGCTTAACCAATCCGGGCTTAACGGGTTTGGGAGAAATCAGTTCTGTTCTTGACCGCAAAAAATCGGACCAACCAACAATTGACAGTCCAACTGTCGACCGTTTCATGTCCAACGTTGTCCAAACGGTCAAAAAATGGACCGGTATTCCGGTTTCTTTTGGAATCGGTCCAACCAAAACCCTTGCAAAGGTTGCGAATGACCTCGCCAAAAAAAAGCAGGGGGTTTGCTGTTTGATTGACCTTGACGAACGAAATGCGGCTCTTGCCCGTCTCAGTATCGCCGATGTTTGGGGAATCGGTCGTCATCTCGCCCCAAAAATGCAGCGATTGGGAATCCGAACAGCCCGGGATTTGGCCCAGATTGACCCTCTTTGGATTCGCAAGGAATTCAGTATCGTCCAAGAACAATTGGTTCGGGAACTCAACGGCGAATGTTGTCTGGATGTGCAGAATACACCAACACCTCGCAAGACGATTCAGGTTTCCCGCTCCTTTCACGAACCTGTTGATGATTATACCACTCTTTCAGAAGCAGTTGCGACTTTTGCAGCACGAGCGAGCGAAAAGGCAAGAGAGGACGGAACCGTTGCATCTGCCGTCTATGTACATTTGAACACGAGTCGATTCAACGGAACCTATCTTTCAGAAGGTCGGGCAATTGGTTTTGCAACCCCAACCTCGCAAACGACGGACGTGATTCGTTCGTCCCTAGAACTATTGCGGGCTTTATACCGACCTGATACACCCTACAAAAAAGCAATGGTCATGTTGCTTGACTTACGAAATGCAAGGGCAATGAAATCGCAAGGGATGCTGTTTGAAAGGGACGATAAAGACCCGGCAATCAGGGAGCGGGACGAACGGTTGATCCAATCGGTTGACGAAATCAATCGGCAATACGGCAAGGGGACATTGTTTTTTGGTTCACAAGGGACCACACAAAAATGGCGGGGTTCGTTTGAATACTCCAGTCCGGCTTACACAACCTTTTGGGGCGAAATTCCTCTCGTTAAAGCCAAATAACATCAACCTATGATCTTAACAGACGGTTAATTGCACTCATCAAAGCGTCCCCCGTCCCCCCTATAATGTCCGTTGACACTCCCTGTCCGCGAAAAACCGAACCCTTTGATTCAATCAGGACAGAAACTTCTCCTTGAGCATCTTCGCCCGTTGAGACACTTTGGACATTGTACTCCTTGAGTGTCATGTCAATTCCAGTCCCCCGCTTGATTGCAAGAAAAAGTCCGTCAATCGGACCATCTCCCTCCTCGACGGTCTGTTCCGACTTGCAATCCCCGCATTGTAAAAACACGGTCATAACGGGAGATTTGTCATTTCGGCAAACCAAATCGTAACCGAGGAACGACCATTCCTGCTTTTCCCGGGCTGCAAGTCCTTGAACCTGTATCCTTTGCTCAATGATTGCTCGCAAATCCGCGTCAAAAAGCTGCTTCTTACGATCCGCAAGGACCTTAAACTCCTCAAAAAGCGTGTCCAATTGTTGGACATTCAGTTCATATCCAAGAAATCTGGCTCGATCCGCAAGTGCTGCACGACCACTATGTTTGCCCAAAACCAAATCGCTCTTTTGAAACCCAACATCTTCAGGTCGCATGATCTCATACGTCGTCGGATTCTTCAACATCCCGTCCTGATGTATGCCCGATTCGTGAGCAAACGCATTTTGGCCGACAATCGCTTTATTACGCGGAACTTTCAAACCGGTAATTGTGGAAACCAAACGACTGACCGGGACCAAACGCGGGGTCTGAATTCGCGTGTTTGCCTGAAAAAGGTCATTTCGAGTCTTCAGCGCCATAACAACCTCTTCAAGGGCGCAATTTCCGGCTCGTTCTCCCAAACCGTTAATGCAACATTCGATTTGACCGGCTCCTGCTAAGACGGCGGAAAGACTGTTTGCAACTGCCATACCGAGGTCGTTGTGACAATGAACGCTCAAAATTGTTCGATCAATGTTTGGAACCCGCTTCTTCAACGCATCAATTCGGTTATACATCTCGGTTGGGGTCGTATATCCGACAGTATCCGGGATGTTGACGGTTGTTGCACCTGCTTCAATAACGGCTTGAACGACGCGACAGAGAAAATCGATTTCGGTTCGGGCTGCATCTTCAGCCGAGAACTCGATGTCGGGGCAGAGTTTTTTACCTCGTTTGACCCCTTCAACAGCGAGAGCGATGATTTCATCTTGCGATTTGCGCAATTTATGCTCTCTGTGAATTGCGCTTGTCGCCAAAAAAATGTGAATACGAGGTTTTTCCGCGTATTTCAGGGCGTCCCAAGCGCAATCAATATCGGCGTCTCGACAACGGGCAAGAGCGCAAACGGAGGTGTCGCGGACGACTTTGGCGACTTCGCGGACGGACTCAAAATCACCCGGAGAGGAAATGGGGAAACCTGCTTCAATGACGTTGACCCCCAGTTCGGCGAGTGCAGCTGCAACTTCAAGTTTTTCATGGAGGTTCATGCTTGCGCCCGGGGATTGTTCCCCATCTCGCAAAGTGGTGTCAAAAATCGTTATTTCCCGAGTCATAGAACTGGACATTATTGCTGAAGAAACCGAATGAAAGGCGAACAAATGAAGCAAACAAGGGCAAAAGGTCAATCCGGTTCATTCTAGCATTTTTCTCAATCGCGTAAAGCGTCCTGCACCTTGAAAGTGTCGCAACATTGCAAAGTTTGAAGTTTGCGCAGACAGGCGGTTGCACGTTGCGTGAAATTTGAGTAAAATGAGGCCGCTTTGTACTCCCTTGTTTTCCCCGGCTTGCGTTTTGTGTTCGACTTTTCCCTGTCCTTCCCTTATCCCTCCTCGCTTATTGTCCTTTTTTAGTCCTTTTTTTCGTTGATTGACCAGATGTTTGGAACAATGATCCCTTTAGGAGGCGGTGATGATATTCCGCTCAAGAAAAAAGAACTCATCATCGGTCGCAAAGAAAGTTGTGACATCGTACTCCGTTTTCCCAACGTGTCGGGACGACATTGTCGTCTCGTCCTCGCAGACGGTTATTGGTATCTCGTCGATATGGGGAGTTCCAACGGGATTAAAGTGGGGGGCGCAAAAGTTCTCGATCATCGAATTGACCCTAATGTCAAGTTTGAAATCGCCAATCACCCTTATCTTCTGGAGTACGATCCTAAAGCAAATGGTGCAGTCGGCTCTCTCCCCCCCGATCATCTGGAAACGGACATTTTTTCCAAGTCCCTTATGGAACGAGCTGGTCTGACGAAATCGGGGACAAATCCGGGAACGAGCGGGGGAACAGGAAGATGGGACATTTAGCGAGGACAACACGGTTAGAACAGTTGGTTTGATACGCAACACACGCAACAATAGACAACAGGCTGATAAGAGCTGATAAGAGTGGAATTAAGACGCAGATGAAGCAGATGACAGAGAATATTTACATGCCGGACCTTATGGAAGTGATCGAGGTGACACGTCAAACGGCGGACGTGAAATCGGTCAGGATTCGTTTCAAAGACGAAGAGTTGCAGAAGAACTTTTCCTTTCACGTCGGCCAATTCGGCCTTTTCAGCGTGTTCGGAGTTGGTGAATCAACGTTTAACATTTGTTCCAGTTCCAACTGGAAAGACTATTTTGAATTCTGTTTTCGCAAAACAGGTCGGGTTACAGAAGCGATGTGGAAGGTGGAACCGGGTGATACAATCGGTTTTCGCGGTCCTTACGGAAATTGGTATCCTATGTCCGATTGGGAAGGAAAAGACCTAGTGTTTGTCGGGGGAGGAATCGCAATGCCCCCTATTCGCTGCGCAATCTGGTATGCGCTCGAAAATCGGGAAAAATATGGAAAAATCAGCATCGTTTATGGTGCTCGGACGGTTGCCGATTTGGTTTTTCGAGATGATCTAACTCGTTGGGCCGAATACCCGAATGTCGATGTTTTGCTGACGGTTGATCCGGGCGGAGAAACCCCGGATTGGCAAGGGAAAATTGGCTTTGTCCCAAAAATTCTTGAAGAAGCAACATTCAATGCCGAAAATGCGGCTGCTTTGGTTGTGGGACCGCCGATTATGATTAAGTTTTCACTCCCGGTTCTCGCTCATGCTGGAATGAGTGAGCAAAACATTTATACCAGTTTGGAAAACCGAATGAGTTGCGGTTTGGGAAAATGCGGTCGTTGCAATTGTGGACCCGTTTATGTCTGTAAAGAAGGACCGGTTTTCACGCTTGAACAGGTCAAACGACTGCCGGATGATTTTTAACCGGGAGATTGGGGAATAGGGAGTAGGGGATTGGGGAGAGTATTTCTCACTTTGCCGCAATAGGACCGATCATGCGTCAAGATTCCGTCTTTTTTCATTTTTCATTCTCAATCCAATTAGACAGATTCTCAAATGGTGTACATTAAACCAGTTCACAACAACGGAATTTGTTGATTCAGTTCCGCAACTCCGTCAGGAGTTGTCGAATGGTAGAGACGACGGAAAAAATGATTTTGAACCCCGTCGGGGTTCCACAAATTGTTCAAAGTGACCATTCTGAAACCCCGACGGGGTTTGGATTTATCTTACAATCGTCCTACTACCAATCGACAGTCCCGACGGGACTGGGGGAAAGAAGTCGCTAATGTGACCGCAAAAAAGTCGTAAATGCTGGTACTCTCATGCAATAGTCTCATTGAAAGTTTTTAGAATTGAAGACGAATCACCAATTCCAGAACTAAATACCGACAAAGCACTAAAATCGTACAATGAACATTCGTTTGGTTTCTTGGTTGCTCGGAATCATCGCTTTTTTGCTCGGAGCATCCATGATTTTCAGTGTTCCCTGGAGTACCTCCCTTTTTGGGGGGAACTGGGCGGTTGAAAAACAGGGTGTTTTTGGATTGATCGCCGCAATGATTGTTTGTCTTGCGGTTGGAATTGCTCTTTGTATGTATGGACGAGATGCAAAAGGGCAACTCTTTCGCAAAGAAGCATTAGCGGTTGTCGGTCTCAGTTGGGTTTTGGCAACCGTTCTTGGCGGACTCCCTTATCTTTTTGGCGGTGTTCAACGTGCAGTCGATGTTCGTATGAGTTTTCTGGATTGCTGTTTTGAATCCCAATCCGGTTTTAGTACGACAGGAGCAACGGTTCTTTCGGAATTGGAAAAACCCCAAATGGTCCCCCGCTGTATTCTTTTTTGGCGAAGTACAACCCATTTTTTGGGCGGAATGGGGATCATGGTTCTGTTTGTCGCAATTCTCGGACAGGGATTGACCGGAAAAGCAATGATGAAAGCGGAAATGACGGGACCGCGATCATCGAACACTCCGACGAGGATGAGACAAACAGCAACGACGGTTTGTTCGGTGTATCTGTCGCTCAATGTGATTCTGATCATTCTCCTGTTAATTGAAGGATTAACCCCTTTTGATGCAATCTGTCATTCTTTTGCAACCATTTCAACAGGGGGATTTAGCACTCACAATGCAAGTGTTGGTTATTTTGCAGCCGAATCCAATTTGAATGCGGATTGGATTGAATGGACGTTTATTCTGTTCATGTTTTTAGGCGGTTGCAGTTTTTTTCTGATTCATGCGGCTGTTTGGGGACGACCGGGCCAACTTTTTGGGAATACAGAATGGAAGGTTTACACAGGAATTATTCTCACTTCGATTACACTGATTGTCCTTTTTGGAATGTGGAACCATGATTTCACAAATTTTGGGACATCCGACTATCCTATTCGGGGCCCGATTCGTTCGATTGCTCCGATTATTGAGGAAAAAAACGAGGAAGTTCCGCCCGATTTCAGCGGTCTGGATTCGGGCGATCATTCGCAAGTGGACCTTGTACCCGATTGGACAGAGAGTTCCGAAACAGAGGGGAATTCCGAAAGGACGGTTTCTTCGAATGATTCTTCGGCGACAAACCTTCTGAGGGATTCTTCTTTGGGGAATGATTCGTCGATTATGGCGGATTCTTCAACGGATTCTTCAATAGAGTCGTCAACCGATTCCACTATAGAGGGGGCAAATGAGGAGAATAATTTTGCCGTACTCAATATTCCCGAACTCCAGTCGGACGACCTCGAATCGGCGGATCCCAAATTTGCGGTTTCTTGGTACTACGCGATTCGGGACACCTCATTTCAAGTTGTTTCCATTATCACGACGACCGGATTTTGTACGGACGAGTTTGAAAAATGGAATGGTCTCTCACGTTGGATCATCATTCTCCTGATGATTTTCGGCGGTTGTGCGGGAAGTACAGCAGGAGGTGTCAAAATTATTCGGGTCGTTATTGGTTGGAAAGTGATGAAACAAGCGATTGAAAGTTCTTTCCGCCCCAATCTCGTCCGCTCGCTCAAAGTATCCGGGAAAGTCATTGAAAAGGATTCCGCCTATTCCGTCCTCGTTTACCTTTTCCTAGTCGTCGTCATCATCGCTCTTTCTATTATGCTGGTTCTTGCATTAGAACCAACGCAACATTGGGTGAACAAAAACCTAGACAGTCAGAGTAAACTGGTCGATGTCGGTTCTTGCGTGTTAGCAACGGTTGGTAATGTGGGACCGGGATTTGGGGTGATTGGAGCGAGACAGAATTACGGCGGTTTTTCGGAACCGACGAAGTTGTACTTTGTTTTTCTGATGATGCTCGGACGTTTGGAAATGTTTGCCGTCTTAGCTCTCTTTCATCCTGCTTTTTGGCGTAAACATTAACATCGGTCATTCTTCCTCCCCAAAAGAACAAACCGATGTTGTCTTCTTTCGTGCTTTTAGTGTCTTTTGTGGTTCATTTTCTTGTATCCGTTCACGGCAATTTGAATTGGTCTTGACATGATTGAGGTATCAAACGTATACTGCGGTCATTATGGATGCCAAAGATAAACGTATCGCCGAACTCGAAGCTCTCGTCAAAAAATTGCTCGAACGCATCGCC
>JBOFQB010000077.1:0-62034 GCA_051660685.1 Thermoguttaceae bacterium | reverse complement strand
CGTTGATACGAACGAATTCATACTCAACGCCTGTCCCTCAAAATAATTGGCGATTGCGATTGCGTCACCCATTGTTGGGGTGTCAATCGGCATCTTGACAAAATCAATCAACTGTAATTCACAATCTACGTTTTCATTGCGGGCTTCCCTCCATTCCTCCCAACGCCGGACGGTATGGAGTAACAGGGCAAACCGTAGAACATAGCGGGAGAGTTTTGCAATTGCGCTTCCATCGTCATCAGGAGCTGCATTCCACTTCCTCGTCATTGCGTTGTCGTACTCATCAAACATCTTTTTTGCGGCATCGGTCAATCCAACGTAGACCGACTCGTCGCCAATAGACGGGGCAAGGTCAAACAGGTCGTTTATCAGGGCATCGTAATGTTCCCGGATTGGAAGGGAGACCTTTGGCTTATTGAAGAAGAGATTACATCGCTCGGCAATCTGAAGCGCGTTTCGGGATGTATATTCGCTTGTCGTAGCCAAATGAGCAATCTCGGCAATCTCGAAACGGTAGGAGGGGACTTTGACTTACAGAAAACAAGAATTGCCGATCTGGGAAAACTCAAAACAGTCGGCGGGGATTTAATCTTTGCCATGCCGACTCTTTCACTCCCGTCTGCCCGACACCTCAAAAAATTCGGCGGTATCTTTAATAACGATAACCCTGTTGTCCCCTTCAATGGGCAACTTTTTGAAACAAGGGTTATGCCGGTCGAATATATTCCACAACCTGTTGTTGCTCCCCCCCGTCAATAACAACGGGGGAAAAAACATGTCAAACTGCGGCTCGCTGCCGGGGCGCGTCGGGTTGCAAGGTCAAACCTCTCCGCAAAACACGGACATGCCAAAATAGCGGCAATGCTCATCGCCGGGGGAGCGAACCGCTCCTTTGAGTGGCCCATTGTTTGTTGTTTGTATCCACATCAGTTTTGCAGAATTATAAAAAACTGTGCGGAGCAAGATTCTCTCTCTTTGGCGGTTTAGGTAGATTATGCCGATTAAACAAAATAGTCTAAAATAAATGACATTTTATCGAGAAGCCGGAGAAAATGCCATTCTATTTTAGGAGAGAATCGGCCTTTTTAATCCTAAGCCCCTAGCATCGCGTATAATCGCCGATTGTCGATTCTGGTGTTTCATGTCAAGATACATTCAAACGGCCAGCAGGATCGTTTCTACAGCGTCTTCTTGGAACCTCGTGCCCTTTTCTGGGGGGGTATTGACCCCAATGAGGCTATTTCGAGTGGGGTTATGACAGATGTAGTAAGTAGTACCTACGGGGGGGGGGTATGACCGAGAAAATGGGTTGCCGAATCATACTATATTTCCTATTTTAACAGAGTTGTTTTGACTGTCGTCGCTTCGGGTATGAATCGGCATTATCACCGCAGGTTCCCTAGAATCGCTTCTAACAAACGCTTACCGATTGTGGTACTTGAATCGGCTTTCCCGTCAAACGCGCCGGAGAATCAATCCTACGGTGTCGTTATGGTCAATCTTGCCGATTGACATAACCCCAATCAATGGGCTGCCCATGTTAGGTGTGAATCGGCTGTCTATTGACATTTGCAATGGAGAGAATCACCTCTTTCTGACTGTTCGTCAGAGAGGGCCAAATATCGACCAATTCGGTCAATTCGGGGGGCATTGGTAACTCTTTTGGTAACTCGCAGTATGGGAAAAAGTCATAAGTTCCTTTGTTTTCACGACTTACGTCATCTGCTTCGACCCCAATCAAGGGTACTTTACAATGAACGCCGCAAGTGTTGAGATAATCGATAATTGCGGCGTTTTTTCTTTTGTTGGGAAAATTGCAATAATTTGTATGCCTTTTGCAACTTCCTAGACTTTGGTCATGCAAAGGCAATATGGACTTGTGACTTGCAAATGTTATTTGAAACAAGATCAGTATGTACAGATCATCGCTAGAGCATTTCCAAAATTACTGTGTATACACAAAACAAAATGGTCCTTGAATTTTTGGCTTCAAAAAGGTGTGAAATGTGTATGCCAATTATTGAAATGCTCTCAATCGCATCACCTTCAGTAGTATTGCTCGTCTCAAAACAATGTACCAATCATTGAATGGTTCTCAACACTCTCAAGCCCGGTCTCTCGAAATTTGAGCGAGAATACGAGTCGCTTCAATGATAAGCCAGATTGCAAGAAGAAGCATCCCCATTCCAAGAAAAACCAGATGATATTGCTTTTCCGCAAACCAACCCGTTTCGGTTTGGAAAAGACTCAGTAACATTGCCCAAAACGGCAAAATAAGCATGAGTAACGTTGGAATCAGCAGCGTGAGAACCCGCTTTTTAGAGTGAAATCGCCGATAAAGGTACACTGTCCCCACCATCAAGGTCAATCCAGCAATCAATTGATTGCCAGAACCAAAAAGAGGCCAAATCAACATCCCCCCCGTTCCATATCCTCGCGGTCCCCAACTCAGAGCAAGTGTCCCCGCCAACAATAAACCAACCCCCGTTGCTGTGTATTTGTTCTCAAGCGGTTTCAAATGAAATGAACCCCCTAACTCCTGTATCACATAACGTAAAAGTCGCGTCGAGGTGTCAATCGTTGTTGCGGCAAAACTGACAATCAAAACAGACATGATTGCAAGCGCGAGACGTTTGGGAACCGCAATCGTCTGCATGAAGTTGGTCCCTCCTTCCACAAAAAGAGCAACCTGAACACCGAGATTCATCGACTTCCAGGGTTGTTTGTAATGTGCATCCCAACGTTCTCTCGCTGTTTCAACCGGGTTGGACGTTGGAATGGTCGAAACAGCGGGGAGAGTTGACGTTGGAACACCGGTCCTAACATCAGGCCCTTTTTCGGTTGATGTTCCAACCGAAAGAGCAAGAGGAGGATGAGTTGGGGGGGAGAACATGCCGATTCCGGCCGTACAAGCGAGAATGACAATAACGGCCAAGACACCTTCCATGAGCATGGAACCATAACCGATAAAAAGTGCGTCTTTGGGATGTCGGAGCTGTTTACTCGTTGTTCCGCTGCTCACAAGAGCATGAAAACCGCTTACAGCTCCACATGCAACGGTAATGAACAGAAAGGGAAAGAGCGGGGGAGCATCTTTTTGCGTCGTCCAATCAAGTTGCAAAGCAGGAGCCGATTCGACCAAATCGGCTTTTCCGGTCAACGAAGCGACCATAAGCCCCAGAATCACGAGGATCATTGCAAGATACAGTTGTTGACTGTTGACATAATCGCGGGGTTGGAGCAGGAGCCAAACCGGGAGAACGGACGCGAAAAAACAGTATCCCAAGAGAATCAGGGTCCAAGAAATAAGTGGTGTTCCGTAAACCGGATGAAATTCAGGAAGAACAAGAGGGGGTAAAGCATACGTTCCGATTGCAATTGCGGCATAAAGAAGGATGAGGGCGATCAGGGAGGGGAAGAAAAGCGGGATTTTTTTTGATAGACGAGCAGACCGAGGAAAACGGCAACGGGGAGCGAGAACCAAATCGGAAAGACGGATTGGGGATACAGGGTGAAGAGGGTTGCAATGACGTTGCTGAAGACAGCGACGACGATGATGAGCATAAAGGCGAGCAGGATGAGGAAAAGGGTTTTGGCGGACGGAGAGAGGATTTTCCCGGTTATTTCCCCAAGAGTCTTCCCCTCATTTCGTAAAGAGAGGATGAGCGAGGTGAAGTCATGGACAGCACCAATGAAGATGGAGCCGATTAGGACCCAAAGTAAGGCGGGCAACCAACCCCACATAACGGCGATTGCAGGTCCGAGGATTGGACCTGTTCCGGCGATACTGGTAAAATGATGACCGAACAGGACGAATCGAGAGGTTGGGACGTAATCGACATCATCCCGTTTCAAGACACTTGGCAGAACAGCGTCCATGTTGACCTGAAAGACTTTTCGGGCCAAGAAGCGTCCGTAAGTGTGATAAGCGAGAAAAAAGCAGAAAAAGGAGCCGATTGCGACGAAAAAGGTTGACATGTTCGGGGAAGGGGGCAAGAGAACTGTAAGGACAGCGAACAAGCACCGTTGAAAATCAGCAATCAGGAAACGGAAAAGAGGAACCGATTGGACGTTTTTTCCCCGTTTGGTCCGCCGACTTGCAGCACCGCATTTGACTTATTCAATAACCGGTTTGTGTACACAAAAAAATGATTTATCCGGCCAAAAACATTGGCAATGGACACAATAGACAAGATTTTTTGAGGTAACGAACAAGTCGATTACCGCATAGGGCATGAGATTACCCTATTATGGTTGAGTTGCTGCTTGTACAACGTTTTGGGTTTCAGTGCGATTGCCCAACAAAACTTTATCAACGGTAAAAACGGACGCAACGCCCATAATGAACGCAAAGAAAAGAAGCATCAACTGCCGATTCGTAAAGCCAATTTGCCGTTCCATCTCATTCGTTTCCATGTTCAGGTCCTTTTCAATCAGAAGTATCAATCAGAATATCCGACAGAGTATGAAGTGAATTTCAGCACAACAGATCACAACGGGGTCAACTGTAGGGAATTTTCGGGCAAACCTGTCTGAACGTCAAGGGGGGATTCCGGGAGATACAGCATCCCGTCAATCAATCGGTTTCCATTTTTTCTGTGTTGCCTTTCTAGTCCCGTCGGGACGACCTTTTTGTAGCCCGGGGTGAAGGGAGCATAAGCGACCGCAACCCCGGGTTATGCTTTAGGCAACATAGGCAAATTGCATGTGTTGCGAATGTCAGGAACTGGGGCTTTGCTTCATCACATTAACATTTCCCGAATGTCGTAGACATTCCGTTATGGTAGTAACGAGTTGCACCTAAGTCCCAACTCCGTATGGAGTTGCGTTATGGTCATTCCGACGTTTTTTTACCATAACGGAACCCCTCACGGGGTTCTGATTTTTTTCACAATGTTTCTACCATAACGCAACCTCGACGAGGTTGAGGAGATACATTTTATTTTGGGACACTGCAATGCTTTGTACACCCCTTTTCAGACCCAATAACATGCGCTGACCCTGATTTTTTGTGCAGCAATTAACCCGGGGTTGCGCTGCGCTTCACCCCGGGCTACAATAAGGTCGCTGCTATGCCGTATCATACTTTTTATCATTAACAGGACAGTCGTAGTACAATGGAACGTATCATCCTGTTAGAATGGTGCTGTTTGGAAAATACCCCGTTGTCTTCTCGGCTCAACGAGGAATGTACACCCTTACATTTTGAGGAGTTTTTTTATGCGTAAGATCAATCGACACCTTCATCAACATGTCGTTGCACTCATCCTTGTCATTTTTTTTGGGATTGCTTTTTTGGGGGCAAACAGACTGTCTGCATACACCTATCATCGGGAAACGTCAGGACCACTTACCGTTGAAATCCTCAAACCCGAAGTGTTGAAGCAGGTCGGTGTTCCACATAACATTTCCGTCCATCTGGATAATCAGTCCGATTCCCCCTTGACCTTGCGATTCTCCGCATACGCCCTCGAAACCCTCTCGTTTGTCCCGGAATCCATTCCCAAAACGATTCAACTGGAACCGAACAGTCAGCAAACGGTTGTTTTACAGGTTTGTGCGCAACCTGGAACCTATACGGCCCATTATCCCCTTTACCTTGATGTTGTTGCCGAACAAAAGGGGATGCTGTTTAACATTTCCGTTGTGCAACCGCTTGAGACCCAGATGTTGCAAAAGGGTTTTCGACCGTCCCCAACCGAGACCGTTGCGGATTCTGCGGATTCTCTGGAAACGGTCGTTGTTCCCGCAAAAGGAGGTCTGTTTCTGCCCAACATTTCCGCCTATCGTCCTCATTGGAACCTCGACAGTCAACCGGGTGTTCAACACAACTTGCCGATTGGTTGGTCCGGTATGGTCGATTCCAGTCATGCGTTCTTTGCAATTGCGCCCGTTGATCGCGGGGGAGTCAAACAGGCCTTTTCCGTTCATCCCCCTTATCAACCCGGCCCGGGAAACATCGCCGTTGATTATCAGGTTCAATTTCCAACAACAACCCCGTTGATTTTTTCGTTTTACGGCGCGGTTCGTGATGTTGTTTCGCCTGAACCGCCGACAGATGGAGTGACATACCGTATTTGGGTGAACGGGCAAGTTTTCTCAGAATTTCATACCAAAAGTACAACCTGGGAATTATTTGAGGTCGATCTTTCGCGTTATGCGGGAGAAACTGTGTTGTTGACACTGGAAACCGATCCGGGTCCGAATCGGGATCCAACATGCGACAGTTGTTTTTGGGGAGCACCGATCCTTTCGTCGGGTCCGGTCTTGAAGCAACTCACACCGAAAGAACGTGAGGAATTGTCCAACGAGAATCGGCGAGCAATTCAGAGCGGATATTCGGTCGGACGCACACAGGTTTTTCCGATTGGAAATGGAATGACAGCAGCCGTTTCATTCGGGAATTGTGGTTTTCTCGACGGAATCATTGGAATCGGCGACGCAAACGCCCAAGTCCAGTTCGACGGTCTTCGGGTTTGTATTGACGATCAACCGCTCGCGCAAGGACCGTCATCGATTCATCCCGGTTCCTTTACCGAGGTCACCTCTCAAGTTGCTTCAGAATCAAGAGCTGATTCAGGATCAAGCGACCTGCTTCAATCAACTTGGACCTTGCCGATTCAGGTCGGCGAGGAGGAGTTGACCTTGACATTTGTTTTACAGTCTGCCGATCCGTTGTTCCAAATGAGTGTGAAATGTAGTGATCCCAATCGGCTGAGTCGTATTGAATTGGGACCGGCGACGCAACAGGCGAATCGCGTTTACTTTGGACACGGATATTGCGTCGTTGAGCCGAAACCATTCCGTTTGAACAACGGGGGACACGAACTGTCCACTTCACATGTCGGTTTTGATTTTGAAAATGGTCTTTCCCTCCTTCTTGCATCGAGTTTTCCCCCGGATGAACTGATTGTCAATCCGAAAACCAAAACGTACACCCTTGCGGTTCATCCTGACACCCAATTGACGTTTTTACCCGGTCGAGAGGGCGCAATGGACTGCGCGATTCGGTATCGTCCGTTGACCGGAAAAACGGCTGCACCTGCTGTTGCAATCAAAGCCGGACGACCTGTTCTGGATGTTTGGGGCAATTTGTATAAGGATGATGTCCAGACAATGCGGACACTTGCGAAGTACGGAGTCAAAGATTTAATTTATCTGGTCCATGTTTGGCAGAGATATGGTTATGACAACCGACTGCCGGACATTTGGCCCCCTGATCCGCAATTTGGAACACTGCAGGAGGTGCAAGAAGCAGCGCAAACCGCTGATTCGCTCAGTTATTTATATGGATTGCATGATAATTACATCGACTTTTATCCTGACGCTAAGGATTACAGTTTTGATCGAATTAGTTTTGAACGGAATGGAGTTCCGAGAAAAGGTTGGGATAATCTTGGAATCGAGGCGCAAGCCTATCAATTCAGACCGGATCAAATCTTTCCTTTTTTACAGCGCAATTTGGATTTGATTTCAAGTCAATTGGCCCTTTCAACCTATTTTGTTGACGTTTTTGCGTCAACGGGGATTTGCGATTTTTATGACCGAACAGGTCGTTATCATAATCGAGCAGAAACGCTCAATTGTTGGAATCAGGCTTTTGACATCATTCGGGAACGTCTTAGCGAGCGTCATCCCACACTAAAAAAGGTCCCGACGATCAGTGAGGGAGGAAGTGACTTTTTGATCGGACATTTGGACGGGGCGGATTGCCAGTTTCTCTTGTTAAGCGAAGACCCGGGAGAATTCCGTCTTCCAATTGCCGGAAAAGATTGGACCCGAATTCCCTGGTTTGACATTGTGAATCACAACAAGTTCAGCTTACATGGTGTCGGTTATAGTGGTCGGTATGAAGCGGGGCGGGGACGATTATTACATGGAATTGAGAGCGACGATTACATTTCGTGTGAGATACTGACCGGACATCCTTTTATGACGGACCAACCGTCTCGAATTCGGGGAACTGTCCGCAAGTTTTGGTTGTCACACCCTTTTATCGACAGCATAAAAGAGGCGGAAATTGCAAGTGTCGAATTTGTCGAGGGAAACCTGCACCATCTGAAAATCGTCTGGAAACAAAAAACGCCGACTTCGCGTTCCTTTTGTGTGTACACCAACCGGGATACAGGCGATTGGTCGCTCACGTTGGGAGAAGAACCCCAAACGGTTGTCCTTCCTCCTTTTGGTTTTTATGTAACTGAGGTCAACGAATCCGGCTCAGAATCCAACACGGGGAAAACCGAAAAATCTTCGTTTTGTTGCGGAATTATTCGTGATGCCGAAACGGGACAAATCATTGATTTTTCTGAACAACGGGATGAATCTGGTTTGATTCTGTACAAAGGACCTCGACAGTTGGAGATGGTGCAGAACAACATTTTTCCGATCATTCCGTCGGTTTCCACATTCAGGGAAGTGGGAGATGAGGCGTTTGAACTGGAAGTCAACTGGAATGTTTTGGGCAAGATTCCCGCCGATTATTGTATGTTCGTTCATTTGGCCGAACGGAAATTATGGTGGGGTCATAAAATTCTCGATTACCCAATTGGAGGAGAATTCCCGGTCGTTCCAACCAGTCAATGGACCGGTCAAGTCAAACATTCGTTCGGACCTTTAGCGATTCCAGCGACTTTTCCAAACGGGACGTATGATCTCTATGTCGGTCTTTATGATTCCAAAGGAGATGGTCGTCGCGCAAGTCTTTTCGGTCCTTCCGACGGAACGGGACGGTATCGAATCGGACAACTGAAAGTGGAAAGGGCAAACGGTCATTCTGACCGTCCTGTTCTGGAGCTGAAACCGGAACCGATTGATCCTGATCTGCCGCTTTATGAGCGTTTGGTTGCGCCCGAACCTCTTTTGCAAAAGCCGGAGATTCCCAACACGCCGTTCTCGGAATACGCTTTTAAGAGCAAAGCGGCATCTCGGGTTATTTGGAATCGACAGAATCCCGAACAGTTGATTCTGACCCCACTTCCGCAAGAACCCCAATCGGAAATTGTTCTTTGCGGGCCCGGTTTTGCCAATGTTCAGGTTGTTGCCAAAAAACTCGACGGTTCTTCCAGTCCTATCATTCCGCTTCAACGGGATGAGCAAGGTTGTCCCCATTTTTGGACTGACCCTGAAGTGTTGGAATATGTATTGGATTGTTCAACACCAAAGTAATGTTTCGTTCAACCAAAGTCCAGACTGCTAACAAGTTTTGCGAAAAGGAGCAATTTTCATTTTTGAACCACGAAAAGCACAAAAATCACGAAAACCTCACAAAATACCGTTTTCGTGTCTTTCGTGTCTTTCGTGGTAAAAAAACGTCCGTCCAATCCAACTCAATTCAGGTTGCAAAACCAAACTTGTTAGCGGACTAAACCAAAGTCGGACGCTCTTGATTCTTCGGTTGACTTTCTGTAAACTCGACCTGTATTGATCCTCCCATTCCCCCTTACCTGTCAAATTGTTATGTCCGAAGAAAAACATCTCCCCGCCCATTTTCCCTGTTGCCCCAACCCTTTCAACACTGAAGACAATGCCGATTCGCCCCGGAATCCGCAACGACGGAAATTGCTCGGCCAAATGTTCCTCGGAAGTGTTGCTTTTGCAGCAGGAGGGGTTCTCGGTTCCCGCGAAGAACAGATTCTTGCTCAGGAACAGAAGGAACAAGGAGAGTCAAGCGAGGTGAAATCGGGGGAACAAAAACCGGATGCTGTTGTCGGGGCGACGCGACGACACACGAATTGGTCGAAATTGGAAGATTTGAAGGAGAAACCGGCAAAAGGTAAGATAGGCAAATTGAAGATGAGCCGGATCACCTTAGGAGGAAATTTGATAGGGGGTTGGGCGCATTCCCGCGATTTGATTTACGTTTCTGACCTTGTTAAAGCCTATCATACGAAAGAGAAAATTTTTGCGACATTCAAACTGGCAGAAGCGTGCGGGATCACGACGTTTTTGACGAACCCGATTCTTTGTGACATTATGAGCGAGTATTGGGAGAAGGCGAGCGGGACGATTGATTTTATATCGGATTGTGGGGGGGATTTAGCGAGTTTGAAGGAGCAAACGCAACGTTCAATTGACATTGGTGCAGCCGCATGTTATGTACATGGAGGTTTAGCGGATCATTTGGCGGAAACGGGCAATTTTGACCCGATTGCGCGGACTCTGGAGCAGATCAGGTCGAACGGACTTCCAGCCGGAATTGGCGGTCACAAACTCGCAACGGTCAAGAAATGTGTTGAAGCCGGATTGAAGCCTGATTTTTGGATGAAGACATTACATCACACGAATTACTGGTCCGCGCGAGTTGGGGAGGAGGAGTACGACAACATCTTTTGTCGGGAGCCGGATGAAACGATTACGTACATGAATGACCGCCCTGAACCCTGGATTGCGTTTAAGGTCTTAGCAGCAGGGGCGATTAGTCCGGCAGATGGTTTTCGGTATGCGTTTGAAGCAGGAGCCGATTTTATTTGTGTTGGGATGTATGATTTCCAGATTGTGGACGACGTGAATCTTGCGGTCAACATTCTCAAGGGGGATTTGAACCGTAAGAGGGAATGGAGAGGATAAGTTTTCCCCCCTCCATATCTGAGAGACTTCGCCTTTTCCGGTTGTCCCGTATCCCAATTGCCGTTCGTACCAAGTTTATTCCATGTGCCATTTTCATTGATACGACATTCCATCTCGCTCGGATAAGGAACCGGATCGCAAAGCAATTTCGTAACCGTTCACGGGAAATGACAATTGGAGTCCTATTCTCAGCACCAAAGGTGCGGCACAAAATAGCCGGCGGTTTTAACCGCTGGTGTCATGATATATCCCGGACTTCGCCCTGTAAGGGCGAAACAACGAATTGTGCTGCCCCTTCAGGGCAGAATAGGGTGTGTGACACCAACCCGGGGTTTCGCTGCGCTTCACCCCGGGCTATTTTGTCGCGCCCCTTCAGGGCGAAGATTTCATTTTCCACCCTAAAAATAAGGCATTTCAATGATGTTTTGTAAAAATATCCGTGAACGGATACAATTTACACCTTCTCACTCGATTTGCCTACTTTGACGTTTTCGGCTCCTCAAAATAGAAGGCCAGTTCGGCAAGACTCAGTGTGCGTTGTTGAAAAGGAACCCAACTCAAATCGTCCGCAAACCATTTTTCCGGTTCCGAAAAAAGTATCGCCCGAGTTCTTGCCGATTGTGAGCGGATCATTGGTTCATTCGCAAAAGGTGAATCAATGCTAAGAGATGGATCCATTCTAAGAGACAGATCAATCGCAAGTGAGGAATTAAACGAAACACGAGGTGAATCCGTCGCAACCGTTAAATCGTCCTGAAAAGTTGAATCAAGACATTGCAGCAACAACGTATTGACTCCAAAAGGTTGCAACGTCAGGTTTTGCAACTGTCCTTCAAAATAAAAGGCAAGCAGAGAATTTTCGGCAACATCGAGCCGACCCTGAACGGTTCCTGTATAGGAAACCGGAAAATTCAAGGACAATCGGTCATCTTGACATTCCCAATCGGCATTTCTGGTACTCCCTTGAGATTCGTACATCAGAACTAAGGCGGGGGAAGAACTCGGGGAACTGTTCCAAAAAAGGGTTCCACCTCCATAAACGGCATGAAAATAGGTTTGCAACGAATTGGTTGAGGTGACACGACCGGGTGTTATGACGACAAAATTTGTTCCTTTCCCCTCATCCAGACGAATTGTATTGTCCTCAAACGACCGATTGTCAACAGAAACATCGACAAAACCCCGGGCGAAGAAACAGCTCAAGATGTCCTGATTGGCGTTGATTCGGGTCTGAATCGCCGAATACTCTCCCAATTCCACTTGGTTTCCCTTTTCGTTAACAATCGTCAAAATATCATATCCGCCAAAAACCGAAGAGACATCAACAAAGGAAAAACGCCGGAGTTCGATTTCGTAATTCGTATCTCCTCCTCCATAAAACCGGACGGTGTCCGACTCAAAAAAGGCCGAATCCTGAAACGGCGTGTCAAGAATCAAGCCCCGATTGACCCCTTTCCCCCCGTCAACCCGAACATGTCTTGCGTTAAGAACAAGGTGTTTCTGACCAAGAGAAGATTCCAGCGTTATCCCCCCTTCAAAAAATTCAAAACTGTCATCTCCCGCTGTTCCCTGAATTTCAACCTCTTGTGAGGGATCACGAATTTCGTGTACAATTTCCCGAAATTCCTCGGTATTGATTTGTAAAGGACCAAAAGACAGAATGGGGTTGCTCAAATCAATCTGATAAGCCGAATCTTCATTCGGTTCGGCAACAATCCGAAAAACCATTTCTGGTCCCACATTGATAAACTGAATGATCCCGGTTTCCAACGTCCAGGGAATCCCAATCCCATTGTATTCAAGCGTCTGATCGAACAGACGGAAAAGAACTTCATTGTCGATTGCCGGATCAAGCAAAACCTCAAGGACCTGATTCGGTTGTTCCTGAATAACAACTGGGGGCGCAAAGTTGAGAGACTGGACCACTATGTCCGCTCTGAGCATGAGAATATAGGTTTGACCCTGTTCAAGCTCAAATTCCAAACGTGCCCGGACAGTTGAAGAATTCTGGGCAACCGGGGTTCCTTCATGAGTGTCCTCAAACAACAAAAGCTCCATTGAGCCTGATTGATTGAACCCGGCAAGAGATTCCCAAGTATAACGCCCGGATTGTTTGGGCGAAAAGGAATACAAAACGCGACGTCCTTCTGACAAATCCTGAACCCCCAGTTGACACTGTTCGACTTCCCCTAAAACTCGCGGGGTATCATCATCAAGAATCACCCCTGTCACAACAGAGGTGTCACAAACGGCCCCCTCAATTCGGATCAGCTGCAACGTGAAATCACGGTCAGAATCCGGCTTGTAATTACCGGGTACTGAAACTGTAATGCTCCCCCGCGTCTGATTCGGAGAAAAAATTAACGTCCCCGGTTCACCAAAAAAATGTGTTCCACTCTGTCCCGTTCCATTTCCAAAAACGTATTCAATCCGTACATCACAACGAGGAACATCACTCAGGTCCAGCCAAAAAACATATTCACAGACTCCAACATCACCCTCTTCAATCGATTGAGATGTGACGGTCAACGTCTCAAACCAAGTCTGCTCAACATCAAGCTGGACAACCGCTTCATTACTCGTATTCACTCCGTCCGAAACCGTTATTCGGACTGTCCGTTCACTCAAACTCATCTTTTCAAGAACATTTCCATACTCCAACGTCTTGAGAACCTTGAGATAATCCGCAACCCTTGCATCTCCCGTCAATCGTAATAATCCCGTCTTTGAATCATAAACCGATTTAATCAATGTCCCGCTTGTATCAACAAGCAAATACTCATTCAATCCGTCCGGACGTTGCTCCAGAATAATCCTCGCTTCTGTCAACCGTGTACTGTCCACATCAATCAACGTTGCAACATTCTCAATCAGCCGAATTGTCCCCGATCCCTCCTTATACGTCATTTCCGAATGAACCCCCGGATGTTCCGGCCCATTCAAATCCAAAACCGGCGCAACATTGCTCACATTTTGGACCGTAAAATCCACTTTGACGTTTGAACCGTTGACGGTCACATACTTCGTGACCGGTTGCCGAAATTGTGGGCCGGTCATTGTGACACTGTAAGAACCATTCTCAAGAAAAACCTGATATCCCCCCGCTTGATACAAAGACACCAAAGTCGGTTCCGAATCGGCTTCATCCAGACGATTGACCGTTATTGTTCCCAGTGTCACTCCTTCTCCCGACTGATAAAAACCATCTCCGTTGACATCATTAAAGACAACTCCGACCAAATACGCCCCGAATCCCTGCGTCGCCGATTGTGCAGCCCCAAAATCAACCGTCGTCAACCAGGGTCCAACGGAAGTGCGTGAATTCGAGTCATACAACATGGAAATCCCAACATCCGTAAAATTTGGGTCCATAATGTTGTCTCTATGTGCATGATCGGGAACCCCCCAATCAATCGCAAATGCAGCATGTGTGTAAGAAGCAGCCGTATAACCACTATTAGCAGAGAGACCATACGCATAAATATTTTCCGAGACAGACGCAACCGTCCCTGTTCCAGAAGGGGCTTTTTTGTAGTACGGCTCAAATCCTGCTGCAACAACCCGGTCAAATAACGGAGCTTCCCCTCGTTCCACAATTTGGTGCGACTGTGTGTCTTCAAGCTGCATCAAAACATTATGGGCATTTGCTGCAATTGCAAGGGAATTGTTCCACGCAAGAGGAGCAGCGGGACTCAAGAGGGACCATTCACTTTGTAATTGGGCTGCACTTGGATAAGCCCAAACTCCAAGTGCTTTTGAAACCCGGGGGTCCCATGCTTCAAGAGGGGAAAAACGTTTAATCAGCCGGTTCAGTTCTCCTTGCGGGTCCAGCCTCATTCGGTTGATCAACTCAAGCATCTCCTGCTCTTGAGCATTCGGACCAAGCAATTCCTGTGTTCCAATGAAAGAAAGTATCTCCCTGTTGTCCAGAGTTCCCTCTCCAGAGAGCATCTCCCGGGTTTCCAACGTTTCAAAATGAGGAATGCGTCGACGTCGGGTCATTGATGAACAACGGCAGGAAGGGATTTGTCACAATACCTCCTTGTGATTTTTTCACAACGCTTCCTTGCGAAGAGAATGGGGGGTGCTCGCATAATCTTTCGGCAAAAAGAACATTCCCTAACTCTATTATCTCTCAACCGGGGGGAAAATGCAAGCAAAAAATTCCAAAATACAGGCTTTTGTCAACCTGTATTCGTGTTGGATGCAACTTGCGAGGAAAAAGTTCCGCCTTTTTGGGGGAAACTTGTGAAAATTATTTTTCGGCAACCGAGAGAGCCTGACCAAGCGCGGAAACGGTAAAGATAATGGGGTACAATTTTTCGTCATACCATAATTTGGTGAAGTACAATCCAATAGGAGCTGAAAGAACGAAACGATCCGTCTCAACCTGCTCAATCAACCAATGAACGGCCGTCTCGTAAAGCCCTGTCAATTCCGGCACTTCTCCGAGAAAACATTCTTCTTGCAAAAAAGGGGTCAGTGCATCCAAAACAAGGGCTGTTTCTTCGACGCTGGAGTGTGACTGAGGATGAAAATGTGAATGAGTTTTCAGGGACGATTTCATCCGACGTAACGGATCACCCCCAACTTTTGGTGTCAAATGGTTTCGACAACCAAATCCTCCATCTGAATTCTGGTTTTCCACAACAAAACGCAAACCCATAATGATTGCCGTTTCAATCCGTTTCTGCTTGGATCGGCAAAGATCACCACATTCACGCAACTGTTCAAGGGCTTTGAGGACTTTTGCCGTTCCATAGAGCGGATTATCTTCTCGCGCATGATGCTGATTGCCGAACCAAAGGGGCAACCAACAACCGTCCGCTTCTTGCGAAGTCAACAAAAACTGGACTCCATTCCGAATTGCGATCTCCATACGAGGAATCAACGTTTCAGGATCACGTCCTGAACCTCTCAACAAGGTTCTCCATGCTAAGAGAGATCGAATCGCATGTGCAGTCAAATCAACGCTGCTCCGATCAAAGGGAAAACGATTCCAACCCCGCGAAAAGGTCGGCCAACCTCCATCTCGGTTTTGCAATCCTAACAACCAACGTAAACCGAGAACAACCGCTTGTTCCGACGTTGGTTCTGTCTGTTCCGAAGTCGCATCTTTCCTCTCTGAACTCGTAACTCCCGATTGTGTCCCGGTTTTTCTCCGACGATACTGTTCAAAAACCGACAACGCAAGAAGAGCACCAGGTGTATCATCACAATCGGGAACACCCCCGCTCAAAGGGGTCCAAGCCCAACCGCCCGGTTTTGCGCCCGTAAAAGGATGTGGTTCACGATGTTGACATGCTATAATCCAGTCCAGAAACTGTTGATCCGCCAAAACCTCCTCTTCTTCGGACTCTAACGAATCAAAACCGCGTGCTGTTAGAGCATTGACCGAGAGTGTACTAACCCAAGTTGCAAGATTCGTGTCAATCGGCCAAGAACCATCGTTTCGAGCCGAATCAATCAGAAACTGCACCCCCTTTTCAACAACGGTGTGCGATCCAAGACCAGATGCGGCGAGTCCCATAATAACAAAGGAGGTGAGCGGGGTTGCTTCAAGAAACCCCCCACTTTCGGGCTGCATCTGTTCCACCTTTTTCAACGTCCGGTCTTGAGCCCAACCTCGTATCTTCCTCAAGAGAACATTGCGGCTTGGATGATGATGATGAATCGTTCGCCCAATCGCAACCAAAGCGGGAATTGCATAACTGACAACGGGCAATTTCAACCAATGAAAAACCGATTGTGGAAAACAGGCCCATTCAAAAGGGAGAGCGGGGACCTCTTTCCAAGAAACCAATCCGGCAAGGGCCGTGTTCATCATAATCGGGACATAGAAGGTTTTATCCCGACCATACCTTGACTGAATCCCCTGAATTCCCCCACTTCGGCGCAGAAAGAAATCCGCCCGGGTTAAAACGTCCATGCTCCAACCAACAACGACCGAATCATGATGCGGCGATCTGAAATGCGGCCCCAAAGGGGTTCGTGCGGACGAATCCGATTGCTCTTCGGATTCAAAAGATTCAACATTGGAAGGGTCAACCTCTTTAGAAAGCAAAAAGGCACACTTGACCAACTGCGTTGTTGAGGGATTGGACGGACTTTCCGGGGTATCCCCCCAACCTCCGTCCCGATTTTGACGTTCAATGAGCCAATTGACCCCCAATTTAACCAATCGACGAATCTCCAGCGCCCTTTCCGTCGTCTGAAACCCCTCTTCCTTTTCCTTGGAATGTTCTCGCCAATAAACGGCAAGAGCACTGACTGCGGTCGCTGTTGACAATGGAGACGAAGAAAGGGTCCCGACCCAATGTCCCTCTTCAGCACGCCGATTCAGCAGTGCAGCACGCGACTTGGTGTACGCCCCTCTCAACCGCTTAATATCCATAATGTCGATTACAAGTATTCGCCGAACAGTTCTTTAGAAGGACGCGGAATGACCAATTCACTGACCAGAAGACCGCGTTGACGGATTGCATTTGCAGCTGCATCAACAGCAGCCGTTACGTCCGAAACACTCCCGGTCATAAGCAGCAATCCCTTTCCCCCAAGTGCCATACTCAAATGAAGACGAAACAGGGTTACTTTTGCTGCTTTTCCCGCATAATCAGCAGCAACAAGAGCACTGACTGCCCCAAAGGTTTCAATGACACCAAGTGCGCCAATTTCTTCAGGAGCGAGCACAACGGATTGCCCCAACGCCGGGAAAACACCTTCATAAGCATTCGCAACTGTCAAGGAATCAATGACCGCATCTCCGCCAACTTTCAATCCGGTTGACATTCCTGCTTCAATGTCGCTGATTCCTCCTCCAAAAACGATTAAATACTTTCCGCTGCAAATCGTCCGCGCAATGAGAATCTGAACCTGCGCCGCTTTGAGAATTTCATCCTCAACTTTGTAACCGATTCCAATACTGGAAAGTTCAATCGCTCCAACTGCTTTTCCTGACATGGTGTACCTTTGTGCTTGATTTCGCGCGTTCAGAACCGCAAGAACATGCAGAAGTTGTTCTGCGTCAAAACGGCAAACATTCTCCCTATTCCCTATCCCCCAATCCCTACATCCTATCTTCAGTTCCCTAAAACGCTTTACGCAGTTCTTCCGCTTTGTCCGTATTTTCCCAAGTAAAGTCGGGATCATTGCGACCAAAATGACCGCCAAATGCGGTTTTACGATAAATCGGACGTCGCAATTGGAGATAGTTGATAATTCCTCCTGGAGAAAGCGGGAACATTTCGCGGACAACAGCAACCAATTTGGTTTCATCGACTTTGGAAGTCCCGGACGTGTCAATCATCACACTGACCGGATCAGAAACGCCGATTGCATACGCCAACTGAACCTCGCAGGAACTGGCGAGACCGGCTGCAACGATGTTCTTGGCAACATATCTCGCCATATAAGCGGCACTTCGGTCCACTTTCGTGCAATCTTTTCCGCTAAAAGCCCCTCCTCCATGTCGTGCCCAACCTCCATAAGTGTCCACAATGATTTTACGTCCGGTCAAACCACAATCTCCGTGAGGACCGCCGACAGTAAATTTTCCGGTCGGGTTGACGTGATATTTGATTTCTCCGTTGATAAATTCTTTCGGCAAACAGGGATTGATAACATTCGGAATCAGATAATCACGAATCTGGTCCTGATTGATTGATTCATCATGTTGGGTTGAAACCACAACCGTGTCGATCCGAACCGGTTTGTGACCGTCAAACTCAATCGTGACCTGACTTTTACTGTCGGGACGCAACCAATTGACTTTGTTTTCCTGACGTTGAACGGCCAAAAGGTTGGTAATTCGATGAGAAAGTGCAATCGGAAGCGGCATCAATTCCGGGGTATGATCGCAAGCGTAACCAAACATCAAACCCTGATCGCCCGCGCCAATGTCTTTCTGGACCGCTTGATTATCGTTAACCCCTTGCGCAATGTCCGGGCTTTGTCGGTCAAGCGAAACCATAACTGCGCAAGTGTCGGCACAAATGCCCCAATGATCGTCCGTGTAACCGGCATTACGGATTGCATCTCGGACAACATCAGGATAGTCAATTCGCGCTTGTGTCGTTATTTCCCCCGCAATAATCGCAACCCCCGTCGTCACCATTGTCTCACATGCAACCCGACTCATTGGGTCTTGAGCAAAAAGAGCATCCAAAACAGCGTCCGAAATCTGGTCCGCCAACTTGTCAGGATGTCCCATACTGACTGCTTCACTCGTAAATAACCGTTTTGTCATATTTATTTCTCCTAGTTTTCTTCAAAAGGATAATGAGGGTTGCAAATAAAAGTGTCGGTGATTCCAATCAATCAAAATGTTGGTCATTCCCGTTCATTTGTTTATTCGTCAATTAGCTTATTTGTCAACTGATTGACTTGTTTGTCCATTTTCTTATTCGTCTTACTTATTTGTCTTATTTATTCATCTTATTTATTCGTCTTCCAGTTCTTCCAATGTTTCTTGCAATTTGTCTTTGGGTTGGACCCCGACCATTCGTTCGACAACCTGACCTTCTTTGAAAAAAAGCAAGGTTGGAAGAGTGCTGATTCCGTATTTTGCGGCCGTTTCAGGGGACTCGAAAATGTTGACTTTAGCAATCAGGGAAAAGGATTCATTTTCGCTGGACAATTCTGACAGGACGGGAAACAGTGCCCTACATGGTCCGCAAGTTGGGGACCAGAAATCAACCAAAACCGGAATTTTTGATTGCAAGACAACTTCCGAAAAATTCATGTCCGTCAGTTCAACGACGCTCATAACTCACTCCTTCTTATGTTCCCGTTTTTCCTGCTTTTTTTGTTCTTCCTATTCTTATTTTTTATGCTCTAACAGTGCTGAAACCAGTCCTGTTTCAACGCTTTCCCCTCTTTGTTGTCAACATTGTCAACCTTTAACCGCGTTCAAACTGGTATCCTTCTTGAACATAGAGCAGACAACCGCAAGTGCTGCAACAAATGGGTTTTCCTTGAATAACAAGGGCAATAGAGTTGATCGGAACGGTCTGTTGACAACCGCTACAAAACTTAACGGCAATGTGACAGAGAACCTCTTCTCCTCCATGTGTCCGAACCAAACGGTCATAGACTTCCCGAAAATCATACGGCAATCCCTGTTCAACCAAAACCAGTTCGGCAGAGTATTTTTCCAGTTCGACCCGAATCACCTTTTCTTCTTCGGCAAAACGTTGTTGAGTCTGTTTGAGGATTTCCTCCCCCTTTTGCAATTCCCGTTCAACGTCCTGAATCGTTGAAGCAAAACGCTCAAAAAGCTCGATTGCGTTAATCGCCTCTTCTGCCAATTGCAAACCGGCTGCTTCGTCCAACTCAATCTGCGACTTTAACGCCTGATAATCTTTGTTGTTCTTCGCTTCTGACATCTGAACCTTACGACGGGCAATCGCCTGTTCACTGTCATTGCTCAATTTTTCCTTCTCTTTTGCGTCCAGTTTCAGCTGAGTCTGCTTGTCCTTATGCTGCTGTAATTTGGCGGACAATTGGGCAACATTCGCTTCCTGCGAACGAATCAACGCGGGTCCACGTCGTAATCGCCCCTTCAAATCGCCAATCTGGCGTTGAAGACGGTCCAATGTCTGCATCAGTTCTGTTAGTTTGCCCATAATGACAATCAAATCCCTTGATATACCGATGATAACCGAGCTGGTCCAAGTGAGACTGCTTCACCTATTCGCAATGCTTTGTGTTGCAAAGCTGAACCGGTTATTCTACCTGAAATAAAGAAAAAAGACACCCCCCACGATTATTTATGCCAATTTGTCAATTTAGGCCAAATATGCTGATTTTTCATTTTTTTTCTATTCTGCCGACTTTTCCTGTCCGATGATACGAATGATGAAGTAGAGGTTTTGCGCCCTCTCCGTTTTCTTGCTCCGACTTCGCCTATGAGAGGTGTTCGCAAGAAATCGTTAAAAGCCGACTAAAAAAGTCAAAACAGGCAGTATAAGACATTTACACAAAATAGAGGAATTGCAGTGTCAGCTAAGAATTCCAAACGAACAGGCAAAGGTAAGAATCGTCAACAGCGAGCCGTAAAACCGGTTCAGGTTTCTTGGCGTGATGTTTTTGGATTGCCGAAAAACGACGTACTCTTTCATTCTCGCAAGGAAAAGAAAGATGTGTTGGAAAAACGAATGCTCCGATTTGAGGAACTGGAGCAACGACTTGCAATGTCCGTCAACCCGGTTGCATTGACAATGCCGGTTGCGCCCGAAATCAATTTCGGCTTGGTCTATTACGAAGATGAACGGGGAGCCGGAATGGACCAGTTTGGGGACATTTTTACGGTTTCTTGGAATGGAGGAGCAGAAGGGACTGTTTTGCAGGAGTTGCGGATCAACCTTGATAAAAATGGGAACGGTCTCCGCGATCTCGGGGAATGTTTCTTTGACACTGAAGGGAAGAATGGGGGCGTTTACGGATATTCCCCCTTTACGTTGGTTTCCAAAACAGGGGTTGGTTCGTACACCTACGACGTTGCAGATGGAGGACAACTCCTGATTATTCGGTTTACCGATTTTGCTGAAAACGGCAAATTTGTTTTTTCGATTGATGTTGATGAATGGGATGTCGAGCAGAATGGATCGATACATGGAACCGCGCTTGCAGAAGGGGCGGAATTTGAGGGGTCCATTCTGACTTGTGTCTTTGCACATCCCGATTACGAAATAGGAACGGGAAGTGCGGTCTTCTACGACCGGTTTGCGGACCCGAAAAAAGTCGGGCTTGATCTCCCAGATGTCGGGTATGACCGTAATCCTCCTATGGAAGTTTTGACAGCAGCCGGAATCGGTTCGTTCACCCAAATCCCCAAAAAAGGGTCGTTAAGCGGTTTCGTTTATGAAGATGTCAACAATAACGGAATCAAGGAAACAGGTGAAAAAGGAATTGGCGGGGTCAAACTCCGTCTTTGGGTTTGGGACGGGACGGAGTACACGAATACAGATCGGATTGAGACAACCAAGTCGGACGGTTCCTATCTTTTTGACGATTTGGACCCAAACAAGCTGTATCGAATTACGGAATATCAACCGGACGATTATTTGGACGGGTTGGATTCAGCCGGTTCTTTAGGAGGAAATGCTGTTAATCCGGGAGATGAAATCACAGACATTCCGGTTGGAATCAACCAACATGGAACGGATTACAATTTTGGCGAATTAAAACCGGGATCGTTAAGCGGTTATGTTTACGAAGATAGTAATTGTGACGGAACAATGCAACCCGGGGAAAAGGGGATTATTGGGATTGAGTTGACTCTTTGGGTTTTGAACGGGACGAAGTACGTCAACACAAGAATCACGAAAATAACGGACAAAAATGGTTTTTACGAATTTACGAATCTTGATCCGTTCAAGAAATACCAGATTACGGAAAAGCAACCTTCACATGATGATCCGCCCCACTATTTTGAGGGGAAGGAACATGTTGGGACGTTAGGAGGGGTTGCCCTTTCTCCGTCAGAAAACACGATTACGGAAATTTACGTCGGTTTTGGTCAAAACGGAACGGAATATGATTTTGCCGAACGACTCCCCGGTTCATTAAGCGGTTATGTTTATGAGGACAAAAACAATAATGGAATCAAGGAGACGGGGGAATCGGGTCTGGAAAAGGTGGTTCTGACACTCTATGTTCTGGACACAAGCTCGGGAAAATATGTTTCGATGAATCGAACGACGAAAACGAATTCGGACGGTTATTACCTTTTTGACGACCTTGATCCCTGTCAAAAATATGCGGTTCGAGAAACACAGCCGGACAATTATCTTGACGGAAAAGACACGCCCGGATCAAGCGAAGCAAAAGTTGAGGAGAACGACTACATTGTTGACATTCCCGTTCGACCCGACGTTGAATCGGGGGAAAACAATTTCGGCGAACTGCGACCTTCTTCTCTAAGCGGTTATGTTTTTCAGGACGGGGATACGGTTCATCTCGCTCAAAACGACCCGAATCCGAGTATTGCCCCGCCGAATTGGAACGGAACATTTAACAGCGGGGTCAAACGACTTGCCGGAGTCACACTTATTTTGGCAGATGCAAAAGGGAACCCGCTCAAGGATACAAATGGTAATCCGATTCAGGTCAAAACGAACAGTGAGGGGTATTATGAATTCACGATGTTGACAGAAGGGGTCTATTCCGTGATCGAGGTACAACCAGGCGGTTATCTCGACGGAATCGACACGCCCGGTTCCAAAGGGGGATCGGCGATTAACGCTTATGATACAGCGACGATTGCGCTCTTAAAATCGCAAGGAGTCAATGTTGATGCACTCAAAAACGATGCAATCGTCGGTATTACCTTAGGATACGCCGATTCCGCTGTCCTGAACAATTTCAGCGAAGTCCTTGTACTGCGTGATTTGATTCCGCCGACTCCTACTCCTCCTCCTCCCGGGCCGGACAATCCGATTCCACATTACACCCCTGATCCCGTTCGCGGAATAAGCGGGCAATTTGCCCCTTTACCTTACGCTCCTTATCAATACAACTCCTCGGTTGATCTGGTTGGGTCGGAAAAAGGCGGGGGAGGAATTGCCGAATCCAGCTATACTTGGCATTTAAGCGTCGTCAACGCCGGTTTTCCGCGCGGTGAAGGGGCAAACGATTCCCAACTCTCCTCCAACAGCAATGTTTCGGCCAAATTCCAGAATGTTTCTTGGAGACCGATTTCGCTCACAAAAGGGAAATGGGTGATCCGCGACAAAAACGGAAATCCTGTCCGTTTGACGACATTCGGTTTGGACGGGGGAAAGCCGATTTCGGGCGATTTCAACGGGGACGGAATTGCTCAGGTTGCGATTTATCGAGACGGTGTTTGGTACATCGATCTGAATGGTAATGGAATTTGGGACGAAGAAGACCTGGTTGCCGAAATGGGAACAATGACCGATCAACCGATTGTTGGGGATTGGGACGGAGATGGAAAAGTGGACATAGGCATTTTTGGGCCGGAATGGAACGGGGATCGCAATGCAATTGAGCGTGACCCCGGTCTTCCAAGCGATCTGAACAACCGAAAAGTTCCCGGCGCACGTCCTAAGAATATGCCCCCTGAAGTGCATGAAGCGACAAAGGGACATCGTGCATTACGCCGAACAGCGCAAGGATCACTTCGAACCGATTTGATCGATCATGTGTTTGAATACGGCGGAAAAGGGGATTATGCCTTTTCCGGTGATTTTACGGGAGATGGTATTACGAACATTGGCGTTTACCGAAACGGCAGTTTCTTCGTTGACCGCAAAGGAGATGGTCGTTGGGATGAAAAGAACGACATTTACATTCCCGATGTTGGTCGTCCGGGCGAAATTCCTGTGATTGGCGACTTCAATGGAGATGGTATTGACGAAATCGGCCTGTATAAGGACGGATATTGGCGATTGGACACAACGGGTGATTTCAAGCTCGACACGGAGATTCGGTTTGGAGAGACCGGCGATCTCCCGGTTGTCGGCGACTTTACGGGAGATGGATACTCGCAAATCGGGATTTATCGTCCGAACGAAGATAGTATGGACCCCGGTTTATACACGGAGAACGATCTGCAACAGGAGCGACCGCAACCGTTATACGGCAGTCAATACAATCCAAACAACCCGAACAGTCCGATTCGCCCTGATTCGGACGTCCCTTCAGAAACGATTCGGGGCAGTTTACCCCAAGATCACAGCAACCGGGCTGAACGAACTCCGTTCTCGCCCTAAGCGTCTGCGCGTAAATAACCTATCTAAATTGTGGATTCACAATTATTGAAGTTTTGTATTTATTTCGTGTTTTTGGTGTATTTCGTGGTATAAAAGAACCACAAAAAACACGAAACTCACGAAAGGAACAAAGTAAAAGTCAAATAGATCAGTTATTTATGCGCGGATACGAAGGAGAGAAGGTTTGGGAATAGGGGTTGGGGATAGGGATTAGGGAGGAGTAATCCTTGCTTTGCCGCAATATGACCGATCATACGTCAGATTCCGTTTTTTTACCCTTTTCCATTCTCAATTCTTCACTCTCAATTCTCAATTTTTCCTCCCAATTCCCTATCCCCTATTCCCCAGTCTCTATCTCAAATTTCAACCCAACGTCCTTCTTTCGCACTTTGAAGAACAGCATCACAAACCTTTTGCGTTCTCATTGCAGTCCGCATACTCGGTTCAAATTTCGGTCCCCCATTCAAACTCAACAGAAAATCGGCTAATCCGTTGATGAACGTGTGTTCATATCCAATCGTTGTTCCGGGAACCCAATAATTCTTCATGTAAGGATGTTCGCCGTTTGTAACCAGAATGCGTTGCCAACCTGTCAAATGGTCCTCAACCTTCTTGCCCGTCCCCGGATCAGCATAACGGAAAAATTCAAGGTATTCCGGCTCTTCCAGATTGAAGAAAATCGCTCCATGTTCGCCGTTAATTTCCATTGAACTGTAATTTTTCCGTCCCCGGGCATATCGGGTTGACTCAAACGTCCCAATTGACCCATTTTCAAAAACGGCAAGGAACATACAAGCATCATCAATCGTGATTTTCTCCATGTCCCCCGTCTCGGCATTCTTCCGTTCCTTAATAAAAATCTCCGTATACGCTGTTACCTTCTTAATCGGCCCGTTCACCCATTCCGCTGTATCAATCGAATGTGCAAGTAAATCGCCCGTTACACCACTCCCCGCAACTTTTGCCGAAAGTCGCCAAAGTGCCGCACCTCCTGCCGGAACTTTCTCGCTGATCGTGTAATCCTGATTATATGTTGCCCGATAATGGAACGGACGACCAACCCGACCTTCGTCAATAATCTGTTTGAAAAGACTAACGGCGGGAACCCGGCGATAATTGAAGGAGACCATATTGGCAACGCCCGCCTTTTCAACCGCTTGAACCATTTCTTCGGCTTCTTTAAGGTTCATTGCAAGGGGCTTTTCACAACAGATCATCTTGCCCGCTTGTGCAGCTGCAATCACCATGTCCTTGTGCAGAAAATTCGGCGCACAAATATCAACAATGTCAATGTCCTTCCGATCAATCAGCTTCTTCCAATCCGTTTCAATTGATTCATATCCCCACATTTTCTGGAACTTTTTGAGCGATTCCATGTCCTCTTCCCGACCATAACAGGCTTTGAGAACCGGTTTGTAGGGAATGTCAAAAAAATGGTTAACCTGGGAATAGGCGTTGGAGTGAGTCCGGCCCATAAAACCGCAACCGAGCATACCGACATTGAGCGTTTGGGTCATTGTAAGTCCTTTCTATAATCCTTTGTAAAAAAATAGGGTTCCGTCGAACGAACAGATGTACAACCGAACACCTCAAATAATTCATTCCCGTTCAAAAGAAGCGTAATCGACATCATTATCATTGTCGAGGGATGTCCCTTTTACGCGACTCATCAATTTACGACGACGCATAAGACGATACCCAATTAAGCGACAAAAAGAAAGAGGGGGGTCGGCTTAGAAATCAGCAACAGGGAACTTGGGAAACGGCTTGAAAACTTGACCGCAAAAAGCGACCCGTCAGGGATTCCGAGGAATTGGCAATTTCTTCGGGGGAACCTTGCGCGACAATCCGTCCCCCCAGTTCAGCCGGTCCAGGTCCCAAATCAATGATGTAATCCGCTGCTCTCATCATTTGAAGGTTGTGTTCAACAACAATCAACGAATGTCCCGTCTCAATCAAAGCATCAAAACAGTCGAGCAACTGCACAATGTCCGCAAAATGCAGCCCCGTTGTCGGTTCGTCCAACAAAAACAGACAACGCCCTTTCTTCACGTTCGAGAGATAAGCAGCCAATTTCAACCGTTGCGACTCCCCCCCCGAAAGAGTGTTCGCCGGTTGTCCCAACCGAATGTAATCAAGCCCCACATCCATAAGACGTTTCAACTTTTTCTGCACTTTCGGTTGTCCCCGGAAAAAACCAAACGCTTCTCGCGCCGTCATGTCCAAAACATCGGCAATGTTTTTCCCCCGATATAAAATGTCGAGTACCTCACGTTGGTATCTTCGACCTTGACATTGCGGACATTTGACATACATATCGGCGAGAAATTGCATGTCAATACCAATATACCCCTCACCTTTACAGGTATTACAGCGACCTCCATCTACGTTGAAACTGAAATGACCGGCTCCAAAATTCCGTGTTTTGGCGTCAAGGGTCTCCGCAAAAACAGCACGGATTTCGTCAAAAATTTTCAAATAAGTAACGGGATTGGATCGCGGGGACCGACCGATTGAACCTTGATCGACCATAACGACATCATCAATTTGACCGGTTCCAAGAATTTGTGTATACGGCAAAGGTAAAGGAGCATTCTCTTTTCCAAGACGCCGGGACAGTGCGGGATACAAAGTTTCCTGAATCAACGTACTTTTGCCCGTTCCACTGACCCCAGTTATGAGACAAAGCAGCCCCATTGGAAATTTAACGTCAATCCCCTTGAGATTACGTCCGCTTGCTCCAAAAAGTTCGAGCAAACCATGTTCGGGTTGACGTCGTTTGAAATGGACCCCTCCTGTTCGTTTGCCCGACAAATAACTCCCCGTTAGACTATGAGCAGAGTCCATCATCTCTTGCGGGGTCCCTTGAAAAACGATTTGTCCTCCTCCTGCACCCGCTTCTGGACCGACTTCGACGATTTGATCGGCTGCTTTGAGGAGGAGTTCTTCATGTTCGACGACGACGACAGTGTTCCCGCGATCACGCAATTCGAGGATCGACTTGAGCAGACGGTCAATATCTTCAGGATGCAGCCCAATCGACGGTTCATCAAGAACATAAAGCATGTTGACAAGACTGGAACCAAGAGCACTTGTCAAACCAATTCGACGCTGTTCCCCCCCACTTAAGGTTCTCATCATCCGATCCAAACGGAGATACCCAAGTCCAACTGCGTTCAAGTAACGAAGTCGGTTCAGAACCTGTTGAATCGTCGTCTGACCAATTGCCCTTTCCCAATCCGTAAAAACATGTTGCTGTAAAAAATCATACAAGACCGCAATCGGCATTTCGCAAAATTGGGCAATGTTGTAACCCGCGATTTTGACTGCTAAGGATTCCGCTCGCAATCGGGTTCCCGAACAGGCCAAACAGGTTCGATAACTGCGCCAACGACTGAGAAAGACGCGAATGTGCATCTTGTATTTCTGTTTTTGCAACTTGTCAAAGAACTGTCGCAATCCCTCATACTTGTCTTTTTCGGAACCATAAAGAACAATCTGCTGCTGTTCAAGCGATAATTCCTCAAACGGAACATCAACCGCAACTCCCAGTTCTTCCGAACGATCAATCAATTCTTTCAGTTTCGATTTGTAACTCGGCGTATTCCAAGGTGCAATCGCCCCCTCTCGCAATGTCCGATTCGGATTCGGAATAATCAAATCCAAATCAAACGCAACGAGATTGCCAAATCCCTCACAAACAGGACAAGCTCCAAGAGGGCTGTTGAAACTGAACAGTTTCGGTTCCATTCTTGGATAATCAATTCCGCAATCTTCACAAGAGAGCAACCGACTGAATCCCAGCATGTTCCAAGTTTCACCGTCAATCGCTGTTTCAGAAAATTTTGGTCCCGCGGAATCCTTTTCGAGCAAAACATAACAACGTTCATTCCCCAATTCCAACGCCGTTTCAAGAGAATCCCGAATCCGGGATTCCTCGGTTTTTCCCCAAACCAAACGATCAACAATCAAATACAATTGCGGCAATCCTCTTGCAACTGGTTCGTCCAATGATTCCGCAACAGGAATAATCACCTCACTATTTGCAAGTCCGTTGCTCGAAATGAAAAAGGCGGACACCTTGCTCTCATCAACCTCGCTGTTTTCCCCCGAATCCTCTTCCGTGTCAGAATCTGTCTCTTCGGATATTCTGATGTCACGATTCCCTAATTCGTCAACCCCACTTTCCTCTTCAGCATCAACGTCAAAAAACGCTTCTTCCGCAAAAAGATCGGCACAACTTTCTTTGATCCCGTTCTCCGAACAATCAGAACCGGGTTGGAAGTCGTCCAGAATTCCCAAAGAGGACCTTAACGAGTCGTACAAAGTCTCTGGAATCCCCTTTTCGTCCAAACGAAAAGACTGCCCTGAAATCACCCCGCGAAGAAGCCCCGTTTCTCGAAATTCCGCTTCGAAATCCCGACAATTTTGATACAACTGTTCGCGTGAAGGAGCAAACGCGATCATTAACTTTTTCGACGTTTCAACCGTTGTGCCCCATTTCTCCGTTAAAAACCCCAGAATACTTTCAGGGTTTTCATGTCGCACTTCACGATTACATTTTCGGCAATACAGTTTCCCTATTTTTGAAAACAACAAACGCAAATAATCAAGCGTTTCCGTTGAAGTACCAATTGTTGCTCTTGTAACCGGATTGTGACTCTTCGCTGTTATTGCAGCAGCGGGGAGTATCCCCTCAATCTCCTCAGCATCCGGTTTCTCCAGTTTCTCAAGAAATTGTCGCGTATAAGCCGAAAAACTCTCGATATACCGACGCTGTCCTTCCGCATACAGTGTATCAATTGCAAGAGAACTTTTACCACTTCCACTAACTCCGCAAAACGCAATCAATTTTTCATACGAGAGGTCCAAGTCAACCGATTTAAGGTTGTGAACCCGAACACCGCGCAATTGAATACCGGACATAATTCTTCGTCGTAATGATACTTCGGCTCGTCAATAAACCTGGTTTTTTTGGAGGAGGTAGAAGGGAGAAGAGAGAATGAAGAATAATACAAACAGTAACTTGGCGTCCCAAAAAAAGAAGGTGAAACCGGTTGACTTGCGAGACGCCGTTATCTTCCCGTTTCTCCCCTCTTCTTTCCTCCTACCTCCTAACTTCTACATTCTCTCTCAGATACTATGACCTTACGATGTACGGACAAAACCGTCTGTGTCGATACTGCCGACATCGCCTGTATGACACCAATTGTCCTTGAAAAGGGATTCCCGTTCTTCGGAATCAACAACATATTGCATTGCAACACTAGGTCCGGCAAGGATGATTTGGCCCGATTCGCCCGAATTCATCTCTTCTCCTGTTGTCGGATCGACGATTTTGAGAACAGAATACGGCAGTTCCCGTCCCAGTGTCCCATCTTTATGATAGAGGAAGTAATCATCTGGAATCCGCAACTCGGGCAAATTAACCGTTGCACAACCGGTTGATTCGGCAAGAGCATAACCAAAAACTGGTCGGACACCAAAATGTTGTTCCCATTTTTCGCTCAACTCAGTTGGAATCGTCTTGCAAATACAAATCACGGTTTTTACACAGGACAAGTCTGTTGACGGACATCCCAACATTTTCTGAAGAATCTCGGGCGTCCCGACCAGAATCGTACACCCTTGTTCTTTTGCAACCTGACCAATTCGTTCAACATTTTGAACCGACTGCGTTGATTGTGAAAACGATGTCTCCAAACCGGCAATCAATCCTCTTGAACCGCTTAAAAGTGGTCCCCAAACCGTGTTACAATACCCCAATACAGTTGAAAACGACAAAACGCCCAACTGAACATCATCCGGTTTGACCCGAATCGTGTCATTCCATGCTCTTGCCCCTTCTGCAACATTCTTTTGGGTCAAAACAATTCCAACCGGCATTTCCTGTTCACGTTTTTCAAAACAAATCGCAAGTCGGTCATTCGGCTTGATCTTTTTCAAACGGCGAACCCGTTCGAGCAGACCAATTGGCAAACAGAGGTCAATCCCGGTCCAAAAACGTTCGGAAGACGTTGCCGATTGCAACATCTCTTCCCAAACAATGACGTTCAACGATGTTGAAGAGGGTGATAACGGAGTTGCCGACGATGTTGATAAAGAATCTGGAGAGGAAACCGTATCATTGGGGCATTTCATTGATCGTGCTAATTCCCGCAACCGTTTTCCCAATTCCGAATTGGTCACAACAGACCGAATTTTGGCTGTTTGCAGAATAGAGAGCATTTCGGCGTCAGAAAAACCCGGGTCTAGGTTGACTGCAACATGACCAGTCAATGCAAGGGTCGCATTTGCAAGGACCCCTTCCATTCCGATTGGGAACAAAACGCCCACATTTTGGCGGGATCGTTTGGAACACGGGGGAGAAGAGGGGACACAAGCCGGTTGTTCGGCAATCGGCCCGTTCAGCGATTGTTGTTGTGAATTCTGTTCTTGCAAAACTGATTGTTGTAAACTCCCTCCTTGCGAACGCTGTTGTTGTGAAACCGCTTGCTCGAATCCGGCAATCAATCGTTTCAACACGCTTGATCCGAGTAAAACCGTTTGCAAAAAAGTCCGACCAGTCAACACCGTTCCGTCAAGACCAATCAAAAAGGGAGTATCTCCCTTTTTGCGAGCCGAACGAATCATGGTCCGGGCCGGAATTGGCAATTCTTTTCCGCACTTTTTCATTGCCTCAATTCCAAGTTCCTGAACAATTCGACGAACGCTGCTCGCATCTTTTGGATGATAAAGGGGTTTTCCAAACGCAACAACAATATGTTGTTTCAAATGTCGAGGAGGAAGATGCAATCGGGTTCCATAAGCATAACTGAACATGCTCCCAAAAATTCCTCCCAGATAGACCGGGACAACCGGGGCATTTGTGTCCGCTTTGAGAATCGAGAGAAAACCCGGCTCAAACGTCCCAATTTGCCCTGTTCGCGTAATTCCTCCTTCTGGAAAAATGCAGAGTGAATCTCCCGCTTTAAGACCTTCTCGGGCTTCTTTGATTGCGTGAACCACTTTTTTCCCGGGCAAAACCCGAATCGTCCGCGTACTGTCCGCAAGTGCATTACAAAACCGACCAGGAATGTAATCAACATGAGCGAAAAAGCGAACACCCTTTTCAAGAGACGTGTAAATCAACAGTCCGTCGAGATAACTGACATGATTGGAAACAAACAGGACTCCTCCTTCTGTTGGAATGTTTTCACGTCCAAAAACTTTGGGTCGATACAGCAACCAAAGAATGAAGGTGAAAAACAGGTTGCAAAGCGGGAGAAACAGAGCATAGGCGAGGAATCCAAAAACGACGAGAACCATAAAACCGGACACGACCCAGATTGTCAAACTGGGGGGATAATCAAGAATTTGGGTTGAAGAGAGGGTGTCGAGCAAACCGGCAACGCCGAGAAAGGCGATTGTAAAGAAAATCATTCCTCCAAAGGAGAAAAAATTGTAAGCGGCCAATAATCGACCTCTTCGATCAACAGGGCAATTGTGTTGGATGTAAGCGGCAAGGGGGATGTCAAACAACCCGGCTGCAACCCCCATTAAAAAGAGCATGATTGCCGCATAAACGTAGGAAAACGACCAAACGGTTCCCGTTCCAACCGGGGTAAAACCGAGCAGGAGGAGAAAAAAGCCGATTCCGAATGCTCCAACCGGGACGAGACCCATTTCGATACGACCGCGAGACCAGATTCCGCAAAAAACGGCTCCAATTCCGATTCCAATGGAGAGAATAGCAGCAAGTGTCGAAATGTACTGTTGATCGACATTCAGAACGTCTCGGAATTTGTCAATGTTGACTGCTGCTAATGCGGCCAATCCCCAGAAAAACGAACTGGCAATTGAAACCCAAAACAGTTTTCTGTGTGAAAACAGTTCGCCAATGTCCCAACCGGTTTGCAGAAAAATTCTTTTCGGAAATTTGGCGTTGGAATCAACCGCTTTTAAGTGGGGAATGAAAAAACTGGCAATGAGTCCGATCAGGGCTGCGCCGACGAGAAACAGGACGGGAATCCAAAAATGGACGGAACCGGGGACACCAACCGGCTCACTTCGGGTAATCATCTTTCCCGCCTGTTCAAAGGTCTGTACTTCAAACAATGAAGTCCAAGCGAACAAAAAACCGCCCAGAATTTGTCCCCCAACACAAGCGATCATCGTCGTCATTGCGATAATACCATTTGCGTCAGAAAGTTGGTGTTCGGGAACCAAATCGGGCAAACTGCCGTATTTGGACGGACTGAAGAAGGAGGATTGAGTCCCGAGCAGGAAAAGGATCATGAGCAAGAGCGGAATTTTGGGAGCACTCAGAATTCCCATTTTTTCCCCGGTTGGAACATCGGGTCCAAGACAGAGAAAAAAAATGGCGGTTCCGAGCAGGACCATTTCGACTGCTTTACACCAAATCATCACGTCTCGCCGACTATAACGGTCGGTCACATAACCGGCAACGGAAGTCCAAAGCAGAAAAGGAACGAGCAAGAAAAGACCGCCAAATGTCCGAATCAGGTCTTCGTTGACATAGGCTTTGCCGATTGGAACGATCAACCAACGAAACATGTTATCGTTCAGCGCAACCGTAAATTGGGTAATCAACATTGCGACAAAACCGCGATTCCACAAAGATCGCCCAATGTATTTACCATTTTCGTCAATATCAAGCCGTTTATTTTCCACAACCTGCATACACAGACCCTCGTCTAATCCTTTATTCCTCCTTACCCAAAATACCCCGACATTGGGAATAACCAATACAGGGCACAACCCGGCCCAATTGTCCATATTTTACGACCTTTGTCAAACGGTCAGGAATCAGGTAAATCTTTTCCTCCTTCTGAAAATCTTTTGAAAGGCCTTTTTTTTGCGAAACTTTCCCGTATACTCGACGTTTACAACTTCAGGTCGCTTTTGTGTTTTTTACACAGAACACTGTGAGGATCGGGGAGTGTGACCTTTTTGAAAAGAGTTTTTTCTGCAAGTATAATTAGACAAAATGAACACAACAATGAATCGGCGAAATCGGCGCAACCGGAACAGGTCTGCATTTACCCTCATCGAAGTCATGATCGTACTCTTTATCATCATGATTATTGCTGGAATGGGCGTTATCTCTTACCAAACCTATATGGAAAGTGCCAAGAAACGTCAAGCGGCGATTTTTGTCCAATCTCTTGATACACCGCTTCAAAAATATGCGTTGGACGTTGGACATTTTCCGACGGTACAAGAAGGGCTGAACGCCTTGCTCGAATGTCCCCCGGGTGTTGACCCCGCCAAATGGGAAGGTCCTTATATTGAGGCAAGAGCAGCGAAAAATGATCCTTGGGACCAACCTTACCAATATGTTTTTCCCGGTTCAAGAACGCCCGGAAAATACGATCTTTGGTCTTTCGGACCTGATATGATGGACGGAACCGAAGATGATATTGGCAATTGGCAGTAAACGTAGTAAGAGCTTTACAACAAAAAGGCTTCAACGTCATTCGCGGTTATGACTCCGTAATTAACCGCGCCCAACCAACCGGACATGATGATCCCGACACTTCCTGTATGGAAAAGGCCGGGAATCTTTTTCGGCAATTCTCGGCTGATTGCAAGTCCCTCGTACTTGGTTCCGAAACTCGCCCCTCCCCAATGTCCGGTATATCGCTCAAAAGTACGGGGGGTTGCTGCTTCAATATGGGCAAGACGGTTGCGAACATTCGGGACATATTGATTGAGATGGTCAAGCGTCGATTCAATCAACAACTGTTTCGCCGTTTGATACTCTTCAGCGGAAAGGTTTTTCCAATCGGCATAATTGGCGTTTGTGCTTGCAACGACGTAACTACGATCCCGACCGGGTCTTGTTTTCGGATAATAGAAGGAATAAGTCCGGCTTGTGATGTCCCGACTCAAAAGGAGATCGGTCTGAAACGAAGGGGCGGTTGAACTGAAAAGCAAATCCCCGCACTTGGTTTCGTCTGGAACTTCGCCCGGTTGAAACGCCATATAAACCTGAGTGCTTGAATTGTTCAACCGAACAGCATTTGCTTCTTCAACAAACTCGGGGTCAAACGCTTCTTTTCCAACCAAATCAAAAATGGTCCCCTTCAAATTAGCGTTGGAAAGAATGACTTTCGAGCCGATTTCCTGTCCGGCCCTTTTTCCCCCAAGTCGGCAACCGGTCACTTTGCCCCCTTGTAGGAGAATCTTTTCAGCCGGAGTATCAAGGGCAATGTCAACCCCATTTTTAAGCAATTCATCTCTCATTAACCGGATCAACAGGTCGGTTCCTCCTTCAAAAGTGTAGACACCTTTGGACATGAAGTTGGAGAAGACAATACCATACGTCAATGCCGGGTCTTCCAATGTCGAACCGTTTGCATAAGTAATCGGTTCCATAAGAAGACGAACGACGTCGGACCGTCCGGGAAAAAACTCCTCAAACAATTCCCGGGTCGTCTTCTGTTGATCGTCATAATGCGACATTGTTCGCGCTTTATCAAAAAAAGCGTCGACCTTTTCCGGTTCTATCCTGAATTTTTCAATCAGCAACCGCGAAAAATCTTCGCGTGTAAAGGTCGTTTCCAACGAAAATTGCGGATTGTCAAACCGAATATGCGGGAGTTGGACAATCCGATTGGCGATTGCGGCACTCCAATACCGTTTGCAGCTTTTTATCATTCCAACCGGAAATCCGTGAAGCGAAATGTCAAAAATATGTCCCCCCAATCGATTAAACGTCGTTGCAAGTCCCCCCAACTTGTAATGTTGTTCCAAAAGGAGAACGGAATGACCGGATCGACCGAGAATGTTCGCTGCTGTTAAACCGGCCAATCCACTTCCAATAACAATGACATCGTATTGTGGTTTCATCATCATCATCATCATCATCCTACTCTTACATGTTCTTCTGAATGTACTCGGCAATCTGAACGGCGTTTGTTGCAGCCCCTTTACGCAGATTGTCGCTCACACACCAAAAGGCAAGACCTTTGTCGCAAGAAAGGTCTTCCCGAATTCGACCGACAAAGACTTCATCCCGCTCGTCGCAAGTGCTCGGCATAGGATACAGTTTCTTTGACATATCATCAACGACAACCAGACCCGGGAAGGAACTGAACAGTTCTCTTGCTTTTTCAACGGTGATTTTTTTCTCGGTTTCGACGAGAATACTTTCGGAATGACAATTGGCAACCGGGACCCGAATTGCGGTTGGACAGACCTGAATCGAATCGTCCCCCAAAATTTTTCGGGTCTCATACAGCAATTTCAGTTCTTCTGAGGTGTAACCCTTTTCCTTGACCCCGCCGATTTGCGGAATACAGTTAAACGCAATCGGATAAGGGAAATTCTCATAAGCGTATTCTTTTCCGTCCAAACGGGCCCGGGTTCCCCCTTCCAAATCGCGGGTTCCAACCAAACCGGCTCCACTGACTGCTTGATAAGTGCTGACGACAATTCGTTTGACTTTTGCGTAATCGTGTAGGGGTTTGACTGCAACAACCAATTGGGTTGTCGAACAATTGGGACTGGAGATAATGCCCTGATTATTTTTGATCTGATCGGCGTTGACTTCGGGAATGATGAGCGGGACTTTGGGGTCCATACGCCAATATCCGCTTTCATCAATCACCAGACACCCTCGTTTGACCGCTTCTGGAACGAAATCCCGCGCTGTTTCATCCGGCGTACTTGCAATCGCAAGTTGTACCCCCTCAAAAGCATCCGGGGTCATCTCTTCAATCGTGTACGTCTCCCCCTTAAAGGTGATCGGTTTTCCCGCACTTCGTTTCGATGCAAGAAATTTGATCGTCTTGAACGGGACATTCCGTTCAGCAAGAAGTTTCAGAATGATTGTTCCAACAGCACCTGTTGCGCCGACGACTGCAAGTGAATCGTACACGATTGTAACTCCGAAAATGTTAAAGTGTTAGATAGAAAAAAATGTTAAATGATCAGAAAATGGTCAGAAAAAGGTCAGAAATGTTAAATGGTTAGAGAGGGGAAACAGAGACGAAAAAACATTAAGGACACATAACAAAGCAAAGAAAACGGGTCAATTGTACCCTGAAACAGGGGGAACAAAAGGTCCCCCGATTCTTACCCCAGAATTTCAAGTCGTCCTTCTCGTTCACATTGTTTTGCTTCTTCAAGATAAGCGGAAGAACAGCGCAGGTATTCAAGGTGCAACGTGTCCTGAATCCAAAGAATTTTCATCTCGTCCAACGGAATCTGCCCTAAAGAATGTCGGGCTGCTTCAATGATGTCCTCTTCACTCTCATAATCAAGCGGAATCATTGCAGCAGTCGGATGATTCGCCGTTATCGCGTTCATTCGCGTCTCCTGCACGTTCATTTCTCGCAAAATCGAGCTTTTACAGAATTCTGACATGCCGATTCCGTTTGCGTTTCCCCCCGTTTCAGGGGTCAAACCGAGAACCGCAATGAGACGGACAATCGGTTTTTCTCCCCGAACTGCTTTGTGATCGTCAAATTTCCGCCCTACAACATTCGAGTCAAGACCCGTTCCGCTCACATTCTTGCCAATTTGTTCAATCATCAGCAAATCAACCTCATCAAACGGTAATCGGGGGAGAAGACGTTTAGCGTGAACCAACAGTTCGGCGTCCATCTCGGCAAACTGATCGGGTTTGACTCCGCGCAGAATCGCCGTTTCATCAAACGCATTCTCAACAATTGCAAGACCGCCCAAAAACGGAAATCGTCCCTGGATATAATCGGTTACTTTGCAGAGAACGGTTGAAAAATCATCAGCCGCAATTGCACGATGATAATGACTCGCCCCAATTGCATTACCCAAACCAATCATCATCATTTTGAGCAACCCGCTCTCAATTGGTCCGACAAATCTAGTATGCGGTTTGACCCGGTTGATGAGGAATCGGTGATCCGCTTCACATGCAATTCGGTCCAGATGAACCGGAATCGATACTTGTTCGTTGATTGCAAGAGAACCGAGTTGGACGGTTTCCAACGACGAGCGAATCGGACAACCGAGAGTTGATTCTGTCATTCCGTATTTGGCAAGAAGAGCGAGTTGACCGTCTGCTGTTCCTCCTCCATGTGACCCCATAGAGGGAACAATAAACGGTTTTAGCCCCAAATCCTGAAAAAAACGAACGGTACTTCGGGTTATTTCGGCGATTGCATGAATTCCCCGACTTCCCGCAGTAATTGCAACCGTCTCTCCCGGTTGCAACCGACCGGAATTCGCCCAATCGAGCGTCTCCAACTGCCGAACCGTCTCCTCAAGAACATTGTCAACCCGAAGTCGTTCAAAATGCTGACGAACCTGAAAATACTGCATGTAAGGACACCTTGAATGATTCACGTTGTTCAGTAAAGACCCCTCAATGTACGCTCATTTTACGCGATTCTTTGAGGATTCGGCAATTGAGGGTTCAGCGATTATCAACCCCGAATTCGTCGATCTGTCCTTTTGTTGGGCTTGGATTGAGGAGAAGGGAAATGCGGGAACTGGAATGTTCTCTCAGCAGACAAGACTGAATCGCTGTATAACTCGGTCCTTGTGTACTCAACTCGCTTGCATAAATCGTCACTTTATCCAAAAGAAATTCGCCAAACTCAACCTGTTGGAAACTCTCCTCAAATTGCTGTACAAGCATTGGAGGAAACGTCTTGTCCAATCGCAAGCGTCCAACTGTTAAATGTGAGTTGAAGGAGCGTTTTTCCGGTTGAAAACCCAAATGTTTCATCTCCCGATCCAAGTCCCGGGCCAAAATCGAGAGTTCACGATTTCCATCCCGGACTCCGATCCAGAAAATATGCGGAAATGACCGATCTGGAAACATTCCACAACTGAAAAGAGAGACTCTGAACCGTTGATGCAACAGCGCCAATGTCTCTGTTGCGTCAATCACCTTCTTCAACGTCGGTTGCGTCACATCCCCCAAAAATTTCAACGTACAATGAAGATTCTCAGGTCGCGTCCACTTCACTTGCGAAAATCGTCGACGTAAAGGTGCAACACAGTCCTCAACCCTTCTCCGAACCGACTCGGGGATTCTTGCCGCAATGAAGATTCGCTGCATTTTGGCGGACATTGAGGTGAATGTAGGGTTTTGGGGGTTGAACAAGTAATGCAGGACAGAAGATCGGAAAACTGCGATCCAAAAACAATGTCTGTCTATGTGCCCCTCTCTTAGGCCTAATACCTCGATTTTCAAATACGGTTCAATGAAAAGGATTCCGAACGCGCGATATGTGTATTGCGGCGCAACATTTGTGTTTCTTATTGACTCAGAACCACAATGATAACATCAGCGTTCAGGTTCGGATCGTCTTCCACAACCTGACCCGCTTTGGTATCCAATGCAATTCGTTGGTGTATGCGGTATCCCTTCTCAACGCAAAAATCCTCAAAATCCGTTAAGGTCAAAAACCGAACATCATGTGTATTATACCATCTTTTTTCCGGTTTGGGGACAGTTTGTGGAGCACGACCTGATTTGACCAACCGTTCCCTGTGTTCATGGTATCCCAAATTCGGGAAACTCACAATCGCCCGGGTTCCAACCCTGAGCATCTCATTCAGGATGAACTCGACATGTTCGACCGTCTGCAAGGTTTTTGAAAGGACGACAAAATCAAACTGCTTGTCGGCAAACGCCGTTAATCCTTCATTCAAATCGGCTTGAACAACATCCAAACCGCGACGAATTGCAACTTGAACGAATTCCTCGCTGATTTCCAATCCCATAACGCGACGATTTCCCCGCTGTTTCAAACGGGCAAGAAAACCGCCCCGACCTGACCCCAGATCAAGAACGGTTGCCCCTCTTGGAATCAACGTGAAGATACGCTCATAATCCAAACGTTTACGATAAACCTCCATTTCAGCTGGAGTTGCCCCCTCGTTCATCCCGGTCGATTCCTCAAGATTCAACAAAAACGATTGAATCGCCCCTCCATAAGCATCCAACTCATTCGGAAGTAAAAAAGCATCATGTCCGCAATCACTTTTCACATTACAGTAACTAACCGGTTTTCCATTTGCAAGCAGAGCATTCACAATTTCCCGGGTCTGGAAAGGGGGAAACAACCAATCACTCGTAAAACTAATCAGCAACCAACGACACATTGAACGTCGTAGTGACGTAATCAACTGTTCCTTTGTGTCCCCCATGTCAAACAGATCAAGCGACATAGAAAGGGTCAAATAACTGTTTGCATCAAATCGGTCAACAAATTTATCTCCTTGATAAGCCAAATAAGAACCAACCGAGAACTTCGTCTCAAAATGCGTTTCAACCGTTCGTCCTTGATGTCGATCCGAATCAAATTTCTGCCGCATTGCTTCAAGCGACAAATACGTTATATGTCCTAACATTCGGGCAATCGCCAATCCGACCGTTGGAGCTGTTCCATGCTCAAAATACTCCCCCTCATGATAATTGGGATCACTCAAAATAGCATTACGCGACACAATGTCAAACGCAAGAGCCTGACTGGTCAATCGGGGACTACTTGCAATCGGGGCTGCACCTCGCAATCGATCAGGAAACCGGGTTGCCCATTCCAACGTCATAATCCCCCCAAGTGACCCCCCAACGACGCACAACAAGCGATCAATACCAAGATGGTCAATCAACAACCGTTGAACTTCAACCATATCACCAATCGTTATAACGGGAAAATCGGTCCCATATCTTTTCCCCGTTGCCGGATTGAGCGAAGTCGGTCCCGTTGTTCCCCGACATCCGCCAAGAACATTCGGGCAAATCACAAAATAACGGTTTGTGTCAATTGACTTGCCCGGCCCAACGACAATCTCCCACCATCCTGAATCATCAGCCAAATCGTGAGATGCAACATGGGAATCCCCGCTTAAAGCATGACAAATCAACACGGCATTGTCTTTCCGTTCATTCAACTGACCATACGTTTCATACACAAGGTCAATTCTCGGCAATTCCCCCCCCCGTTCCAGTTTCAAGGGTCGTTCAAACGATACTGTTTGAGCGTGCAACAAAACCCGGGCATTTCTCGCCGAATCGGTACTATCAAAAAACTCTTCCAACTTTGACTCCCTAATTCCCTAACGCTTTATCCCATTGTAATCGGAACAGAACTTCTTTGACGCAACTCTGTTTCCATTGTTCATCTTCAATCATCAAAAAGACCTTCTGAGCATCCTCATACTGTCGTCGCGCAAGGAGCAAATGTCCCATTGTTTTGAACAATCGATCTTCTGTGACCGATTCCCTGATCCGACGTGTCGTCTTGATCGCCCCCTCAAACAACTCCAGTTCTCCTTGCGCTCTTGCAAGGTCCCCCATTAAACGTTCCTTTTCCCGGGTTAGCAAGAGGGGATCACCAATTCGCTTTAACCGTTTCTCATTGATGTATGTCCCGATCATCTCAAAAACCTGCTCGAACAAGTCAATCGCCCCGTCTCGATCTCCCGACTGTTGCATTGTTTGAGCAAGAGAGAGCAACACGCTAATGATTCGGCTTTTTTCCTCCATTCTGTCCAAATCCTGTTTGGCTCGATCCAACATGTTCAAACCCAACTCCGATTTGCCCAATTGGAAGAAAAGTGAAGCGAATAAGGCATAAACGGCAGAACGGTCTTCCGAATAATCGGCCGATTCAAGCAGCGCAACCATTTCATTGAGCAGTTGGACATTTTCCTGTCGAAAATCGTCAGAAAGGGTTTCATCCAAGACGGCCCAACTGCCGCTTAGGTTGGAACGGACTTCACTTGCCCGATTGAGGAGACGCGACTGAACCAAGCGACCGATCAGGGCTGCTTTTTCAATCGGACGATTTGGTATGGACCGGGTTGTCTGGACAATTTCTTCGATAATGGGGGTCGTTTTTTCCTCCGAAAGTGTTCCACTTAGTTGTGAAAGCAAAAATTCCTCAGCAACAGCCCGATCATAGGGATCGCCGATTTGACGAGCCGTTGTGATCCCCAAATCAAACAGTCGATTGCGTATTTCTTGTTGAAACGGCTGTTTGGAAACATAAGGACGACCAAGACGACCGATTCCTTGCACGATTTGCTTCAACAGGGAGTTTTTTTTCTCCGAATCGCCTAACAGTTGAACCGTTTTCGCTGCATCAGAGACCCAATCACGTCGCAGTTGTTGCAGGACCAATTCAACAAGCTGATCTTCTCGAAGTGTCGAATCATTCTGTTCGGCGTGATCGGAAAAGGTCAACAAATTGTCACTTTCATTCAAAGGGAAAAGGGACGAATAATCACGGTCCTTGAAAATCCTCAACCCCAAATCACGCAAGGTTTGTGTCGACGCATTTTCCGGCAATTGTTCAATCCAAGCAAGAGCCGTTTCTCCTTCACCGATTTGCAGCATTTCCAACGACCAGCTGCGAAATTGTTCCAGACGACTTTCTCCCGACAGACGTTTCGTGATTGTCTGAAAAGCATCGTTTAGCAATCTAGCTCGCAATTGAATCGCAACAATCTGTTCCAACTGTGAATCACGTCTCGCCAAATCCATTTCTCCTTCTGAGGAACCTAAGAAGTTTTCAAGCAAGTCCAAAAAAATACACAACCGTTTCTGTGCAGCATCCACATCTCCTGTTGCAACAATCATTGATGCAATCGTTGTAAGGGCCTGATCCTGATTTCCTTCGTAAAAGAGACTTTCACAGAGTTCAGCAGCCCGAACCAAAAGGTTGAGGGCCTCTTTTCGTTTATTCCAACGAATCAAATCCTGCGCCGTATTCATTAAAATGTTTGATTCCTGCAAATACAACCGATTGCGAGCAGAAGGGGGAACACGCGAAAGAAACGAATCTCCTTGCCCCTCCAAATCTGTCTCGTTTCTTCCCCGTTGACGGTCAATAGGCTCTCTATTCTCCTTCTCCTTGCGATTCTGTCCTCCTTCTTGATTGACGTTCCCCATTTCAGAATCATTCGTCACATCCTCATCATCATTGTCCTCACCATTTCCTTGAATGATTCCGTCTTCTGTACCTCCTCGATTTCCTCCTCGCCCGCTTGGATTCCGCAATCCCCGATCATTCTCTCCTAAAGTTGAAAGACGATTCGTCGAATCAGATACAACAAGAGATTGATTCGGTTGCGGATTCAAAAGTTGGTGTAAAATCTCTTCCTTAATTGGCGAGGAAAAGAGCGAAGAAACGGCAAAACGGTATTGAAACAGGTCCCGGACTTCAGGATGAAGAAGCAGGTCCGATCCAACCAAATTCGTCAACAGTTCCTCCTGCTTCTTTTCCGATTCAATTCGGGCAATCATTGCAAGTATCTGTTCAATCAGTTTGTTGACCAATTCAGGATTGCTCAACGAGGAATCATTGGACATTTGACCGGGTAAACCAGATCGACTGGAAAATCGGGTCCGGTTCACAAGCAGTTTGTGCAAGACTCCCGATTGTATCCGCGGTTGTGTAATCAACAAAAGGGTTTCAAAACCTTTGCTCATTTGACGTAATCGAAATTGTTCTCCCGCGAGAAACGCATAAAGATCATCACGTTTCAGGTCAATTCGTAAACTGCGTACACTCCTAAGAAGCTCCTGAAAAAGCTGTTCCTGCTCCATCTCAAGGTGCAACACCTCACTCGCATTAAGCATCTCCGAAAAGATGCGTCGTTGTTCGACCGATTCAAAATCAACGGAACCGGATTGGAGCAACTGAAGATAGGAACGAAGAACAGCACTTGCACCAATTGTGTTTTCTTGACGAATGTAAAACCAAACCAAATCCGGCAAATAGCGATTGACGACGAAACGACCGATTTCCGTTTTGTCCAACTCATTCAGGGTGTTCGCAAGATTGGTTCCAACATCATTGACCAATTGTGTCTGGAGAATCTGTCCAAGTGCATGAGCCTTTTGAAGGGGATCGGACAGTTGACGGGCTTCAAAGAGGGTTGAACCCAGATTGTGGTACAACTGGGTCTCTATCTGGTGTTGGGGAACCTGACCTTCCTTTTCCCGCGCTGAGAGAATGTCACATTCCGTTCGCAACGCCCAGTATTTCCCTCCATTTGGGTCCAAATGCTCATAATTCGCCGTTGATTCTAAGGGAGATTTGAACGGGGAGAATCCGTATCTCCAAAACAAAAATGTCCCCGTTCCCAAACCCGTTAGAAACAGTAGTAAAACACTTCCGATCAGGAAGACACGATAAGAGAACAGTCGATCATACATGAGGAAACATACCTGATGAGTCAAAAACAACGAATTCAACAACATTTTCCATTTGACATCTTCGGGGCATTATATCACATTTTACTTGAATTCTGAACCCGGATAAAACCAAAGTTCCCTGATTATTATTTCTCTTTCAAAGAGATCGGTCTTGTCTTTCCCAATGTCATCACCTAAAATGAGCGTGTCTTTTTCAAAGTTCCGGGTTCCAATGAACATTAAACGTCTGAAATCCTCTCCCCCTATGTCTAAAAAAGAGAACAACGCTTTTTCCGGTTGTCCCTGTTCAGGTACAACCCTTGACAGATTGGTCCAACCGGCAATTCTGGCGATTCTCGCAGACGGTCAGGTTCACGGTTATCAAATTTCAAAACGTCTGGAAACGATTTTGAGCTTTTCAGAACAACCTCCTAATCAGTCCGGGGTTTACCGTTTTCTCAAGTCACTTGAAGTACGCGGTCTGGTCGAATCATTTTGGGATACAGAAGGTCCAGGTCATGCAAAACGTCTTTTCACCTTAACCGATTCCGGTCGGGAATGTCTGAAACATTGGACAAAAACACTCGCCAATTATTCCCGGGCAATTTCCATGTTGCTCGAAACCGCCAAAAAAGCGGCCAAATAAGGTAAAAAAGGAAAGTAAGGTAGACAAGGAAAACAAGGCAGATAAGGTTCTCGAAATGAAACAGCGGGGAGTTCCGAGCAAAAAGCAACAGGAGCAACGTCATCTCCCGGGAACCGGTCGACGAGATACAATTGATCCTATGCCGCAATCCGAATCCTCTGTTTCTTCTGTCCCGTCTTCTTCCTCTTCCTCTGTCACATCTGCTCTCATCCCCTATTCTTCAATTCGTCGCGCAGTCCAAAAATGGTACAACCGGTTTGCGAGGTCACTTCCTTGGAGAGGAACGCGCAACCCTTATGAGGTTTGGGTCAGCGAAATCATGTTGCAGCAGACAACGACAACAACGGTTTTGGGGTATTACAGTCGTTTTTTGGAGAAATTTCCTGACATTCGTTCTCTCGCCAAATCCCCCTTAAGTGAGGTGTTTCGACTTTGGGAAGGTCTCGGTTATTATCGTCGGGCTGCTCAACTACACAAAGCAGCTCAATTGCTGCATCAAGAGTATCAGGGCGTTTTTCCAACCGATTTTGAGACCGTTTTGCGACTCCCGGGAATTGGTCGTTATACAGCAGGAGCAATTACATCGATTGCGTTTGACCAACGACAACCCATTTTGGAAGCGAACACGATCAGGCTTCATGCTCGTTTGCTTGGTATTGAATCGGATGTTAAACGGTCGGAGAACAATCAGACGCTTTGGAAGTTTGCCGAAATGATTCTGCCCCAAAAAGAATGTGGACGGTTCAACCAAGCGGTTATGGACTTCGGAAGTCTCGTTTGTACCCCCAAAAATCCAGCTTGCCAGAATACAGCAAACCCTCTATTTGAAGAGGTTCAAAAAGTCAAAAAGGGTAATGAAGTCAAAAACGTCAAAGAGGATTCTTGCCCGCTTCAACCTTACTGTCGGGCTGCTCAATTCGGTTTGCAACAGGTTATACCGTTGACTCCGCCCAAAGTCGAACGGGAAGAAATCACCGAAATCGCGGTTTTGATCCGTTCTCGCGGAAAAATTTTGCTTCTTCAGTATCCCCAAACGGGTCGTTGGGCCGGACTTTGGGATTTTCCGCGATTTGTTCAGAAACAACCAGAAAAGTTGGCGGAAATCACAGGTCGCAACATTGAATTGGGCCGACTGATTGCGACACATAAACACACAGTAACCCGATTCAACATTCACCTGTTGTTTTATGAAGGGATCGATCATGGACCGACATCTCTAACCGAGCAAGGGGTAAAAGAACGGCAATTGGCAAATCGTTGGGTCAAGCCGACTGAATTGGCCGATCTTCCTCTTCATTCTTCGGCCCGAAAATTAGCCGAAAAAATTCTTATTGGTTAATTCTTATTGGTTAATTGGTCATTCATCCCAACTCGGAACCTGTTCAATATGAGCAGGAGGATACCAAGGTGTCTGTCCCCCCTGTTGAATGTGTCGTTGAAGTGACCGTCTTGCCCGATCAAACTCTTTCGGTTTCACCTTGCTCAAGTCGTTCTGCTCATTCGGGTCTTCACGAAGATGAAACAATTCAAGCGGACTACTTGGTGTATTGTGAACCAGTTTCCAATCGCCCAGAATGACCGATTCAATTGTTGAGCCAAAATAAACGGCGTCCCCCTCACGCCGCAAAAAGTACAACTCCCGTTCAGGAAGCGTCGATGTCTCTCCCGTCAACAACGGAACAAGCGAAACTCCGTCAATTCTCTGTCGCGGTTGAAAGTAACAACGTGTCATATCCAAGAAGGTAGGAAACAGGTCCATAAGAACGGCATTTTCATCTGATCGAGAACCTGCTTGGATGTGTCCCGGCCATTTTACAAGTAACGGAACCCGAAGTCCCCCGTCATACATCGTCCCCTTTTCCCCGCGATAATCGCCAATTCGACCTCCATACTTCAAAACCCCTCCATTATCACTTGAAAAAACGACAATGGTATTTTCGGCGAGACCAGTCATCTCCAATGTCTGCAAAACTCGACCAATTGCGTCGTCCAAATGTTCAATCAACGCCAGATACTTCAGCCGTAATTCCAGCATGTCAGGATTCCGTTTGCGCACTTTTTCAATCCAAGCAGGATCAGGGTGAATCGGACAATGAGGGGCATTGTAGGACAACCAGAGAAAAAACGGAGACGGGATTCCTCCCCGTTCCTCCTCGAACTGCTGCTCCTTGCCCTGTTGTTCAAGATACTCAATTGCCCAATTCGTAAAAACATCCGTTATATGACCTTTTGCCCGAATCTGCTGCTTGTTGTGACGAAGCGGATTGACCCCAAACCGCAAATGAGTGTCATAATCATCCAACATCCCGCATTGAAATCCTCGAAACAGTTGAAAACCCCGGTCATTCGGCTGATTCGGTGATTCCATACCTAAATGCCATTTTCCAACAAGAGCGGTTCGATATCCGTTCTCGAGCAAAAGTTGTGAAATAAGGTCCACATCTTCGGACAACCAACCCCAGGAATTGGTCGGAGCATGTTCGGTTCGCAAAACCCCCGGAACTCCTGTCCGATCAGAAAACATTCCGCTGAGCATTGCAGCCCGACTCGGAGAACAGACAGAACTGTTTGCCCGACAAGAGGTGAAGAGCATTCCTTCTAACGCGAGACGGTCCAGATTGGGCGATTGTGTATCTGGAGCACCATAACAGGCCAAATCCCCGATTCCGAGATCGTCCGTCAGAATCAACAAAATGTTGGGACGTTGGAGAGCATTGACAACGACAGAATTTTCGGGAACTCGGTCGGAAGAATCTGCAATCGCTGTTGGGGCAAACAGAACCAGAACACAGAACGTGCAAAGGGTTGCGAAGACTGTCGAAATGAATGATGAAGTCATAGATTAAGGGATAAATGATTTTCTGTTGTTTTGATCTTGACAGAATCGCGGTTTTTTCCGAGCATCCGACTTGGCATGATCCGGTTACGATGTTTCGCACTTTCAACGGGTTCGGAAATGAATAAAAAAACACTCTCTCTTCTCTCGTTATTTTGTTTCCTTCTTGTCTTTTTTTGCGCCAATACAGGTTGTCGGATGATACAAAATCCCTGGAAAAAAGACGCGAAATGGTTTTCCAAAACCCCAATCCAACATGAATTACCTGATGCTCCTCTTTACAACGGCGGTCAGTCCAACGAAATGATTGAACAGGTTGGTTATATGCGAAAGGGGTCTTCGACAACCGATTCAACCGAGACGAACAAAGTCGAACCCAAAAAGTGGTATCAACGTCCCTTATTTCAAAGTGACCGCGCCGAACAGATCAGCCGTAATTTGGGCGAATAATGTGAGAGTAAGAACTTTCCCTTATCTCGGTTTGTAAATAGCGAATGAACCGGGTGATTGCGCGATGTCTCGAAAATCGTCAACTTGAGCAAGCGTTGCCCTTTTTCCGGCCGGATAAAACAATTCAGCAGCCGCAATAAACTGTTCATATTCCTCTTGAGCGGGAGATGTCAACATTTCCCGAATAAACTTGTCCCAAAGTTGGTGTATCAACCCCGCTCCCCCTTCCCAACGAACCTGAAAAATGTCGCTGATTTCATTGAGCAGTTGGTAAACCCTTGCTCGCGCAATGTTCATCTCTTTTGCAACTTGCCGAACACTTGTAATCGGTCCTCTCAACCCCAATCGGGTTTCCGCCAATTGAACAACATTGTCAGAAGCGTCAACTCGGAGTTGTTCCAACAAAGGGCCAATCAAATGATCGTAAATTTCTTGGGGAGCTGGAAACAAATCGAGTTCAAGAACTTGCTTGATCCAGTTTTCCACTTCATCAATCCAACGTAAGGACAAATGTATTTTCAGATGCGGCGAACGATCTGCCCGGGATGCAACCTGAGCAATATCGTAAAACAACCGCAGAATCGCCAAAACCCGTTTTTCTCCATGTGTTTTAAGATTCCTCAACTCACTCAACGAAACCCAACAATAAGTCCGTAAAGTTTTATGCCAAAGAACTCTCGGCATCTCCGCTAAGGAACTGCATAAACGCCCAATTTTCTCATTGCCCAACCCCTGTTCTAAAACAAGTCGTTGCCAAGCATTCCATTGTAACTCGGAAACCGTATTCAAAAACACATCACTCGTATTCTGAATCGTCCTGCGTTCACGTTCAGATTCCGCAAAAGGTTGCTGTTCCAACATCGGCAAATCCCCGATTGACGTTGCAACAGCCCGATTTAACAAGGTAATGAGGGCTCCCAGCTTCTTCTCGCCGATACTGGGATACCGTGTCAGATCGTCAAAGGGAATCGACAGTATTTCCGAAAGTGTTTTGCCCAAAAGGATGATTGGAAGACGCTTGTCAAGCGGACTGGTCCAAAATGCCAATCGCTTGCCCAGATGCTGCGCATACTCGGGTGTTGTCAATTTTTCGCGTAATTCAAGGTATTGTGCCCTTAATCGGTGTTCACCAACAGGAATTTTTTTGCTGACTGACATCGGAAACTCGGCGGAAAATGTTGTGACCGGGGACGGTTCGAACGACAACACGATTGTGAACGGATTCAACAAAAGGACCGTGTTGTGAAGACATCATGTCAAACGATAAAGGTGTTGGTACAAAGCTCCATTCACCCAAATCTTAGTATGAAAAAATGGTGAATGTCCGATTTTTTCCTTAAACTTTGCCAATTTTTCCAAAAATTCGTGCCAGTTTTCTCTAATTTAATGATTTTCACAAAAAAATTCCTCAAGAAAAGTCAAGAAGGACACGACATGTTGTCAAGAAAGCCCCTTGCTGTTGTCCCGTTCCTCAACATTCCGGTTCTCACCTTGAAGAATTCGGCTTACCTTTATTGGGGCATGTCCATTTCGGCCTTGTAAAAACCACTTCCTTGTGAAACAACGACAATCGGGCGATCCTGAATCGTCGGTTTTTGTATGATGTAATGATCCCCTTTCAAAGGGTCTTGTGCTCCCTCTTTCAACACACGATTCAATGCAGTCGCCAATGTCAAAAACCAGACTTCAACCCGAACCCGGTCTTCGGCTTGTGCTTTCATTCCGTCAAAGATACCCTGTGTCAACAAAGCAGCGATTGCGGGATACTGTGAGGTTCCATCCAACGACTTAAAATGCTGGTCAATCTCATTTAACAAAGGTAATCGAGCGTAAAACGGCTTTTTGCAACCGTCAATCATCTCCTGCATTGCTCGGAGATAGGCCGCTTGATCTCCGTTAAATTCAGCCGGTTTCATCCAAGCAACTTTGTTCAGAAGATTACGTCGCGCCAATTCGTCCTTCTCCTCCTCCTCAAGAGCATCATCAATCTTGCCCCGTCGAAGAAGTTCGTAAACCTTTAGTCCTGACGCCCGATCACCAATCCAACATTTTGCATCATCCGGCCAGTTTTCCAACTGTTTTCTCAAAAAACCATACATCTTCTGCATTTCATCCCGATTAAATTTGGGATGACGGACAAGTGTTTGAAGAATCCGAAAACCATTTTCCCGCAAAAAAACGGCATGTTTTCGGGCAACCGGGAACTCCGTTTGTGAAACCAATTCGGCTAAAGTCAAAATGTACATTAACGCTTGAACAGCTGCACCTGTATCCCCCTTTTCCAACGCTTTTGCAATTTCATACTCTTCCAACGTTGAATAGGCCCAAAGAAAATCAATGTTATTGTCATCTGGGGCCAATTCCTTTTCATCATCTTCACTCTTCACCATTACCTGTTCATATCGCGTCCCCGGTTTGTCAAGCATCGCCCGAATATTCTGGCGCGGTTCTGAAAGTGTGTCCAAAAAAGTCGACGATTTTTTTAACGACTCTGTATTGACCCCCCAATCGCCTGAATCCCTGATCTCTCTACGCAGATTAGCCAATTCGGATAAATGAGCCGGTTGGAGTTCTTCGGACAATTTGGCGGAAATGTTTTCCTCTTCTGGTACTTTTTCCTTGAAAATCTGAGCGGGCAACCCGGTTTCGCTTTCTATTCTCTTCAATTCCGCACAAATTTCAGGTGTTGCGGTTTGATTTGTTACTTCGATTTCGGCAGAAGAACCCAAAGATGCGGATTGGCCCCGTTCTGTTGAGGTCAAACTGTTTTTCTTTGAAGATAAGTGAGAGGAATGTTGAGACGATGACGCCGAAGAATCAGCCGAGTCTTCAGAACGTCCAACCTGAAAAAGTGTGTAAACAACCAAACTCAGAATACCAAACAGGATAAATCCCCCCAAGATGATCGCCCCTTGTCGGGTTGATGCTTCTTCCTCTTTGACTGCTTGCTCCTGAATTTCAATAAGATGCGAAGTGGTTCGCTGTTCAACAGGTATCTGTTCTGTGTCCATATCGTACAACCTTTCGACCTCAATCCGATTGCGCGAGAACGGGACCGGATTAAGGATGTTGGGCGTTCGTTGCCGGATCATTCAGAACAAACGCCAATGCTTTTGACGCAGTTGGTTCAAACAAAGGGAGTTGACGCAAAACATTACCTGATTCTTCAGCAATGACATCCAATGTTTGCCAATTCCAATCCTTAAAAGGATCAAACGTGACATGTTCCGCAAGAGGTGTGCCGATTGCAACCTCTCTGCCCGAGAACGATGTTCTGGGAGCTTCATTGTCCGCTAAAAAGTAATGCCCAACCCCCACAACCAACATGATGCTGACCGCAAATGCCGTTGTGCCCCAAAAAACACGGCGATACAGCCGATTCGCAGATGTCATTCTAGCATATTTCGGGGACGTATCCCAAACAATTTGCGATTTTTTTGGCAATTGTGTTGTCCGAATTCCTGAAATGTCCCTTTCACCCAGAAAATCCGGCAAGTCTTCTCGAAACCGTTGTTCCATTTGAACCAGACCTTCATAGAATTCACGAATCTGTTGATCATTTTTCGTCAACCAACTCAAGAAACTTCCTAAAGGACGACCAGCATCCATTCTGTTGGAAATTCGTTGCATGATAAAAGTACGAAAGACGGAAAACATGGACTAGACTCCCCAATAATTGTGTCAACTGGTGTCAAAAAAAGGTCAGAGAAACAAACAGCTTCCTCGTTAATAAGGACGTTTTAACGTAGAAGAATGTTACCTAGATAAATTCTTTTCTGCTCTCCCTTGATTTTATATCAACGGAACCGTTTTCCTGCCAACCCAACCGATCATGTCGGGATCACGACAAGCCGATCACTACACCACAATCACTACAACCCGATTACTTTTGTGTCAACCTAAATCTGTTTTTACGCTAATCAAATTATCCAATTGCTCTATATTCCCAAAAATGAGTTGGCGTGTCAGGAAAGAAGGTAAAATTTAGCGATTGTGTTAATTCTGCGAATTGTTTTGACGATAACGGATTTGCGGATACTTTGTCCTGAAGTTTTAACACCTGACGAACAATGAGTACAATTGAATCAGTCCTGAACAGTGAACCAACTTTTTCGGTTCCTCCTTTTGTTTTTGAACGGAGTCTGAATCCGGTTCATCTCCCGATTCCTGCACAGACTTTGAGGGCCGAATCCCGGTTTCAGGAAGGGCGTCAACTTCAGAATCGCGGAATGAAATCGGAATCGCGTGAATGTTTTGCAGACGCTGTTGCCCTTGCTCCCTCTCGTTGGGACTATTTGTTAGCACTTGCACAAACAGAATATGATCTCGGACGTTTGGAAGAGTCGGCAATTTGTTTTAAGGAGCTGACTCATCTTCAACCCGAAAATCCTTCCTTTTGGTTAACATTGGGATACATTCATGTGCAGTTGGAACACTTTGCATCTGCAATCAGCCCCCTTTCAACCGCAGTTGCACTTGATTCCCGATCTCCTGACGCTTTGTTTCTCCTCGCTGAATCATTAAGAAAAACGGGACAATTTGAGGAATCTCTGACGTTTTACGAAAAATTACTCCCAATCGGGCTTGAACGACCTCACGCCGTTTACGGATACGCCCTTTCTCTTTTCGCGCTTGACCGTTTGGATACCGCTTGGGAAGCATTTGAGTTTCGACGTATCTCACAGTTAGGAACCTGGACAGAACATCAATTGTTGGACTGGAATGGAATCTCCTCCCCGGAAAAAAATGTGCTCGTTTACTCCGAAGAAGGATTGTGTGCCGATGTTATGTTTGCATCCTGTTTGCAGGACCTGATTGATTCCGTTGGAAACTGCACTGTTCAGTGTCATCCTCATCTCCATTCCCTTTTTGCCCGGTCATTTCCAAAAGCCCGATTCATTTCCGGGTCTGAACCGTTTGAATCCAAAGAAACCGATTTATTTGCCGAAACCGTTCAGGAAGAGAACGAACCGGTTTGGGAACAGGTTGCATTTGGGAGTCTGCCCCGATTTTTCCGAAAGAACCGAGAGAGTTTTGCCCAACATAAACCGTATTTGGTTGCTGATGAGTCACTTCAAAAGAAATGGCATGATGTTTTGCGACGCAAAACGGGATCATGCAAAGCGGGTATTCTTTGGGAAGGAAATTGGACTCCTGAAACGAAAGAGCAACGAACGATTCCAAACGATTTGTTGAGGACTCTCCTTGTTGCAGGAAAGCGTCAAGGTTGGGATTGGATCAGTTTACAACAAGGTTCCTCTTCACAGAAAGTGTCCGAAGTCCGTTCCTCTTGGGGAATCGAGATGGATGAATTTAGCAAAGAATTGCGAACAGGCGGTCTGGACAATTGGGCTGCTTTGATTTGTTCTCTTGATTTGGTGATTACACCGCCCGGATTTGTCGCTCATTTGGCAGGTGCTCTTGGGGTTCGCACTTTACTTGTTCTGCCAACTCCTTGCGATTGGCGTTGGACGATTCGGGGGGGAGTCTCCGAGCACAAAACACCTTGGTATCCCAACACGGTGTTATGTCCCCAGGATTCGGATTCCTCTTGGGGAACGGCGTTAGGGGTGATTGCCCGGGAAATGGGGAATTGAATGTAACAACACGTTGCAATAAGCACATTGCAAACAGACATTGCTAACAAACATTGCTAACTGACTGGTTGCCAATAAATAGGTTGCAAACAAACAGGTCGGCAATCAACACATTGATCATAAACCCGGTTGGTCAAACAACGTCCAACATTTATAGAAAACAACCAAGCGAATTTTTGGTTACAAACCGTCAAGTTGAGGATTTCATGCGTACTTCTTTTATCGTTTATTTTGTTCCTTTCTTGATTTTGACCTTGTGTACTTCAGGTTGCTTTTCAGCAGCAAAGCTGCAATATGCGAGCGGTCCTGCTCCTAAGCGGGAAAAGAGAATGAGTGCTGACGAGGAACGTTTGGTTTTGCAGCAGAGTAATCAGTATTTTGCAACGGGTTTGAATGCCGAACGTCGCGGAGATTATCAGGGAGCGGAATTGGCATACCTGCAATGTGTCACCTTTAATGAGAAGAAAAAAGATGCCGGTCAGTATCTCGGGGGACCGTATCATCGTTTGGCGATTCTTGCAGCCCGAAAAAATGATGTGAAAAGTGCGGAAAACTATTATCACAAAGCTCTCCAGTATGGGGGGGATAATTCAGAATTGGCTTGTGATTTTGCGCAGTATCTTTGCGATCAGAACCGTTTCCAAGATGCTGAAATCGTCGTTAAAAATGCGTTGATTACGGCTCCTGAAAGTCGCAAGTTACTGTTTTTTGCCGGACATACTCTTACTGTTCAGAATCGTCCGGTTGAAGCATTACGTTTTCTCAAAGAGTCGATTGGAGAAGCAAACGCTTATCGTGAAATCGCCGCAATCAATCGCTCTCTTGGAAAAGTACAGGATGCTGAAATTTTTGAAGAGCGAGCATTGGTTGCAAATCGGACTGTTCCGAATATGCCCGAGTTGAAAAAAGGTGAATTCAACCAAATGATGGACGAATTGGAAGAAACACCTCTTGAATTGTTGACGTATGGTCGCACGATTGCTGATATGGGCCGAATCAGTCAACGTTTTGATTCTATACGAGGAGGGGTCATTACTCCTGTCAATGCACCTAACAATTTGGGGACCCCGCCTGTTCCGGGATCGCTTGCCCAATCAGCTCCAACTCCGGTTTTACCCCCTCCTTTCCCGACCGAGCATTTAGAAGGTTTGACTGTTGCGACATCGCCGACATCTTCGTCGCAAGTCTTGCAAACACCGCAACCGGTTTTCGCAGCATCAGAACCCAATCTGTTGACGAGTCCAAACAACGGACTGGTTGCTGAAGAAACGGTTCATAGGGTCAATCGGGAACCGCAATTGACCGAATTGCCGAATGTTGCTGCAAAAGGATATACGGTTGGTTCGCCGGTTTTAACAAATGAGATGAGTTTACAACCTGCATTGAATGAGACGGCTAATGATGAATTTTTTGGTAACGGATTTGATAATGGAACGGTTGAGGGAAAATTTGAGCAACGACCAGTTCCTTATGAATTGATCCCAAGTGGAGTAGAAGCGGGAGAGCCGATTTTTTACGAACCGAATCGTTATGAACCGGTTCCAAACGGGTCGATTCCTCAGGAACCGATTGGGGCAACGCCGGTTCCCGTCCCCGGGTCGATTGACTCTTTCTCATCTGTAACAACGCAATCTCTGGAATCTGCTGAACCTGTTGCACAAATGAGAGGGGATGTCCAACCTAAACGACGTATGATTGCACAACGACCGGTTGAAGAACAAGGTGTTGCGTTGAACGGGCTGAATCCAACCTTCTCTTCAGCGCAAGGGGTTCAATTGGAACAACAACTGATACAACAACCGGAATCATCAAGGATGTCTGGATTGGAATCTTCAGAAAGTCTTTCAGAAGGATTACTCTATTCGCCGCTTGATTCTGATTCGGTTCCGTTTTCTTTTGCTCCTCCTGCAATACAGGAAGACGGACAATTTTTTGGTTTATATGATTTTGAGCAAGATGAATCGAATCAAACAAGTGATGTGGTTTTGATAAATACTCTTCAGTATCCGATTCAGCAGGTGAACTACGAAACGGAATGGAGCAGAACGGGTCCCTTGCCAAATCCGATACAAGGGGATAGAGTACATGCGGGGGTGTATCCCGGAGTTGAACTGGATTTCTTTTTGAATTCAGATCGGGGAACACTTCTCGGAGAAACAGTCTCTCCGTAATAAAGATTCCAACTTTTTTTCAACGGGTATGTCCAACGATTCATTTTCGCCTTCTCCGAACCAATCAGGACCTAAAACGCGCAACATCGGAGATGTTTTGCAGGAATTCGGGCAACATTGCCGAATCATGCAGGAGGAATTGGGCAAGGTCATCATTGGACAATCAAGTGTTATTCGGCAGATTTTTGCGGCGATTTTTACGCGGGGACATTGTTTGTTGGAAGGGGTCCCCGGATTGGCGAAGACACTTATGGTGAGTACGATTGCGCGGATTCTGGACATGGATTTCAAGCGGATTCAGTTTACGCCTGATCTTATGCCCTCTGATATAACAGGGACCAATGTTTTGGATGAGGATGAGCATGGACGACGTAATTTTCGTTTTGTTCGCGGTCCTGTTTTTACGAACATTCTTCTTGCGGATGAAATCAACCGAACCCCGCCGAAAACGCAAGCAGCACTTTTGCAAGCAATGCAGGAACGGGAGATAACGATAGGGCAGATGACGTATGCTCTTCCTGAACCGTTTTTCACGATTGCGACGCAGAACCCGATTGAACAAGAGGGGACGTATCCTCTTCCAGAAGCGCAGTTGGACCGGTTCATGTTCAACATCAAGATTGATTATCCGACTCTTGAGGAGGAGGAGCGGATACTCTCGACGACAACGCGGGGAGAGAAGGTTGAGATACGAAAGATCATGACGGGGAAGGTGATTGCGAATTTGCAGAAGTTGATTAGTAACATTGCCGTTAGTCCCTACATTGTTCAGTATGTCGCTCGTTTGGTCCGGGCAACGCGTCCCAAAGACGTGAGTACACCGAAATTTGTTCAGGAGTTGGTTGATTGGGGGGCGGGACCGCGAGCGGGCCAATTTTTGATCAACGGGGGAAAAGCGATTGCGGCAATGGACGGTCGTTTTTCGGTTGCGATTGATGATATTCGGAGTGTTGCGATTCCGGTTTTGCGACATCGAATCAGCACAAATTTTCAAGCACAAGCTGAAGGAATGACGAATGAAATGTTGATTGCGAAGTTGTTGGAGACGATTCCAACCCCTTCAATTGAGAAACTCGAAAAACGGGCTTGACAGTCAGATTTAGGATGAGGCGGGAAATGACCTACAAGACGCAATTGTTCAAATCCAAGATTGACGTTGTCCCGACCGAGGAACTTTGCGAGCATTGGAAGTCAATCGGTTTTCAGGGAATGGAGGTCAAGAGTTGGAACATTCCTGTTTCAGACGCCCTGAAATGGCGTCTGATTACTGAAAAGCACGATTTTCCCGTTCATTCGGTGATGCGAGGTCGGGCCCAGTTTAACTGTCTTGAAGAATCCGTTCGTCGTGAATCAATCGAGGAGACAAAAGCGGCGATCCGTGTTGCAGCTGCTTATGGAGCGTCGAATGTTCTCTTTGTTCCCTGTTCGATCCCGGACGGAATGGTCATGCCCGATTTTTGGAATTTTGACATTGATTTTAACCCGGGAACATTGCAGGTCAAATCGCTTGTGTCGGGGGATAATTCGGATTATGTCGATTATATTGCGCGATATAACGAATCGACGGACATGACGTTGCGAGCGTTTGAGGAGCTGATTCCGATTGCGGCAAAAGAAGGGGTTATTCTGAGTATAGAACAGGTCTGGAACAATTTGTGGTGTACGCCGGAACATTTTGCGGCCCTGATTGAGTATTTTGGTTCTCCTTGGATTGGGAGTTACTTTGATACGGCAAATTGTGCGAAGTATTCCCGTCCCGAATTGTGGATTCAGGCTCTTGGTCCGACATTGGTCAAAATGCACGTCAAAGGATACCGAATTGAACGTGAACGCGGGAAACGGGGAGGAGGAGAGGGAACATGGAGTCAGGTTCAGGAGTCGACGATTGATTGGAAAGCAGTTCGGGATGTGTTGGAGAATGTGGGTTTTAACGGTTGGGTCTCTGTTGAAGAGCGAGGTCAGACGGATGAACAGTATGTTCGGATTCTCGAAGAGTTTGATTTGGGAATTCTAAGTAATGACCCAAAAATCGCTAAATGTTCTTAAAATACCTATTTAGTTAATGTATACATGCACTAAAATGTAATTTTAGTGTCTTTTTTCTTTTTTTATGGTATAAAACCTTTGAAATAGAACATTCTTGAAAGCAACATCGGCTTCGTTTTCAATTCACGAACAACCCGTCAGAAAGACTTTACCAGAAAATTCTTCCCAAAAACAGCTGAATGACTTATTTATATGTATTTAGTTAATCTATACATAAACTAAATTGTAGTTTTAGTGTCTATTCGATTATTTTCAGGCATTAAATCTCAGAAATGGGGTCCTTCTTAATAAATTGTCTGCTGCTTTTCAATTGGCAATTGACCGCTCGGAAGAACTTTGCAAGAAACTTCTTCCAAAATGTTGATGAAAGGTCTTGTCTATTTTATTTAGTTAATGTATACTATCACTATATTGAGAGTATAGTCACAATTCACTGATTTCAGGGCGCAAAATGAGCATCGTCATACAACCGGAAGAAATAATAGCCGTTTTGCGGCAATTTAACCCTTGGTGGAGCAGCGGGGATGTTGCCGATCTGCCCAATTGGGAACGTCCCATGTTCCGCTCGATCCTCGATTGGGCCGAATCGCCGCAAATCGAACGTTCTCTCCTCCTAATCGGTCCTCGTCAAGTCGGCAAAACAACCCTGTTTCGACAAGCAATTCGACATTTGCTTCAACGTGGTGTTCCCGCCGAAAATGTCCTTTATGCAACATTCGATCATCCGCTCTTAAAACTGATCGGTCAGGAAAGAGTTATGCAGATTTGGCGGGAATACGTCCCCCGACAAAAACGCCGGGATAAGAAACTTCCCGACTTTGAATACCTGTTTCTCGACGAATTGCAATTCATGGAACATTGGGGAACCTGGTTGAAACATGAGACGGACTTCAACAAGACTCGGCGAATTGCTGCAACCGGTTCCGCCGTTTCATTGCTCGATCAAAACGCCGAATCAGGTGTCGGTCGTTGGTTGACCCTGAAACTGCCGACACTCTCCTTTTACGAGTATTTGCTCTTACGAAAAGAGAATCCTCTTGAGGACATTGCAGGGACGAAAGAGAGACAACATTTGAGCGATCATGCAAACCAGAATTCTTCCAAAGAGGGATTGTGTAAGTGTTCTTTGCAGGAATTGGCGGGCATGTTGGAGCGGGACCGAATTCGTTTTGCCGAAATCGCAAGAAAGTTGACCCCCTATTTTCACGAATACCTGATTCGGGGCGGTTTTCCCGGTTGTGCCAAAATCGAGGAAATTCCCGTCGTTCAACGTCTTTTGCGAGAAGATATTGTTGATAAAATTCTCAAACGGGATATGACCGCTTTGTTCGGCGTTCGTCAAGTCTTGCAGTTAGAACAACTGTTCCTCTATCTCTGCTTGCATGACGGATCCATTTTCGATTTTGCGGCCGTTTGTGATTCCCTGAATGTGAAACGACCAACGATTGAACGTTATTTGAGCTTTTTTGAGGCAACGCATTTGCTAAGTCGTTTACGCCCTTTCGGATACGGCAAAGAGGTTTTACGCGGTCGATACAAGTTCTACCTTGCCGATCCGTCAATCGCAACAGCCGTTTTTTTGCGAGGTCGAGAACCCCTTGAAAATGCAACTCAACTTGGCAGTATCGTCGAATCAACGGTCTACAAACACCTTGCATTCGAGTCCGTTCAGACAGGAGGACTCCGTTTCTCCTATTGGAAAGGAAAAAATGACCGCGAAGTCGATCTGGTGTTGGAAGAAGGTGAAAAACGAACACCCTTTGAAATCAAATACCGATCCCGGGAACAGACGACGACAAAGTATATTCGCGGACTCCTTGAATTCTGCAAAGAACGTGAGCCGGATGTTGCGTATGTCATTACCAAAGAACCGGATGATCTGGACGTTTTCACCTGCGAAAAGACCCAAGTCGTCAAAATCCCCGCGTCCTTAGCCTGTTACCTCCTCGGTCAAAAATAACTTGTCCGACAACCAGTCAATGCACTAAAAAAATTTTTTTCTGCTGTTCAGTGTTTGGTATTTTTTTGCTGAACCACAAAAATCAGGATAATTTCTCAGAAAATTAATCAGTAGTCGTATAGGGTTCACAAAGTAATCCAAACAGATATGAAAAAGGATACAGGAACAGGAGACTCGCGCGGTGTTCGCCAAGACGCAGAGAAGACACCAATCTCTGCGTCCTTTGCGACTCTGCGAGAAACATCTCCCCCAAAACAACTTGACAGTTCTTTTGGGGGACTGATCGTCAGGAGTCTGGACCAACAACAATTCACACAAAATTTATCTGGTAATCCGTACTTCCAAAAAAAATTCAACCCTCACTTGAACAGATAGAAATTTTTTAAGTTGTTAAACAAGTCAAAAATAACCCCAACATTTTGACGCATGATCCAACAAAACCTAAAACATTGACGTCCTAACTTTTGAATCTGAACCAACCATGAAATACAACAATGTTTGCGTTGAAGCATTTGCCTATACTTTGCCGGACGAAATTGTCACAACGGCGGAATTGGAACAAATGCTCAGTCCCGTTTATCAACGCCTAAAACTTCCAGAAGGTCGTCTTGAGCTTATGACCGGAATTCGTGAACGGCGAATCTGGAAATCCGGCCTACTTCCGGGTGAACAAAGCGTTAAAACCGGTCAACTCCTTCTCGAACAAACGAATTTCAACCCTCAAAAAATCGGGGCCTTGATTCACGCTTCTGTTTGTCGGGACTACCTCGAACCCGCAACCGCCTGTCGCGTACATCGCCAATTGCAACTCCCCGACGAATGTGCGGTTTTCGACATTTCCAACGCTTGTCTGGGAATCGGAACGGGAATGATGCAGATTGCCGGAATGATTGAACGGGAAGAAATTGAAGCTGGAATCGTCCTCGGAACCGAAAGTAGTCGGTCGTTAATGGAAACAACGATCCGTATGCTCAATTCCGACATGACAATGGACCGCAATCGAATCAAAAAGGCGTTTGCGTCTTTGACAATCGGTTCTGGAAGTGCAGCCGTTTTACTGACACATCGTTCCATTTCCCGCCTACAAAACCGTCTGATTGGCGGAATCACTCACGCAAACACACAATTCTGTGAATTGTGTCAAAGTGCAACCGATCAAGCGGGGGGGGACACAATGAACCCGATTATGTGGACGGATTCGGAAAACCTGATGATACAGGGGGTCCAGACCGCAAAATCTGCTTTTGATCGGTTTCTCAAGGAAATCAATACTTCGTCGGACTCAATCGACAGGTTTTTCTGTCATCAAGTTGGCAAAATGCACCAACAACTGTTATTTGAGACTTTAGGATTGCCGATTGAGCGAAATTTTTCGACGATTGAATATTTGGGAAATACGGGGAGTACAGCATTTCCGATTGCGGCTGCACTTGGAATCGAGGGCGGTTTCGCCAAATCAGGGGACCGAATTGCTTTAATGGGGATCGGTTCAGGAATCAACGTTCTCATGCTCGCAGTCGATTTGGCATAAGACTCCGATTTCCTATCTCGCCCTCTTTTTCGTTTAGCCGCAGAACAATGTTCTGCGCGTATTTGGCGGTTCTGAACGCGCGATACGTTGTATTGCGGCTAAACTTAGTCGTCCTTTGCGTCCCCAATCCCCCCAATCCCCCAACCCGATTTATTATCTCGCCAATTCCGCTAAATATTCTCTGTTGATCTTCGCATTATGCCGAACATCAACCGGAAAGGAGTCGGAAAAACGAAATTGCCCAATCCCCGCCGTCATTTTCTGCGCGGAACCCAACTGTTTCAACTCGGCAATCAACGCCGCTTTTTCCGCGTCGTTGACCGGCTTGGAACCCGGTTGACACTCGACGAAAAGGCAAGGTTCCTTGAATGTGCAGTTGGGAATCGGCAAACCGACAAGAGCTGTTCGGTTAACCCGGGGATGTTCGTTAAAGACGGACTCGCAAGGAATCGAATAAAGTGGTCCTTCCTTCGTCTCAACTCGATGTGCTTTACGTCCGCAAAACCAAAACCGATCCTGCATGTCCAAATACCCGACATCCCCCATTCTATGCCAAATCCGACCGGTTTCGTCCACAATTTTTGACAACGCATTTGCTTCAACCCGGGTTACATACTTCGTCGTCACTTGCGGTCCTGAAACAATCAACTCCCCGATTTCTCCAATCGGACACTCTTCGGCTTCTTCCAAAACCCCAATCGGTTCATCCGTAATCTTCACCACTTTCCAACAAATCGTCGGAAATCGGTTCCCAACACAAATTCCCCCTCCCAATTTCGTCTGATATACAGTCTCGCCAAGAACTTCACTTGCCGAAATGACCGAAACCGGCAATGCTTCTGTCGCTCCATAGGGCGTATAAATCTCTCCCTCTTGAGCAATACAATTCCGCAACCGTTCCAACATCAAAGCGTTAATCGGAGCACCTGCCGAAATCGTCCGTTTGAGCGTCTCAAGACGAATTCCGTTTTCCAGACAATAATCAATCACGCGATTCCAAAGAGCGGGGGAACCAAAGGATTGGTTGACGTTCCAATCCCGGATTGCTTCAACAATGTTGGACGGTTCAACACGGGCCGGACGACTTGAATCCATGTCAGGAATGACAGCTGTAACCCCCATTGCCGCATTAAATAGCCCAAAAAAGGGGAATCCCGCCAAATCAACATCACCCGGTTGAATACCAAGTCGCTTTTGTATCTCCTCGGTCTGCGTGCAAAAAATTCCATGTGTGTAATGTACCCCTTTTGCAACCCCCGTACTCCCGCTTGTAAAGATAATAGCAGCCGCATCATCGGCTGTTCGCGCGACACAAACCGGTCCTGAATCGGTTCCTTGACGAATCCGGGCAAGC
>JBOFQB010000076.1:0-13201 GCA_051660685.1 Thermoguttaceae bacterium | reverse complement strand
TTTTTTGCTGCACCTAACCCGGGGTTTCGCTGCGCTTCACCCCGGGCTACAAAAAGGTCGCTGCTATGCAGCTCATTTCAGAAGACCGTCTATACGACTGTCTTCTGACTTTCGGTATCTGCATCCCACTTTTTAATGTTGACAAGGCACTAGGATAATTATTGATCCGTTTCGACGGGTCCTTCACCCTCAACCGTTGTTGTTGTTGTTGTTGTTTCAACCGGCTCTTCAACGTCAACCGTTGTCGGTTCAACTGTTTCAGCCGGTTCCCCAGATTCCAGCTCGGCAATCGGCGAACCAACATAATCTTTTGGCAATCGTTTGACCGCAATCACGGAATCATTATCGTCCAGCTTCATAATCCTTACCCCTTGCGTATTCCGCCCTAAAACGCTCACATCACTCGCCGCAATTCGCTGTATCTTCCCTAACGCCGTCATTATCATCAGTTCATCCTCATCACTGATTCGGACAATTCCAATCACTGCCCCATTTCGGTCAGACGCCTTAATGTCCCGAAGTCCTTTCCCCCCCCGACGTTGAATTCGGTATGATCGTGAAGAATTCAACTCATCACCCTCTTCGGAGACATCTTCTGCAATCGGATTCTCGCGTTCAACACTGTCAACTTGATCCACATTGTCCAACACATCCTCTTGGTTGTCCGATTCTTCGCCCAATTCCGGCTTTTCCTCTTCCATCTCGGCATTCGGTCCAAACGGTGTCCGCTTACCATATCCGTTCTCGCAAACCGTCAACAACGTCTGTTCCGGTCGGACCACTTCGTCTGCTCTTGCAACGACCATTCCAACGACGTGATCGTCTTTCCTAAGTGAAATCCCCTTGACTCCCGCCGTATTGCGCCCCATTGCGCGAACGTCAGACTGTCGAAACCGAATCGCCATACCTTTTGTGGTTGAAAGAACCAACTCATCTCCAGGTCCGCAAACGCTCACATCAATCAGTTCATCCCCCTCACGCAACTTAATTGCAATCAGTCCTCCTTTGAGGGGCCGACTGTATGCCGAGAGAGCCGTCTTCTTGACCAGTCCCTTCTTCGTCGCAAAAACCAGAAAATGACCCGGCGTGTCAAAACCCCGAATTGCTCGACAATCAGCTATTTTTTCACCTTCTCCAAGATTCAACAGGTTGACGATTGCCCGACCTCTTGCGTCCCTTGCCAATTGCGGCAAATTGTAGACCTTATGCCAATACACCTTACCTTTGTTCGTGAAAAACAGCAGATAATCATGTGTACTTGCAATAAAAAGATGTTGAATCGGGTCTTCCTCGTCCGTTTTCGCCCCTTTCAACCCCTTTCCGCCCCGTTTCTGCGCCCTGTAAGCGTCAACCGGCGTTCGCTTGATATACCCGTTCGTGCTAATCGAGACCGTCATTGTCTCTTCGTTAATCAAATCCTCAACGTCAATGTCCGTTACTTCTTCACCGGAAATCTCCGTTCGACGTTTATCCGCATGTTTCCGCTTCACTTCCTCAAGATCATCCCGAATCATTCCCCGAATTAGCGATTCATCCGCCAAAATCCGTAAGTATTCCCCGATCTCTTCCAACAGATTGTTGTACTCTCCCCCCAATTTTTCCTGTTCGAGATTGACCAGACTTCCAAGTGTCATTCGCAAAATCGCGTCCGCTTGAACGGGCGTCAAGGTGTACGACTCGGCAACTCCCCTTTCCGATTGAAAATTGCTGTATCCCACTTCTCCAAGAACCCGTTCCAACATTGCAGAAGGACACTCAATCTGCATGAGCCGGATTTTCGCTTCTGCTTGCGTTTTTGACGTGCGAATCGTCCGAATCACCTCATCAATGTTCGCATGTGCAATAATCAACCCCTCAACCGTATGTTTCCGTTTCCTCGCTTTTGCAAGTAAAAACTGCGTCCGACGCCGAATCACCGACATTCGATGTCGAATAAACTCCTCGATCATCTCCTTAAACGTCAAAACTCGCGGTTTTCCGTCAACAAGAGCAAGCAAAATAATCGAAAACGAATCCTGAAGCGGGGTAAACTGGTATAACTGGTTGAGTACAACATCAGGGTCTGCATCCCGTTTCAATTCAAGAACCAAACGAACGGGTTCTTTCAGGTCCGACTCATTCCGCATACCCGAAATTCCAACGATCTTGCCGGAATTGACCATTTCGGCGATTTTCTCCTCAACCCGATCCCGGGTCTGTTGGAATGGTATCTCCGAAACAATGATCCGATTCTTCTTTCCCTGTTCCTCAACCCGAACTCTTGCCCGAATAACAACGGTCCCCCGACCTGTCAAATAACCCCGACGAATTCCGCTTGTCCCGCAAATGATCCCCCCGGTTGGAAAATCAGGACCGGGACAAATGTTGAACAACTCAAACGGCGAAATCGTTGGATTATCGAGAACAGCAAGGGTTGCATCACATATTTCGCCGACATTATGCGGCGGAATACTGGTCGCCATACCAACCGCGATCCCGTTCGACCCGTTCGATAAAAGGTTCGGAAACTTCGCCGGAAGAACAGTCGGTTCCTGTCGTTGCTCATCATACGTTGGAACAAAGTCAACCGTATCCAAATTAAGGTCTTCGAGCAAGGAAGCAGCAACGGTTGACATCCGCGCTTCTGTGTACCTCATTGCAGCAGGGGGGAGACCGGCGATTGAACCGAAATTCCCCTGTTTATCAACAAGGGGATACCGCATATTCCAATCCTGTGCAAGTCGAACCAACGTCGGATAAATCACCCCTTCACCATGTGGATGATAATTACCGCTTGTATCACCCGAAATCTTTGCACATTTAACACGTTGGGAACCGGGAGAAAGGTTAATATCGTTCATTGCAACCAAAATCCGGCGTTGAGACGGTTTCAAACCGTCCCGAACATCGGGAATCGCCCGGGAAATAATCACGCTCATTGCATACGTCAGATAACTCCCGCGAAGTTCATCGTTAATCGAGAGTTGAACCAATTTGGTTCCATCTTCAAGAATACGGGGACCGGACGTAATTTGGGGATCATTCGGGAAATCAGAAGACAACGGAAACTCCTTTCGGCAAGCGAGCGGTCCTTGAAAGAACCGCCTCATCAAGTTTGACTCAATCGTGTTGAGAAAACAACGTCTTCATTCTACAAGAAACAGGTCCTTTTGACAAGGACCAAGACGACGTTGCGCGCGATTGAAACAAGAGACCTGCAACGTCGCTTTTGAGAAAGAAATAATTCGAGAGACTCTTTTACGGAAGAGGGGTCAGAATGACATTACGGAATTCAACCGGTCCTCCTTCGGATTGCAACCCAATTTTTCCCGGGGTCGTCTCGGCATCACTCGTCCAATTGACAATTTTCCCGTTGACCGCGACGATGATTTGACCGTCAACACAGACGATTTCCGTCCGATTCCATTTTCCCGGTTCATTTTCGGCCTTTTCAAGCCCCTTGATTCCGCGAATATGACCATGATCGGTTTCAGGACGGTCAGAATATCGGTCGGCAGGACCCATAATGTTCATGCCGTGAAACGCCCAAAGATCGCCCGCATTTCCGTTTTGCAACTGCACCTCAACCCCGCGAGGAAGGAACGACTCTTTCGGTTGACCATTCACTCGGAGAAAAACACCACTATTGGTCGGCTCAACCTTCTCGGGCCAAATCCAATCAACCGACAGTTTGAAATTCTTGTAATCCTTCTTTGTTGCAATGTAACCAAAGGGCATCCCCTTGCATTTCAGAACACCTTCTTCACCAAATGCAAAAATGTCCGTCCCCTTTACAGCCGGATCGACAAAGTGAAAATCCCAATCGTCAAAATTCCGGCTCTTCAGCAAGTCAATCGTCCCGGTTTGGGCATATAAACTCATTGGAATGACCAACAGGCACAAAAAAAACGCAAGTCCAAGAAGAGGTAATCTTTTTTTCATCAACATCGGTCCTTTCTGAAATAGTGGAAATAAAACAAAAGGGTGTGAGCAGGATAACTCACACCCCGGAAATAGTTGGTCCAAAATGACGTCAAAACGCTAACATTTCCTCAAACTGTTTGGTGTACGCAACCTCAGTATGAGCGCGATTTCCAATTGTATAAGCAACACCGCGAGCAAATTCGCGGAAAATGCCCATATCAAGCGCGGTTGCAGAAGGTGCTTCTGGATGAAACTGTGTCCCAATTGCGAACCAATCATCATGAATTGATTCAATTGCTTCAACAACACCATCATGGGACCTTCCCGTCACCCAAAATCCGGGCGCAACATCATCAATTGACATATGGTGCATACTGTTAACGCGAATATCACTGTCGCCGTAAATTTTCTCCAACAAGGAGTTTTTTTCGATCACCAAACCATGTCGATGATTCGGGTCCATTGCATCACGATGAGGCAACGACCGGGGGAGGTCTTCAGGAATATGCAGAAACAGGGTTCCTCCTTGCGAAACATTGAGCAACTGCATCCCAGTTCCAATTCCCAGAACCGGCATCTTCCGTTCAGCAATCTTGTCAACAAGTGCTCGATCAAACGTTTCACGCCGATCAGCAAGTGGTGTGACAGTTGGGTGAAGCATATATCCGTCCCGACGCGGGTCCAGATCAGCTCCGCCGATCAAAACAACTCCGTCCAATTGGTCCAGTATTTGGTCCAAATTTCGCCCCAAATCCTTATTGTCAGGATAAGGGGGTATGACAACGGGCAATGTCCCCATTTGTAGTAAAGCATCGTAATATCCTGTGAATACGAAACTGACTGAGGGGGTGTTCTTCTGAGAGGGGCGGTAATCGGAGTTTATTCCAATCATCGGCTTGCGAATCATCCTCGTGCTCCTGCTGTTGAGGTGACACAACACCCAAGAACCTTCGTTATTCGCCAAATTGGCTGCAATCTGAGCCGGGAAACGGTTCAGAAACAGTTTCTGAACAATTCCTGCACAAACAAACGAATATCCTTAACATTTGCCAAAAATGACAAACATCGGGTTGTGTCCCAAATCCATTTGAGGTCCGGCACGTCACTACCGAATCTATAACGAGAATGCAAGTGTGAGACAGTCTAAGAGGGATTGAGCGAACAATCAAGTCCTTACAACATTTTGTGCAAAATGTTTATGTAATCACTATATCTAGTTGATTTTGCCCATTTTAACACCGGTTTTTAAGAGAAAACCAGATGATAAAACACCTCAAAAAATTTTCTAAAAAAGACCTATCTTCTTAAGAATCATGGAGATACGCAAGATAGGTGCTATGTTGTGTTTTTACGTCCGGGAAAATTTTGACTCTCGGACTTGTTTAATCATCGTAATCGGCATCTAACCCTAAAACAGTTTGCAGAGACCTGAACTGTTCAATGTAGCGGACTTTTGAGGAGTGAACATGTTCAGCATCCGTGATAAAACGCAGGTCACTTTTCGGTTGGATTCCACGATGTCGCAAAATTCGCTCAAACGGTTGCAGATACTTGCCGTAAACGATCAAAAGTTTGTGTTCGTCAAATTGAATTTCAACCGGAATGGAAGGATTTAACACGGCAATTCCCGCGCAACCATCATTCATCAGCATCTCTTCGTAATTGTAGAGATAACTAGCCAAAACCGGAGTATCAATGTGTTCGCGGTATAAATCTTCATGTTCCTTTCGTGATTTTTTGTGACTGGTCTCCAAAACAACATCAACGACTGATCCTAAAGGGGCGAGAAGGTCCAGAAACGTGTCAAAAAGAAGGGGTTCAGAAACAGATGCAATCAAAACGGGAACCGACATCTTGCAACTCGGATCAAAGTAATGGTCATATCGGTATCCCTGTTCAGGAACCACTTTCAAATCGTAAGACGGACGAATTGCGTCGGTCAGAATGAAATCGCCGTATTGACGTACTTCCAAGTGAGATTCCAAATCGTCGGACGCAATTTTTTCAAAACAATTCGTCTTGAACGTATACGTCTCGTCCCGGAAAACATTACGAAAAAATCGTTGTAAAAAGCCCATTGTTATTAAAGGAGTATTGCGGGGAGACCGTTATTTGCAAAGTGATTGGACAGTTTTGATGATTCAGGGATGCAAGTGAAGAACATCATCTCCGACTCTCCATTAGATTAGGTTTTGCTGTGAAAAAAGAAGCCGGGAAAATCTAAAAAAAAGGAATTCCAGAAAAAAAACTGCCGTTCTATTCTTTTTTATCCTGAAAATCGTTATAATAGCTCCAACATGTTCTTGTGATTTATTTTTATAATCTCGGTTTTATGACACTCTTGCCCCATTTTGGGAAATGACCGATTTGGTGAGACGACACAAGAGGTCATTGACCGAGTTCTCCGTTTTGCGTCAAAGAATCTTTTTCAAAAAACAAGAGGTGTGTTCAAAAAAAGATTGACAGGTTGCATAAAGCAACCTATCTTATACCGTTAAGTCATACAGCATGACTTGGACCGACTTCCGTTGTCCGCTTTAACAGGAAAACAGAAAACGATGTCAACTGATTCCCTTTCACCTGAGCAGTCCGTTAATCGACAGGTTTCCTTGCCGTTTCAGTCACTTGCTAACTCTCTTGCATCTGCTGAAGAAAAACTACATTCGTTTCATTCCCTGTTTCAGTCTTTTGCGCAAATGCTCCAAGATGCAACGGACCGACTTGTTGAGGTCGAAAAGACGATTGTTCAAGCAAAAACCGCTTTAGCGCAGTGTGAACCGCAATTGCAATCGGAAAAAATGCTCGGCGACCGAATCAAGGAAAACGATGATCGTTGGTCGAAAAAATGGTCCGAACGTGAAGAACAATGGGGCAAAATTTTTGCTGGAATGCAGCAATTACTCGGCCAACTTTCAACCGCTGTTCCCGGTTTGGGAGCCGTTCCAACCAATCCCGACGTTTTAGCGTCCCACAATCCGACATCTTCCCCGCTTTATTCTCAACTTGGTCGTATCCAATCCGGTTCCAAAGAGACCGTTTCTTTGGAACCGGTTGAAACCGGACAATTGCCGGTTACATTGTCCCCTCATCAACCGACTTTTAGTTCGCAATCTCTTCACTTTGTGTCAGCAAAACAGGAACATGAGGTGAAACCGATTGCCAAATCAATTGCCGAACCGGTTGCAGAACGATCTTCCTCACTTCCCAACATTGTTGATGAAAAAGAGGTTTTCTCTCTCAATGAACATTTTGAGTTGAATGAACCGGCTGAAGAACAACGAGCGCGCGGAATAGAAGAACTGCCGAACATTCTCAGTATGTCAGAATCCGCCCAAACCGTCCTCGCAAACCCGATTGAATCAACCGCTGAAACGTCAACCGATGATCTCGATGTTGAAACAGCGCAACCCGTTGCGACCCAATTGGTTGGAGAGCAAACGCAACAAGGACAGGAAGAGCGCGAGGACGATTTTGAAATCACGTTTGACATCACTCAACCGCAAACACTCAATAGTCAATCGGAGACGTTTGGATTGGCGGATTCTGCGGATTCCGACGATTTTTCGTTGAGCGGGACAGTTGAGCAATCCGGGATAGTGAGTGATGAGGATTCTTTTGCGGCGAATGAACTGGAAGATGACTTTGAACTTCTGGACAGTTCGGTTCAGTCAAACAGTTCCCCGATTGTTTCAACACAATCGAACTCCCCGACTTCTCCCGAGTCAACCGCAAGAACACACAATACGTCCGAAGAAGCCGATTTTGAACTCGGTGCTGTCAAAAACGGTAATGTCTTCAATATTAGCGAATTACTCAAGTCGTTTTCAACAACGGACAGTTAATCTTTTGTTGGATAGAGGCGCAAAAAAAGCCCTCTCGAAAACAGAAGCACGCAAAGGTGTGAGAATCTGACATATCTGATCAGGCCGGACTTATTGGAGACGTCTATTCTTTAGCAATCATCGGCCGTTTATCGTCAAACACCTTCTCTGACTTTCACTTTCAACAGGGCTGAACGCTTCACAAAAAGGAGATTATTTAATGAAGGAAAAAACAACAACCAAAAGGCAATTGGAATTAAAAAGGGGTGTTACATCAAACAACGAAACAACACAACCTCAGAAGAACATTAACAACTAAAAGAGTCTTTGAACCTCCTTTGAGACAAACCAACACAAAGTCCAACGAAACAAATGGTTGGAACTGAGCGAAATAGTATCAAAACGGAACGAACGGACACTTCAAGAGTTGGTCCTAACAGACCAAACCTCAACGAGCGTCCTGAAATGACGGTGCTGAACGCGCTAGAAACATCTTCAAGCCCTCCATCACACGGTAAAGGTTCAGAAAAGTGTAAAAAATCCCAAAACAACCAATCACACCTGACTCGTCTCGAAACGCAACCGAATCGCGACGAATACTAGCAAGGAAAGAAATAGGTACTCGATTTTTTCAAGGAACTGCCCGTTTGAAAACGGACATCACACTGACATCTTCTACTTCATATCTTAGCCGATTATTATACACGAGTCAAGTGAAAAAAAACGATTTTGTGAAGATTTTTTTTGAGCATTGCAAAGTATTTTTTTGGAAAAGAATTTCACAAAGACGCAAAAGATGCAACGAATCGAATAATTTGTGTGTGTTTCTGAAGAAATAGAACGAAAGAAGAAGGAAGACAGGAAGATAACGGCGTCTCGCTTTTGTGAGGAGGTAGAATGTAGGAGGAAAGAAGAGGAAGACAGAAAGATAACGGTGTCTCGCGAGTTAACTGGTTCCTTCCCTTTTTTGGGGACTCCAAATTTTTATTCGCCTCAATTCTACCTCCTATCTCCTACCTCCTGTCTCCATATCAAGATACCGTTTGAGAACCTGACCTGTATAATTTTCGTCGATTGCGGCAATTTCTTCCGGGGTCCCTTTTGCGACGACTTCCCCCCCTTTTTCTCCTCCTTCAGGACCAAAATCAATGATCCAATCCGCTGTCTTCATCACGTCCACATTATGTTCTATCACAAGGACCGTATTTCCGTGATCGACCAATGTCGAGAGAACGTCAAGAAGTTGTTTGACATCATGAATATGCAGTCCCGATGTCGGTTCGTCAAGAACATAAAGAGTATTCCCGGTTTCAACCCGAGCTAACTCGGCTGCTAATTTGACCCGTTGTGCTTCTCCCCCCGAAAGTGTCGTTGAAGATTGACCAAGTGTCAAATAACCGAGTCCAACACGTTTTAGACTTTCAAGCAATCGGACGATTCCAGGATAATTTCCGAAAAACTCAGACGCCTCATCAATCTGCATGTCCAGAACATCGGCAATTGATTTCCCCTTGTACAAAATCGAAAGTGTTTGTCGATTAAATCGTTTTCCATTACAGAGAGGACAGGTTGCAAAAATATCAGGCAAAAAGTGCATTTCGATTTTCTGGACACCTTGTCCCTGACATTCTTCGCAACGACCACCTACAATGTTAAAGCTAAAACGCCCTGATTTGAAACCAAACCGTTTGGCATCTTTCGTCGACGCAAACACCTTACGGATTTCGTCGAACACCCCAATCGTCGTTGCAGGATTACTGCGCGGGGATCGTCCAATCGGCGATTGGTCAATCCGAACCAATTTGTCAATTCGGGCTGTTCCTCGCAAACTCTTATGGGGTCCGGGAATCGGTCCCTCTCCCGTCAATCTTCGCATAACAGCGGGAACCAATGTTTCATTCAAAAGCGAACTTTTACCACTTCCGCTTACCCCGGTCACACAAACAAAGATTCCTAAGGGAAACTGAATGGTTACATTCTTGAGATTGTTCGTTGTAACCCCTTCGAGAATAATAGATTTCGATTTGACCCATTTTCGACGGACTTTCGGAACTGGAATCTGCTCTTTTCCGGCCAAATACCGACCCGTTATTGATTCGGCGTTGTTCTGAACCGATTCCGGCGTTCCTTGCGCAACAACCTGCCCCCCCAAATGACCCGCTCCCGGTCCCATGTCAATCAACCAGTCCGCTTCTCGTATGATCGCCTCATCATGCTCAACAACCAAAACGCTGTTTCCCTGTCGTTGCAGCAATCGAATCGCGTCAATCAACCGTTGATTGTCCCGGGGATGCAGCCCGATTGACGGTTCATCCAGAATATAGCAGACCCCGACCAGACCACTTCCAAGACCGGTTGCAAGTCGAACCCGTTGCAGTTCCCCCCCGCTCAGTGTTTTGGCAGATCGATCAAGCGTCAGATACCCCAAACCAATTCGGTTCATAAAGTCAAGCCGTTGAACAACTTGCTGCAAAATCGGTTCGGCAATCGTTTTTTGTACATTCGGAAACTCTAGGTCCCGGCAAAACGAAAGGGCGTTTGCAATGGTCTGTGAACAGAGTTCAAAGATTCGCTGTTGACCAATTGTGACAGAACGGGCTTCTGCGCGGAGTCGGCTCCCCCCACATTCAGGACAGGAAACCGTTGCTCGGAAAGGTTTCAACAAGTCTTTCTCTTTTTTGTGCTTGATTTTCTCATAAATATCATTCAGCAAAGGAATAATGCCGGGAAAAAGATAGGCTGTTGAATCCGCCGTTTCTGCCTTTTCGCCAAAATAAAGAGCATCATGGACCGAATCGTCAAATTGACAAATAGGGTTCTTTTCATACTTTTCAAAAGGGGAAACCGATTTTTTCCCCTTGTTCTCGGTCTTGCGTCCATTTTTTTCCGGTTCACAAACATTCGGTCCAACCCTTATGTCTCCCTCAAACGGTTTCTCCAACGTTTCCCCGACCATTTTTTCGTCCGTTTTGTCGTCCGTTTTCCCAACCATTTGCCCGGCCGTTTTTTCGGAAGATTTTTCGGCAGACTCGAGTTTGGCCCAGAATTTGTCGAGATGTGATTGAATCAAACGTTGTGTACTTGAAGAAAGTAATGCCCAAGGTGCAATTGCCCCATTTTTCAACGAAAGAATGGGATCAGGAAAAACCCGTTCAGAGTCAAATTCTTCACGAACACCCAATCCGAAACAGGACGGACAGGCTCCATAAGGACTATTAAAGCTAAAAGTCCGGGGTTCGATTTCGGAATAACTGATTTTACATTTGGGACAGGAATGGAGCGTGCTGAACAACACATCTTTCCAGATACTCTTGGTTGTTCCGTCAGGATTGACGATCCGTTCCTTCTCATAAACGCAAACAACAACCCCTTCTCCGAACTGTAAGGCCAATTTGAGCGACTCACTCAATCGCGGTCGGATTCCGTTTTTCAAAACAAGGCGGTCAACAACGACTTCAATATCATGTCGTTGATTGGGGTTTAACTCAGGAACCGGTTCAACATCAAGTAGAGCCCCGTCGATTCGGACACGGACAAAACCTGATTTGATGATTCTCCGAAAAACGTCCTTGTGTTCGCCCCGTTTTCCGCGAATCACGGGCGCAAGAATCATACAGCGTGAATTTTCGGGCAACACCAGAATCTCTTCGATAATCTGCTCAGGACTCTGAGGTCTGATTGGGCGATTGCATTGAAAACAGTGAGGTTGTCCGACTCTCGCATACAACAGTCGTAGATAATCGTAAACTTCGGTGATTGTCGCAACGGTACTGCGCGGGTTATGAGAACCGCGACGTTGATCGACGGAAATGGTTGGAGGAAGTCCGAGCAACTGGTCAACATCAGGTCGTTCCCATTGTTGTAAAAAAAGACGTGAACCGACTGCCAAAGATTCGATGTATTGGCGTTGACCTTCTGCAAAAATGGTGTCAAGTGCAAGTGAACTTTTACCTGACCCGCTCAAACCTGTTAAGACAACAAGTTGGTTTCGCGGAATGTCAAGCGTGACATTGCGAAGATTGTGAACTCTTGCTCCTTCAACATGAATGGTTGCAGAGCGGGATGGTGTGATCGGTTGGAGTGACAGCTGCATACGAAGAGGACCTAAAAAACAGACAATCCGGTTGATTATAGCGGAAAAAAACCGGGGAACATAGAGAGACCCCGGAAGAAAAAGTCGACAACGGGGGAATAGAACGCCCGAAAACCGTCTTGCCAAACCGGATTTGACGGGGTAAAATTGGAGAGCATAGAAGAGTGAATTCCGCCCAAACCCGTAAAAATGCGCAAGAAAAAGCCGCAAAGTCCTGATTCAACGTCTGAACAACCGATTCCGCCGGAACCGTTGTTTGATCGGAAGTTGTATCAACATGACGCTTTTGACAAAAGCGTCTTTCGGGACCCGAAAAATGCCCGCGAGGTCATTAAGTGGATGTTCCGCAAACAACAAAACGTCCTTGATTCGCTCGATCTCGAAAATCTGGAGGTCTGCAAAGACTCCTACTTGGACGAGGAATTACGCGAAAATTTTGTTGACGTGCTGTACCGAATTCCGCTTAAAAACGGCAAAATACTGTCCATTTTCATTCTGATTGAACTGAAAACGAGCAGCGAACGGTTCACGATGTTTCAGATGCTGAAATATGTCGTGCGAATTTGGGACGGCGAGTTCAAACTGGCAAAAGAAGCGGGCAAGCAGGCTCCTGAGGGGCAAAAAATGTCGGAATTTCAGTTTCCAATGGTGCTGCCTGTCATTGTGCATCATGGTGAAACGGTATTTTCGGCCCCGACGGATATGGCGGAATTGCAGCAGGTTGTGGGCGGTTTGGAGCAGTTCATGCTGAAATTATCGGCATTGCTCCTTGACCTTGTTCCCATGTCACAGTCGGACTTGCCGGACGATGTGGAACTTTATGCGTCGTTTGTGATGATGAAAGGGGTTTTTGAGAAAGACGTTGATAAGCGACTTTTGGAGGCGTACCAGAAATTGTATCCGCAGTTTGAGGTGGACTCGCGATTTTTGGAGGCGTGGAAGCGAATGTTTCGGTATGCGATAACGAGTAGTAAGCATTTTACGCCTGAAAAGTGTGAAAAAACGATTGAAACGATTAACGAAATACGAGGTGATAACATGTCAGTAGTCGAAAAACCAGTTTATTTGATTGACGTTTTGGAGGCAAGAGGCGAAGCAAGAGGCGAAGCAAGAGGCGAAGTAAAAACCATTTTGACGATTTTGAAAACCCGTTTTAAGACGGAGGTTCCAAAACGAATTGTCAAAGAACTGAACAGCCGAACCGACGAGATTGCCTTGCAGTCGCTTGCGGCCCATGCAGTGGACTGTACCTCACTTGCCGATTTTGAAGCGGAGTTGGGATAAAATGTTGTTTTGGTAATGCGCGCCCGCGCTGGTGCCCTCGTCAACAGGATTATCCGGGAAATAGATTGTTCGACACAACTCGTCTGGACGGGTAAAAAAC
>JBOFQB010000075.1:0-9826 GCA_051660685.1 Thermoguttaceae bacterium | reverse complement strand
ATTTCTTACACGAAAGTGTATCAGCCCATTTATTTGGCGGCAAACCTCCGACGTTGGTTCCGGCGGTTTCGCAATGATTCTTGATAGCACCCGAACGAGAAGTTCCCTCGCCTGTGATCAAATTCCGTGAACGCTTACTCACTAATTTCTGGCATTTTGGCCAAATTCCGCCCCGTCTCAATCAGCTCTTTGAGACGCTGAGTCTTCGCCTCATTTGAGCTATATTTTTCTTGTTGATGTGCTTGCAACTGATCTTTGTAGACACTGAGCTGTTCTTGGAAATCCTGATCCCGTTTTTGTTGCTTTTTCTGTTGAATCACCTTGTAACGACTTTCGATATTAACAATGCTGATTTGATCCGATTCATTTTGGGCCAGTTCTTTGGCCTTTTCGAGCGTTTTCATAAACTGTTGCGGATTGAAATCGTCCTGGTCCAACTGTTTTTCTGCCTGTTTGAGTGTTTCCTGAAACAACTGCGAACGTGATTCTCGTGTCTCAATCTCCGATTTCAATTGCACCAGTCCACTCTGTACCTGCGGATCGTTCATCGCCCGTGTCTGCTTCCCGGTCATCAAAGATTCAAGGTGATTCTTCATTTGAACTAGGTCATCACTTTGGATCACCTCCTGAATTTGGGTGACGTAGGTTTGTACGTTTTTTTCGTGAGACCATAAAAACGCAAGTGTAATGGTAAGACCAACAACAAAAGCACATGCCGCGAAAATTCCAGCAAAAATCAGTCGGGTCTTGCGACTCTTGCCAAGCTGTTGCATTCCGACCATCTGGCGAAAATGTTCCTCCAACGATTCTGGAATCGGCAATTCCGCATTTTCTGCCGCACGTTCAAGCGCATTGTGCAGAATATGCAACTCCTCCATCGGTGTTTCTCGTTCTAATGCCTTTTCTAACCGATCAAGAACATTGGTAAATTCCCGCTCCAGCCGTTCCCGTTTTCTCTCGGTTTCCAGCCAATTCCGTACCGGTTGAATGTTCGCCTGAATGTCCGCCGGAACATTCATGTGTGCGGTTTCCGCTTTATGTAAAAGCTCCGCTTCCAATTTTATTCCTTTTTCAACGTCATATTCAGCATGAGCCTGAATTAACTGTTCGGCAAGTCCTTGCATCTGCCGGACCGCATTAGCCTGAAAATCCGACTGAATCATCCGTTTCAGCTTAACCAACAATTCCGGTTTGGGCGCAACCGCCCAATCATCGCGGGACAATTCCGTGTAACAACGTTGGATTGCCGTTAGGTCATTGGTCCGAACCGCCTGATTGACTTCGCCAACCAGTTCCTTTTGCCTTATCAATTCGTAAGCGTCCCGATCTTCTGCCCAACGGGTATTTTCCGGGGCAAGGAGCAAAAGTTGACGCAAAACTGGCAGACGCATGGAAATGGGAGCACCGGCAAAGGCAAGGAGACGAAACTTTTTCAGGTGCGGCAACTGCTCTTGATGTTGCTCATACGCCTTTTGCAAATCGCGGGCCAGATCACTGTTCAACTGCGCGGGAATCTGGTAATCACATAAAGTAACCATGTCAATCCATTTACTGCGATCTATCGACTCAAGCAGCGCGTACAGCTCAAGGACATTGGGCTTCATCTCGACCAATCGTAAAGCCTCAGAAAGGTTCCCCTCCCGCAAAAATGGTATGGACAATTTCATTCGTTCATTGACTTGAGTACAAAGCTGAGCGTAATCCTCAGCGAGTTGCACCAACTCAGCGGGTGAAAACACTTCGGAATAGGATTCCGCAAGGGCGATACGGATATTTTCGACGACGTTTTGTGGTTCTGCCATGCTCAACTCTTGTGCTTGTTCAAGTAATTCTGTCTGTTTATCCCAACATATCCCGTTTAGCCGCAGAACAACGTTCTGCGCGTCCTTAGCCCGGCGCAAGCCGGACTGAAATCTCATTACGCGCGATACGTTGTATCGCGGCGAAACATTGGGTTTATTGCTCTTACTTTTCTTTTGTCCTTACCAAAACCAACCGTTTTGGCTTTTCATCCTTATCCTTTTCCTTCGGATGCTCCAAATAGATTTCATACCCAATAGAAATTGCATTAAACTCATTCAATAAGTCTGTAATTTCGTTATCTCTCTTTAATGCGTTTTGCATCGCTTGTTTCTGTGTTGGGTCGTCTCCTTTGGAATTCTCCTCAGCCTTTTCACAATACTCTCTAATTCCCGCATGGTCCATGTCCTTGCCCCTTAGGTCTTTGTCCAGTTTCGCCTTCGGTCCTTTATCTTTTATGTCAGATTGTATGATTGGTCGCATTATCGACGCTCTCTCCTTGGGTTGGATTTCCGTTCGGTTGTCCTTGAGTTGTATCTCCTCTTGGCTGTTGACTTCTGGTGATAACGTGATGGATGACAGACAATGCGACGTGTCAAGTTTTTGTTCTTGTGATTCCAAGAAAAGTTGTAACTCTCCTGCATTCTGCGTGACTAAGCCTTTTAACTTTTCGCTAAAAGCAATCGGTTTTATTTCAAGTTTATGTATAGGTTGACTGTCTACCGAGTCCCCCCCACTTTCATTGGACTGTTTGCCTGCCTGCTTCTTGGTCTGATCTTTCGTCTCTGTAATCCGACCAATCTTTATTGGATCAGTCGGAGTGACAGGTATAAAGCGAATTCTTTTGATTTCCTTGGGCTTATCGGACAACCAATACTCGATCACTGTCCGACATAATGGCTTGCATGCTTTTTCCGTATGATCTTCAGGGGTTCCCGTCCACTCCCATACAAAACCGGTTTCACTAAAATCAACTTGAGCAAAGGGAACAAGCGATGATTCTGTTTTCAGGCCAGGCGGGGCGTTTCTTTTAATTTCGTTACCTTCAACCGTGAATGCGGGTCCACCAAAATACAAGATTTTCTTCTCCACACCCGTCAGTTGTTGTAACTGTGTGTATTTAGGTTCGGTCTGATTTTTGAACTCCTCATTGGCAGTTTTCAAGGAATCTGCATTAGGCATTCCCGATGTACCTGGAGCTTGCGCCGGCCACTCTAACTTCAACACCAGTTCTGCCGGTAAAGCATCAAAGGCATCTTGCCGCTTCTTCTCTGCTGCTTCCTTCTGCGGTGTTTCTTCCATCACTGCTTCCTCCTGCGGTGTTTCTTCCACCACTGCTTCCTTCTGCGGTGTTTCTTCCACCACTGCTTCCTTCTGCGGTGTTTCTTCTACCACTGCTTCCTCCTGCGGTTGTTGCTCTGTTTCTGTTGGCGGGTCTTGCGATTTTGCTGTTTCCGCTTCTTCAACCGCCGTTGCCTCTTGCTCGGTCTGTTCGACGGTCGAACCAGAATCTGGCTTTTTGGTATCTTCACCCGGTTTTCCACTTTGTATTTTCGCAATCATGCCCGAAAAGAAACCGGTTCCCAAACCAACACCTCCCAACACGAAGATGGACATCAGCAGAAGAAGTCCTGCCCAAAGCAAAGGAGACTTACGTTCTGACTGAGATGAGATCATTGCAACAGACTGTCCTTTTCTTTCCCAGCCTCTGCCTGATTGTTTTGACGGGACATGAACCGGCACAACCAAATCGTCAAAACTCGCCTCAAAAACCTCCTCCTTCACTTTCTCTTTTTTTTGCGGTGTCGGAGTTGCTCTTGCGGGTACAGGTGAAGTTTGTGCCGTCGGTTTCGCTGGAACAATAGGTCCCCTCCGTGCAGCGTCAATCAGTTCACTCGTCTGCCCCAATTTCGGAAGCGGCTTCGTCAGGTCAAGGACCAGCATGTTCGGTCTCGAACCCGTTTCGGCCATTGCCGGTGAACCGGCCAAAATCCCCTTCCATTGACAATCAAGACCGGTCGGCAACTTGGTATGGAACGTGTTGAACGCGATATTCCAACGTTTTTGAACGGGCAAGAGAGCGAGCGATTCGTGAATCAGCGGGAGCAAATTCTGGCCGGGCTGAAAAATCAGGCAAACCGGTCGCCCCGACAACCCTGTTTCTGCAAGAACACCGCCCCAACCAGCATCACCGGTCCATCGCCCCCAATTCTGGCAGATGCCCGCATTTGCTTCCACACTTTCCAAACGCGACTTGGAAGCAAGAACTTCAGGTTCCTTCTCCCATTTGTTGAAAAAATTGTTCCCCGCGAGCAGTATCGAGCTGGGACCTGATTGCGGTAAATCACCCGATTCCAAAACATAATGATGGGCTATCTTGTTTGTCCGCTGGCTGTAATCAATGCCAGCATCGGCAATTCGGGACAGAATGCGAAGCGTTTCCCCACCCAATTTAAGGACCAAATATGAATAATTGGTTGGATTGAGATGTGCATTGGCATCTTGGGGAAGATACAAATGTCGATAACCACTGAGTGATTCCAGCCGCATCACCAGATTCGGCGCAATTCCCCTTGTCGCCGCAACAGTACAAAAACCCTGACTATTTGGCTTCAAACCGCGAGGGGCAGACGTGTAAATCAATTCCTGTATCATGGGACATTCTCCTATGGAGAGAGGTTTTTGTCTATTCGTTTATTTGCGTATAAAAGTCTGAATCAACCCTTGTTTCGCCTGTATGAGAGTATACAGAACGGGAACCTCGACCCAAACCGGTTTGAGCGAATCGGGCCGAAAACCGAGTGCCCCTGTCTGCTGATCAACCGTCGGGGCCAATCCGGTTGCACTGACGGGGATATACCAGACGTTTTCCGCAAAAATTTCGGCTGCTCCCGGTATTTCGGGAACAAATCGCTTCAAAAGTTGGCCAACCTCTTCGGAAATATTCTGGATGAGGTTGCGATCCACGGCGCAGATCGACCCGTCAGGCAAAAACTTATACGGCTCCGAAAGTTTCGTCACCCGTTTCAGCAAGTGTCCCCAGGCATCAAATTTCGTGGGCACAATAATAAGCGGCTTTTGATGTTTTTTATGAATTCCCAATCCGGCAAAGGTTTGAACCCGTTGAATCATCTCGACAAGAATAATCTCCTGTCGAAGCGGTGATCGCCGGACCTGCACGTCCGAATTGTTTTCGAGTTGCGGATCGTTCGATTGGTTTTTGCACGCTGCCCTGAATCGAGGGTCCTGCGTCGGGTCAAACATGAAGAAAATCGCATCCGATGACGCGAGATGCCGGGTCACAGGATGGGTGGTCTGATCGGCCCCGGGCAAAAAACTTTCCCCCGCATTGTCGTAAAGACAAAGGACTCTGGAAAACTTCTCCTGCGATAAAAATTTGGGATGCCCTTCCATAGGAGTCATGGAAAACGTGAAGGGTTGCGGATAAGAAATCTGCTGACCATTTATCTCAACGGTATTGTAAGCATCGCCATAAACATCCGTCTTTTCAATCGTGACCAGATCATTGGAATCGGTTTGCATGAACTGCGTTGTTTCATACTGTTGAATGCGATAATTCATTTCTGAATCAGCGTCTGTGTAGCTGATTTTGAAAAATTTGGGAAAAATTTTTCGCAATTGCCATGTCATGGAGGCGAGAAAATAAGATTTCCCGGATGCTGGGGCTCCGACAACGGAAATGGAAAAGGGTGATTTTTCGAGAAAGGGTCGGGGAAGCGCGAGATGACAGTTTGGGCAGGCGATCTTGTGGCACGGAAAATTATGGGCATCCATTGCGAAGCAACGTGCATCAAAGCGAGACGGTAAAAAGCGAACTTGAGCTGTTCTGCCAAGTCGTGCATCCCCGAGTAAATCGGGCGATTCGGAAATCCAAAGGATTTGTTCGGGTGCAAAGGAGTCCCAACAATGAGGACAACGAACATGGGGACGGAGTGTCCGCAGAGAGGGTTCGGTGTTTTGCATGATTCGATTCAAAAAGGGGTTATTTCAGTATTTTCAATTGTTATCACAAAGCAATAAGAGATTTCATCTTCATTACCCTTATAACTGCCGAACATAAAACGTCAGTCCACACGTTGCCATCAGCCCCGCAGACATTTCGGGTTATAACGGTTGGTCGAAAAAACGTCGCCAAAACGAAATAAGCCCTACGAGGCGGGGAAGGGACATTCTATCACGTTCATTGTTTCCGACAAAGCGGCTGTTTGGAAAAAACGAAAAAAACGCTGTCGATGTGGTCCGTCCAAACTGATATTCTGTCCATGAGTACGCAATGTCTATTGTTTGTGTTGACATGATGATTTCTTCCCATAAAAGGCAATTGTTTTACAAGGAATTTGTGGTAAAATATCCCGGAAAGTTTGGGCGGAGCTTGTACTATTGCCTATAACCTATCACTTTGGTCCTTCGCTAATTTTTCAGAAACCGGTTGCGGAAGATCACAGGCAGATTGATGTTCTCGCCTTGTCCCCTATAACAGTAAACGTTTGTCTGTGACACAAAAATTTCGATGTTTGCAAAACACCGATAATTTGGGGGTTTTGTGTGTAGGATAATGCGAGAATCACGAACTCCGCCTCTATAGTTGCTTTTTGACAATTCCTCTCCTTTTCTGACAATTCTGTATCTGTGTATGATTTGCCCGACTGACGAAGAACTTCGCTGTTTTGTGCTCGCGGAATGTGATCCCGATGAGGCTGAGATGCTGGAACGGCATATTGACCAATGTTCACACTGTTTTGAACGGCTCTGTAACCTGGAGAGGCATGTCGATGGTTTGCTGTATGGCGATTTGACTTTCACTCAGAATGGTGATCTTTCGCAGGAGGGGGAGCTTGAAGAACTACTTGCAATGCCTTTTGACAATGTGTCGGAACCATTGGAGCCTGTACCTGATTTTATTGGGCTTTACAAAATCACCGGGGTGCTTGGACGTGGTGGAATGGGAACCGTCTACCAAGGTGAACATTTGCATTTGAAACGGTCTGCCGCGATTAAAATCATTCAGGGTTACCGATCCCATATCGATTCGTCGGTTAATCGTTTCTATAAGGAAATGGAAGCGATTGGTAAATTGCATCACCCAAATATAGTTCAGGCGTTCGATGCAGGTGAAACTCAAGGTGAACCATACATTGTCATGGAACTCCTTGACGGAATGGATTTGTCGCAGTACGTCAAACAGCATGGTCCGTTTGCACCGAACGATGCGGTTGCCCTGATTCGACAGGTTGCGATGGGACTTCAACATGCGCACGATGCTGGAATTGTCCATCGTGATGTAAAACCATCGAATATCCAGATAACTCCTGACGGGACAGCCGTTTTGCTCGATCTCGGTCTTGCAAGACTTCTGAATTCTGACACCTCGGAAACGGCGACGGGCCACATCATGGGGAGTCGTGGCTATATTTCGCCAGAACAGGCTCAGGGACTTGTTGTTGATTACCGAAGTGACATTTATTCGCTGGGACGTACCCTACTTTTCCTGATTTTAGGAAAAACACCAACAACGGAAATTGGAGCAGAAATACCCGAGAGAATAAAAAAAATTCTAGAACAAATGACGGCTGTTTCACCTGATGATCGCTTGCAGTCCATGAATGATGTGGTGATGGTCCTTGACGAAAATGTGAAACAACCGAGTACAACAAAAGGGCGATGGCTTCGCTACCTTGTCCCATTGATATTGGCCGTTCTCCTCTTTGTGGGTGTTTTCATTTCTCAAATGATGTCGACGAATTCTCAAAATGTGATGCCGCAAATCAATGATACGGAAGTATCACTTTCGACCCAGGAAGTGGCAGATTTACTCGGGGTGAGTGATAGTACGATTTATCGTTGGATCAATCAACGAGGCCTGCCAGCTCATCGAGAAGGTCGAGCATGGCGTTTCAGAAAATCAGAAATTGATTTTTGGTTGTCCCAACAAAAACAAAAATAGATTCAAACCATTTTTCAGGGAAAGAGAGGGTTTTCCAATTCATGTCAGCTAACGACAGTTCATTCAAGAGGGAAACCATTGCCTCATCGTATTCAACGTCTTCGACGTTAATTGGCCGTCTCAAGGAACAGGATCATGCGGCGTGGGAACGTCTGCGACACCTATTTGGACTTCTTGTTTTGACGTGGTGCAGGCAGGTTCCATTATTGCAACGAGTGGACCGACAGGATATTTTTCAGGACGTTTTCCTTACAGCGTTTCAAAAGATAGATCAATTTCAGAAGGAGAAGGGATCGCATCAATCGTTTCGCGGCTGGTTGAAAAGTATTACCCGTTCACGCATTGCCGACCAGCTGAGGAAAATGAGGAAATCGCCGCAACTTTTAAGCGATACCCGTATGGAACTTCTTGGTAAAAGTTTACAAGTGGAACCTGTTGCTTTGGCGGAAGACGAACAGAGTCTGGAATCTGAACGGTTAGAAATTTATCGCAGAGCCATTTCGATAATACGAGTTGATTTTGAGCCGCAAACATGGGAGGCATTTGCCCGAATGACAACAGGACGTGGAATCACCTCTCGTGAAGTCGGCGAGGAACTTGGGATGAGTCCAGAAGCCGTGCGCAAGGCAAAATCAAAGGTTTTACGTCGTCTCCGCGAGGAATTCGGGAATCTACTCGATTGACCTAATCGGGCATGTTCACAGAAAGGCGGAGGCGATTGCAAGCCCGCTTGGAAATTTTGATGAGCGGCTAATTTCACGGCGGACCGAGCAAGATTGAAAAACGCATTCAACCGTCCGAAAACCGTCTTGCCAAACCGGATTGGACGGGGTAAAATGTAGGAGTTGGGTTTGGCAACAGTGTTGAGTTTGGCAATGATTGACCCTTTTTTTGCAATTGCAATGACGACGGAAACTGACGACTTGATAAAGGCCGGGAGACCGTTTCGCCCGCACGACCAGTTCGGGCGGAAAGTCGTCGGCGACAAACTGATCGCAGCTGATTTGCTGAGGTTTTACGCCGATCCCGTCATTGCCGAGTTCGTCAACCTTGACGAAATGACCCCGGCTCCGACCACGTTTTTCGGCAAAATGTTCGGCGAACACATTGCCGATTTGGCGTTTCTCGCGCGAATGGTCAGCGAAACCGCCGAAGTCCTGTTCACGCTCGAACTGAAGTCGCAACCTGACATTTTTGTCCCGATTCAGCTTAACGCTTATGCGGCCCTTGCCCTTTATAACGATTTTAAGGTCGCAAAAAGACCGACTTCGCGGGGCAATTTTAAGCCGAAAATGTTGTTGATGGTGCTGATTTACAGCGGCGACGAGGACATTTCGGAGGAGTTGCGGTTTCAGGACATTTACGAGTCGGTCCCGGAACAACTGCGTAAGCATGTCCCGCAATTTCAAGTGTTTGTCATCAATTTACGGAAATTTGATTACGGCAAATTGCCGGGCCGTCCCGAAACCCGGGCGGTTGTCGAGTCGTTAAAACGGGCAAAAGAGGGAACTTTTGCGGACCATTTGGAGCAGATCGTCGCCCATTTTGCGACGGTTTCAAAAGATGTTCGGATCAAGGATTTTATTGAAAGTATTGTTCGGTACTGCGCCGTGACGGACGGGGTTACGGAGCAGCAGGTAGATAAAGCAATTTTGACAACGATAAAAGGTCAGGAGGGTATAGAAATGGCACAAACTGTGTACAAAGGCATTTTTGCCGACGGTATTGCGGCTGGGGAAACAAGAGGCATTGCGTTGGGAGAGGCGAGGGGTAGGGCAGAAGGCAAAGCCCGCGAGCGGGCGGAACGGGTTGCCGAGGCTCTTGATTTGCGGTTTGACAAAGTGCCGTATCAGTTGACGGAGCAGATTTTGATGATGACCGACCTAGATAAACTGGAAAAGCTGTTCCGACTTGCCTGCAAATGTACCTCACTTGCCGATTTTGAAGCGGAGTTGGGATAAAATGTTGTTTTGGTAATGCGCGCCCGCGCTGGTGCCCTCGTCAACAGGATTATCCGGGAAATAGATTGTTCGACACAACTCGTCTGGACGGGTAAAAAAC
>JBOFQB010000074.1:0-8826 GCA_051660685.1 Thermoguttaceae bacterium | reverse complement strand
AATGTTTCGTCGGACCATTTCAATTTTTTTTCAACTCGTTCCATAAAAATCATCCTTGACTAGTGCGTTGGAATTCCCTACACGTACCAAACGTAGTGAGTCCATTGTACCACTTTTTAGGTTATGGAACAAGTCTATTGGTTGACACACGAGGATTGCAAAGTCAAAGAAATGGGATTTTGGTTGACAGAGGATGTTTGAACAACAAAAATCTGAGGATACCGATTCCCATTTTCATGCCGCACATTCCGCAAATAGGCGATTTTGGAACCGTCCGGGGAAAAAACGGCCGCAAACTCAAGCGGGGCATCTTCATCAGACGATTTCGGAGTCAATCGAACGGTTTCCTGTTCCGACGAAACAAACACGGAATTGTCCATGATATACGCAATCCGGGTTCCGTCAGGACTCCAAGTGAACGTCGAACCGACATCACAAGAGTTGTTCGTCCATTTTTGTGGTTCACCTCCATTTGGCGAAACTGTCCAAATCTGCGAAATCCCGTTTTCATCCCGCATAAGAAAGGCGATTCTAGAACCGTCTGGACAACTTCGGACCCAATGTCGAATCCCCTGAACACCGGGATACGTTCGATCCGACGTAAAGGTCAAGCGACGTTGCACAACGGATTGGGGCGGAGAAGGACGACGTAATTCCGTCCCCGCAAGAGGTCCGTCCCCCTCAATCCGCAAATCGTCCGCCAATTCGGGAAGATCAAGCACAAACACTTCCGTCAAAACCTGCTCGTTCCCCATTTTGTCCAGAATAACCAGATCGCCCAACATCGCAATCGCCTTTTTCTGTCGTGTCCCGTCTGCCCGGACATAACCGTCTGTCCCAATCCAGGATTCCTCATATCCTTTCTTAATCTCCTCAGAACACGGTTTCGGTTGATTCGCGGTCTTGGAAACAACAACGGAAAAATACGCCCCGTCGTAATTTCTGGGATGATTGCGATTGACTTTAACGGGACCAAGAGGGACACTGACCCCTATATTCCGCAAATCCACATCATGTTCGGGAACATTCGGATCACTGTCCAGTTCGCTCAAAATCTGATCGTTGTAGGTGAAACTGACCCAATTTCCGTCCCCGCTAAAAATATGGACATGTGAACCTCCTCGCAACGACCCGGGTGTAAAGGGGGGCGCAAAATTCGCAGCATCAACGGTTTCCGTTCTTCCGTCGGCATAACGAATCACTCCCCGACGACGCGACATTCCATACGTCCAGTCTGTCTTGGGATTTTCCGGTCCATGTATAAAAATAATCCGTTCATCAACCGGGGAATAACTGGCAACCCCGCAACACGCTCCTTCATTGGATTGATAAAGAACCTCGATTTTCCCGTTTGCAACATGAACCCGCTCAATCCGGTCTCCGTCAAAAATGTTGTCAACCTTACCTGATCGAATGTCGTAAACAATCCAGTTGGAATCGGGCGACCAACAACCGAAATTCGTTAATTTGTGAGCGTAAGGGGCAGACGTAATTTGAGATTCCTGAGAAAAAGCAGGCATAAAAGTGAGACAACAAAGAAGAAAGGTGATTATTCGTGTAAACATACGATTACAAACATAGACGACAACGAGGGTCTTGTACATTGGACGGATTGAACATTCTGAAGTTGAACAGGTCAGGTTTTGCAACACAATGCGGTTGGAATGAGGTGAAGTTCAAGTGACCGTCCCTATCAACTCAGTACAGTGCAACCAATCCTCTCTCATTCTACGCCTCATCATTACACTGTTCAATATGCAGTTCAATAGACTGTTCAATATGATACCCAAATATGAGGGGAATCTGTACAGACCCGGGGTATTTCGCTTTGTTAGGTCCGGGACTACAATAAGGGGCGTTCTTGAATAAAGTAGGTTCTGGTTTTCGGAAAAACACCTTTCCTTTTTTGCAAACGAAATTGATACAGAGAAAACAATGCAAAAAGTTTTTGTGACCGGCGCAACCGGTTTTATTGGTTCCAACTTGGTTCAGCAACTTCTCAATCGTGACATAACTGTTCGCGGTCTGACTCGGCGTGCAACACCGCCTCTTCCTCCCGGTTTTGTTGAGGGATCGAATCAACCGAATCTCTGGAATCGCCCGAATTTTGAACTGGTTTTGGGGGACATTACGGACCTCGATTCACTTCGTCGGGGAATGAACGGTTGCTCTCATGTCTTTCATTTAGCTGCTTACGCTAAAAATTGGTCGCCGACGAAAGACATATTTTGGCAGATGAATGTTCAGGGAATGCGCAACGTCTTTCAGGTTGCAAAGGAGAACAACATCGAGCGGGTTGTCTGGACATCTTCGGTCGTCACATTTGGCCCAACCCGGCCGGGAGAAATTGCGAACGAACATTCGCCCCGAATAACGTCGGAATTTATGACGGAATATGAAGAGACGAAGACCCTTGCCGAGATAGAGGCGTTAAATGAAGCGGCAAACGGTTTTCCCCTCGTCATTGTCAACCCAACCCGGATTTATGGTCCCGGTTTTCTTTCTGAAGGAAATGCCGTTTCCCAGCTGATTGACGATTACACCCGGGGAAAAGCACCTTTTCTTCCGAATTGCGGAATCAACATTGGCAATTACGGTTTTGTTGATGATATTGCAACCGGTCATATTCTTGCAATGGAACGGGGTCAGATTGGCGAACGGTATATTTTGGGGGGGGAGAACATCTCTTTTCGCGGTTTGCTGCAATTGATTGACGAGATAACGGGCAAACGCCGGTTGAAGATTCCTCTTTTGAAATTTGGTCCCATGTTATTTGCCCGATTCCAACAATGTCGGGCCGAACGACATGGTATTTATCCTCGAATCACGCCGGGTTGGGCGAAAACGTTTATGACGGACTGGAATTATTCCTGCAAAAAGGCCGAATTGGAACTCGGGTATCACCCTCTTTCTTTACGAGAAGGGTTGAGCATAACTTGGAATTGGATCAAGAACGAAGTCAGAAAAGAAAAAAACTAAACGTGAAAAGAAACAACCCCAAAAACCGGCTTTTTACAAAATTTTCAAAATAGTCAAAATAATTTTGTCAAAAGAGGCATTGTTCCTGATAAATAAAATAGTAAAATACGGAGTTGCAGTGTTTGTTTTTTCAAAATAATAATATGCGGCGAAATGGTCGATAATGTTTACAAAGGGTCACTTTCTTGACGAAAACTCTTTATTTTGTTCGGGTAGTGCATGTTTGAGTGTCATTTTGTTTTACAGTTTGAGTGATATGTTTTTTATTGAGAATTGAAAACAAAGAATTTTTTATCAGAAAAATCTAGGAGGAATGACCGTGTTTTCTCGTTTCCTATCTTACTTAAAAATGTCACACATGCCTGTTCTCGTCAGCGACGCTAAGCGTTTGCAAAACCGAAAGCGTCTGGTAAGGCGCATTGTCAGTAATCTTGCTCAAGGTAACATGTCGCTTCAAAGAGGGGAGTTTGTAACTTCTGCCGATATTGAGCGATTACGGGAGAAAAACAACAAGCACGACTTCACGAAAAGCAAATAGGTTCTCTTTGAAATGGACGACAAACTGCGGGAATACATAGAAGAATTCGAAGCGGCAGAGCAACAAATCAAGGAAGCCGAGAATTTTCTAAAGAATGTCCTTGTTTCGGATGAGAACGAAACGATACAAGGATTGATTTTTCCTTCTGTTGACCAGTTGCGGTATGCCGGGTTTCATTTTGTCCAATCACAAAAATTGCAAATCTCAGGTAAGAGTGACTCAGGTAATGAAAAATTTAAGCAACAGATAGAAAAGGCAATAAATCATTGTAGACGTTCAATATATGATACCAACGATGCAATTATTCAGTTTTTAATGGGTGAATGTAGGCAGTTCCAGAGTGATTACCGAAACACAGTCGTTTCGACAATAGTGACCACTTATATGGACGATTGCAGCAATCTCGAGAATGTCAAATGTGAGCTTTCTCGCGCGAGTCGTTATGAACTCACGAACGAGCAGCTCATTGGATGGAAGACAGGCTTGGTAGAGATTTCTGCACGTTGGAATAGGTCGCGGGAGGAGTTAAACAAGGTGTTGCGTGCCGATCTAAAAAAAGCGAGAGACTCCGTGATTATGTTGGCAGGAGTAATAATCGCCGCAGTTACGTTGAGTTTGGCATTATTCAGATAACGATGTTCACGGTACAGCGTGTACTTTGTGACATGTATACTAATCCCTACCTCCTACCTTCTTAAAAAAGCAGATACCCCAATCCTTCTGTTAAATCCTCGGAATTTTCGGCGTTCCAACATTCAATACCAACGCCGGGCAGAATCCGACGAACCCCCCAACCCCAAACGTCTCCCGATTTCGGTGTCCGTTCGGTCAACGATTCAAACGGTATTGCCGCTTCAATCATCCAGTAATTGGCATCTTCTTCCCGGGCAACAAACCAAGCAGGATTCCAACTGGTATCTCCCCAACATTCATCCCCAACCCAACCCCGGTTGTCAATCGTCAATTTGTAATACGTCCCAAAATTCCGGTCCACATCAATCAGAATCTCAATCCGATCCTGCTTGCTTAAATCAGGATCACGAGGTCGAGGAGCATCATCAACCGGTTCATAAGAAAATTGAGGCGATTTGCGACACCGTAATGCAAGATAAAGACATTGACGATCATAGAGCAACATGATTTGAGTACCAAGGGGAAGGGATTGCGTCGCCCCGTTCATTCCCTCTCTCGGCCCGCTCGCATTGTTTGATCTCTCTTGCATAGGAGTTTGCAAGGAAGTCGGCAAGGAAGTCAATGAAAATAACGGGGCGGAAAACCAGATACCACGATCTTTAGCGTCATCAAACTGACCGTCCAGATAAGGAGGTTGATTGATCGAAGTGACCGACATCATTGGGAGCGGGCAGTTACGATCTTCAAGGGCCAATTGCATTTTATCCGGCTGCAACAACCAGTATTCGGCTCCAGCCCGTCTTGCCCATAATTCCCGGCTTGAACGGACTGCGCTTCTTGAATTCTTTCCGTCTTTGACCGACAAACTTTGTGACAGATAGAACGATTTCGCCTCTTCCAACGAACCTTGTTCCCGTTGTAAAGCAGCAAGAGCAAAACGGATTCTCGGTTCATTGAACGAATCGGGCCAATACTGGTTCAGAAGTTCAACATATTGACCAACCCGATCACGGCGACTCATTCGCATCTTCTGCTCGTCCGTCAAATACCGACCGTCTGCACTCGAACGACTTTCCCAAGTTTTGAACTTCCCCGTTTCCAAGTCCGTTTGACTGATCGAATACGTCGCCGTTCCATATTCTCCCGACGAGGACAGTTGGTTCTTTCGCAAAACACGTCCGCGTGTTTCTTCCCCCGCATAAAACTGAATCAACCAAGTAAAACCGTCAACCGACAGAGGATGTCGCGGATACAACTCCGTCAACGTCATATACGCCTCTTCTGCCGATTCCCAATCACCATTATTCCGATATTTTCTCCCCATTTCCCAGAGAATTTGCGCGGCAGTATCCGCATTCAAATGACGAATCAGTTCCCGGGAACGACTTGAAAAATTGACATTCGACCGCAACTCCCCCGTTTCAGTCTTCTCCGTCATGATTTGGTCCAACATGCCAAGAACATTATTCCGCTGTATCACCTGTTGTCGCAATTGATCGACATAATCGGCTGCACTCCCCAACAAAAGACGACGGGCTCCATCTCCGGGCGTTAAAGTCAGTCCGCTCATTAAATCATTCCGGTTTCCCCCAGATGATGAAATCGGTTGATTCAAGACCGGACGAAGAGCAAGCGAAGAACTTCGATTCGGTCGGTCAGCCCCAATCAACCCTCTTGCGTAAAAGGCCAGTTCGTCAACCGGTTGACCAATCCGAATCGCCAACTCATTCGTCGGAATGTTGATTTCCCCAACCTTGCCCGATTCCAATGTCAGATAAAACTTGTCAACCGTCCAGGGTTCCAAACCCAATTCTTGAAACTGTTCGGCAAAGACTTGAGGATTTCCGGCTGCTCGAACCGCTTCCTGCAATTCGCTGACCAAAAAACGCCGAACATGCGAGTCGGTTTCTCCCGGTTCAAACGACACCAAAACATTCGGTCGCCAAATTCGGATCATTTTGACCAGATTCTGCCGGAATCGGGTCAAACCAAGTCCGTCATTCTCTCTCTGTAACCGTTCGACAATTCTTTCGACCGGCATATTTAGTTCCGTTCGATCCAGATTCAATCCCCAACTCTCGGTCAGCCCGCTCACACCACAACGAACAACGGCTTCATGTAATCGTTCGGACAAACCGACTTCTTCTCCATTTGGCGTGTCTTCAGCCGATTGAAGGGGTATTTCAACCGCTCCCAAATAACCTAATTCAGCACAAATCTGGACGAACAATTCAAAGGGTATATCTTTTCCGCGAGGAAAAACGCCTAAAATGGCAACCCGCGATCCTCCCCGACGTTGAATCGTCCAACTTGCCCCTCCATCCTGAGTCTTCAAAATGGTTCCCAAATCTCCAACTGCAAAACCGACTTGGGGACTGACAAAACGAATTTTCCGAATCGGCGTCGTTAGACCGGTTTTGACCGGATTCCAAGTCCGACCAGCATCTTCAGATCGGAAAATCAAGGTCCCGGGCGATCCGGCAATCCAAACATTATTTCCGCGAGCAAAAACCGTGTTCAAATCGAACAGTCGAGCCGAATGGGGCAATAAATCCCGTGAAAGAGTCTGCCAATGTTCACTTTGACCATTATTCCAGAGAACCAGTCCGCCCTCTCCAACCAACCAAGATTGCGGAATCTCGGGATTTCCTGTCGCAAAGGAGTCCAAAGATCGTGCTTTACGAATTCCGGTTGAAACGGCACTTTGATAAACATTCCCTGATTGACCGCGAATCCCTTGCAATAAACCGTCTTGACCGATTCCAAAACCGTTGACAAAGCCGGTTCCCGGTTCAGGAACGGTCAATTTGAACTCACTCCAACCGTTTGTGGACCGACCGGCAACGGGATTCCAAGAGGTTCCTCCGTCAATCGTCTTAAACAATCCGGTTGGATACAACGGAGTGGAGTAACCGGCTGCATAAGCGGTTTGGCGATCCAACCATTGAACTCGGGTTAAGAGGGGCAATGTTGGGACATCCAATCGAACCCAGTTTCTTCCTCCATCTTGTGTGCGCAAAATGACGCCGACACTTCCGTTCGTGTGTGACTGCGACCTTCCCCCGACAATGATTCCATTATTTTCATCTGTAAAGTCAACGGAATTGAGCGAACAATCGACGGAACTTTCCTGAACATTCCAGGTTTGCCCTCCATCCTGTGTTACCCAAATCGCCCCATGATCGCCAATTGCCCAACCTAAAGCGGGACCGACAAAACAAACGTCATTGAGCCGGGCATCTGCCCGCATTTCGACATGAGGTTGAAACTGTCCGGCAAACCCCCGACCCAAATCGGGCGTTGCTCCCCCATTTGTACTCCGTCCAAAGGTCGGATTCTGCCCAAAAACAGGTTTCAGCCCTCTTTCTGTCGGGAAAAAAAGAAAGAAGAGGAAAAACAGATAAGATAGGGGTTTTATTATGATCGGTTTTTTCATCATCGGATTGGATTCCGGTTTCTGCCAAATCGACGCAATCTCACATTTCCGCCCCTAATCGCGCAGCGTACAACATCCGCCCCAACCCGTCAACGCCAAATCCTTGTGTCGTTTAGAGCATTTCAATAATTGGCATACACATTTCACCCATTTTTGAAACTAAAAATTCAAGGATTGCATCTCTTAACAGCTGAGCAGGGTCATTATTGTCATTTCTTAGCTGCATAGCAGCGACATTATTGTAGCCCGGGGTGTAGCGCAGCGAAACCCCGGGTAATTGCAGCACAAAAAAAGAGCTGCGTAGCTGCGACCTAAGTATGTCGTTTAGCCGCAGAACAACGTTCTGCGTGTTTTGGGCAGTTCTAAACGCGCGATACGTTGTATCGCGGCTAAACATTTGTGTCGCTCCGACGGAGCTTGTTTTGTAGGGAGGAACCGCATAACCCGGGGTTGCGGTCGCTTAGGCTCCCTTCACCCCGGGCTACAATAGGGTCGCCGCTATGCGGCTACAAAAGAAGAACACCTTAACTCTTCAAAAAGGACCGAGATGAGCTTTTCAATACTTGGCATACACCGTTCACGTTTTTGTGGCATCTGACACACAAGGACAATTTGGAAGTCAGGAAGATAACAGCGTCTCGCGAGTTAACTGGTCGGAGTTGAATATATTGAAAAATACTGCATCATTGAGGAATACGGCAAATACGAGGACAATAAAAAACGCCCGCAAATCTTTCCTGACGCACAGTCGATGTTTCACTGGAAAAACGTCCTCGGATCAATCGTTCGTTTGGTCAAAATGACATTTCGCTTGGATAACCTTGTTGAGCAAATCAGGAGTATCGGAACCAATGATATATTTTCTGTTCTTGGTTGTCACAATCTTAACACCTTGAGTGCCGCTCATAAAGTATGCCCAAGCGTTATCCTTGCCGTATCGTATCCCCCATCCTCCAAAGTCCCTCAAAGGTCTAAATGTTACTATCTCGGCAGATTGAATGTCTTTCAGGGGCATTGAGAACACGTTGAGTTTCACTAATCCCATTCGTACAACCAGTTTTTCATTGTTCACTTCAATAAAAAAGCCGGGGAACAGAATGCTTATTAGACATGTTGCATAACCTATCATGGTCTTTCGGCGTTGAGGATGGCACAGACCAATTTCGTGCGTAACAGGTGTGTTGGACGGCGGTTACGATACGGATGCGACATGATCTTGAATACCTTGATCTTTGCGTTA
>JBOFQB010000073.1:0-8248 GCA_051660685.1 Thermoguttaceae bacterium | reverse complement strand
GTCAAAACGCGCGGTACGTTGTACACGCGGCTAAACTTAGGCCGCTCCGATGGAGCTACAATTTTTTGGGGGGCAATGCCCAACCCAGAGCTGCGGTCGCTTGCGCTCCCTTGCACTGGGCTACAAAAAGGTCGCCGCTCTGCGGCTACAAAGTCTTACCGCCGACGAAACCGTCGTGCAAACGGCGCAGCGACAACGGCAAGTCCCAAAATCAACAGCGTTCCCGGTTCAGGAACCTCACTTCGTGTAAACAGCAACCTTCCATCAACCATTGTGTAATCATAACCACGGGTTCCGATAAGGTTGATGCCAGCCCAGCCATCAATCATGTTTCCTCCAAAGTCCACCGCCCCAACAAAAAGGCTGCTCAGGTTAAAGCCGTTGACCATCATGTCAAAATCAAACGCACTAAACGAACTCATTTCGCCAAAAGTCGACATGTTGGATTGACCCGCAAGGTTAGCCAGATAGCTGGAAAAATCAACCGTTACCATCCCGTTCAACGTAATCGTGTCGGCAATAATTCGGGAATAGACATCCGCCGAGAGAACATCGAGCAAGAGGGTTGCATTTTCCCCAAGCGTAAAGGACCGATTACCATCGTCCCCGTAAACCGCCCCATTGGCCAATTCCATCGTCCCGTTATGAACCGTCGTATTCCCATAAACCTTCGATTGATAAGTGTCAAACAGAATCGTCCCGGTATAACCCTCTCCATTGTTAATGTCAATCGCCAACGTTTTGTAAGCACTGTTACTTTCCACCGGATCGTAGAAAAGAATGTTTTTGCTTTCAGTCGCTGCCAAACTCAAACGTGAACCATACCAACCTGAGTCCACATAAACGGCATTGGCTTCTTCGTTGGCTGTTCCAACTCGATGCTGATTTCCCTGAAACAGCATATCTCCATCTTTGGCAATCAATGCATTGCCGGTTGAGGCACTCATATAAATCGCTCCGCCATTACCTCCCGCCGAGTTGCCCGAGAAGGTATTCGTCCCTCCACTGAGCATGATACCACCATAGGCACTGTGAATCGCCCCGCCACTGTTTGCATTATTGCCGGAGAACGAGTTTGTTCCGCCGGAAAGCTCGACGTAATTGCCAGAAATCGCCCCGCCACTGTTTGCATTATTGCCGGAGAACAAGTTTGTTCCGCCGGAAAGCTCGACGTAATTGCCAGAAATTGCCCCGCCTGAGCTGTTACCATAGTAGCTCGCCGTGTTGTTCGTGAATGAGTTTGTTCCGCCGGAAAGCTCGACGTAATTGCCAGAAATCGCCCCGCCGGAACTGTTACCGTAGTAGCTTGCTGTGTTGTTCGTGAATGAGTTTGTTCCGCCGGAAAGCTCGACGTAATTGCCGTAAATCGCCCCACCGTAGCTTGCCGTGTTGTTTGTGAACGTGTTCTCACCACTGGAAAGTATGACGGTGTTTTTGCTGTAAATCGCCCCGCCGTAACCATCTCTGCTGCCACCTGCCGAGTTGTTCAAGAACGAGTTCGCTCCACCGGAAAGTTCGACGTAATTGCCGTAAATCGCACCGCCGTAACCGTAACCGCTTGCCGTGTTGTCTGTGAAGGAATTTGTCCCACCGCTGATTGTGATATCACCGCCGCTGTAAATCGCGCCGCCGTAGCCGGAGCCGGAGGAGCCGCCGTTTGCCGTGTTGTTTGTGAAGGTGTTCTCACCATCGGAAAGCGTGACATCATCACCGCCGTAAATCGCCCCGCCGCAGACGTAATAGCCGTAATTGCTGGAACCGCTTACTGCATTATTCGTGAATGTGTTCTCGCCATCGGAAAGCGTGACAGAGTTCCTCCCGTAAATTGCCCCGCCATAGATGTAGTTGCTGGAACTACTTACCACATTGTTCTCAAACTTATTCGTTCCTCCTGCGAGTGTGATATAATCACCGTAAATTGCTCCGCCGGATACATTTGCCTTATTCTGAAAGAAGACATTCACGCCATCGTTGATCGTAGTGTTACCGTAAATTGCCCCGCCGGACATTAACGCCGTGTTGGCACTGAAGGTATTGGTCCCGCTGTTAAATGTGATATTGTTGCTGTTGTAAATCGCCCCGCCATTGCCATTGGTCGAACGGCCCGAAAACGTCACATTAGTGTAGACAGTGGCGTTGAGGTTGGGGAGAAAGACGAGAGTAAAGGTCAAAAAGAGGCCACCGAGAAGAGTCAAACGGGGACGCAAAATGGGTAACATAGCCAACATAGAAACAATCCTTTTGCTAAAATTTGAGAAAACCACGTTGAGGGAATGAGTTGCCATGATATTTGCGATTTTTTCGCGGCGGGAGTCTATCAAATCGCCCCGATTGTGTCAACCTCAATCGTTGGGAGGAAGAAATGCAGGCAAGATGCCTGCGTTCCCAATCCGTCCGGCTTGCGCCGGGCTGAGTTGAAGACCCTTGTTATCGTAAGTATTTGGGTCGATATTCAGGAATGTCCCATGTTTGATTCCCCGCAAGAACGGCGGTGTTGGGAAGGATTGCCGAAATAACACGGTTATTTCGGGCAAGAACCGGTTCATAAGTGCCAATTTGCGGGAATTGCCGACCAACCCAACCAATCCAGACTTCCTGCAAATCACTCAAATCGTTGTATCCGTAATGATGACGAATCGCTGTATTCCAATCACCATTTTTCATCCCTGATCGGGCAAATGAGGTAAACCGTTGATGTCCTCCTTGAGCAATGAGAAACTCGGCAACGGAATTTCCTTGCGAGTAAAGCGGCATGTAATCAGACGGATAATCTCCCAGAATCGCAACCATTTGGTTAAACGGCAAAGCCCGTCTGACCCGGGGATCAACGAATTCCAACAATTTCTGACGATATTTGGCTCTTTCAGATTCATGTTCAATCGACGTTGCAGCCCCTTCATCAATCCAACGAGGAACCCGTTCGCGGTATTGACTTGCAAAGATCGTGTGAGAAATTTCATGCGGCAAAACCGAATCCGCAATCCGTTCAACACTCCCCTGAACCTGCATGTCCCAACCATAGACTTCTCTGTTGTTGAAAACGAATGAGGTTTCTCCGGCTGCTCCGAGATGAGGTCCGACTTTGACTCGGATTGGACATTTGGCCGACCAGTTCGGCATTTGTTCGCCAAACCAGAGAATTGCCAAATCTTTTCGTGATTGTTCCGCCGTTTCCGCAAAATAACGGGCCAGTTCAGGTGTCGGAGCATTGAGAACGGCAAAATTGGCCGTTTCAAATCGATACCCCCGACCCGGTTGAGGTAATGCGGTTGCCGAAATCGCAATCGTTCTGGGAGAACCGGGCCGTTCTACATTGTAAACAGCCTGATTCACCTGAGAGGGGAGTTGCGACGGACCTGAAGAGTCTGAAGATTCAACTTGTCCAACAACATCATTGGAACCCTTTGGTCCTAAAATTCCATAATGTTCACTATTTTTATCCCCTCTATTTTGATTTTGCCCTTGTCCCCAAAGAGCAGGGGCAGTCAGCAAAGGGGCCAAAAGACTCAGCAGAAACGCAAGTAAAAGGGACGAACGGCGGATCCAGCGCAAGGGCGCAGACAAACGCTTTTTCACAAAAACCTCCCTGTTTTTGTTGTTGACGAAAAAATCAGGCAACAATCCATGTTGTCGACGATACCTTCGAGGGTCTGAAAGTTCCAATGCTGAACAGGCAATATCTCACAACGCAAGACGTTTACAAAGAAGCAAAGGTATTCATACCGATTTCAGTATTGCGGCGTACTATATCGAAAAACAGATTTTCAGGAAAGAGCAATTTCTCAAGAATCCTCTTCCGTATCCGTTTGCACTCTGGATTTCTTTCGGAAAGGTTGTATCCCCCCACTTCCAAGAAGAGAGGACTTCAGGTATCATGCAGGTTCTCCCGGGTGTTGTCCCCGGAAAACGTATTCAAACACAGAATATTCATCAAAATAATCATTCACAAAACGCGGAGAGATTTGGCGTGGGCACAAAGAAGACCGGTAAAGGGCGAAGGAAATTGGGACGAAAAAAACGACGAATGCGATCCAAGATTCGACATCGTAAAGATTAAGCCCTGAATTGGCGTGTCGGTCAAGCTCCGACGTCTCGATTGCTCAACGGAACACAAACCGTCAGTTGGTGTTGCGCACTATGGAAGTTTGTATTACGATTGATGGTCGTGAGGTGAGTGTTCCGCAAGGAACAACGGTTCTCGTTGCAGCCGAAAAACTGGGCGTTGACATACCGACTCTTTGTCACACCCAAGTGTCCTGTTCCCCAGAATCGGTCGTCTCCCCGACCTCATGTCTCGTTTGCCTTGTCAAGGTGAATGGAAGGGCTGTTCCTGCTTGTGCAACCCCGGTTGTGCCCGGAATGAATGTTGAAAGCGAAACCCAAGAAGTCCACATTCTGCGTCGGACTGCTCTTGAACTGCTTTTGAGCGATCATCGAGGTGATTGTTATGCCCCTTGCGTTTTCGCCTGTCCCGCCAAAATGGACATCCCGCAAATGTTGCGTGATCTGGTCAATCACGATCTTCAACAAGCGATTCGGACGATTAAGGAACGAATTCCTTTGCCCTCTGTTCTTGGGCGTGTCTGTCCCAAACCTTGCGAACGGATTTGCCGACGAAAAGAACGGGATGAACCGGTTTCCATCTGTCAACTCAAACGTTTCATTGGGGATTCCGATTTGGGGGCAAATGATCCGTACATTCCCCCGGTTGCTCCTTCAACGGGCAAAACAGTTGCCGTTTTCGGAGCAGGGTCTTGCGGTCTTTCAGCTGCCTATTATCTAACAATTCTCGGGCATCATGTTGTTTTGTTGGAACAACAGGCAAAACCGGGCGGTCGTTTGCGGAATTGGGACGAAGACGTTCTTCCGCAAGAGGTCCTTGAGACCGAGATTGACCATTTGTTGCGACTTCCGATCCAATTTGAGGGGAATTCGACGATTGATTTCAAACGAACAGGGGAGTCTGGAAATCTGTTTGAGGGGATGATGGAGCGATTTGACGCTCTTCTTCTTGCAACAGGGACGATTGACGGAGAAACGGCGGAGATACTTGGCGTCGAGATGAAAAACTCCCATGTCGTTGTCGATCAGGGGACATTTCGGACCAAACGGGAAAAGTTGTTTGCAGCCGGAACTCTTATTCGCGGAAAACAGGCAATGATTGTCCGCAGTGTTGCAGATGGTCGTGAAGCAGCAGATGAAATGGACGATTACCTCCGAAATGGTTCGACAACAGGTTGGACCCAAAGTTCGAGAGTCCGTTCTACCTTGTATTCGGTTCGTTTGGGCAGGTTGCAACCGGACGAACTTGCGGTTTTCCTTCCAAATGGTTCGAGCAGTACACGAAAAGAACCGGAAGATGCGGGTTTGGCCGATTACCAAATGAACGAAGCTGTTGAACAGGCAAATCGTTGTCTGCACTGTGATTGTCGGGGACGGGAGAAATGCCGACTTTTGAAATGGTCGGAAAAATATGAAGCCCGAACTCAACGGTTTAGAGAGACGAGTGTCCAACCACTTCTTATCAAACGATCCGGGAACATTCTCTTTGAACCGGCCAAATGTATTAAGTGCGGCGTTTGTGTTTCACTGACCGAATCGGCGTCGGATTTGCCCGGTCTTGCGTTTCTCGGTCGCGGATTTGATGTTCAGGTTGGTGTTCCGTTTGACGAAACGCTCGAAAAAGGACTTGGCGATCTTGCCGAACAATGTGTGACCGCTTGCCCAACTGCCGCATTAGCGTTTTGTCATTCCTAATGCAAAACTCTTTGGAATAGGCGGGGTCAGCGCACTGTTTTAGGCAATATAGGCAAATTGCATGTGTTGCGACTTGTCGGGTACTAATGCTTTGCATCATCCTATTGGCATTTCCCGAATGTCGTAGACATTCCGTTATGGTAGTAACGGATCGTCCCTAAATCTCCAACTCCGTCAGGAGTTGCGTTATGGTCATTCCGACGTTTTTTTACCATAACCGAACCCCGACGGGGTTCAGATTTTGTTTTTGTCCCTTTTCTACCATAACGCAACCTCTACGAGGTTGGGGAGAAACATTGTATTTTTGGTCTTTGAATGTCGTTTACACCTATTTTCAGAGCAAACAACGTGCGTTGACCTTTAGGAATATGCTGCACAAAAAATGAGCTGCGTTAGCTGCGACCTAAAAATGTCGTTTAGGCGCAGAACGACATTCTGCGTGTTTTGGACAGTTTGGGTAGTTCAGAACGCGCGATACGTTGTATCGCGGCTAAACAAAGGGACGACACGAGTCGTCAAAGTGGGGTACTTTTATACGATGATTTCAGTGCAAAAGTTCTATTCCGACGTCAGACGGACCTGCATCCCCTGTTCAACATAACTGATTGGAGAGACAATAATAACGTCCTCTTCTTGCAGGTTTCCTGAGATGCTTTTGAGAATTGCACGACCATCAAATCGTTTGACAATGACGACCTTGACAATATCGATGATGTTTCCGTCCAAAAGTTTCAAAACAGTTCCGCCCGGTTGAACCGCAATTTCAGGGACCGAGAGCAGTTTCATGTCCGGTCGAGCATGAATGATAACGGAAACGAACATGCCGGGGAACAAGGTCGGGGGACCATTGACATGTTTGGCGGAAATATTCAGATCGCCCAAAACACTCAGTTCTTCTGGTAATGAACCGGATTTTGCAACGAAACGGACATCGCGGGGATTCGGCACTTCGATTCGGCAAGGGACTGTTCGGGTTGCAACATCAAAACCGGCTCCGTCATACCGTTTAAGAACGCCGGTCCATTCAAATTGCTGTTGATCGGAAAATTGGTAAGAAATGGTGACATCCGTTTGCGGAATCTGATAATCACTCCTCGCCAACTCCGTCGGATCAAGTGTCCCGTCCCCTTGTTGCTGCATCTGCATCCAAAGCCAATAAATGTCGTCGATCTTTATATTGCAACGAATCTCAACTTTTGTCGTGTCAATCAAGGTTAACAGTCGCTGTCCTACATTGACATAGGAATCGGTTTCAACACAATCTTCAGCAATCATCCCCTCAACAGGAGCAACGATTTTGGTTCGCGCAAGGTCAACTTTTGCTCTCTCATACTGAATTTCAGCTCTTTCTCTTGTTGTTTCCAGATTATTCCGTCGTTGATTGCAAAGCAGCAGTTGGTTGTCCAGTTGGGCAAGAGCGCTTTGAACCCCGAGCAGACTTTTTCGAGACTGCTCAAATTCCCCCGACGAAATCGTGTTGCTTTCAAACAAGGTTTTCATTCGCTCAATATCTTTGAGTTGGAGTTCCAACTCTTCCCGGGCCAAATCAATCAATTTTTGCAAATTTTGCGATTCAACCTCATTTTCTTCGAGAGCATTGGTTGCCGAACCAATTTCCTTCTCGAATCGTTTCAAATCGAGCAAATAATTCGTCGGCTCGATTTCCATAAGTTCCTCACCTTTTGCGACATAGTAACCGGCCCGACATTTTTCCGATTTTTGAACAATCCGTCCGCCAACTTCAGCTCCAATGTTAATGCCCCGAAAAGGGACAACAACACCGTCAACGACGATGTTGACCCCTTCATTTTCGGGTTTTACGGAATCAATGGAGACGAGCGGAAACGCTTTGGAAAGGAGCGCGGTTTTTTCCGGGGGTGTTTTTAGTCCGGCGAGGACAACAAAGCCGACCACACCAAAAAGGATAATGAGGACAGGGGGAAGAACAAGTCGGACGAACTCGATTACCCCTTGTGAGAAACGTGTTTTTTTCAATCCAGATTCGGTCATGTCGTAAAATAGTGCAATCAACAGCGGTGTTGAACAGGAAGAAAGACAATGTTGAGACCTTCAAGTGAATTTCCATTATACAGGTTGCCTCATAAAGGGGCAACGGGGCCGAAAATGACAAAGTCCGCACAAAACAATTTGCAAGCGTTCACGGACAAGTGCAAAACCCCTTTTGAATCAACACAGTAGGTGTTTCCTCCTCAATCCCGTTTGGGATTGCGTTATGGTAGTAGATCGTTCCCCAAAATCCACAACTCCGCAGGAGTTGCGTTATGGTCATTCGGTCGTTTTTTTACCATAACGGAACCCCGACGGGGTTCGGGATTTAATATTCATCCATTTTTCGTAAGCGTTCACGGAATTTGATCACAGGCGAGGGAACTTCTCGTTCGGGTGCTATCAAGAATCATTGCGAAACCGCCGGAACCAACGTCGGAGGTTTGCCGCCAAATAAATGGGCTGATACACTTTCGTGTAAGAA
>JBOFQB010000072.1:0-8648 GCA_051660685.1 Thermoguttaceae bacterium | reverse complement strand
TAACGCGAAGATCAAGGTATTCAAGATCATGTCGCATCCGTATCGTAACCGCCGTCCAACACACCTGTTACGCACGAAATTGGTCTGTGCCATCCTCAACGCCGAAAGACCATGATAGGTTATGCAACATGTCTAATATCTGTCATTTGGAATAAGAAACAATGTTCTGCCTGTACTCAGCCCAGACTGCTAACAAGTTTGGTTTTGCGCTTTGAACCGAGCTGAGTTGGACGGGTTTGTTTTTACCACGAAACACACAAAAGACACGAAAAACCGTATTTTGTGAGATTTTCGTGACTTTCGTGACTTTTGTGATTTTTGTGGTTCAAAAATGAAAATTGCTCCTTTTCGCGGAACTTGTTAGCGGACTGGTACTTAGCCCGGCGCAAGCCGGACTGAAATCTCAGAACGCGCGATACGTTGTATCGCGGCTAAACAATCATTATTAGTTTACTGTTTCTCAAGGGCGCGGGGTGTCTTTCTTTTCAACATCTCAGTCATACAATATCCATAATAAAGGGAGTCCGAGTTGCAGGAGATAGGCAAGACAACATGTATTTATCACAATCAAACCAATGTCACAAACAAGAAAGGCGATCAAACGATTTTTGATGAGCATCACTGAAAAAAGGAGTATGATGACAGCCAAACTGAACATGAAAGGAATATCCCTTGCTAAGGAAATACCTGGATCGAAGGAGAAATAGAGCAAACGAAGAGTGAGGAGAACAAGACATCCCCAAATAAAGACGCATATTTTGTGAAAAAACGGAGTCATCATTTTGACAGGCATCTATTTTTGGAAGAATGGATATATTTTTAATACGCCAATCAATTCTCGAACGAGTCAACGTTAAGGGCGCGGGGTGTCTTTCTTTTCAACGGCGAAGAGAAAACCGCTTGTCGGGACGAACAAGGTGCTATTTGCAGCAACCATACTCGCATACGTCGGTTCAGGAAGTGCAACTTCGGCAATGATTTCCGGCTCCTTCCCCGTCTTAATGACGTAAAGCGTCTTCCGTTCAGCTCCAATGTACGCTTTTCCGTCCGCAACAAGAGGTGCAGCCCAAAAATCACCTTTCAAACGAACTGTTCCGTAGACTTCGCCCGTTGTTGCGTCAACCGAATAGAATTTCCCCTTGCGATCCGCAAAATACGCCAAACCGTCCACAACCGTTGGAGCACTTAAAAGTCCCCCGTCCATATCAAGCGTCCAAACTTTTGCCGTTTCCGAAACCTCTCCGGACAAATCTTGGGTCAAATCGACACAAACCAGTTGACTTTTGCGCGGTTGTTTGCCGATCCAACCAGCAATTCCGAAAATCATGTAAACCTTATTGTCCGCAAAAACAGGAGGAGGTTGACAGGTCCAAGAGGTACTTCCCCGACCAATTTTGAACGGACGACGCGTTCCGTCCTCCTCAATCGGTTGTCCATTATAAGTCCATTGCGCCTGAATGTTATGCAGCTTCTTCCCATTTCCCGACTCATCCAAATCGGCGAGCACTTTTTCTCGGTTCAGTGCTTCAAACGCATAATAAACCCCATTTCCCCCGCCAAAAAAAACATACGTGTTCTCTCCAACTGTTCCAATCGAGGGGGAAGACCATTGTCCGTGAACGACATCTCCGCGAACCCAAAAATCATCCCGGGCAACAGGACGACCGGTTTGAGCGTCAACGACAAGTAACGAGGGAGCGTCGGGATTCTCGACCGAGGTATATTCGGCGTTCAATCCGTTCGTCGTGTTAATGTACAAAAGTCCGTCATGAACCATGATGGAAGCATTTCCAGCATCATGCTGACGAATTCCGAGTTCGTCCTCCATGTTCAAACACCAGATGATGTCCGCATCTTTTTCGGTCGGCACATATTCCGCCTGATCGGGTCCCGTCATAAATTGACCTTCCTCGATGAAGGGACCTTGATTGCCGTCTTTCATGCCGTTGAGATCGAGACAGAGAACTTCTCCACGATTGGAAATCATATAGATTCGGTCCCCAAGAACCGTTGGAGGAGAGGTCATTCCCGTTGCCGCATAATCATAACAGGCTTTTTTCGTGTATTTCGGAAGTGCCAGTTTCCAGAGAAATTCCCCGGTCTTTTCGTCAAAACAGAGCAAAACGCCCCGATCTCCTTCAAGAACCGAATCGTAAGCGGCACAATCATCGGTCCCAATCAGCACTTTTCCGCTTGCAACAGTTGGAGGGGCATAATTATTTCGCCCCAACGGAACAGCCCAACGAATTTCCGGCGAGGAATCGACAATTCGGTTGGTGTTCGGGTCGCGCCGACCGATTGAAAACGATTCCGGCATATTTTTTTCCGACGAAGCGTTATTATGGGTGTAACCGGAACCCCATTGTGGAGAATCCGCTGCAACGACGGAAACAGCGGAAAAGACGGAAAAGGCAGGAACGACAAGGTAGATCGCAGAGACACAAAGCCGAACGAGGAGAAAGGAGACGGCAGGAATCGGCAAACGGGCGAATCGTGAAAACATGACAGTCGAAAATTCTGGTGTTGGACAAAACGGGCAACGGTTTGATCTCGCCCCAATGTACCAAACCGCCCAACCGTTGTCAAATCCCCGATTTTGGGCAGTCCGCTAACAAGTTTGGTTTTGCGCTTTGAACCGAGCCGGGTTGGACGGATATGTTTTTACCACGAAATACACGAAAGACACGAAAAACGGTATTTTGTGAGGTTTTCGTGTTTTTTGTGATTTTCGTGGTTCAAAAATGAAAATACTCTTTTTCGCAAAACTTGTTAGCGGACTGCGATTTAGGGTTCCCCCTCTCACGAACAGCCCATACTTTTGCCGCAATTGTAGCAGAGATAACAATTTCCGGCCCGGACACAGATCGCCCCGCATGAATCACACGCAGGAGCGTCGGATTGGAACGTCGCAAATTGGTCGCTCGAACTGCTCGTCTCTCCATGTGCATTCACCAATCGGGTCTCAAGCGAAGAGGCCGAAACCTCAACCGTTGAAAGAACGGTTTTCACCTTTTCGGGCGTATCTCCAACCGGTTGCAATACAACCGTCTCTTCAACCTTGATTGTTCCTTTGACTTCGTTTTTAACCTCTCCCGGTTGCAATCCAACCTCCTTCGGCTTGACCGAAGAAGGGACAGCGGAATGGACGGAAGAAGCGTTTGGATTCGCCGTTTCTTTCGGAGCAGAAACAGGGTTCAAACCGGTTGACTTCGATTCATTAGCTCCTGCAACAACCGCTTTTCCTCCCCCCCCCTGTTGCACGTTATCATGGGAATGATGATGGTGATGATGTTCACTCGCATGTTGACCCAGTTCCGGCATAAACGTCCGCCCCAACCAACGAAAGATGTAATCGACCACACTTTTCGCAATCGGAATGTCCGGGTTCTTCGTATGCCCCATTGGTTCAAATCGGGTATGCGAAAATTTCTCAACATAGACCTTGAGCGGGACTCCATACTGTAAACTCATTGAAAGGGCCGTTCCGAAACAGTCCATAAGACCGCCGATTGTGCTCCCCTCTTTCGCCATAGTAATGAAAAGTTCCCCCGGACGTCCATCTGCGTAAAGTCCAACCGTCATGTAACCTTCATGTCCTGAAACATTGAACTTGTGTGTGATCGACTGTCTCGTGTCCGGTAATCGTTCCCGTTTCGGTGCTGCAACATCTCTTTTTCGGCGTCGTTTATCCGGTTCCTCCGACGAACGTCCACACTGTTCGCAAACCCCCAAAACGCCCTCTTTTCCCGTATTCCCTTGTGAGGAATCACCTTTCACCGAATCCGACTTCTTGTCCTGCCCGGTCGAAAGAGGTTGAGCCGATTTGGAACCGTCCCGATAAATCGCCAATGCTTTAAGACCCAGTTCCCAACCGAGCTGATAAGCATCGGCAACATTCTGGACGGTTGCATTGTTCGGCATGTTGACCGTTTTGGAGATTGCGCCCGAGATAAAGGGTTGAGCAGCCGACATCATACGGACATGCGCTTCCCAAGGAATACAGCGATCACTTCCCGGAGTTGGAAAGGCACAATCAAAAACTGGAATGTGTTGTTCCAACAACGCAGGTGCTCCTGCAATCGTCCCCTTTTCCTCGATCCATTTAGTAATCGACTGAATATCGGACTCTGAATACCCCAGTGTTGCAAGAGCAAGCGGGACCGTGTTGTTGACGATTTTAAGCGTTCCACCTCCTGCCAATTGTTTGAACTTGACCAATGCAATATCCGGCTCAATCCCGGTCGTGTCGCAATCCATCATAAAGCTGATTGTCCCGGTCGGAGCAAGAACCGTTGATTGAGCATTACGGAACCCGAATCGTTTACCGTAATCGAGGACATCATCCCAAAGTTCCCGGGCTGCTGATTTGAGGTACTTGGGACTTTTTTCAATGTGGTTGACAGCATCCCAATGTTTTTCCATAACCCGCATCATTGGTTCCTTATTCACCTCGTAAGCGGCAAACGGTCCAACGACATCCGCCAATTCCGCACTTGTTTTATACGCTGCTCCATGCAACAACGCCGTTAAAACACTACAAAGGGCGCGCGCTTCTTCGGAATCATAAGGTAGACCCAAACTCATCATCAGACTGCCGAGATTGGAATATCCGAGTCCTAACGCCCGGAATTTATGCGAATTTTCGGCAATTTTTTTAATGGGATAACTCGCCCGGTCAACAATAATATCTTGGGCAATCAACAAAATCCGGGCTGCTTTGACGAATTTGTTGTGGTCGAACAAGCCGGTTTCCTGACGAAATCGCATTAAATTGATGCTTGCCAGATTACACGCGGAATCGTCAATGAACATGTACTCGCTGCATGGATTGGACGCATTGATTCGACCGGAATTCGGGCAAGTGTGCCAATCATTGATGATGGTGTCATACTGAACGCCCGGATCACCACATTCCCAAGCCGTTTCGGCGATTTTACGGAACACTTCTCGGGCCGGATATTCGGGTCCCCGTTTTTCAGGGTTCGTCACCCAACGTGTTGCCCAAGTTTTATCGTCTTTGACCGCTTGCATGAATTCATTGGTCAACCGAATGGACAAATTGGCATTCTGATAGAGGATCGAGGAATACGCATCATCGTAAGAAAGACCTTCTTTCATCAGAAGACGACCTTTGTGCTCTTCCCGTTTTTTGCAGTCAATAAAGTCCATAATATCAGGATGAGTCACTTTCAACGATTGCATTTTTGCAGCTCGTCGGGTTTTTCCGCCGCTTTTAACGACTGCCGCAATCTGATCGTACACCCGCATAAAAGAAAGCGGTCCTGACGGTTTTCCGCCCCCTGAGAGTTTTTCCTGAGAAGAACGGATTGTGGACAAATCGGTTCCCGTCCCGCTTCCAAACTTAAAGAGCATTGCTTCACTGCGAGCAAGCTCCATGATCGCTTCCATATTGTCCTCAACACTTTGGATGAAACAGGCGGATGCTTGAGGAAATTCATACGAATTCTCAGGTTGCGTTGCTTCACCCGCTTTCTCATTCCAACGCCAAGTACATTTTCCCCCGGTAATCCCATATTGAGGGTAAAGACCGACGTTAAACCAAACGGGGGAATTGAACGACGCACATTGATGTAAACACAACCAGGTCAATTCACGATAGAAGACTTCAGCATCTGCCGGGGTCGAAAAATAACCATCTTCCGCGCCCCAATCGGCAATCGTCCGACTGACACGATGTATCAGTTGACGAACACTCTTCTCACGTTCGGCGGTGTTCGGTTCCCCGAAAAAGTATTTACTTGCAACGACATTGACCGCGAGTTGGGACCAGTTTTTCGGAAATTCGCAATCATTTTGCTCGAAATAGACATTCCCTCCATCTCCTTTGATTGTCGCAGTCCGCTTTTCCCATTCAACCGTATCAAACGGGTCGGCAACGTCACTTGGGCAGAAAACGGCTTCCATTTTGAGTCCTTTGGAACGGATTGGCCCCGAACTCACCTGACCTGAACCTGTCTGACCTGAACCTGTTTGACCTGAACCGTTATTCCCTTGAACGCCAATTCGGTCGGAAACATGATTCCGAACGGAGGAATTCATTTCGACCAACGGTTCCAACGATGTCTCTCCTGCCGACAATCGTTGTAAAACAACCGATTCGGAATTGGGTTTAGTGTGCGCAGCATGTTTAACGTCTATACGATCTTGGGTTACCATATCAAGAATTTTGGGCTTATATGAAGACAAGTAACCGGGCTCGACATCCATCATCGAACAGACCAGCCGGTTATGATGTAAAAACAAGCAAAAAACACAACATATTGTAGGTGTCATGCGAGACGCATACAATATATGGTATCTCGTGCTTGTGAAGAGACCTATCATAGCGGCAAAAAACAGGGAGTCAACCTTTTTTTGAAAAAAAGACTTAAGTCTTTTAATATTAACAGGTTAGGTCCTTTTGTTTTTCACGTCTGCAAATCATCTCCCCTTTACTAGACAATCGTTATCTCTTTGTCATATAAGACGTTCGGCAATCTGAGGACCAATCAGGCAATCTGACCAAAATTAGCCGGTTAAGAAAAATTTATTGTCCCTAGACCGTTATATTAGTGAAAATGGGAAGTTTAGGACGTTTCTGTATTTCGCATTATCCAATGTCCCCTGATTTGGCAAACAACTTGCGAGGTTGGAATAGGCACAAATCGTTAAGGTCCCTTGCGAATCCATTCCTGTTGTCGATCCGTCGTCTTCTTCGGACTCGGTGTCAGTTGAGGTCGAGGTAAAATAAGAGGGGCTGCTTCAAGTGCCGGTTCCGCCGAAATTAACGGCGGTGTACCCGAAGTTCTCAAAGGGGACGGTTGAACGGGAACCGTTGGTCGCTGATATGCCGTACTTTTGATATGTGGTGATGTCGGCAGATACAGCAAAATTCGCTGCTCAACCGGGGGAGAGAGTCCCAGTTCGTCCGTTACCTGCGCAAGTGTTCGGCCCGGCTGCTTTTCCTGACGCTCAAAATTTTGCGTCACTGTTGCTGTTCCAACCGAACGGGCAGTCGCAAAAACATCTTCCGAATCAGCCGCTTCTTGCGGTTTCTCACGTTCTCGGTTTTCCAACGTCAACAATAACGGACTGGTTCGCAGTTTTTCAACATCTTCAAGCGGCATGATTTGAAGAACGACCTCGATTGCAACGGGGAGTCCGTTTTGTGCGAGAGAATCCCAAGAATCGGTCCAACCGTTTCCGTCACTGTATCGAAACCGGCAATCGACGACTTCAGGGGCCCACATGATTCCCAGATCGGTTTCATTTTTGAAATTTTGGGCCAGATTTGTTCCTCCTTGATTGGGCAATGACGAGTTTGAAGAGCCGGGAGAAGCGAGAGCGTTGGAAGAACCAGACAACAACGGGTTGGAACCGGTTGGAAACCCTGAGGAATCTTGAAAAGAGGGATTCGGAAAGTCGGGATTGGCCGAATTCGGGTCATTTCTGTCCGTCGCCGCAAAACTCTGCTGTATTGTCCCCGTTCCGACGGATCGGGCAACCGCAAAAGGTTGGTCCTCTTCAAAAACTTCGGCAACATTCCCCGACTGTCCTGTCACTTGAACCGGTTCTGTCGGGGTCTCAAAATCAAGCTCCTTGCGCGATAATCCCCATTTGAGGTTTGGCTGAGAGGGAATTTGGGCAAGAGAGATAAAATCGTAAAAAACAGTTTTCAATTCTGGGACTTGGGGACCGGCAAAGGGGACGGGACCAGAAACAGCTGACCGAAACCGGTTGGGGGATGTTGAGCCGATTGGAGAATCGCCCCATTGCGCAACATTCAAAGGGTTGATTTGGACAACATCGATCCGCAAGGAGGTTGCATCTCCCGAGAGACCGAATCGGCGAACGGACGCATCATTTTCCGCCGATTGGACTGTTGGATGAACGGGGTCCTGAATTGCTGCGCCGAGGTCTTCGGTCAGCAATTGAGAAAGCGAGCGGACCAATTGTGACCGTTCAGCGCGACGAGTTCCAAGCAGATAATAGTTGGTATAGAGTTCGAGGAGCGACCAGATCATGGAGACCAGGACGACGAAAAGGCTTAGCCCGACCAACAATTCGAGGAGTGTGAATGCGGGCCGACTTCGATGATGATTATTAGGGGTATATGCCATTTTCCATTCTCGATTCTCAATTCCCAACCCTCTTCTTTCTTCCTATCTCCTACATTCTGTCTATATTCTGCCTGTCTTCTTTGACGCGCGATATGTTGTATCGCGGTTAAACGATCCGTCTTACGCCGGGCTAAATACACGAGAGACGTTGCAGCGTCGTTGAACAGGATATGCACTGTCTAGTGCCTTGTCCACTTTGAATTTTGGGATTGGTGATTCGGAATCCGATAAAAAATCGCTTGCATAGAGTTTGCATTGAAACAATCACCTGAAAGTCCCCCGTTTGTTTAACCCGGTTTGACAACTTGTGTAGTCCCGTCGGGACGACCTTTTTGTAGCCCGGGGTGAAGGGAGCCTAAGCGACCGCAACCCCGGGTTATGCTAATGTTTAGCCGCGATACAACGTATCGCGCGTTCCGAAATTTTAATACGCGCGGAACGTTGTTCCTCGGCTAAACGACATATTTAGGTCGCAGCTACGCAGCTCATTTTTTTGCTGCACCTAACCCGGGGTTTCGCTGCGCTTCA
>JBOFQB010000071.1:0-6326 GCA_051660685.1 Thermoguttaceae bacterium | reverse complement strand
GAGTATGGCGTTGAGTGTCTTGCGATTACTGAGAGGGGGCGAGCGGTGTTTGCGAGAAGTTTGTGAAAAAAATTTAGCGGACCCACGTCGAACCGCAAAGCGTTTGGGGTTCAAAAAGTGAAACTTGTTAGCGGACTGAGAAGGATTTGCCCCTTCGAGTTGTGATGCTTGTTTTTGTTGGTGATGATTCTACAATGTTTGTGAGTTCTCCCCACATTTCATCTCACTTCTTGATTCCCCAACCCTCAATTCCTTATTTCCCGATCCCGATCTTATGTATTCTGACCTTTTGAAACAGTTGCGTCCCTTTGCTCAAGAACACTTACTCCAGTTTTGGGATGAATTGTCAGATTCCGAACGACAGGTTCTTGCCGAAGAGATTTGCGGGATTGATTTTTCGTTGATTGACCAATTGGTTCGTCAAAAAACAGAACTTCTCGATGTCGAACCTTTTGCAAAACGGGGTCAAGCTCCGCCCAATTACCAATTCGGCTCGCTCTCGAAACAGTCAGGTCAATCCAACCTAAGCGGTCAATCCAACTTGATTGAGCAATCGAACTTGACTGCGCAGTCAAATCTAAACAGTCAATCGAACAATTCGGGTCGAACTGAAAAAAAGAGTATTTCCCGTTCGGCTGCAATTGAAGCGGGGTTAACGGCTCTTGCAAACGGCGAATATGCCGTCCTCGTTGTTGCAGGAGGACAAGGAAGTCGGCTCGGTTATCCGCATCCTAAAGGAACATTTCCGATTGGTCCGGTCAACGGAACCAGTCTGTTTCAGATTCATTGCGAAAAAATTCTGAGTCGATCCCAAGAATCGGGTCGGGACATCCCTTTTTGCGTTATGACCAGTCCCGCAACCGATTGGGAAGTTCGACACTTTTTGGATACAAACAATTGGTTTGGCATTTCCCCCGAAAACCGCTTTGTTTTCTGTCAAGGAACAATGCCCGCTGTTGATGCTCAATCGGGAAAAGTGTTGCTCGCCGAAAAAGGCCGGATTGAACTCAGTCCGAACGGACATGGAGGAATGCTTGCTGCATTTGCGGGGGACGATTCTCCTTCGTTGGAGAAACCTTCTTTGAAGAACGCTTCTTCCTCTGTGCTTGAAGAGTTGCAACAACGCGGAATCAGACATCTGTTCTATTTTCAGGTTGATAATGCGCTTGTTGACATCTGCTCCCCCGAATTTCTCGGGTATCATCTTTTAAGTCATTCAGAGATGACCTCCCAAGTTGTGCGTAAACAGCAACCTGATGATCGGGTTGGGAACGTGATTGAGCTCGACGGACGATTGCACGTTATAGAGTACAGCGACATTCCGCGCGACCTGTCAGAACGCCGGACTGCGGACGGTTCCCTTGAATTTTGGGCGGGAAGTATTGCTGTACACCAATTGACGCTCGATTTTCTCCAGAAATCAGCCCTGATTGTATCGGCTCTTCCATACCATATCTCAGCAAAGAAGAAAGTCCCCTATATCAACACTGAGACGAAAAACACCGATTGTCCAGTTGGTCAAAAGGTTATGCCCAAAGAACCCAATGCTCTGAAGTTTGAACGGTTCATCTTTGACCTTCTCCCAAGAGCCGAAAACGCAATCGTTGTTGAAGTCGATCCCCGGGAAAATTATGCCCCGTTGAAAAATGCGCCCGGTTCTGCTGAATACTCCCCCGAATTGGTCAAACAACAGTTAAACGATTATTACACCAATTGGTTGAAAAACGTTGGAGCAACCGTCTCTCCCGGCATTACGGTTGAGATTTCCCCACTTTTTGCGAACAGTGAGGAACAGTTGCGAAAACGAATCCAACCGGGAACCGTTTTCGACCAATCGGTTTACCTGAAATGAGGAAACAGTGAATCTTCCTATCTTCATTCCTGTTCATTTCCCTTTTTCTGTCCTTGCAGAGAGACAAAGGTCAATGAGGGGGCAATGTTGATGATCGGGATTTCGGGCTTTACAGATTTGGCGACCGAGTTGAATGAGGAGATGACTGATTTCGACCCAGTTTTTTCTCGGGAAGAGGGAGATGAGGTCTTTTTCGACCTTTTCAGGTGTCTTTTCACTTGACAGTCCAATCCGTTGTGCAAGTCGCAAGACGTGAGTGTCAACAACAATCCCTTCTGAACGTCCGAAACCGTTGCCGAGCACAACATTGGCTGTTTTGCGACCAACTCCGGGGAGTGCAACAAGCGAATCGAGGTCCCCGGGCACTTCACCTGCATGTCGTTCGATCAATTGTTGACAACATTCCTGAATGTTTTTCGCCTTATTACGATAAAAACCTGTACTCTGAATCACCTGTTCAAGCTCCTCTCGCCGAACCTGAGCAAAATCAGCAACTGTTTTGTATTTCGCAAACAGAAGGGGTGTGACCATGTTGACCCGAACATCCGTACATTGCGCCGAAAGAATGGTTGCAATCAGCAATTGCAACGGATTGTCAAACCTCAATGAACACTGAGCGTCAGGACAAAACTGTTGCAACCGCTTATAAATTTTTTTCGCCCTTTGCTTGTCCATATTTCTTACCTTATTCTGACTTTTACCCCGTTCTTGCGTTTATTTTCCGTTTTTCCCCCCTATTCCCTATCCCCCATTCCCTATCCCCTATTCTCCACTCCCCCACATTCGGGGCAGAAAACGGTTTTGAAATCATTCCGTAAAACAAAATGTTGAGGAAGAGGATAAGAAACTTGACATTTTGGACAAGTTATTGATTGGGTTGGAACAGTCGGATTGCCCCGATTCCAGAACAGAACGCCAACAAAACCGGTTATTTCAGACGGTTGAGGTTCACGACGCCAAAGTTCGAGCAGTTCTGGTTCCATGTACACCTGATTCGGTCCCTTTTGTGGATCATGCAGTCGGACGGTTGGAGCAACGGTTTGTATCCCGGTTGCGTTGCAATTGGAATCCCGATCAAGAGGAGAATCCCTGTCAACATAATCATTCCGATCAACATGAGAATTTGCGTCAACAAAAACGGCAAAATGACCAAGTGGAGAAGCGGGACGGACCCTCAAATTGAGAATTAGTCGTAAATCGGGAGAAACGGCGAGGTTTTTCAAAAAATTCCAGGGTTTCTGAAAACGAACAGGAACAGCGTCAATCCCGTAAGACCGGGCAAACGTCGCCAAACGGAATGTTGCAAGACCTTTTGACCGGATGTCGGACTCAGCAACCCGATTCCGTTTCCAACTTTCTTCCAGATTCTGTCCCAAATCCTGTTTCACTTCTCGCCGCAAATCCTGTTCCAAAATTGACCAGATTTCGTCCGCCGTCTTCTCAATTCCAAGTGAACACAAGACCATGCAAAGTGCGGATGCTCCACAACGTCGTTGCGTCGCTCGATTCGTCTGCGCAATAAAAGGAATAGTATTTGGCAAGGTGAGAAGGTAGGGGACAGGGGATAGGGACTGGGGAATAGGGGAAGAATTAAGAATGGAAAAGTGCAACAACGCAATTTGACACATGATCGGTAATAGTGCGACAATGCGAGAGGTACTCCTCCCTAACCCCAATCCCCTATTCCCCAATCCCTAACATCTAACCCCTATTCCCAATTTTCGGCTTCAAAAACGTCAAACAGATTGTTAGTCTGTATCCCGTCAACCCCCATGTCCATGACTTCGCGCAGTTCCTTGACCGTTGCATTTCCAGGAGCATCAACGAAAATTTTCACCCCTTTTGCATGAGCCTTATCAACTAACTCTTTCGTCAGGTTTTTCCAAGACATGTCAAAAGCATAAGGTTTGACCTCCTCGATAATCTCCTCCATACCAACCGGTCCCCCTAATGCGGGCATAATGCGGACTTGCGGTTCCAATTTGCGAAGTGAGAGAAGTAGTCGTTCTGAACCGTAAAAGATGCAGGAATCGAGAAAACCATATTTTTTCAAAGTCGTTAACATATCCGGGACAACCGGGTCCTTGCAGTCCACATAAAACGTCGTTCTTAGTCCATATGTTTTATTGGCATGATCAACCGCAACGCAAACCTCTTCCAATGTTGGGACTTTAACCGATTCAAAGCGTCTGTCATAACCTTTTCCGGCTGAAAGTTCCCGAATCGCCGCAAAATCAAACGACCTCGCATTTCCCGTCCCCGTCGTCGTCCGATCCAACGTCGAATCATGCAAGATAAAATTGACCCCGTCCTTGCTCCCTCGAACGTCAATCTCAACAAAATCGACCCCAAGAGCAACCGCTTTTTCAAAAGCGGGGACCGTATTTTCCGGCGCAAACGCATTTGCTCCACGATGTGCGATCACCTGCGTTTTTTTTGCAAACTGAACCGTCCGAACCTCTTCACGTCCATTTTTCCCCCCTCTTTCACGCCCCCCTTCATCAGCCCCGATTACGGAATTCAGACTCAAGAAGGTCACACTGATCGCCAAAAAAACAATAAATCGGGTCATATCTTGATTGAGGTAATGAGTTAAATGTCTGCACGCAAATAACCAATCTAAATTGCGGATTCACAATGGATTAAAGTTCTGTATTTCTTTCGTGTTTTTGGTGTATTTCGTGGTATAAAAGAACCACTAAAAACACGAACCTCACGAAAGGAACAAATCAAATGATTATGTATCCGTTATTTATGCGCAAATACTAAAGTCGTCAATGCAGCTTCTTTGCAGGGACAACGGAGTTCCTGAAAGAAACCGTTCTAACAACAGGTTCCGTCTTGGAAAACGGCCTCTTTTTCGACACAGATGATTCCGTCTCGAATGATTCCATACGGCAATTCTTCCGAATCCGTGATGTTCTGACCGTTCCGAATCACCACATTGTTGCCAATCCGGCAATTCTTGTCAACAATCGCCCCCTCAATCAGCGTGTTTTCGCCGATTCCCAGATTCGGCAGTCCAACCGACCGATCTTCGGCCAGTTCCTGATCCGTCAAATAATAGTCATTCCCCATAATGATGGAATTACGAATCACGGCATTTTTGCCAATTCGACAACGTAAACCAATGATACTGTTTTCGATCACAGCCCCTTGCTGAATCTCACAACCATCTGCAATCAACGAATCCCGAATTCGGGCATCTTCGATTCGACTGGACGTTAAAAAACGGGCCCGTGTAAACGTCGGGTTCGCCGCATCTGAAAGGGAAAACGGCGGATTCGCTTTCGTCATTCCCAAATTCGCCTCGTAAAACGAACCAATCGTCCCAATGTCCTCCCAATATCCGTCAAAAAGATGAACCTGAACATGTTTCGAACGAATCGAAGCCGGGAAAACCTCCTTGCCAAAATCCGTGTACGAAGTCTTTTCCAACACGTCCAACAAGGTCTTTTTACGGAAAAGATAAATCCCCATACTCGCCAAACAGTCCCGACCTTTTGCCGGAATTCCTTGACCCTCAATCCATTTCGGATCGGTTCGGACGTGATCCAACTCCTCCTCGGTTTTCGGTTTTTCAAGAAAACCAATAACCCGACCTTTATTGTCCAGTCGCATAATTCCAAGTGCGGACGCTCGATCTCGTGAAACAGGAACGGCGGAAATCGTGACATCCGCCTGAGATTTCAGATGTGTCTCCATCATCTTCATAAAATCCATACGATACAGCTGGTCCCCCGAGAGAATCAAAACATGTTCCGCCCCTCGTTGACGAAAATAGCTGAAATTCTGCCGAACGGCATCTGCCGTTCCTTGATACCACGTCCCATTTTGCGAAGTCTGTTGGGCTGCAAGAATCTCGACAAAACCATTATTGAAATTGTCAAACGCATACGAATGAACATGATGATGCAAACTCGCCGAATTGAACTGGGTCAAAACGTAAATCTGGTTCAAACCGCTGTTAATACAGTTAGAAATCGGTATATCAATCAACCGATATTTTCCCCCAATCGGAACGGCCGGTTTGGAACGAAACTTGGTCAACGGGTACAGTCGGGTCCCCCGACCACCTCCAAGAATGAGAACAATAACGTTTTTCATAATGCGTTCCTTTGCCGATTGACGTTTCTAAAGGGGAAGGTATCTCAAATGACAACCGAACCGTCTTAACGGTTTTCCTTGACGGTCTGACTCAAGGACGATTTGTTGTTCAAGGACGGTCTGCCGTTCAAGTGAGAATGATTGTACAGAAAACGGACAAAACCTGCAAGAGTTCATTTGGACCCGAAAATTTTTAATGCCGCAGAATAAACGGCGATTCAACCTCGTTGTTGCAGCAGGTCCCTGTATTCCCGTTCGCTCATTGTGCAGTCAATAAACGCGAGAAACTGAGACTTACTCAACTGTAATTGGCGCGATATTTTCGAGATAATGTCGGCGTCAACCGTGCAGCCCAACATCCCATGTG
>JBOFQB010000070.1:0-14270 GCA_051660685.1 Thermoguttaceae bacterium | reverse complement strand
GCACAATTCATTGTTTCGCCCTTACAGGGCGAATACTTTTTGACATTTTGACACCAGCGGTTAAAACCGCTGTCTATTTTGTTACGCACCTTTGGTGCTAAGAATAGGACTCCAATTGTCATTTCCCGTGAACGCTTACTTTTTTTCTTACTCCCCTTCATCTTATTCGATCTCTCCTTTATCTCTCTCCTTCCATCTCTTTTTATTTCATTCTGTCTCACTCATTTTTGCTCTTTGACATGCCGAAAAAACGTCGAATGTCAACTTCCTTGTCCGCTCAACCAATCGGTCCCGTCCGAATTGGGGAAATTCTCCCCCAACTCATGTCCCGTTATGGTTTTCAACGGCATAAAGCAAATGAAGAAATCCAAAACGTCTGGAACTCTGTCGTTGCCGAATTCTTGCCCTCTTCTCTTTGCCCTCATGCTCTTTTGGGGGATGTTCGTCGAGGTGTCCTGACCGTCAAAGTGGAACATGTCGCCCTTGTTCAAGAATTATCATTGTACGAACCTCAACTCGTTGAAGAAATACAACGGCGTTTGCCGGACACCAAAATAAAGCGGATTAAATTTTCAGTGATGTGACCAAGAGAAGGGCAACTGTGCAGACTGCTAACAAGTTTGGTTTTGCGCTTTGAACCGAGCCGGGTCAGACGGGTTTGTTTTTACCACTAAAGACACGAAAAACGGTATTTTGTGAGGTTTTCGTGTTTTTTGTGATTTTCGTGGTTCAAAAATGATAATTGCTCCTTTGCGCAAAACTTGTTAACGGATTGGGCAACTGTGTTGAATTCTGCGAGAGACTCTGGTCATCCTAACCAGATTGTTTATAATAGTCAGGTCGCTTCGTCCTGCTCTTTCTCTTGTCCCGTTCCCTTTGTAAGAATATCACTTGCTGATCTTGCTAAATGTGTCCCGGACAATTGAGGTCATGTGAGCGTAATTGTCGCAATTGTTATTTCCCCTTTTTTCAAGGAGTCAACAATGAAAAAAATCAGCTGTTTTTTTGTAGTCCTTTCCTTGTTTTTCTCGTGTTATACGCTCTCTGCAAAAGAAGAAGCGGGGCGGGAACCGAACACACTTTCGGCAAGAGAGCAGGAGGAAGGTTTTGAACTGTTATTTGACGGAAAAACAATTGACAAAGAGATTTGGCAAGGAGATGTCCGGGGTTACAAAGTGGTTGACGACCTGATTCGTTGTAACAGGGGGGGAAATTTCCTGACGAAAAAAGAGTTTGGAGATTTTGTTTTCCGTTTTGACTTCAAACTCCCCCCGGGCGGAAATAATGGTGTTGGAATCCGAACCAAACTAGGTGCTAATCCCGCTTATGACGGACATGAAGTCCAGATTCTTGACGATACTGCCGATCAGTACAAAAGTCTTGAGCCTTATCAGTATCATGGTTCCATTTATCGATTTGTTCCCGCAAAACGCGGTTCTCTTCGTCCGGTTGGGGATTGGAACAGTATGGAAATTCTTGCGTTTGGAAACAACATCAGGGTGATTTGCAACGATCAGGTGATTGTCGAGACGGACATGACGGATTTTATTGAGGGGAAAAAGAAGTGTATGGACAAGGACAATCCGAATCATGTTTTTAACAAATCGGGGTTGATTGGTTTTCTTGGACATAATGATCCCGTTGAATTCCGAACGATTCGGGTCAAGGAAATCAAGAATGAGGACGAGTATCAAACGTTGCTCGGGGAAAAGTAGTCCCCCGATTCTCAAATCAGTTCAGTAAATGGGGTGTTCTCAATCGTCGTATAAAGGTGTTATTGTCGCTCTCTCAGTCCCGTCGGGACTGTCGATTGGTAGTAAACGCTTGTAATGCGAATTCAAACCCCGTCGGGGTTTTCGATTGTTTTTTTGAACAATTTGAACAATTTGTGGAACCCCGACGGGGTTCATAATTATTTTTTTCGTTGTTACTACCATTCGACAACTCCGACGGAGTTGCGGAACCGGATCAAAAAATTTCCAATCGTTTGCAAAAAAAACAGTGTTGTGGTCTGGAATATTAAACCGTATTTCAAAATCTGCGTTGTAGTCTCTAACCCGGTCTAAAACCTGTTCCCCCCAATTCAAATTTTCCTCATGTCCCTTCCCGAAGAAAGCGTCCTCGTTATTCCCCGTTCCCTGTTTGTCAAAATGGGGCATTTTCAAGGTTTTTGCAGCCAAATTGACCAATACCGCGACCAGTTGCTCTCTCCTGAACATGTTCGGTTTATGAAGCGGAGTGAAGCCGAACAGAACCCGGAATTCAAACAGTTGATTCCTTACATGATTTTTTCTTGGACGGATCAAACCGGTCAGGTTTCATTGTTTCGCTATGTTCGCGGAAAAGGACAGGGAGAATCCCGATTGCATCATAAGCAAAGTATTGGGATAGGGGGACATATTTCGTTGGATGATGTGCAAGGGGCAAAAGAGGGTGATTATTACAAGGAAGGAATGAACCGGGAATTACAGGAAGAGGTTCGGTTATTTTCACCCTACACCGAAAAATGTGTTGGTTTGATTAACGATGATGAAACCGAAGTCGGACGTGTTCATCTTGGGATTGTTCATCGTTTTGAACTGGTCGAGCCGAACATGCAGCCCAATGAACCGGACATTATCGAAAGTGGATTTCAACCGGTTGCGGAATTGTTAAGCGACCTTTCCCGCTTTGAAACATGGTCGGCAATCTGTCTCAACGCCCTTTTTGCGGCAAAATAACATTGGGGACCGTTCCAGTCCGTTAACAAATTTTGCGAAAAGGAGTCCTTTTCATTTTTGAACTACGAAAATCACAAAAAACACGAAAACCTCACAAAATACCGTTTTTCGTGTCTTTAGTGGTAAAAACAAACCCGTCCAACCCGGCTCGGTTCAAATCGCAAAACCAAACTTGTTAGCAGTCTGGGAGACCGTTCATTCTCCGTTCCTCTCTCCCTTGTCGGGTTTTACGAAATCAGATAAAATCAAGAGGTCTGTTTTGCCGTTTGAGAGTGCATCAGGTACACTGTATCTGCCGAGCAGAGACGCGAGTGTCTCCTATTACCTGTTTTTTACCTATTTTCAGAGAGTAAGGCCGAATAATGTCCGTATTAAAATTGGGAATTCCAGCTGGAAGTTTGCAAGAAGCAACCTTTGAACTATTTCGTCAGGCCGGTTGGAATATTCGGGTCAGTTCACGCAGTTATGTCCCCTCGATTGATGATCCCGAAATCGAATGTCTTTTGGTTCGCGCCCAGGAAATGCCCATTTACGTCGCAGATGGTATTCTCGATGTCGGTTTGACAGGTCGGGATTGGATCGTTGAAACCCAAAAAATCGATAAAGTCCGACATGTTGCAAAACTCGAATTTTCCAAAGTGTCCAGAAAACCCGTTCGTTGGGTTTTGTGTGTCCCGCAAAATTCGCACATTCAATCGGTTCACGATTTGCAAGGAAAGACAATTGCAACGGAAGTCGTCCAGATCACCAAAGATTATCTCGCCCGACATGGAGTGTCCGCCAATGTTGAATTCAGTTGGGGAGCAACCGAAGTGAAACCGCCCCATCTCGCTGACGCAATTGTTGAAGTGACAGAAACCGGGAGTTCACTTCGCGCGAACAATTTGCGGATTGTGGACGAAGTGTTGCAGAGTACCGTTCGGCTGATTGCCAATCACGAGACTTGGAAAGATGATTGGAAACGGAACAAGATCAAATTGCTCAAAACGATGCTTTGCGGGGTCATTAACGCCGAAAAACAGGTCTGTTTAATGATTAACATGAGCAAAGATGATTATCGAAAAGTGCAAGAGGAACAGTTGATTCCGGCTCTCCAAAGTCCAACAGTCAGTGAATTGGCAGACGGAAAGAGTCTGGACATTCTTGTTGTTGTTCCTGAACGACAAGTTCGGGATGCTGCACTGATTGCGCGATTACAAGCAGCAGGAGGTCGCGGAATCGTTGAATTGCCGATCAGTAAAATCTACTATGATGATGTTGAGGACATTGATTATGTGACGGACTGCGATCAAAGTTAGTTCCGTTCCTCCCATTAACGCAAGCTCCGTCGGAGCGACCTAATGTTTAGCCGCGATACAACGTATCGCGCGTTCTGAACTGCCCAAAACACGCAGAACGTCGTTCTGCGGCTAAACGACATATTTAGGTCGCTGCTACGCAGCTCATTTTTGTGGGGGTTCATTGAACCCGGGGTTTCGCTGCGCTTCACCCCGGGCTACAAAAAGGTCGCTGCTATGCAGCTAAGAGATGCAGTCCTTGAATTTGTGCGTCAAAAATACATGCAATGTGTATACCAATTATTGAAATGCTCCAGCCCGGCGCAAGCCGGACGTTAAAACTCCGTTTTGAGCGGGATTCTATTGGCGTTGTGCGGTATAAAACCGGTTCGAGAGGATGTTTTCACAAAGGAAAAGGGCACAAATCAGAAGCGTGATGTAAGGAAAGAGTTCCCAACCCGTTCGACCGCGAGAAACAACACGTTCGATGTCTGAGCGGTTTTGGGCCAATTGGTACTTCTTCTCGCCAAAATACTTGTCCAACTGTTCGGAATCAATTCGGGTTAGACTCAGTGATTCCGGTTTCAGGTTGATACTGAAACCACTTTCCAGTCCTTGTGTCCCTGCTGAACGTAATCGGTATTGGCCGATTTGCTCTGTCCCGCCAAATCGGACCTGTCGTTTGGATGTTTCAACGGTTAAGCGAACACCATTTCCGTCCGGAAGAGTCAGCATAAGGGTCGGCGGAATCTCTTTTTCCTTGAGGTGAAGTGTTGCCGTTTGACTGACATAAAAGTTGTACGATTGTTCGGCTGCTCCGACTAACAATCGGGCAATTCCTTCTGCAAGTCCTACAAATATCCAAGAATTTTCACCAACCGGCAAAAGATTCCAGGGATCGGCGTTAGGAGAGTCAGAAAAAGGGGTTGTTGAGGACAACACAACCCCTTGTCCTAAGGATCGGGTCAGAATCGCCGGTTTTCCGTCCGAATACTTGATTTCAACGACCGCTGTTTGAACCCAATCGGTCAATTGCCAAAAAGTGAAAACCGGCTGCAATTCCCAAGGAATTTCGTTGATGTTGGATAAGAGATGAAAGGCGGACAGAACGGGAACTTGGAGATTATCAGGAGCAAAAAAAACGGCTGATTCGGGTTGAGAGATTTGCGACAGTTTTCCCCCAATTAACTCAACAGCAACAGGGTCTTGGAAGGAAGCGGGCGGATTGGCGTTGCGCCCAAAAAACAACCCGAGTCCATGTCCGCGAGAAACGTAATCGGCCAATTTTTTCCAAAGTCCCTGTTCTAAAGGAAGGGGGTCGAGCAGACAAATCGCCTGATACTTGTCCCAATCCGAACCCGTCTGCCCTTGAAAACGGGTCCAAGAAAGAACTTCGGTTTGGAATGCCGAGTCGCTCGCTTGACGAAGTGTACTTGGATCAATTGCTTCACGAAAGAATCGGGCATGTTGTTTTGTTGGTTCAGATGCAACAAGGAGGATTTTCCAAGCAGGACGAACCTCAACCGTTAAGAAAACCTGATCGTCTTGCGGAAAAGCATCTGATGTTGTGAACCGAATCACCCCCTGATGAAGCCCGACAGGAAGAGTCGGAATCAAAAAATGGACCGTCTGTTTGTTTGTCCCTTGCGAGAATTCAACGATTTGCGAGGATCGTCGTTGTTCCGCTTCGTCCTCTTTTCGATTCGGGTCCTGCAAAACCAATTCCACGATTCGAGATTCGGGGTTTCCATAATGTACAAGGTCGATCTCACATTGTAAGGGACTTTGAGCCGACAAGACCTCTTCCGAAAGAGTCAGCTTTGCAATTCCCGAATTATGGGGTTTTTCAACGCCAACATCAAAAATGTAGACTCGAATTCCTTCTTGTTGGGCAAGAACAGATGCAGCCAATTCGTTCGGCCAACTTTCGGCAGTCAAATCGCTGAAAATGTACAACTCTTTCGATTCCAACTCGCTATTTTTAAGGACGCGAATCGCTTCACGAACGGATTCTCCAACAGATCGACCTGCGTCGTTGATCGCAATTCGTTGAACACGTTCTAATGCTGCAACCGAGTCAATTTCAAAGGTGTCATTGACTTGTAAACCGGTTACAACGGCGATTTCGCTTTGTTCGGGCAATTGCGACAAAACCCAACAGGCTTCCTCTTGCGCGACGTCCAACCGGGTTTTGTTTTCCTTCTGTAAATTCATTCTTGGCGAATTGTCAATCACAAGAGCGACCGCAACCGGAGATTCTTGTGAACCGAATGATGAAAGAAATTTTGGAGGTCCTTTTGCGTCGCCCCAATGAATTCCCGGTCGTGCAAGAGCAAGTCCTAAGAGGATCAATAAGCTAACTCTTAGGAACAAAAGAAGCAAATGACGGAGTTTCAGCGCGCGATGATACTGTTGTTCTTTTTTCTGAAGAAATCGAAGAGGAGGAAAATCAAGCCGTTTGGGAACCCCCCTCATCATCAGGTGCAGCAGGATCGGAATCCCGGCTGCAACAAGTCCGCCCAAAAAAAGAGGGAAGGAAATAAACGTCATAAACTCGAACTGAAATGACTACAACAGGGAACGCAACAAGAGAACACAACAGCAGAAAATATGACAGCGAGAGAACATGACAGCACGGAATAATGGTGCGGGGCATCATGGACGAAAGAACAGGGATCAGGCAGAAAACGGGAAGGAATTCCAGTTCATTGCGTCCCTATTCAAAGTGAACTGTCTTCCTCCATTTGATCGATATACCGACGCAAACGTTCCAATTCGTCCGTTACATGTCGCAACCGAAGTAGGTTGTCCGCCCGTTTTATCAATTCATGCTTGTTAACCGGTTTACTCAAATAATCATCACAACCGGCATGTACGGCTCTTTCAATGTCCCCCAAATCGGACAACGCCGTTACCATAAGAATCATAATGTCTTTACGCTTAGGATCACTTTTGAGTCGTTCACAAACCTCAAATCCGCTCAATTTCGGCATCATAATGTCAAGCAGTATCAAATCCGGCTCAAAGGATGCTGTTTTGTCCAGTGTATCCTGACCGTCAACCGCTATTTCGATGTCATAATCACAACCGGCAAGATAGGCTTCTAACAACTCAACATTTGTTGGGTTATCATCCGCAATAAGCACCTTAAATGACATGTTCTCTTCCCTCATCTTACTTGTGATTACCAAAGTTTGAATTGGTTCTTCCTTCTCCACTATCCCGTCCAGCCCCAAAAAACACATTGGTTGGTTGGTTGGTTGGTTGGTTGGTTGCACACATAAACAAACGTGTCATTCTCCCAACCTCGTAGAGGTTGCGTTAGGGTAGATGACGGTTGAAAAACAAACCTGAACCCCGTCTGGGTTTTCCAATGGTCTCTTGGGACAATTTAAGCAGTTTGAATCATTTGTGGAACCCCGACGGGGTTCAAAATCATTTTTTCCGTCGTTTCTACCATTCGACAACTCCTGACGGAGTTGCGGAACCGGATCAAAAATTTTCCAAGTGTTCAAAAAAAACCGTTGTTGCAAACGGGTTTCATGCACACTATTTGTGAAGCTGTTTACTTACGCTGTTGACGATTCTTCCTCGTTCTCCGCCTTTTTTTTGCCCAATTCGGCTGCAATTCGCAAATCGCGGGCACTCATCAACGCATCTTCCGCTTCTGTTCGTAAACCCTGTTTGATGTAGAGCAGACTGAGAATGGAAAAACCAAACGGATCATTGGGTGTTAACTCGCAGTATTTTCTTCCATGTTCAATTGCCCTGAACAAATCCCCCATTTGCGCATAATAGGCACTTAATGCGGCATAAGCAAGGGCATACTCGGGAAACGTTTCAAGCAAATGATGCAACATGGTAATCGCATTCTGTGTATCTCCGCCTTGTTTGCAAAGTACACAAGCGTCATACCATTCTTCTGGTGTTGAGAACATGGAATCAGTAGTAAAACAGTGTTGATTGGCAGAAAGGACGGGATCGCAACACCCCGGACTCATTTATTGTGCCCTAAATTTTGTGTTGTTGCAAGAGATCGGAAAAAAACATTTTTCTGGACAATCTTTACAATCCGTATTGCAGGAATTTTTGCCCCGCATTTCCCCTACATCTGATTTTTTGGTCTATTTTTATCAAAAAACTTCCTGAAAAAAATACTTATTTTTCCCAAATTCACAAAAAAAAGATAAATTCAAACAGTAGAATGACTCTTTCGGTTCTTCTGTCAACTTTTTTTATTGCGGGGCAATTCAATGAATACAACGAGGTTGCATGTACAAGACCAAACGGTGATTGATGATCGGCATTTCTCGACACCATCTGAAAAAATGCGAGCAAGGTATTACGGTTCAGATCAGGAACCGGTTTCTGATGAAGTCTCAACCAAAAGTATTTTGCTTATAGGGGCCAATGTTTCTTATCGAATGATGATGAGACACTTTCTCGAACGAGAAAAGTATCGCGTTCTGGATACAGGTTGGGGTCTGCACGCCGTTGAGTTACTTCATTCCAGTATTTCAGGTGTTTTAATCGATGTCGTCACTAAAGACGGTCAGTTCGAGATGATATGCCGGGAAATTCGAGAACGATGTCCCGATTTGCCCATTCTCGTCCTAGATGAACCGACAAATGATGTGGAGCATCGTCGGACCATTTGTCGTCATGCAACTCTGTATCTGACCAAACCCTGTGATCGTCAACAACTGCTCAACAGTCTGTCCTTTGCAGTTGGAAATTTCCAGATGATTGGGGAGAACAAAAAATTACGCCAACTTCTTGGACAACCTTTACTCTATGATTCGTTGATTGGGGGGTCGCTGATTGCGCAAACGCTGAAGAAACAGATCGAAGCATTTGGTCGTTTGGACAACACGGTTCTTATCATGGGAGAACGGGGAACGGGCAAAAATGTGATTGCCCAACTGATTCATTCCTCAAGTAATCGGGCTTTGGAACCATTTGTTGTCGTCTCTTGCGATTCAGTTCCTCCTGATGTTATGGATGCTGATCTTTGCGGGATTGTCTCGCAAGAAAATGGTCAAGCAATCACAGAACGGGTTGGACGGTTGGAGATGATTTCACATGGAACTCTGGTGTTAGATCGAATTGAATGTCTTTCTTCGACTCAACAGGAACGGTTATTTGAATTGTTGTTGGAACGGTCTTTTCGACCAGTTGGAACAACAGAATCACGTCCCAATTATACGCGAGTGATTGCAACCTGTCGAGATAGTTTGGCGATTGCATGTGCGCAAGGTCGTTTTCGGGAAGACCTGTTTTATCGTCTCAGTTCCATGACGATTACGGCGACACCTCTTCGGAATCGACCGGATGATTTGCCCCTTCTCGTTCAGGACATTCTTCGTCGGATTGCTTTGCAAAAGGGGACGAATCAGGCGATTCTTTCTCAATCGGCTCTTATGAAGCTCAAACTGCATACTTGGCCGGGCAATATAAGGGAACAGGAAGATGTGTTGCAGAGAGCGGTTGATTCGGCAAAAGACACGATTGTGACGGAGAATGAGATTCATTTTGACCCTCATTTAACGATTGAGGGAACAATGGGTTTAGCGGGTTTGAGTATGATGGACATTGAACGTCGGGCGATCATTGAGACGATTCACGCTTGCAACGGGAATCGGGCGCAATCGGCTCAGAAACTGGGAATCAGCGAAAAGACGATCTACAATAAGATCAAACAATTCAAATTACGAGGAATCGTTTAGGCCAAAACCGTTGATTCAGTTGTTTTCTGCGAGTCTCTCGACCTTTCGACTTTTGCTGTTATACTGGGGTGAACTTTTTCCGGCGTTTTCAGACGTTTTCCGACGTTTGAAAATGTCAATTGTCCCCCAGAAAAGGAAAGGTCGTTCCCATGATTTTCAGATGCTTGCTGTTCCCGCTCAGTTGTTGTCTTTTGATCGCAAGTTCGCTCAATGTATCTTCACTCAGTGCAGCTGAGAATACTGCTGCACTCGAGGAAGTGGTCCGTTTGGACGTTTTGTCGTTGAAACCAACCGTTCAAATTGATTTGACCAAAAAAAGTGAACCTCTTTCGGAATTGATTTACGGTCAGTTTATTGAGCATTTGGGACGCTGTATATACGGCGGTATTTGGGCGGAAATGCTGGAAGACCGCAAATTCTTTTTCCCGGTTGGATCGCCGGAATCGGCTTGGTATCCCATCTATCAATGTCAAATGAACATGAATTCGGATCAACCTTTTGTCGGCGAACATACGCCGGAATCAATCGCCGGAAATGAACCTCGTTGGTTGGGGGTTGCCCAAAAAGGTCTTGCCGTTAAAAAAGGAATGAAGTATCCCGGTTATGCTTGGATTAAAGCAACAGAGGGGATTGAACAGATTGAAATACACCTGCATTGGAGTCCCGTTCATGAAGAATTTTCCCGATTCACCTTTCCTGTTCAAACAGGTGATTACTACAAAACAGAATACGAGTTTGAATCGCCGGTCGATTATGATGACGTTGAAATTGAAATTGCCGCTTATGGAAAAAATGGGTCGTTTTTCGTTGGAACAGCATCCCTTATGCCGGGCGATCATGTGCAGGGAATGAGAGCCGACACTCTTGCGTTGCTCAAAGAACTTAATGCCCCGATTTATCGTTGGCCGGGCGGAAATTTCGTGAGCGGTTATGATTGGAAAGACGGAATTGGCGAACGGGATCGTCGTCCTCCTCGCAAAAATCCGGCTTGGTTGGGGGTTGAACATAATGATTTTGGAATCAACGAATTTATGCTCTTTTGTAAGATTCTTGGGACGGAACCTTATATTGCAATCAACACCGGAGATGGTGATGTCGCTAATGCTCTTGCCGAATTGGAGTATGTCAACGGTTCTGCCGATTCCAATTGGGGTAAAAAACGGGCTGAAGAAGGACAGGTCGAGCCGTACAAAGTGAAATGGTGGGGTCTGGGAAATGAAATGTACGGAGATTGGCAGATCGGTCACATCCCGGTCAGCGAATACGTTAAGCGCCATAATTTCTTTGCCGACGCATTTCGTAAGGCCGATTCCAGTATTCGTCTGATTGGTGTTGGAGCAGTTGGAAAATGGGATGAAACATTCATTCCCGGTTGCGCTCACAACATGGATGATATTAGCGAGCATTTTTACGTTCAGGATAAACGGAATGTGGGGGCGCATGTCCAACTGGTTCCGAATGAGATTCGCCGGATTGCAAATGCACATCGTGAGTACCGCAAAACAATGCCGGAACTTAAGGGGAAGGACATTAAAATAGCAATGGATGAATGGAATTATTGGTATGGACCGTACATTTTTGGGGAATTGGGGACCCGCTATTTCCAGAAAGACGGACTTGGAATTGCAGCCGGATTGCACGAATTTGCCCGACAGTCGGATTTGTTTATTATGGCGAATTATGCTCAGACGGTTAATGTGATTGGTTGTATCAAAACGGACAAGAAAAAGGCTCAGTTTGAGACGACGGGATTGGTATTGAAGCTGTATCGCAAGGAATTTGGTTCCATTCCGGTTGCAACCGAAATCGTTGGGGACAAAACGTCTTCGATTGATGTTCAGGGGATGCTTTCTGAAGACGGAAAATGGTTGAGTGTTGCAATTGTCAATCCGTTTGCGTTTCCGATTGACTTGACCTTAGAAGGGGTGTTTGAGCAATTTGACCCCGAAAAGGTAGAAAAGTTTGTCATTGCCGATCCTGAAAATAATCCCAAGTCGTTCAATGACCCGGGTCAACCCCAACGAATTGATATTGTTCACTCAACAGCGTCGTTGAAAAATGGTTCGGTCGGGGTCCAACCTTACAGTGTGACGCTTTTGAAGTTTCCCAATAAATAATTGGATAAAATATCTGAACCCAATGTATACCCGAAACGGGTACAAAATGGACATTTTGTCGGAACGCAGGCATCTTGCCTGCATCAAGAAAAAAAGGCGGGCAGGATGCCCGCGTTCCAATCGAAAAACAAACCCTTTCTAACCGTTTGCAGAATAAACATAGGAGAAGAGAGAAAAATATATGTCGCAACGTCGAGACGATCTTCGTAATATTGCAATTATTGCTCATGTCGATCATGGAAAAACAACGTTGGTTGATTGCATGCTCCGTCAAAGTGGACAATTCCGAGACGCTCAATTGAGCGGGCAACAAATATTGGATTCCAATGATTTGGAGAGAGAGCGCGGAATCACCATATTGGCAAAGAACATTGCGATTCCGTATAAGGGGGTGAAAATCAACATTATTGACACGCCCGGACACGCGGATTTTGGCGGAGAAGTCGAACGAGTTCTTTGTATGGCAGACGGTTGTCTGGTGTTGGTCGATGCTGCAGAAGGTCCAATGCCGCAAACCCGATTTGTTCTCAGTAAAGCCCTTGAATTGGGGCTGAAACCGATTGTTGTTGTGAACAAAATTGATCGGAAAGATGCAAGAGCAAAAGAAGTGCTCAGTGAAATGTATGATCTTTTCATTCAGTTGGGCGCAACAGATGAAACGATTGACTTTCCGTATTTGTTTGCGAGCACGAAAAGCGGATTTGCGCAGTTGACTCTTGAGGAGTCGAACGACAATATACTGCCGATTATGGACATGATTATTGAGAAGATTCCGGCTCCTCTTGTCGAGATCGACGCTCCTGTCCAGATGTTGGTCACAACAATCGGTTGGTCGGAGTTTGTCGGACGAATCGCAATCGGTCAGGTCCGGGCCGGTTGTATCCGAAAAGGGATGAATGTCGTTCTCATGCAAACCGAGGATCGTCAAACGCCGGGAAAAATTGCGCAGCTTTACACGTTTGACAAGCTCGGACGAACGGAAGTGCATGAAGTTGACGCAGGTGATATTGTCGCCGTTGTTGGACTGCCAAGCATTGAAATCGGGGATACTGTTTGTTCCCCGCAAAATCCGATTGCCTTACCTCGCATTCATGTTGACGAACCGACCTTGCGTATGACGTTCAGTATCAATAATTCCCCTTTAGGCGGGAAAGAGGGGACGTTTGTGACGAGCCGACATCTTCGGGATCGTTTGATTCGGGAATTAGAACGGAATGTTGCACTTCGTGTTGAATCAATTGAGGGGACGGACGCTTATTCGGTAAGCGGACGCGGGGTGCTGCATTTGTCGGTGTTGATTGAGACAATGCGACGCGAGAGTTATGAATTGTCAATTGGCAAACCTGAAGTCATCTTTAAGACAAATGCAAAGGGTGTTGTCGAGGAACCTTTTGAAACGCTTGTGATTGAGGTTCCAGAAGACCAAACCGGACCTGTTATGGAACTGGTTGGGGGACGTCGGGGCGTGTTGCTCGAAATGTCAAATCGCAATGAATTCTGCGTGATGAAATTCTCGATTCCGGCTCGCGGTTTGATTGGTTTGAGAACCCGATTGTTGACTGCGACACAAGGAAATGCGGTTATCAATCATCGATTTGAGGGTTATAAACGGCGAGAAGAGGGGATGCCGTTTCGCGCAAACGGCGTTTTGGTTTCTATGGTTGGAGGTCGTGCAAACGCTTTTGCGCTCGATTCTCTTCAAGCACGAAGTGAACCGTTTGTTGCGCCGGGTGATGTCGTCTATGAAGGGATGATTGTCGGGGAAAATGCGAGAAATGAAGATATGGATGTTAACCCGACGAAAGAGAAGAAGTTGACGAACATGCGGGCAAGCGGGAGTGATCGCAATTTTATATTGAAACCGGCCCGACGTTTTACGCTTGAAGAGGCTCTTGAGTACATTGAGGCGGACGAATTGGTTGAGGTGACACCCTCACAAATACGAATGCGAAAAATTTTGCTCAAGGAGATTGACCGAAAACGGGCAAATCGTAAGAATGGGTGATTAGGGGATAGGGAATGGGGGATAGGGGATAGGGAGGACACAGGGAGATAACGGTGTCGCGTTTTTTTGGAGAAGGTAGAATGTAGAAGGTAGGAGGAAAGAAGGAGGAGACAGGGAGATAACGGCGTCGCGCGAGTTAACCGGTTTCTTCCTCTTTTGAGGGACCCAAATTTTTATTTGCCTCAATTCTTCATTCTCACTTCTATCAATAACACGCAGAACGATGTTCTGGGGCTAAACGACCAAACTCTTCACTACCTTCTACCTTCTCTCATTATCTCACTTATTAGGGCGTGTTCACACTATGAACTTGGGTTGTCTGCGAAACAGTTTAGGCAGTATAGGCAAATTTATCCTTGCAGTATTACCCTTGATATGTCAAATAATCATGCGAATTCATGCGACAGTCGTTCAAATCCTGTTTG
>JBOFQB010000069.1:0-6951 GCA_051660685.1 Thermoguttaceae bacterium | reverse complement strand
CCCAGTGCAAGGGAGCGCAAGCGACCGCAGCTCTGGGTTGGGCATTGCCCCCCAAAAAATTGTAGCTCCATCGGAGCGGCCTAAGTTTAGCCGCGTGTACAACGTACCGCGCGTTTTGACGATTCGGACGCGCGGAACGATGTTCCTCGGCTAAACGATAAATTAGGTCGCAGCTACGCAGCTCATTTTTTTTGTGCGTCGAACCCCGTGCTGCGACGAGTACGTCTTGCACGGGGCTACAATGAGGCCGTCCCTACGGGACTACAGGGCAATGACTTCATTTTTAAGCAACTGTTAGGTTTGAGCAACTGTTATGATCCGTCAACTTTACAAAATGGTTCGTTCGTTTTTTTGGCTTATTCTGATCTGCTCGGCTGCTTTTCTGGGACCGAGAATCTACTTTCATGGAAAAGAAGATTGGGCGAGAATTCAGACAGGGTTGAACGAGTTGACGGCGAAGTTCACAACCCGGTCAAACGAATTGGTTGCTCCGCCGATTATCATCCAATCAGGTCCCGCCTATACTGGTTCAAGCGATTATCGGCCCATTCCAACCACTCCGCTTGAAGAAATACTCCGTTTTGACTGGACACCGGTTAAAATCATGGAACGTTGGCCCCGTGTTTCTGCTGCAATGCCCGAACTGCATCTGCAAGGATACCGTGTTCCAATCGTTTCCGGCAATCAAGTGGACGATTTGGCCGGTTCCATCACCTATTATTTCGATTCTGAAGAAGTCAAAAAAATTTCTTTTCGGGGAACAACGGGTGATTTTCGTAAGCTGACCAATTGGTTGCGAACACATTACGGCTTTGTGCAACGCCCAACCAACACGCCCGGCGTTTACGTTTTCGAGGAAGTCCCGAATGATTCTCTGGTCCCAAAACCCAATTATCAGGCTAAAAGTTATCTCTGGGTCCGACCAGCTCAAGTCCTCGTCAACGAAAAACCAATGAATTCGTTTGACCTGACATTAGTCCTTGCCCGACCTTGAACTCGGGGTTGATCTTGAAAAAGCAAATTATTTCCGGCTTGCGCCGGGCTAAGTCCGCGCGATACCTAAAGTATTCCCCTATCCCCCATTCCCTATCCCCAATCCCCTATTTTCACGGCCAATCTTCTCCGCCTGAATTCCAGGGATTGCAACGGAGAATACGCCAGATACCTTTGCAAGACCCTCGCAAGGGGCCGTGTTTTTTTACGGCAAGAATGAAGTATTCGCTGCAACTGGGGTTAAACCGACATTGCGGGGGGAAAAACGGGCTAATCAACTTCTGATACAGACGAACAGGAACAATCAGCAAGAACTGCAAGACATATTTCATTATTCCTCCCCGCCGTCTTTTTTGTGAATGGTTCACTTTTGCAACAACTGATGAAACTGTCGTAACCAATCAGGATGAGCGGGCCAAGCAGGAGCGGTCACAAAATGACCATCCGTCAACGCAGCATCCAACGGGATGTCGGCATATTCAGCGTTGCTCAACCGGACATCCGGGGCACATGCAGGATAAGCGGAGATTTTGACCCCGTTTATGATTCCGGCTGCAATGAGGATTTGTGGACCGTGACAGATTGCGGCGATTGGTTTTTTCTTTGTGTGAAAGTCGCGGACGATTTCGAGGACTTTGGGGTTCAGGCGGATATACTCGGGAGCACGACCACCTGGAAGGAGCAAACCGGCATATTGGTTACAATCAATCGCGTCAAAATCGAGGTTTAACGTGAACTGATGTCCCGGCTTTTCGGTATATGTCTGATCCCCTTCAAAATCATGGATTGCCGTTTTAATCCGTTCTCCTGCTTTTTTACCCGGGCAGGTGACATCGACGGAGTAACCGAGCACTTGTAAAGCCTGAAAAGGGACCATCAATTCGTAATCTTCCGTAAAATCTCCCGTTAAAATCAGTATTTTTTTCATTTTGAATTAGCTCCCGAGTTAGAATGAACAAAAGAACAACGTCTTTGGGGAATTATACGCAAAGAAGGTCAAAGTTTGAAGGTAGGAGGTAGGGAATAGGGATTGGGGGATAGGGATTAGGGAGCATGAAGTTCACGTTGTTAAGCAGCGATACAACGTATCGCGCCTACTTAGCCCGGCGCAAGCCGGAAAGTCTCTAAAAACAAAATTTGTCGGCTCGGTCCTTCTTTTTCTTGCCAATTGAAATTAGAATAGGCAGACTGTTCCCTGTCCGTTCCCCTTTTGACTTTATTTTTCTCCCTCTTTTCATAATGAGCATTTACCTGCAAAATGGTCGGGTTGTCGATCCGAGCCAAAAACTGGACCAAATCATCAACGTCCGAATCGAGGAAGGACGGATTGCCAGTTATAACGAACCGATTCAACAGGGAGATCAGGTGATTGATGCTCAAGGAAAGATTGTTGCGCCCGGGTTGATTGACTTACATGTTCATTTGCGGGAACCCGGTCAAGAAGAAGATGAAACGATTGAGACCGGGACATTGGCTGCTGTTCGGGGCGGTTTCACCTCGATCTGCTGTTGCCCCAACACCACTCCCCCGCTTGATTCGCTCGCTTCTGTCGAACTGGTCCGCCAAAAAGCAGTCCGCGCTGCTCGCGCTAACGTCTATGTCATCTGCTGCATCAGCAAAAATCGGGAAGGAAAAGAACTGGCGGAACTTGCCCAACTGTTTGAAGCAGGAGCAATCGCGTGTAGTGACGACGGGGCCCCTTTGGAAGATGCGTCTCTTATGCGACGGACGTTCGAGTATTGCCGGATGTTCGACCGACCTGTTTTCAGTCATCCTGAAGTCACCTCCCTCACCCAAGGAGGGGTAATGCACGAAGGAGAAGTCTCCCTGCTCCTCGGTTTGCGAGGTATGCCCGCTGCTGCTGAAGATGTTATGGTTTCACGAGACATTACTTTGGCGGAATTGACGGGGGGACGGTTGCACATCATGCACGTTTCAACGTCCGGGGCGGTTCAATCGATTCGTCGCGCCAAACAGCGGGGAGTGCAGATAACGGCGGAAGTGACGCCGCATCATTTGACGTTGACGGACGAAGCGTTACGCTCGTTTGACTCGAATTTCAAGGTGAATCCTCCTTTACGAAGTGCGCAGGATGTCGAGGTGTGTATTGAAGCTCTGAAAGATGGGACCATAGATGCGATTGCAACCGATCACGCCCCTCATGCTCTTGAGAAAAAAATGCGGGAACTCGATCAGGCCCCTTTCGGTCTGGTTGGTCTGGAAACCGCTTTGCCGGTTATGATAACCCGATTCATTCTGCCCGGTTTGTTCGATTGGTCGCTTTTGATTGAGAAAATGTCAACCAATCCGGCCCGGATACTGAGAATTCCAACGAAAGGGACATTGCGGATTGGGGCGGATGCTGATGTTGTTGTGATTGACCCTCATCAAAAATGGACGGTTTCGCGGGAGACGCTTCATTCCAAGAGTAAGAACTCCCCGTATTTGGGTTGGGAAATGACAGGTCGCGCTAACACGGTCATTGTCGGCGGACAGATAAAATAGGGACCCAAGAAATCAAGCTCCGTCGGAGCGACCTCATGTTGAGCCGCGATACAACGTATCGCGCGTACAGAGATTTCAATACGCGCGGAACGTTGTTCCTCGGCTAAACATGAGGTGCTATTTGTAATACTTTTGGTTGAACTGATTGGGATCAAAAGGGTCTTCAGCCCGGTTTTCCAACTTCAATTTACGCGGTTGGGCAAGAGGTTTCGTTTCCTGCGTCGGAGAATGTGCGGCCTTTTTAAGGTTGCCCGAGTCTGTTGTTGGTCCAACAGGTTTGGGTTCAGAATAACCGACTTGTTGAATCGGCGAACCTGTCGGAAGAGGTTGGGGCGAAACGGCGAATTGTTCCGTCCGGGATTCCTCAAACGGCAATTCGTCGTCAAACCGATTGGGCGTTCTCCGATTGAGTCCCAACGATTCCGGCGTTTCTTGTGCAACCTGTTCGATCCAACGTTCAAAAGCACCTTGGGTGTTTTGCGATTTTTTGCCAAAAACCGGTTTCACTCCTCCATGATTTCTAAGCGGGGCTGTCAAAAGAGGACTATTGACCGGATTGCCGAAATCAATCTGCTCCATTGCTGCTTTCATGTTCCGAACCGTTGCGCCCGCTGTTGAATAGGTCCGTTGAGGTATCTGAAGAGTCAATTCATTCTGAGAACCAGAACCATGACAGTTGGTTGCGGCGCAACGATCAATCAGAATGGGTTGGACCTCTTTACGAAATCGTTCTGCAAGGACATGAGGAACCGTTAGACCCCAACGGTCGTAATCAAAATCGTCCAAGTTTTGTGACGCTTCCTCTCGCAAAACAGCATCCAGCTTGCTGTGCTGACGAAATTGAGGGTCCGTTCGCTCTGCTGCTCTGATTTCATTGTCAAGCAGCCGAATTGCTTGAGGAACGGACACAAAGGACTTGCAACGCTGAAATTCAACGATTGCTTCTTCGTTGAGACCATTTGCCAAACACCATTTTCCAAGAGCGAATAATTCATCGTAATTAGGTGAAACGAGCAAAGACCGTTTGTACTGTAAAAGGTCCAAAAGATCATAACCCGCATATTCTACACGATGTGTTGGAACGGAAAAACGACCATATTTTCCTTGCACCTGATAAACATTCCGTTCAAGCGTTGCTGTTCCAAGTGTCACATATCCTGTTTTTAACAACAATGCCCCAATTGGTTGGGGTGTTTGATTTGCGGATTGGTCAGACGGAATATCAGCATATTTGGGATGCAGATGTGAACCGGGAATGGAAAGGGTTGGCGCAGAGAGTTCGTCAAAACCGATTGCAGCAACTTGCGCAATTGTCGTGTTGGACAGAAACAGCGAGAACGCAAACAGCAGGCATCCTGCAATCTGTCGAATCGTTGACCTATTACATACGGAAACCGGGCCTAGAAGGGGAAATTGAGTCATTTTGGCAAATCGAATACTTTTTGTCGTTTAGTTCTGAACCAGTCAAAAGTGGTCATTGAGGCGTCAATAAGGAAAAAAAGGAGGGGAACAACGGGAGAGAATCCGAAAAATCCACAAAAAAGTCAAGGGCATTTTGGGAAATATCGGTTCTCTGTCAGATTGCCAACAAGTTTGGTTTTGTGATTTGAACCGAGTCGGGTCGGACGGATTTGTTTTTACGGGGCCGTTTGAATCATACAAGGAGCTAAGAGACGCAATCCTTGAATTTTTAGTTTCAAAAAGACGTGAAATGTGTATACCAATTATTGAAATGCGCTAAACGGGAATCTCCTCCCTAATCCCCATTCCCTGTTCCCTATCCTCTGTTCACTGTTTTTTGAACAGATAAACGGCAAGGAGAACCGCAAGAAAGAGCAGCCCTATCGAAATGTTTTGCGAAACCGTTAAGCCGGTTCCCAGAAACGATTCTTCGTCCGTCCGCAGTATTTCTATGAAAAAACGGAACACACCATAACTGACGAGGAAAAACAGGGTCAACACGCCGTCTCGTCGGATTCGACGGGAAAGGGCAATTGCCAAAAGACAACCAATTGCGGCTGTCATACTGCTGATGATTTGCGTCGGGTAAACCGGGCGAACCTCCCAGGGTTCTGCCCGCAAGTTGCTATACTTCAGGAAATCAGGTGAATCAGATGAATGAGAGGAACCTGACAAAGCAGAGGAATCGGTCGCAATCAGAACTCCGGGTTTCTTGGCAAACAATTGATCGGCAAAACAGTACAAGGCTCCTTGCCGATTGTGAACCAGATAAAAACAGGTTTCTCCCGTCAGTTCATTCATCCCTTCCAAACCGAGAAGGGACATGTCTTTTTTCAAACCTTGTTCTTCTGCCTGACTGCCCGGTTGGACCTCGGCAATTTTAACATGGGGTCGCTTGTCTTTCGCAAAACGTCGTAATATCTCATCCCGGTTTTCATGCGATTGAAGGGGAACACGAAGTGGTCCTTTTTCGGCAATTCCCGGGTCTTCATCACACAATTTTAGCCCGAAAAGATGCACCTTGTTATGCTCAATCTGATAAAGATGAGCAGGACTCCCGCTTGGGAAGGTGATTCCCGGGCCGGTTTCGCAAACGGCTCCGAAACAGCAACCGTTCATCAAACAGCCTAAACGTCCGAGAGAGATACCGAGGAGGAGGGGGGGGACGAGCAGATCGAGCATTGCGAGGACGGGCAATCGTTTCATCAGGATGAAGGACAAGGCCCCGATTGCTCCGCCGATAATGGAACCGAGGACGACGAGCCCTCCTTCGGCAATGTTGAGGACATTTTTCAGGGTACTCCAGAGATCGGGACCGGCAAAGTTAGGCCAATACTCGATAATGTAAAACGCTCTTGCCCCAATCAAACCGGGAATGATACACCAAAGGGCGAAGGAGAACACGAGGTCAACCGGCATATTCCAACGTCGTTTCGCTTGAAAGACGAGCAGACTGATTGCCGAGAGAACGGCAAGGAGGAGAAAAACGCCGTATCCCCGGATTGGAAAACCGTCTGACCCAATCATTCGGGGGAGAATGAAGAGGAGAATCACTTCAGCAACGCCGAAAAGGGCAAGAGTCCCCCAAAAATCGGCATCTCCTATTTTTCGTTGGCGCAGACGAAGGAGAAACCAGATAATGATGACGAGGAGTAGGATTGCGGGGAGGATGCCGCAACCGAGGAGGGGGAAACCGAAGATTTCGGGGGGGACGTAAAAAAGTGTGGGGCGCATAAACGATTAGCTTAGAGTTTAGCCGCAGAACAACGTTCTGCGTGTTTTTGGCAGTTCAGAACGCGCGATACGTTGTATCGCGGCTAAACATGGGTCGCTCCTTGTTTTGTTGGGGAACCGACACCGTAAAAGTTCTCGTCCGGTTCAACGCAGACGGACAGTGTAAGTCTAGCGAAACCGTTCTGAACATTGGAGTCCCCCCTCCTTCTTTTGCCTCATTTTCCGTCCCTTTTCCCCAATCCAAAAATAGTCTACAAT
>JBOFQB010000068.1:0-72229 GCA_051660685.1 Thermoguttaceae bacterium | reverse complement strand
CGCCCTGTAAGGGCGAAACAACGGATTGTGCTGCCCCTTCAGGGCAGATTGTCGCGGGTGATACCAACCCAGGGTTGCGGCGAGTACGCCTTACCCTGGGCTATTTTGTTACGCCCCTTCGGGGCGAAGATTTCATTTTTCCACCCTAAAAATAAGGCATTTCAATTATGTTTTGTAAAAATATCCGTGAACGGTATCGTTATTTTAGCAAAGCGATGATTTCGCCAAGATCATTGGCGCAACTCACTGGTCGATTTGCAAACTCGGCGGTTTTGACTCCTCGTTTTCCCAAGACGTTTTCAAAATAGGCCTGATCGGTTCCATGATAGGCAACCGTTGCATTAGGGTCTTTCAATTGGTGTCCCGTCAAAATGCAAACAACCCGGTCCGACTTGTCGATGATCCCTTCATTGATGAGTTTTCGTGTTCCCGCGACACTTGCTGCACTTGCCGGTTCACAACCAAGACCATTTGCCCCGACTTGCGCTTTAGCGTCAAGAATCTCCTGTTCGGAAACTTCCCGGACGACTCCGTTACAGAAGTCTAACGCCCGCAAACATTTGCTCAGATTGACGGGTCGATTGATCTCGATTGCACTTGCAAGAGTTGACGCTTTTCGACCTTCTTGATTCATTACATCATAAAACTGTTGAACCAGCTCGTGATTGTAACGACCTTGATTCCAACGCAGACCTTCCTGTTCAAACAGACGATAAAGAGTATTGGCTCCTTCGGCGTTAATGACCGCCAATCTCGGCACTTTCGAGATGAGACCGAGTTGATGCAGTTCGATAAATGCTTTGCCAAATGCACTTGAATTGCCGAGATTTCCCCCGGGAACCACAATCCAGTCCGGGACCTCCCATTTCAGGGCTTCAAGAACGCGGAACATGATTGTTTTTTGACCTTCCAAACGGAAAGGGTTGACACTGTTGACCAGATAAATGCCGAGTTCTTTGGAAACTTCCTGAACCCGTTGCATTGCGTCGTCAAAATCACCCTGAATTTGAATTGTCTTTGCCCCATAATCAAGACCTTGCGACAATTTTCCGTAAGCGATTTTACCTGATCCAATAAAAATAACCGCTTTCATCAACTTGGTAACAGCCGCATAAATCGCAAGAGATGCACTTGTGTTCCCCGTTGACGCACATGCAGCCTTTTTTGCTCCAACCGATTTTCCGTGAGTGAATGCAGCTGACATTCCATTGTCCTTGAAACTCCCGGACGGATTCATTCCTTCATATTGCAGAAAAAGGCAATCTGGTTTCATTCCAAGATACGGTCCAAGACCGTTTGCTTTTTGCAATAAGGTTTGACCTTCTCCAATCGTCACACATTGTTCAATCGGAACAAAGGGCAAGAGTTCGTGAAATCGCCAAACCCCGCTGAATCGTTGAGGGTTGGACCGCATCGACCCAAATTTTTCGAAAAGATTGAGTGAAGGAGGAACGGGGAGTTTGTCCCAATCGTAATCAACATCGAGGAGTGCTCCACATTTTGGGCAAGCGGAAAGAATTTCTCCGATTGCATACGTTGAGCGACAATCGGGATTGATACAGATTTGAAAAGCGTGTGTGGACATGAGCAGAAGAAAAAGTGGATCGTTCTTATTTTACTTGATTGTAGGACCCCAATACAGACAACCATCTTTCCCGGTCAACAAAATCCGGTTGTCAATCGCAATCGGACCTGTTTGCGGAATAATGCCGGTTGCAATCGTTTCACCCCAACCCTTTTGTGTCGGATCATAAGTCAAGAGCATCCCATTTGCAAGGAGGAGGTAGACTTTTGCCGATTGAACAAGCGGTTTTCCAAGCAGGGGAGCCGATTGGGGCAATGCTGTTGATTGAAGATCAACCGGTCGGTCAGGGTCATTTTTCGAGGAAAGGGACAACAGATGCAGTGTGTTATTTCGGGTTGCGAAAAGAACAATCGGTTGGTTGTCCGATTGAACGGTGTAGGGACCCCAGATAATTGGCGAACGGACATGGAGGAGGTCGCGGAAAACCAATTTCGGAAGTGTGATTTCGGCGATTTCTCCGTTATTCATCGAAAAGGCAAATAAGGTCTTATCAATCCGCGTTAACCTGTCACAATCGACAGGAAGGTCGCTCAATTGCGAAACCGTTTGAAAACGTAATCGGTCTGATTCTTTGACAAGGGCGACTTGATACAAGGTTGAGAGGTTTTGGTCGATGATGAAGAATTCGGGCGATTCAGTTTCGTTGGAATCCGAATTGGCAAGAGGGGTTGACCAACGAGCCGGTTGGTTCGGGACGATTTTCCCAACAAAAGGGTCAACCGTCATTGGAAAACCGGTTTTGGGGTCAAGGAGTTGAACCTGACCATTTTTGAGCGGGACGAGCAGACCTTGACCAAACGCGATTGGGCTTGTCTGTAATTCAGAATCTAAGGGGATAAACCGAAAAGACCGGGCGTTGGACGGATCGGGGTCAAAAACCGGAATGGATTTGGATTGGTTGCCTAATTCGATCCAAGCCTGAAAATTTCGGGCAAGAGGGATGATTTCCCGAATTGGCTGACCTCGTTTTTCTCCCCCTAAATCAAGGTTGACCCGATCCAGAACAAGGGGTTTTCGTCCCGTTGAACCGACTGAACCGGCTGAACCCGTTGTTGTTGAGCCGACTGAACCGGCTGAACCCGTTGTTGTTGAACCGACTGAACCGGCTGAACCCGTTGTTGTTGAACCGACTGAACCGGCTGAACCCGTTGTTGTTGTTGAACCGACTGAACCGGCTGAACCCGTTGTTGTTGAGCCGACTGAACCCGTTGAACCCGTTGTTGTTGAACCGACTGAACCGGTTGAACCCGTTGTTGTTGAGCCGACTGAACCGGCTGAACCCGTTGTTGTTGAACCGACTGAACCGGCTGAACCCGTTGTTGTTGAAACAACTGAACCGGCTGAATCCGTTGTTGCTGAACCGACTGAACCCGTTGAACCCGTTGTTGTTGAACCAACTAAACCGGCTGAACCCGTTGTTGTTGAAACAACGGAACCGGCTGAACCCGTTGTTGTTGAAACAACGGTATCTGTTGGAAAAAGCTGCGCAAGCGGGATTTCATACATCTTGCCCGATTGCGTAACCAGTTGCAACGTCTGTTCTCCGACATTCACAACCGGTTCCTGAACAACCGGGTCCGTCAACTGGGTTTCCCAAAGTGTTTTGCCCTCTTGCAAGGAAAACGCTTTGATTGCCGTATTCTGCTGATTACGATGTTGAAAAACCCGGAAAAGAACATCTTCCAGACGTCGAAGTGGGGCGAGCGTCTTTGTGACAGGATCGAGCGTGAATTTCGGGACAAACCGTTCTCGGGACTGTTGAACGTCAAAGGAAACCAACTGATCGCCCGAACACCAAAGTGTCTGATCGTATAAACCCAGATACGGTCGCGTTCCACTTTGTGAGAAGGACAATCCCGGATTCGGCATCTCCCCCTCATTTGTTCGGTTTCCTTCTCGAACGGTACTTTTGGCGACCAAACGAATTGGCGAGAGGGGGTCATTTTTAGGGTCACAATCGAAAAGAAAAATCTGTCCCGTATTCGTCGCCAAAAACAACCGGGTCCGATCAACAACTGGAGCTGTCTGGACAATCCCCGGAATCGTAAGCGTCTGCACTTGCTGCAAAAACGGAACCGAACGATCCGTTTCCGAATTGTTCAGGTCGGATCCGTTTTTATACTGAAAAAATCGCAACAAGGTTTGATCGGGACCGATTTGTTCGGCAACGACCAAAAAGGGTCCGAACAAAAAGGGCGCAACACGAACGGAACCGGCTGAATGACCGAGAAAGAAACTGTGTGAGGAGTCCGTTTCACTCAACCGGCCCGACTCGGCAATGTACAAGGTGGATTGCGGGGCCAATTGCAAAAGACGGTTGTTTTCCTTATCCCAAACGGGAGCAACCATGATGTGTTGCGGCAATTGCAAATATCCCCGCGATGTCCCCTCTTTCGGGTCAATTTCCCAAAGTTTCCCCGTTTCCGTCGTCAAAACAATCGGCGCATTTTCAACAACCGACATCAACCGAAAAGGTTCGCCAATTCGGACCCGAAAAACGTCTTCTCCATTTTTCGCATTAAACCGAACCAGTTCCCAATTCTGATAATCGACAATAAGACCGTCTTCTTCGGCCCCGGAATACCGAAACGAGTACACTTCAGGAACCGTCATCTGGTTGAGCGGAACATTCCCTATCTCTTTTTTCCAAAGTACCGTTCCGTCGGTACTCCGAACACCAAACAGTGATCCCCCTCCTCCTCCCCCCGTCAACACAAAAAGAACCCGTTCAGCCCGGGTTGCCGGATTCTCAACCGCAACAATCCGATTTGCAAGAATCACAGCCGGAACAGCCGGTTCAACCGGTTTAACTAAAACCCCCAATTGTCCCTCTTCAGTTATCTGCCCCGTTGTTTGACCCGTTATCTGACCTGTTGTTTGATTCGTTGTTTGACCCGTTGTCTGACCCAATGTCTGATTCGTCGTCTGACCTGTCGTCTGACCCAATGTTGAATGGAACTCCGGCGAAAGGGGAGCATCGACCCAACGTAAGGCGTTTTGCTCTTCCTGACTGATTGTCTTCACCAACTCCTGCAAATCAGGGTCCGTCGCAATTTGCGGATAATCCCGCAAAAGATCGCCAAGAAGACGGTACACCGTTTCGATTTCACCTCCCTTCAACGCTTTTTCAATTGCAGCGCGATCCTCTTTGAAACGGTCTTCTTTCGATACCGTCAAACGGGCAAGCTCAAGGTTTGCCCGAATCCGTTCCATACGACTCGGTGATTGCTCGGAAACCGGAACATACTTCTGTATCAAAAGCAAAGCGTCCTCGGTCGCCGAAATGACCTTCAAATCCGGTTTTTCTCGCGCCGATTCGCTCAAATGTTCCGCAATACTCGGGAGCATCGCGTTCAATTCTGGTTGCGCCTCTTCCCGATAATTCGTCTGTTGCACAAGATTTCCCAGTTCCGTCTGCGCAACGTCAAGAGACTGCAACCAATCATTCCGCCCCTCAGTCGTCAATCGCATCTTTGCAAGGGACAACCGGATTTTGGAAGTACCATATTCCGAATGTTTGGGAAAGGAGTCAAGAAATTCCGTATATTTCCTGACTGCTTCAACATAATTCCCCGAATCATACGCCTTTTGCGCTGCTTCAAGCACAAATTCGGCACTATGTTGATAAATCGACGAATACAGAACAAGGGCAACGATCACAAGAACGAACAGGGCACTTCCGCCCAAAAGAAACCCGATTGATTCCCAGGAATTCCCCTTTTTCTTCTTCCAGGGAACAGACGAAGATTCCGTCGAAATCGAAGAACGGCTTGGAAAACTACTTGTAGAACCGGTTGACGTTAAGGAGCCGGTTGGAGATGCCGACCGAATACCAGAAGAAGACGCTCTCTGACTCTCCTCGTCCCGACCCGATTCTGCCCGTTCCTGTACTTTCATAAGCGATGAACCAATTCGGACCTGTTCCCGCTCACTCCCCTCCTCCTGCATTCCTGCACTTTTCTCGCCCCGTTCCCGTTGTTGTTCCTCCTGTTGCTCCCCTTGTTGCTCCCGTTTCTGTTCCCGTCGAACCCGTTGAAGTCGTTTCTCCTCTTCCGAAAAGGCAATCAAAACCCGATTCGCAACCGACTGCGAAATCACCCCCTTATCAACCAATCGTTGGGAAAAAGAATCAGCCGGAACAAATTGCCCAACCTGCGCAATCCGCAACTTCAGCTCAACACACAACTCGCGTGTGATCTGTTGTTCCTCAAACAACCGATTGACAAAATCTTCAGCCGACTTCATGATGTGTACTCAAATTCCAAGCTCGGGGTCCTTCATACAGCAACTCTTGCCCAATCGATAAGGCCGATTCAACCGTATACTGCCCCAACTCAACTTTTTCCGCCAAAACCCGCGACAAAGCATTTTTGACCATCTTCGCTTTTGCATACGCCCATTCAACGCAATAAGCGTCTGAAAAGAAACCGATCTGACGATTCAGAGGAAGCATGTCCAACCGTTCCCTTATCAGTTGCGGCATAAACGCCGGAAAAAAGTTATGCCACCATATTCCTGCAAGCGCGAAATTGGGTAATTCACGCACAAAAGTGCAGAAAGTTTGGTTCGCATGTGCCGACGATTCCATTGCCGTAAACCGTATTTCAGGATGTCGCGCGATCATTTCACCCAATTGTCTTAACGTCTTTTGTGATATTCGGCTCCCCGTTTCAAACGGAAGCGGTTCGGCACAAACGCTGAACTGAAAACCAACCTCTTGACCCAGTTTCCGTCCGTACTCCTCAAGAAATCGTTCGTTCACAAAACTCGCATAAACATTCCGTTCCTGTTCCCCCGCCCGATCCCGTCGTTCCAACGCCGCTTGAAATTCTTCTTCCGACACCAATCGATAATCCAAATCAGTCGAAAAATGGGTCGCATAAGAATACGTCTGATGTCGCGGAAAATGACCGACAAACCAAGCAACCGCTTCACGAACATCATCTCCATTCCGTATCACCTTCTTCGGTTCAGGTCGGTTTGCAAGTCCAATCGGTGTTGGACCATTTGGCTCCTCTCCCCAAACACGTTCCAATTCGTAAAGGGCCGTATCATACTCACCCCATTGTGTCCGTGTAAAAAAGGCCCATTCTATCGAATAGTCGAGAATGTCATCATCAACCCCTCCTTCCCGACGATTTGTCTCTGTAACCGCTCTTTCGATGTTTGCGGCGTTCAAAACACTGCGAGCCCAAGAGTTATCATTTGCCCGTTCCCGAATGATTTCATCCAGTTCCTCCCAATTATGCCGTGTAACCGGTTCCGTCCAGTCATAAAGGTCAGATAAAATGGTCCGTATTCCCCAAGAAATGCCTGTATTCCGTGTTTTGGGCAAAAACGGAATTGCTTCTTTTAACCGAAAATGGGCTTCTTCTTGATCCGGCCAATTCGGATATTGGCTCAAACGGGCTCCTGAGGGGCAACCGGCTGAATACAATTCCGAGATGGACATATGGTACAGCAAAATGTCGTGTAATCCGCGAGCACCCAATTTTCCGCCGACCAGATGAGTATGGAAGTCAAACAGCCGCATGTCGGCGACCCGGGCACTAATGGACTCAAGGACCTGGTTATAATTCATATTTTCCAAGCAAAGAAGACCGAGGAGAAGGGGGATGTCAAGTATGTTCTTAGGATAACACAATCCCCGAAAAAAAGCAACCTCAATCGGTCCTCATCCCCTGTTTTCTATCCCCCCCGACCTCTTGTTCTTGTCCTCTAAAACAAATAACCGGCTGCATTTTCGGCGTAGATACGGGGATCGACCCCAAGATGCTGGAACCCTTTTTCCGTCAGACGCCGACCGCGCGGTGTTCGGATCACCAATTCACTACGCAACAAAAACGGTTCCACTTCGTCAATCAACGTATCTGGAGCGACATTCATCGTGTGAGCAACGGAGTCGACGCCGACCGGACCTCCCTGAAAGACGCGCAAAACTGTTTCCATGTATTTCAAATCTTGGGGGTCCAAACCAAGATAGTCAATCCCTTGCATTGCAAGAGCATCTTTGGCAATTCCAACCGAAATTGTTCCGTCCGCTTTTGCGTCGGTATAATCGCGGACCCAACGTAAACGATTATTCGCCAATCTCGGTGTTCCACGACTTCGTATTGCAATTTCAATCGCTGCTTCTTGCGTAATCTGGACTTTTAACTTGCTTGCACTACGGGAAATGATTTCCGCCAATTCCTCAACCGTATAAAAATCAAGGTGCTCTCTCATCTGAAAACGATCACGAAGTGGAGGAGAAATCAATCCCGTTCGCGTCGTCGCCCCAATCAACGTAAAAGGTTTCAACTGAATGTTCAGCGTTCTCGCATTCACCCCTTCCCCTAAAGTCAAGTCAATCCGAAAATCTTCCATTGCCGGATACAGAAACTCTTCAACGGACTTCTGCATTCGGTGTATTTCGTCAATAAACAGAACCGACCCTTCTTCGGCGTTTGTCAGATACGGAACAACGTCTTTGGGTGCTTTAAGGGTTGCTCCATTACCGATTTGGAAACTGACCCCTAATTCGCGGGGGATACAGGTTGCAAAAGTTGTTTTTCCAAGACCGGGGGGACCATCAAAAAGAATATGTCCCAATGTTTCGCCCCTTTTTCGGGCTGCATGAACAGCAATTTCGATTCGGGCATACACCTCTCTTTGCCCAATCATCTCAAAAAGGCGTTGAGGTCGCAAAACCTTATCCTCTTCGGGGGTCAAATCCGGCTGTAATTCCGATCTGGAATCGAAACTGGAAGGGGATTTCATTCCGGTTTCGACATCGGGTTGGACAGTCGAAAAGGAGCCCGAACGTATTGCCGGATTCGCTTCTTCACTCGGTTTTATGATCGTTTCTCTCGGCATAACATTCCGCCTTTATTCTTCATCATTCTACTGTCCAACCAACGTCCAACCCAATCGCAAAAGATATTTTGGCGCGGACTATTCCAAACGTCCTTGAAGTTCGGCGAGAAGGTCTTCCTTCTTCACTCTCCATTGTTCCAACGAATCCCGATCTCGAACCGTTACGGTTCCGTCTTCGACACTCTGACCGTCAACCGTAATGCAAAACGGGGTTCCTATTTCGTCCTGACGACGATACCGTCGACCAACCGCTCCTTTATCATCGTAAAAAGCGGACATTTTCCGTTTGAGTTCGCCGTATATCTCCGTCGCAATTTCCGGCATTCCGTCTTTGCGGACAAGCGGAAAAACGGCTGCTTTGATTGGGGCGAGTTTCGGATGAAATTTCATGACGACTCTTTCTTGCGGATTGCCCTTTTCATCCGGCGCACTATCAACATGATAGGCTTCACACAAAAACGCAAGCGTTGCCCGATCAGCACCTGCAGAAGGTTCAATCACATGCGGGATAAACCGCTCCTTCGTCAGATCATCATAATACGAAAGGTCTTTGCCGCTTCCCCGATGTTTGGGTTGACCATTTTCAAGTTTTTCGACAACCAGCTCGTTACCCTGACGAACCAGTTTCCCCTCTGTATGAGAACGAAGGTCAAAGTCTCCACGATGTGCAATCCCTTCCAATTCACCATATTCTCCGTCCGGCATAAACGGAAATTGATATTCAATGTCCGCCGTTCCAACCGAATAGTGTGACAGTTCGTCCGCATCATGATCCCGTAATCGCAACCGATCTCCTGCAAGTCCCATATCGACATACCATTGAAAACGTCGATCCCGCCAATACTTATACCAATCGTAAGATTCGGACGGTTTGCAGAAGAATTCGATTTCCATTTGCTCGAATTCCCGACTTCTGAACGTGAAGTTTCGCGGGGTGATTTCATTGCGGAAACTTTTGCCGATTTGAGCGATTCCAAATGGAACGCGAACCCGGGTACTGTCACAAACATTCTTAAAGTTGACAAAAATTCCTTGCGCGGTCTCAGGTCGCAAAAACGAAGCGTCTTCCTCACTTCCAAGAGCACCAATAACGGTCTTGAACATGAGGTTGAATTCCCGGGGTGATGTCAAGGTCCCCAAATGTTTCGCATCTGGAGCAAGAACATCCTCAAAATTAGGCAATGTCGAGATCGACAGTAAGGTTCCTTCCCATTTCAACGATTCGGCATCTTTGCGCCGTATTCCAAAAAATTTCAACGCCGCTTCTTCCAACGCATTTTGGGAGTTCTCCGTTTCCATCGTTGTAACGAAGACCCGCATCTCCTGACTTGATGCTCCTCCTTCTCCCCGTTTGGTCCCGGTCACATAACGACCCCGGACGTGATCGTAACGATACCGTTTTTTCGATTCTCGGCAATCGACCATATAATCATGGAACAGGTCATAATGCCCGCTACATTTCCAGACCTGGGGGTGCATGATGATCGTGCAGTCCAATCCCGTCATTTCATAGGTTCCAGGTGCTCCTTGTGAAATGAGCATTTCATTGTGATTCATCACCATATCGTTCCACCAAGCGTCTTTGACGTTCTTTTTGAGGAGAACACCGAGCGGGCCGTAATCCCAGAACCCGTTGAGACCGCCATAAATTTCGCTGGACTGAAATAAAAACCCGCGTCGCTTGCAAAGAGCGACCAATTGTTCCATTTGCATGATCTTTGATTGTAAATTTATTGTAGGTGATTAGTAAAAAGCAGGTAATAAATACGAGCAAATAATAGGAAAAAACGACAAAAGTTTAATGTTGAAGCGAAACGTGTTGGATGTCAAAAAGAGCAGGTGAAAGTGCAAACATTGGCTGAAACCTAAGATGTTCTCGAAACTCAATCGGCAAATGCACTTTTCCAAATGTGAATCGCCAACTCCGCCATTTTATTCTGCCGGTCTTCAATGGATGCCGGGGACCATTGCGCATATTCCGTTAGTTTTTGTGTCCATAAATAGGTTGATTCTGTGTAGACCTTTTTTTTGTCCACAAAACTTTTATCGCTGTTCATTCTTTTACTGTTGTTGGATTTTTCATCTAACAATGTTAAATTGCCCAAACGGTTGAGAAATTCTTCCTGTTGTGAGGGAGAAAACTCTTGTTCCCAAACATCGCCGGGATTCTGAGGTAACACATGTTCAATAGTAAAAGGATCAATATCGAATTGCAATCCTTTATCACTCAGATGATTTTCCAATTCCGCCATAATGTAGCGAATGACCGCTTTGCGATAAGGATACGCGAATTCTTTCAGGGCAAAACTGGATTGGAATTCTGCATCACTGACTTGCAAAGACCGCAATTCACCATACACCTTTTTGGCAGTGTTGAAATCGTTATTGTAAAGACCTAACGAAACCCGATTGAACGCCGGTTCCAATTCGTTCGTACTTAAATGTCCAATAATCGTGCGTCGAAACGTCAGATTGACCATTTCGTAAAGCAGTTGGGTGAATTCATTCGGTTTTAGCTTTTCATGTGCGATCATCAGTAAGGGATAACAGGCGGAGACGCCAAACAATTTAAGAATTTTGATCGAGTTTTTTTGTTCCTTACTCCACAAAGAATGACTCGGATCATTCAGGGCAACATACATATCAGCAATACTGTCGACTTCTCGAAGAAAGAGAAAGACATCCTCCTGATTCCTGATTTTCTGTTTAATGGACCTATACAGTTCGGAACTGCGCACAAAAGAATTGCGTGAATTCCAAAAATGTCGCAGGAATGTTGGAAGATCACCTTCACTTAACTTATCATTGATGCTTTGCCAAAGACGTTCTGCTTCAATGAAATCGGAGTTTTCATCTTTGACGGCGAGAGAAAACAGGTAATTTTTCAGGAGATCAGACGGAGAAAGATGAACCCCTCGCGCATTCAGTGTCTCGAACACTTTGTAAGCGTTCAATTCATCACTAACTTCGATTGTGGTAAAGATTAACCGGGGAGCAACATCTTCTTCAATAAACTGTGCAAGTCCAGCTCCGTCCGGTTGAGGAAATTTTTCACGCAATTTTTTCTGAAAAAACTTATAGGCTTTGTAAAGAAGTTTTTGCGAGGGTTTGAGTTTTGCGGCTTTGGACGGTTCACGAAACGCCAATAAATAGCTCGCAAAAAAATCATTATTGTTCTTGTTCAGAAACAATTTGCTCGTCGTCGTTAATTTGGATGTGGAGTAGTTGCCCAAAAAACGTTTATGTAAGGCATCTTTTCGCTCCTTGTTGTCCTTTTGTTCAGCAGGTAAAAGAGCTGAATTGTTGGACCATTCCTCCATAAGTTGCTCAACCGCCAAGGAAAGTAAGGCAAGTGTGGTAAAGCGTTGTTGACCGTCAATAACCCAAAAATCCTTATCATTTTGGTGTTGCTGAAGAACGATATATCCCAGATAGTGGTGTTTTTCTATCTCCAGACCAAGTATATCCGACCATAGATCATCCCATTGATCTTCACTCCAAGAATAATCACGTTGGTAAGGAGGGACATGATACGCCGCTCCGTTGCCAATAAGCGTATAATAATCCTTTGAACTTGTATTAAGTAATAAATTGGTCATAACCCATTCTTTTTTTCGAGCATAACACCTTCAATCCCTTCACAACCTTCCTTTTCCCCCTATTCTGTCAAAAGTTGGCTGTTTGTACAGGTCTCCCAAAGAGTAACGGCAAATGTCTAAAAAGGATCAACCAAAAATTTGTGAGAAGGTCGAAGATAAGGAGATAGAATGGAGAAGAGAGAATGGACCCCAACAAAAAAGGGGTCATGCAAAAAAGAGAAGGACCGGTTGACTTGCGCGACACAGTTATCTTCCTGTCCCCTCTTCTTTCATTCTATCTCCTAACTTCTACCTTCTCTTCGTGTATCGCGGTTAAACGACAAGTTTCCTCAGTTTTCCACAATCCCTATTCCCCAGTCCTTATTTCCTACCTGCTACTTCTTGTGCTTTGAATTGGTCTTCTGGTATTTCTGGGTTCCCGTTCTCGTGTATTTTGACGTGTTAATTTCCGAGGAACAGGAACGTTCAAGGACCATTTCGCCGCTTTCTTCTGCATCGTCAGTCTCCCGGCTCTGAGTTGTTGACATGACCGAAGAAGAGGACGAGGAGGAAAACGCGACGGAAGAGGACAGGTTCGTTGAATAGGAGAGTGATTTGGTCGCGTATTCATAACGACCAAAAATCATTCGCCCGGCACTTGTTTGCAGCACGCTTGTAACGGTCACAACCGCTCTTTCAGCGAGATGTTCCCGACCATTATCGACAACGACCATTGTTCCATCGTCAAGATAACCGATTCCCTGAGAGATTTCTTCACCCGGTTTGACAATTTCGACATCCAGCTTATCTCCGGGAGAAAAAATAGGTTTCAGCGCGCCCGCCAAATCATTCAGGTTAATCACGTCAACCCCTTGCAATTTGGCAATTTTATTCAGGTTGTAATCATTTGTAACCAAACGCCCCTCAAGATGCTTCGTCAACGCAACCAATTTCAAATCAACCGGTTGTCCCTTAAAAGCCGGCAAATCGGAATCGTCAATTTGCAAGTCAACCCCTTTCATTTTTTGAAGACGATTCAGGATGTCCAAACCGCGACGCCCGCGAGTTCGGCGACCACGATCAGCACTGTCGGCAATTCGTTGTAATTCCGTGATTGCAAATCGGGGGAGAATCAAACGACTGTCGATAATCATCGTTTCCATAACATCGGCGATCCGACCGTCAATGACGACACTTGTATCGAGGATAAGCGGACGATTTCCTCGCAGATTTTTCTGGAATTCGACATAGGGGATGATGAAGCGGAAATCATTTCGGGTTTGGAGGAGGACGCTGATACAGAGGTAACAGACGGGGAGTCCGACGGTCAACATGATTGAGCGACGAATATTGGCTTCTTGTTCGGAATTACCTCCTTCAAAGAGGGGAAAGACGGCCAAACTGAGGACATAGGTGAGAAAGAGGCCGACGAGGAGTCCGAAATAGACGGAGGAGATAAGGTCAACTTTTTTCCTCGGAAAGAGCAAATCCCCTCCAATAATGGTGAGCGTCAGAAACATGAGTCCGACAAACCCCCAAAAATCTGCGATCCCGGTCTGAATCAGGTAAAACCCGACTCCACTTGCCGAGAGAATGAAAAAACAACGTAGAAGTAACAGACTCATAATGGTATAATACGGGATAAATAACGGAAGAAAACAGATAAAAGGGGAACGACTTTGAGATGATGAGTCGAGCAAAAAATTTTCCGTGAGGTGATTGTACTCGAAACAGGCCCAAAAGAATACCCGGGAGATTGTGAGAAATTCTGTTTTCGTTTGGCATTTGTCCCGGATCATGCCGTTCTGTTTCCAAGAAACAGTCAATAGACTTGTTCGACAATTGATTGACGCATTTTGAACAATTTATCTATTTTGCCAATTACAGATATTGTTGGAAGAATAGGTAAAATTTCTCGACCGTATAGAGGAATTGTTTTTGGGAATCACCCTGAAAAACACGAATATCTTCACGAAAACCTGACAAAATACAGTTTTTCGTGTTTTTTCGTGTCTTTCGTGGTCAACAAATCCGTCCGACCCGGCTCAGTCCAAATCGCCAAACCAAACTTGTTAGCAGTCTGCATAATAGGGAATGAGGAATAGGGCGGATTGAAAGGGGTCCCAACAAAAAAGGTTGTCGCAAAAAAGGAGAAGGGATCAGATAATTTGCGAGTCGCCAATATTGGACTTGTTCGGCAACCGACTCAAATACTCAAAATTTTTTATCTATATCTGCCAAAAATACATTCACATGACAAAATAGGCAAGATAATTTGAGTTCTCGAACAAGTCTATTCTTCATTCCCCTAATCCCTGTCCCCTATCTCCCAATACCTATTCCCTACCTCGACCTAACGGACAAGGACTGTTTCTGAAAAAGGAGGGAGGGGACAACCAAGAGTTGCGGCGATTGCCCGAATCAGTTCTCCCTCACGAACAACGATAACTCCATCTGCTGCAATACAGGACATTACAGCACTGAGAAGTCGTTTTTTCAGGGCGGGAGAACTTTGGACGAATGTTTTCAAAGCCGAGTCAAAAGCGGCAAAGGAACAGGCGGATTGAGGGAGAAGGGAACCTGATATTCTGAAATCGGCAAGACCCAAATCGAACGCCCGTTGAATTTCTGCCGAATCGTCACTTCCTGAATACGCCAAAACCGAGAGAAGAACAATCGTTGATTGGGCAACCGCTGATGTACTGTGATACAAAAGGGGTTGTTGTCCGGGAATCAATCCAAAATGAATGTCCAGATCATTCAGCAACAGTCCGCGCAAGGTGTATTCAAAAAGATCAATCCGTTGATCGGCTGAAACAAGCTGTTCAATGATTTGCCGAAAAACAGTGTATTGATCGCGCGAAAGTTGTCGTAAGGCGGGAAGGGCTTTTTGAACGAGGACCGTTTTGGATGCAATCGGGAAATCCTTGAACTGTTCATACTGTTGCAAAACAAGGTTCAGATTCGCCGTATCAAGTTTGGACTGGAGAATCCCGATCTGTTTTTTTTGAATTGCCGGATCATTGTCCAACAGGAGCGCGTAAAGAACAGCGCGAGCACCGAATGATTCCCGCGTTAGATGCAAGGTCGTCAACGGAATTGATTCAAGCAATCCGGCTGCAACCGCGAGATGACGTTGATTCAGTTGTCCCATTCTTTGAAGCATTTCGGCAGGATGAACGGCAATGTCCCCTGAATGACCGGTTGCGGACATTGTCGAAGCGGACAAGGTTGAGGAAGGGGTTGAAGTTCTCGAACCGTTTGAGCTGGGAGAACGATTCATGTAAGATGACCCGCGTAAAGGGGAAGATGGTTTTTCATCTGCAACACGGACACGAGGAACAGAAGTCGCAAAATTTCCGTCAAAATGAGGGTCAATCCGACGAATCCGTTCAGCAAGCGGGGGATGTGTTGCAAAGAGGTTCGCTAAAGAAGCACTCCCGAAAATGTTGGCGAAAAAGAGATGACTTGCTTCAAAAGCGTTAGGGTTTTCGATTGTTGAGGAAACTTGGGGAGCACCGATTTTTTTCAGGGCATTTGCGATTCCTTCAGGATTTCTTGTAAATTGAACGGCAGAAGCATCTGCCAAGAATTCCCGTTGACGTGAAATAGCGGCTTGAATGAGAGAACTGAGCAACATGCCGATTGAGCCGATAATGACGCAACCGAGACCGATTATCATGGTGATTGCAACAACGGGGACGTTGGAGTCGGAATTCTTACTTCGTCCAACATTGGCGTAAAGGGACATTCGCAAAACGGCGTAACCGAGAACGACTAGGACATTGAGTCCGAACAAAATGCCGATAATGCGGATGTTCAGTCGCATGTCACCATTCAGGATATGACTGAACTCATGAGCAACGACCCCTTGCAGTTCGTCCCGATTGAGATAATCAATTGCGCCTCTTGTAATCCCAATTGCGGCGGTATTGGGGGTAAAACCGGCTGCAAAAGCGTTAATGTGTTCCTCGTGATCGAGCAGATAGACTTTGGGAATGGAAATTCCGGCTGCAATCGCCATTTCTTCAACAATGTTCAATAATCGTCGTTCGCCCGGGTCTTGAGTGGTTGTGGAGACAAGCCGACCACCTAATTGTTCGGCAACAGCATCCCCCCCGCCGTTTGCGAGTTCGACGATTTTGAAGAGGCTTCCTCCCCCGACAAGGAGGAGAACCCCGCCGATTACGGCAAGGAGCAAGGTTGGATCGAAGTAGGAAATGTCTTGCAAGTATTCCTCTCCCCCGCAAAGAGAGATGATTAAAATCCCTAAGCCGTAAAAGGCGAGCATAAGCAGCAACAAGGCAAGGGCATAGAGAAACACCAACCATTGTGTTCGTCGTCGGGCAAAATCCTGATGTTGAAAAAAGTCCATATTACTGTACTAACGGGTTTGCTTATCAAAAACTCATAAGCTAACACAATAGCTTATCAAAAAAACCAAAATTTCAATAAGCTAACCGGTTTGCTTACCAAAAAAATGTAAACAAACGGCTTTGCTTACTCAAAACTATTATTATTGGTGATATTCTAATATCAACAAACCAATTTGCGGGTATTTTACACCACTGAAAATATCAGCAAATGAATTTGATGATGGAGAAATATCATCCACAAAATGTCATTCTGGGTAAATTTCTCGGTCTTCAGTGATGTTAAGCAGCCGTTTGAATACAAAATTGCTTGGGGTTCGACCTGTTCCAATAGAGATTTCGTCAAGGAATCCATTATCTCGAATTTTCTTTAGTAAACTGCGGGCGGTATTACGCTTAATACCAGTTTTATTATAAAACTCAATGCTGGAAAATACTGGCGATTGAAACAAAGCGTCCAAAACTGGAATTGCAAATTGTGTGTGTAAGGTTTCACTAATAACTTTTTTCATTTCCCCATACAAATCCAAAATCTTTTTAACGATTCGGCAGTTGTGTTTTGCTTGCGTAGAGACCGCTTTGAGGAAAAATTCAATCCAACTGTTCCAATCATGTTCCTGTGAAATTCGTCGCAAACAATCATAATACTGCTCACGATACCTTTCCAAATACGCGCTGATATAGAACGCTGGTTGCGACAATTTTTTCTTTTGGCGAAGAAAAAGTGGGATGAGGAGCCGTCCCGTCCGTCCGTTACCATCATTAAAGGGGTGCAAAAGCTCAAATTGGGCGTGCATCACGGCACATTGGAGCAAAACCTCGGTATCTTCGCCGGAAACGTACCGTTCCCATGCTTCTAAATCGGTTTGAATCCGAATCGGGTCGGGGGGAACAAAAGTCGCGTTGTCAATCGTTGCGCCGGGCCGACCAATGAAATTCTGCTTGGTCCGAAATGCGCCGGGAGTTTTATCGCCGCCCCGAACATCACTTGTCAAAATCTGGTGCATTTCTCGAATGAAACCGAGCGAAATTGGTCGAATGAGAATTTGTTCTGCCGCGAATTTCAGAGCGGAGCGGTAATTGGCGATTTCTCGGACATCTTCGATTTTGTCTTTGGGAATCGCAAGACCAGCATCGTGACGGAGCAGGTCTTCGACTGTTGCTTGAGTTCCTTCTATGCGGGATGAGCGTTCGGCTTCTTCGTTGACCAACGGCGCAAGCATCAATTCTGGTTGAACGACGCTTTGCAGCAAACCGTCAAACCTCGCCAGTTCGCCGTTTGCTTCACCGACGAGTTTGAAAAGTCGCTTGAAATCTATTGTTTCAACCGGAAGTTCATCAGGGATGTAAGATTGCATAGTCAATCGGTGTTATTTTGGTCATTGTACGCTTATTTTTCCCACATACAATAGTACATCGTTATCTCATTGATCCATGTTGAAAAAAACGAAAAACACTGTTTTTTCAGATTCGTCCTACGAACGCTGTTGAGATAACTTTGTACTACTTCATCATATTGGTCCGTTCTTCCTGTTTTTTCTGATATTGAGCCCGGCCTAACCAGATATATTGCATGTACGCCCGATCCCAAGCGTCAATCCGGTCCCGGATGATCCCGGTTGGTTCCAACATCTTGGCCCTGGAAATCAGGTCTTGAAGTTGCAATAAACGATCCGGCGTTGCTATAAACTCATAAAGCGTCCGTTGATAATCAACATAACGAATGTTAATACGTTGGTCAGGATTCGTTGTCCAATCTTCAATCAAATCATAAAACTCTCTCATTGGACCGGCTGCTTTGCCGAAATAACGTGTGAAATACTCGTTCAATTCGCGGTCCATGTCCAATTGCGGGTCATCGTACAATTTCAACGTCAAGTACATGTCAGGTTGACTGGTCGAACCGCAATGAAAAATACCTTGCAACACACCATCTGACGCATACTTTTTAATCGTCGTATCAATCATGTGAGAACTGAATTGAGGGAAGACGTTAAAACCTGAAACCAGACCGATTTCTTCAGGATGATGATAATAGTTCCAGACATAAAGGGGTCCTAATTTTCCCCGTTTAACCAATCGGGCATAAACACCATACCATTTCATGTCGTCCATCTTGATGTTTTGATCCCAAAAGGAACAGACCTGCATACAGGGAACAACCGCGATGTTACTTTCAAATTCAAAGTCTTTCGGCATCCAATAATAATTCTCGTAGGCCAAAACCGCAACATATTTGTCGGGATGTGTTTTCTTGAGCCGTTTTGCAACCATATTGGCGAAATTGAAGACATAAAGGGAGGACCGACCGTCATTGAATTTTCCCTCAATGAACTGACCTTCACCTGCTTTGAGAAGGGCCTGACATTTTTCGCAAGTGCAAAAATTGCCGCAATCTTCAGGAACAACGGAAAAATAATTGGTTCCCGGAATTAAGGCCCAGACTTTTTCGTCCTGAAAACGTTTTCCGTCAAAAAAATCGGCCGCATCTTTCGCAACTTGATCGGCTAATGCTTCTGAAGTGTAACAGAACTGATGTGATTTGGACCCGGTTGGGGGATAAAACTCCGGCGCAACCCGCTCAAAAAAAGGAGAACGCTCTTTCGGTTCACTTTGAGGAAACCGTTCCTTGTATTTCAAATGTCCATAAGTGTGATTGATGTACCAAGGAATTCCTCCTGCACGCAATCGCAAATTGAAAAGACGGACATCCTGAGTTGCGTCATGTTCGCTCTTATATCCGTAAGGAAACGTGTTCAACGGAGTTGTCCAGACAAAACCGTTTGTGTACTTCAAAAACGGTTCGCGTTTTGTAACACCATTTGGCAAGGTTAGGTTTTCTTTGACATCCCAAAGAACATTGTCAAATCGCGGACCATAAAACCGAACACCAAGTCGTTCCAGCAAATCATAAGCAGCCCGGGTCGTCTCTTTCCGTTCATATAAACCGGGGAAAACAATTTTTTTCTCCCCCTCAAGTCCGTTCACCTTGTTGTAATCATATTCCGTCCCGTCTTTCGTCTCACTATCATCCTGTCCAAGCAGGTAAATCTGATCGTTCCGTATATCGAGAACATATTCAAATCGTTTGAGTTGGGCCGGGTCATATCCGGCTGCTCTTGACAATTTGGTGTCCCCGACACTGATAAATTTTCCGCGAACCTGTTCTGAATCAGGAACAATCGCAATCGTCTTTCCGGTCATTTTCCCAAGATAGTTCTGTAACTCAAGGGCCGAAAGTTGTGCAGCCGGACTCGGCTTTTCAGCAGTCACAATGATTAACGAATCGGACGGATCACTGCATTTCAGATCAAACGCAAAACCAGTTCCCAATCCAGTCAAAGAGAACAAGCCGAATAAAAACAACAAGGTCAAAGAATAACGTCTCATAAAATTATCATAAAAAAGGAGTGTCAAAATCATCGTCCACATCACTCAATATTCTAAATTTCTAATCCGGGTCAATCATTCCCGTTGCTGTATCAAACCGAATGAGTCGCGGAATCGAATCCATTTGGGCTGCAAATACAATATCGGGGTCCAAACCAATTGCCCGCAAAGGACGTCCCCCAACACTTTGACGCAGTTCTTCGGCAAGTGATTTCGAGGTAATCGACGGATTCGGTTGCTCTTGTCCGGCAATTCGGCTCGTCTCCAACAATCGGGTCCACATTTCAAGAGCCGTAATCGCCTGAACATTCATTGCGAATCGTTGCAATCCTTGTTGGGATTCGACTTGAGATGGTCCTTGCTCCTTCACAACTTGTCCCCCTTCTCGTTGCAACCGCTCAACGAGCAAACCGGCAAGTAACAGGTCCTCTTCCGTCAACGAACCGTTCGTCCCCGCACAAATAATGTGAATCCGTTTTTGCGAGGGGATTGACGAATTGACGGACCATTTGATCGACGACTTGATCGGCAATTTCGTTGACGAATTGGCGAATGAATCATCAACGAAATCAGGTTGCGAATGAGGGAGCAAATCATCTTGTGAACGACAATGAGTGAGAAGTTGGTCAACAACGGTTTGGGCGTTGAGAAAAGATGCTAAATACACATGTTTGGCAAATCGGGCACGATACATTGCCCGGGTTCCATTCGTCGTACTGAAAATTAACGTTTTTCCTCCAACGCGCTCCTTTGTGTATTCCCGGGGTGAATTGCCCAAATCGAAACCGTCAATTCGTTTTCCTCCTCGTTCACCTCCAAGTAACAAATCCGATTCGGACACATTCAGTCCTGAATCATCAAATTCCGGGCAATTTGATTGAGACAAACCGGATTGGAATGAATCTATTTGAGACACCTTTGAGTCGGGCCAATCTGAATCAGAAGAACCGGATTGTTTTAGGTTTTGGTTTTGTAACAATTGTTTTTTGAGTTTTTTGGCTTCTTCGACTTCGAGAACGGGAATGACCCGGGCGAGACCAGCTGCAATCGCCGTAATCACCGTTGTCGTTGCACGCAAAACGTCAATCACAACGGCGATTTCGCCCCGAATTGATTCGGGTTCCAACAATTCCGGCAATCCATAAACCCTTATTTCCGTCATCTCACTCACTGTCCTGAATCCTGATTTTCGTTGTCAGCTTCTTCGTAAGCGGTTCCTTGCGTTTCTTCAACAACATCAACCGGACATTCGGCGGATGTTTCATCTGAGGTTTCGTCCAACCTTGCATCTGAGAATTCCAACCATCTTTTACGTTGAACAGAACCATTTCGGCGTATGATCTGACAATCAGTAATACAATCTTCGATTGCTTTGAGCGAGAAACCATTCTCTTTTCGAGTTTCCTGATTATTGTCAGGAATTTCAATCAAACCTAATCCCTCATCCCATTTTTGCGGCGTTTTGACTTCAACCAAAAAGAATGATTTCGGCGTATTTCCATTTTCAGATCGAAGCAACATATACGTTGTTTCACCCTTATTCAAACGGGTATCTGGACATTGAAAGTATTCTTCGCCTTTTTCGCCCAAATACGGCAAGATCGCAACCCGCCAATTACCGTCCGGCAACGTCCCATGTTCCAGTTCATAACGCCGAAGAGCAATCGTGAGTCGGGTCAAATGTTCGGCACATTGGTATCGATTTTGAATCTCCCCTGTTCCTCGGTATAATCGCTCTAAATCAGAAGAATTAATCAGATAATCACAAAAGACTTCAGACCGTCCCCGAACAGTCAGATAAGTAAGCGGATTCCACAAACGGGACTGATCTTTCTTCCAGAACGTCTCCTCTTCCTCGGAATCACTTATGTTCAGGTCCGTTATGTGCTTTTCATACCAACGATTGAATTCCCGCAAAACAATGTTGGGATCAACGAGACGAGATAGAAACTGAAGGACTGTTGGATTGGTAATGCCGAAGTCCGGGGCGACTGTACCAGATAAAACGTCTTGAAAATAATCTAAATATAAAAAGTGCTCACACTCAAAAGTCTCCGCCCGATTTGGAGGTTGAGGAAGAGCATCCATTTCCCGTTGCAATCGGGTCCATTGTTCGTCGGAAACAGGGTAGTCGGGATTGCCCTCAACAGGTATTGCCCAACCGCTTGACTCAATTCCCTTTCCAAGAAGAAAATCAATCAATGTCCCCTGTCCAATCGCTCGACCTAAACGCAAAATGGAAATTTTATCGTCAATCGCCCCGTCAATGTCTCCCATTCCAAGACGGTAATTCGCGCGGATTTGCAATGTTGTTGCTATGTTGCGACAACAAGATCGTGCTTCAAACCAATAGTGGGGCGAATCATCAAGACGCAACATAGGGATACAAAAGACCGGCTTACGAACCGCTTGTTCTACGATTGTGAGCGGTTGATCAACATTGTCGAGCCAATCTTTCATGTAAGGGTAATCATCAAGTGTCCAACAATCTTTTTCCAACCGGACCCATACTGCGAATAGTTCATTTTCTTCTTCTTCTTTGTCCGCCGATTTTCTTATTCTGTCAGAAAGGAAATAATTGACACACCATTTTTCCAACGGAATGTCGCACTTGGGCGGGATTTTTGGGTCAAGACCGAGTTTCTCACATATTTGCGTATGATACTGTTCTAAAATAATCGGGTCACATTCTGTATAAGTGTCATTTTCATAGGTTCCCCGATTGTTTGCTTCTAAATCGCCAAAATATTCGATAAGGAGACGATACCCGTTGTTCTCGGTTTTCATTTCGGCGGGATAAAGAAGTTCCTCACATGCCCGAAAATAGTCAATCCGTTTTCCGTCCGCTCTAAGCGGTCCTGTCACATACGTCGTCTCTTTGGAAATTTGGAGTGAACGGTAATTGATCCCGAAAGTGAAAAACAGCAGGGTCCCAAGGAGCAGCATGAGAACACCAGAGATAAGACATTTTTTGAGACAACCGAGAAGACCTCTTGTTTTGGGATGAGGTGTTGCCGAATTCTCCCTGATTGGTTCAGTATTATCTGTTGTGTTTGACATCAGCTTCTTGTGTTCTTTTGGTTCTTTTGTTCTTTGGAAACAGGTTTGGCAAGGGATCAACTGACAGTTAAACAACCCGGTATTTCGGCGGTCGTCCTTCCAAAACGGCAATCAGATCAAGAGCAGAATCCATTCCCATATTCAACAGGGCTTCTTTGGTATACGCCCCAATATGGGGGGTTAAAACAAGATGGGGCACATTTTCGTATTTCGCAATTTGCGGGGGTTCAACCGCAAAAGCGTCCAAACCGGCTCCTCCCATTTTTCCCTGTTGCAACGCCGAAATTAAATCGTCCTCAACAATCAACTCCCCTCTTGCCGTGTTGACCAGAATCGCAGTCGATTTCATCAAACTCAACGTTCTCGCGTTGATGATCCCCCTTGTCTGTTCCGTTGCAGGAGAATGAAGAGAGATGAAATCCGAATTGGCAAGCAGAAATTCTAGGGAATCAACCTTTTCACAACCATGTTGTTGAGCGGTTTCACAATCTACAAACGGATCATAGACAAGCACTTTGCAGTCAAAACCGCAAAGACGACGTGCAACCCGGGCCCCGATTCGACCCAAACCGATCAATCCGACTGTCGATTGAAAAAGCGAGACCCCGAATAATTTCGGCCAATTTCCGCGAAGTGTCTCTTGATGAGCGTCAACAATTTTTCTCGCAACAGCGAGCATCAGCCCGATTGCAAGATCGGCAACCGAATCACTATTGGCAGTTGGAGTATTGGTCACAACAATACCGGCTTTTTTTGCAGCATCCAGATCGACCCGATCAACGCCGACTCCGTATCTTGCAACAACCTTAAGTCCGGGCGTTTGCCGAAAAACATCTGCCGAAAAATAATCCAATCCGGCAATCACCCCCTCACAACCATTCAGTTGCGCAACCAATCCGTCTGATTCAAGCGGTTTGCCCGTCTCATTCCAGATGATTTCATATCCCTTTGATTGCAGCAATTCAAGAGGTGCTGCATCCTTTTTGCCAAATGACGTTGAAGTAATAAGTATTTGCGGCATCTGATGTCGAAAAAGAAAACAATTTTAGAAATGAGGTTGCAAATCACTGACACTCTCTTTTAGTTTTTTGACCATTTCGGTATTCAGATCGAGATGAAAAACTTCAGCAATGACTTCGGACCAACCGTAAATGAAATAGTTCCAACCGTCTTCAACCATAAGATTCTGTCGGTCCCGTTGTCGCAACGCTTGATGCAGAAATTTCAAATCACCCCGATAATTAAATTCCCAAGCAAATCCCTGTTCTGGAAAAATGACGGAATCGGTAATTGGCGATCCTGGAACATCTTTTCCAAGTCCTGTTGCATTGACAACTAACGAAAATTTTGGTAATTGCCCCAAAACGGCATCATTCTCTTCCGGTTTGGTGCAGAGATGGTATTCAACCTCAACACCGCAATCCAATTGCTCATGTATGTGTTTTGCATGATCCAAACGGGGTTGTGACCGATTTGTAATGATGATTTTGGACGGTCGATTATCTCCATGTTTAGGGTCCATAAAATAGATCGAGGTCGCTAAAGAGGAACCGCCTGCTCCAAGGAGCAGAACTTGAGCATCATGGTAATTTTTCCACCATTTTTTGGGCAGAAAGGATTCGGCAGAAAGACCGCTGCTAATAGGGTCTTTTGCATGTCCCCAAAGACTACCATTTCGTTTGGAAATGGAGCTGACTTCGCCCAAAAGTTCAGCATAAGGATCAAGGGAATCAAAAAGGTCTTTTCCCGCACTTACAATGTCCAATTTATGCGTTGTGACAAGTGCTCCACACGAATTCGGGTCGTTCTTGATGAATTCGAGAACGGCGCGGTAATCGTCGGCAGGAGCATGAATACCAATATCGATTCCCCGAATCACAGCACCAAGTTCAAGTGCGGCCGACCAACGCGGGAAAACCTGCATAATGGAAGAGGACTCCGTTGAAACCCCTATGAAGTAAATTGTCTTTTCTTTTGCACTTTCAGGCAGTGTAAGCATTTGTTTGTCAGAAAAAAAGAAGGTATGACAGGCTCTGTTGTCCGTCGTTGTTGACAGAACATTTGAAAACAGCGGGAATACAAAGGGAACGGGACGTAGGGAGATTGTGTAGAGTTGTACAACCCCAATTTTCAACTCCAATCATTGACGATCTCCACCTTTTTTCAACCCTCACCTTTTGACATGATCCGATTGTATCGACTTTTCCCGATTTGGCAACAGTTGTTTGCAACCGGACATGAAATTGCCTATTCTTGACAGACATTCTATTTTGACACCATTGTCGTTAATGTTGCCCTAATCGGAAAAGTTTTTCTATTTTTCCTGTTTTATGTAATGATGTTTAGCCCTAGAACCGATATTTCCAGAAGAGTCGCCCTATTGTCACTTAGCTTCTCTTCAATGCGTTATGTCAAACAATCAATTTATGCAAGCAAATGAGCAATCCGCTCCAAAGACGCTCAGTCCTGTTCTTGGGGAGAATGACCCTATTGAACACGGTTTGGTGATTGGACTTGGAAAATGGGCCGCAAAAGGAGGAGAACGGGTTAAATCTTGGATGATCTGTCTTGGAGATTTTACCCTGTTTTCCTTTGCAACCCTCTTTTGGCTTTGCGTTAAACCTCTTCGTCGGGAAACATTGGACCGATCCTTGTACACAATCGGCGTCCTCAGTTTGCCCGTTATCGTTTTGACCGGCTTGTTTATTGGAATGGTTCTCGCTGTTCAGTCCTACACTCAATTCAAAGCAATCGGAATGGAAACCCGATTAGGTGCTGTCATTAACCTCTCCCTCTTACGAGAATTGGGACCGGTTCTCGCTGCAACAATGCTCGCCGGACGTGTTGGTTGTTCGATTGCAGCCGAACTGGGGACAATGAGAGTGACGGAACAGATTGACGCTTTGACGAGTATGGGGACGAACCCTATTCATTATTTGGTTGCACCTCGTTTTTTGGCCTGTTTGATTTTAATTCCCGCTTTAACAGCAATGGGGGATTTTGCGGGGGTCGTCGGCGGGGCCTTTTACTGCACAAAGATACTGTCGATTGACAGTTATTCTTATTGGGAGAATTCCAGCAATTTTGTCAAACTCTTTGACCTCTTTGCCGGGATGTTCAAAAGTGCCTTTTTTGGAGCTGCAATCGCGCTCGTCAGTTGTTTTCAGGGATTTCATTGTGATCCGGGTGCTGAAGGAGTCGGCAAAGCCGCAACGAATTCCTTTGTTGTCTCCTTTGTCCTGATTCTGTTTCTCGATCTGATTCTCGGCATATTGTTGGATCGGTTTTATCTTCTCTTTTGGACCCCGCCCCTCATTACGGGTTAAGGAGAATTGACATGGAAGATGAATCACTGAAGTATCATTCGGGGAACCGACACTCTGAACGACTCAATGAGCCGTTTGAGGAGGGGGAATTTGAAGACCTTGTCTCTTGGGAACAGGAAGAAGAGGAGAGACGGATTGCGTCTTCGAGAATGGAAGAAAAGACAGAGCAACCGTCCTCACGCAAGGGACCGAGAATTATTGTCAATCACGCATCTCCGGTTGTCGAACCAGAAACCGTCAGCAAACAGGTTGCTCCCAACCGGGAAGAAAACAGAACGGAAAGTCGAACAAAAAATCGAACAGGAGAGGAAAAAGAAGCGCAAGAGGAGCAAGAGAGAATCGTCCGAACAACGTCTTCGTCACTTCGTGTTTCTTATGAACAGGAACATTCTCTGTTGGAAGTACGCAATTTGAGTGTTCAGTTTGGCTCTTACCCTGTTTTGAGAAACATTAACATTAAAATACTGCCCGGCGAAACGGTTGCAATTATTGGAGAAAGTGGTTGTGGAAAAACGGTTTTGCTTAAAACATTGATTGGACTGATTAACCCGAGTGAGGGGGAGGTGTTTTTTGACGGAATCGACATTCAGGCGATTTCTGAACGAGAACTGACACAGTTGAGGATTCGATATGGTTTTGTTTTTCAACAGGCTGCTTTATTTGACAGTATGAGTATTGGGGAGAATATAGGTTTTCCTCTTTTGCAGCATACGCAAATGTCGGGCGAGGAAATACACGAAACGGTTTTGCACCTTTTGCAGGAAGTCGGTTTAAGCCCGAATGTTATTGAAAAGAAACCGGCTGATTTGTCGGGCGGAATGCGCAAAAGAGTTGGTTTTGCAAGAGCAATTGCATTGGAACCGGAATTGTTACTTTATGACGAACCGACAACGGGTCTTGACCCTATTATGAGTGATGTCATTAACGAGCTGATGATTCGGAATCGGGAACGACATCATGTAAGCGGCATTGTTGTCACACACGACATGGTGTCAGCAAAAAAAGTTGCGGATCGTATTATTATGCTGTATCCTCTTGCCCGATTGCGGCTCGAAGAACCTCAAATTATTTTTGATGGAACCCCGTCCGAAATAGACCGTTGCCGAGATCAACGGGTTGCCCAATTTTTGCGAGGTGAAGCAGGAGAACGATTTTTTGAGCGTTAAGTTTGAGCATTAAGTTTGAGCATTAAGTTTGAGCATTAAGTTTGAGCATTAAGTTTGAGTGTTAAGTTTGAGCATTAAGTTTGAGCATTAAGTTTGAGCATTAAGTTTGAGCATTAAGTTTGAGTGTTAAATTTGAGTGATAATTTTGAACGTTACACTGACAAGACGTAGAACATGAATAAAAGAAACTTTGAATTCAAGATCGGCATTATGGTTCTGACGGTTGTTGTCGTTCTCGTTATTCTTGTCTTTCAATTTGGCCGACAGTCATTTGTCAGTCGAGGACCGGGATACGACATCAATGTTCATTTTGATAAAGCACCTGGAATTAAAACCGAAACCCCGGTCTTCAAAAGCGGCGTTCAGATTGGGGTCGTTCGTTCGGCAAATCTTGAAGACAGTGAATCGCAAACCTATGTTGATGTTGTTTTGCAAATCAATAAAGACCGCAAGATTTTTTCCAATGAAGCATGTCGGATTAATGTTCCTCTCGTTGCAATTGGAGGACCGGGGACGACGCTTGAAATCGTTAAAATCCGCGATTACCCGGGTCCCGTTGTTGAACTGAAACAAAGTCAGACGATTCCGGGTATTATTCCAGTTGATATGATGCAGACATTTGGCGGAATGGAAGGTGATGTGACAAAGACAATCCAACAAATAGGAGAAGCGGCTGAAAAGGTTGCCAAATTTATTGAGAACACGTCAAGCATGTTGGGAACCCCTGAAGAAATGAAGGAAAAGCAGGACCGTTTTCTCACGCTCATCGATCATGGAAATACGACAATGGAGACGATTCAGCGACTTGCCGATAATATTAATGCCATTTTTGAGGATGATCGTGTTTCTGAGAGTATACAGCAGGTTGTGACGACAATTCCTGAAACAATGGAACAGGCAAAAGCGGTTTTGGACAATATCAACATGTTTGTGACAGATGCAAAAGCGACAGTCGATCAAGCGAATGTTATGATTAGCAGGGTTACTTCCAATCTTGGTAATCTGGACAACTTCACCTCATCCTTAGGAATCGAGGGACCGGATATGGTCCGGTCTCTTGCGCGAGCAAGTCGTCGTATTGAGGGGGTTTTTGACGATGTTGCGATGTTGACAAGTTCTTTGCAGAATCCGAACGGATCATTGGGGCAGTTGATGAACAATCCTGAGTTGTACAACAGTGTCCTCAACACGGTTGAAAATGTTGAACAACTTTCCGCTTCACTTCGACCGATTATGAATGACATGCGGGTTTTTTCGGACAAAGTTGCGCGGGACCCGGGCATGTTGGGGGTTCGCGGGGCACTTTCGCCCAATCCGCCTCTTAAAGGATTACCATTTGGAGATGGAACGGATTCCGACGGATTGTTCTCCAAACGTCGGGATAAAGTTTCGCCGACACATGCAATTATTCAGGCAAGTTACACCCCTTATCCGGGCGAGGAAGCGTTTGAACAACAACGTTGGAAAGCGCAACTTCTTCCCCCGAAAAAAGGTCTCGCATCTTGGACACAAGGACCTGAATTTGAATATGTGCCCGTTCAATCCCCTCTTAGAAAAACTTATTCCTCTGTTCAAGCCCGTCAAATGCAAAGTCATTGTCCCGACGATTTGGACGGAACAGTATATTACGAAGGAAATTCGTATTATAATGGTCGTTCGGGTCAATGTTCGGCTGATTACGATGGAAACGGTCATTTTTGGGACGGTCAGGAAATGATCGGGAGTGACGAAAATGTCGGGATATGGTCCCCTGATTCTCGGGGTGAAACTGTTGGAGATTTTAACTTCACCGAAAATGGTTTCTCTGAGGACTTTATGTCGGATGATTTTTTTTCCGGCGATGTCATCTCGGGTAATGTCATGTCCGGCAATAGGACATTTGAAAACAGCACCTTTGAGGAACAGGGAAAAAAATCCATGATGTTGGGGAATGGAGGGGCAAACAATCAAGAATCTGTCCCCCAACCTCGACAGATACCGTCCTCGCCCCGAATTGGGTCCCCCGTCGTTCCCAAACGGTCCTCGGTTTCCCCGGTTCCTTCATTTGGACAACAACCGCGAACACAAACCGGCGAAGTGCCGACAATGCCGACGACCATTCTGGAATTCCGTCAGGAGGGGGCGATGATTGAGGGGGCAACAGGAGAGGTGATTGAATCAATTGGGCCGACCTCATACATACCCGGGAATAACGCAATCGCAAATGACAATCCGGGCGTCACATTTCCAACCCGGGATCGCGGGTATATTATTGAGTTTGAGACAGGATTGCCGACGGAATCCCTTGCATCTGCGGAATCCGCTGTATCCCCTGTATCCGCCCCAAATTCCGCCGTTGTTCACAGTCCGACCTCCAATCGGCCCAACTCGTCTGTTTTCCCGTTAGAAACTGTCCAACAGACACAAACGGTTCAGCAACACCGATCACAATCGGCCGGTTTTGGTTTGAGAACGGGAACAACACAAAAGCAGGATTTACAAAAATACGGATCATTGAAAAGCGTTCAGACTCGTTAGCAAGAGCAACACGGGTTGATTCGGACCGTACATAGTACGAGTGAATTTTCCGAAAACAGGTTGATTTTTTCAAAAAAAGGATACAATGAAGTGATATGATGAAACGACGGAACGGCGATATGACATAATTTTAGGGTAAAGGTTTAGACGGGTTTGGGAGTTTGTTGACTGACGAAGAAATAACACCATTAGCTTAACACAGCGTATTATGGGCAATACTGAAAAAGAAAAGACCGATTTGTTTGACGTTCGACGAATTCGTCAACTGTTGGGTTTAATGCAGGATCACGATGTTCTGGAGATTGATTTGCAACAGGGGGATCAACGGGTCCAACTGCGACGGGGTTCGACTTCCGTTGCAACACCGATTGCCGTTCTCCCCTCGACCGCGACTGTTGTAAATCCTGTGTCCGCTTCAACAACAGCCCCTATTGCGGTTGCGGAACTGGATGATCCCAAACATTTCGCTTTTGTCAAAAGTCCTATGGTCGGGACCTTTTATTCCTCGTCCTCTCCAGGTGCTCCCTCGTTCGCCAAAATCGGCGATTTCGTCTCCCCCGAAAAAACCGTCTGTATCATCGAAGCAATGAAAGTCTTCAACGAGATTCAAGCCGAATTGACGGGGAAAATTGTCGCCGTTCTCGTCAAAAATGGAGAACCCGTTGAGTTTGGAAAACCGCTTTTCAAAATTGATCTCCGGGGTTAAAACGGCAACATTGTTGAATTCCTATGAAAAAAACGTTTTTTTTCCTGCTCGTTTTGACAATTGTTGGTCTTGCGTTTCTTCATTTGCAAGCACAAACAGATCGGGACGCAAATCGGCCCGGTTTGCGGGGTAAAGACACGCAATCGTTGGAACCTTCTGAAAAAATAACCGTCAAAAAAAAGCGTTTGCGTGAAGGAACCGTTTTCAAAGACAAACGCTGTATTTTTCGATCCGTTGGAACCCGGGTCTATCTTTTTTCTGAGGACGAATCTGAACGGTTTTGTTGTTTGGAAAACCTGAATCTTGAGCGGGTGATGCAAGCAATTGCGACGAGTCCGACCCGAATCATTTGGAGTGTGACGGGGATGTATACGGAATATCAAGGGGACAATTACGTTCAAATTCAACGAGTTGTTTTTGCTCCCCCCAATCAGCCCGGTTCCGAACAGACGGGTCCCTCGAATCATTCAACTCTCCAAAACACAGACTCAAAATAAGGTCTTTACAACATAACGCAGAACAACATTCTGCGCGTATTTATTTTGAGAAGGTAGGAGTTAGGAGGTAGAAGGTAGAATAGGAATAGACTTGTTCGAGAACTCAAATTATTTTGCCTATTTTGTCAAATGAACGTATTTTTGAAAAAACAGATAAAATTTTTTGAGTGTTTCAATCGGTTGCCGAACAAGTCTAATAGAGATAATATTGAGAGTGAGAACGGAGACACCCAAAAAGGGAAGAAACCGATTGATTTGCGAGATGCCGTTATCTTCCTGTTTTCCCCTTCTTTCCTCCTACCTTCTTTTCGCGCGATACGTTGTATCGCGGCTCAACAATCGGAGTTTTTTCTCCAACCTCTTCAATCAGAACTCTTCGCGGATTTTCGCCGGAAAATGTCCATTTTGGGCAAAGAACGGCCCATTTCTGTCCGTTAGAACAGACAGGTTGTAATGTTTATCCAATACACTGCCAAATCCCTACAATTGATACAAGATAACATGCAAAAATCACTTGACCGAAAATTGGCCCGAATTTTGACGGATCGGAGTTGCAACGACTTTATTTTGGCAGATGCAAAAGATGCAGATATGGCGTATGGTCTTTCTGCGCCGGGTCAAAGTCCTGAAAATTATGCGAGCGAGGGTTCATTTCGCACACTTGATGAATACCGACAACAGATTCGTGAGGTCATTGCGCAAGGTCTGGTTGACATTGTTCTTATGAGCGTCAGTACAAGTGAACTGTTGACGATCAGGGAACGTCTTTTTGACTGTTCGCCGATTACTCCGGCAATTCGGGCGAATGATGCAACCGACATTTGGTTGGCAGGTGCAGAAGGAGTGTACGGTTCTGTCCCGTCCCGCCCTTTTCGGACTGCCAACCTCGATCATGCAATGTGCGGGAAATGCAATTGCCGACCTGAAGAGCGACATTTGGGAGCCGATCTGGGTCTTTATTCGGTCACGTTCAACAATGACATGGACCGTGATTACAATTCGTTGCTCGCATACAATGAATTCCGTAAAGAAGCCGAATTGAAAGGGTTCCGACACTTTTTGGAGGTCTTTAGCCCCAATGCTTGTGCTCCCAATTGCCCAACCGACATCCCGAAATTTGTCAACGATCATATCGTCCGCGCTCTTGCCGGAGTTGCAGAAGCGGGACGCCCCGTCTTCCTCAAAATCCCTTATTATGGTCCAAAAGCAATGGAATCTTTGGTCCGTTATGACAGTCGCATTGTTGTAGGAATTCTGGGCGGAAGTGCGGGAACGACTTTTGACGCTTTTCAGATGCTCTGTGAAGCGAAAAGATATGGAGCTCGGGTTGCACTTTACGGACGCAAAATCAACAATGCCGAACACCAATTGTCCTTCATTCGTTATTTGCGAGCGATTGCGGACGGAGAGATCACGGACGCGAAAGAAGCGGTTCGGGCGTATCATGGAGATTTACAACGGTTGAACATTCAACCGCGACGATCTTTGGACGATGATCTCAAGGAGATGCCCGCCATATTGAGTTATTCCGGTTCAACATCGACGAAACCGGAACAAACGCAACAAAAGGTTAATACGTCAACGAAGACGGCAAAAAGGAATCAGCAATCTGAATTGGTTCATTCGGGACCGGATGAAACGCCGGATTTCCGCAACATGACACAAGCGGAAAAGGTCAAATGGAATCTCGAACGACTCAAACGCATTTTCGGTTAGACCGATCAGCGACCTTGTGTTTAGCCGCGATACAACGTATCGCGCGTTCTGAACCGTAAAATACGCGCGGAACGTTGTTCCTCGGCTAAACGCCTTCCATAACAAAACACTAATTCGGCGGTTCTTCAAGAAGTTGAGGTTCAACAAGAATGACCTCTTCAACAACCGGTTCTGTTTCAACTTTTTCCTCAATCAACGGCATTTCTTCAACAGGTTCCTTTATCACGTTCTCTTCAACAGCGGGTTGCTGAACCGGTCCCGCAGTCAAAGGAACAGCCGGTTGTGTCGTTGATTCAGATGTCGGTTCAACAACAGGTTCTGCAACCGCAGTATTTTGAGCGGTTGTTTCCTTCAAATGACCTTCCCGAGTTAACCATTTCGAACGGAGAGCATTTCCGCGAGCTCCAGGTGCTCGCGCATAACGCTCGTATTGTTGAACAGCCCGTTCATATTCCCCTTGTTCCTCCAATGCACGCCCCAAATTGTACGCAAGTGCATACGTCCAGAATTGCCCGGTTCCTAAAAGTGGACTGCGTGCAACATCCTCGAAGTATTCCTGAGCAAGAGCGGGACGACCGGTTTCCAGACAGGTCAAACCCAACCAATAATGAGCGTTCAGTTTGGCAAGTGCAAAAGTCGCCTGCATTTCCGGGGTCATTGCAATTGTCTGGGATTGAACCAGTTCCTGATACTTCCGATCCGGCATTTTCGCTTCCTGATAATGAGTGATTGCACTTTCTGGACCGGCATGTTTTCCGAGGAAGTACAGAACCCGACCTGACCAGAGTGATGTCCGATTCGTCGTCGGATCAACAAAACGAAAAGGGAGCATCATCCCGTCAACCCGTTCAGGATGTGTCTGACGTTCATACAAGGCGGAAAACGGATGATTCCAATGTTGAACATCCTTGACGTAAGGTTGTTGCGAAAAACGGTCCGAGAGGTCCTGAAACGGTTGATAAAGCAGAACGGCTTCTTCGCCGCTTAATTCTTTTTGGACGAGACTCATTCGTTCTGACGCCGAAGAAGGGGTTTCGGCGATCAGAACAATCGACTCTTTCAATTTGTCAGAGTCAATCGGAAAACGGACACCTTCTGTATCCAACTGTCGCAAAAGAGCCTCATTTTCAACAACTTGTGCAAGTGTTGCAACATCAACATATTCCAGTTCGCTCGTTTTCGTTGAATCGGCCTGTTGACGCAACGCAACCCCTTTTGGGCCGGGAATTGCGAGACCAAAATCAGGCAGAAACAGATAAATGTTATTGTCAATCAACACTCCAACCGCCCAAGGAATGGGCGAATCGGGGTTTTCTTCATTGGGCAAACAGAGTAATGCGGCGTCAATGCGTTGTTGACGCAACAATTCGATAAAAACCCAAGCCCGATCTGCAACCGTTCCATGTCCCAACAACAGTGTCTGCCAAGGTTCTTGAACCGGCGTGAGAATCTGCTGTCCTGTTGGAAGTGTAACATGACCTAACCGAAGATCAACGTTGCGAACGGTCCAGTCAAAAAGCGCAATCGCACGATCCAAAGGAGCTTGTTGGTCCCGATTGACCCAATTAGCAATGTTCCTCATCCAGATCGATTGTTTGAAATGGTCGGCGTCGGCATTATGAAAAACAAAAGCGTCGATTTTGAACAATTCGGAGAAGGAGGAAAGGTTTCTTTGCAAGAGCAACAATTGATCGGTTTCGGCTTTGATTTGGTCGGCGGACGCGAGAACCGCCGCTTCCTGTAGATTGCGAACCCGCGAAAAACGGTCGGCAAGATTTTGCACGACGCTGAATTCTTCAGAAAAATCAATGCCGGTTTTTTTCGTCAACTCTTGAAATTGTTCCGGCAAACCTTTCAGTTCGGCAATCAGTTGCGAGACATCAACGGTCTGTGTAATCTTTTCTTCGTCTCCTCGCAAGTTGCGCAACGAATCCAGAACCTGTTGCAGTTTCTGCGACATCTCGGCAAATGCCCCGCTCAATTCCGCAAAATAAGGGTCATTCTTCCAGAATTTGTTCCGTTCCTGAAACTCAATCCATTTGTTCAAACGACTTACGGTTTGTATCTCGACACTTGCGCCGGGCAATCCGAGCAATAAAGGGGTATTTTCAAGTGTGTTGAACAGCAAAACCATATTGGTAAACGCTTCTGCCGTATGCCGTTGTTGATCCGCTGCTGATTCCTGATTCTGGAACAGCGGATTATCTTTATCGGCAATCTTTTGTTGACAACCTGCAACAAGGAGAAGACAAGCACACAAAAACAGACATCCAACGATTCGGTACATGTTTTTCATTCTCTCGAAAAATAATACGTTTAACCCGTTCAACCCCAATCCCTATCCTCTATCCTCTATCCCCTAATCCCTAATCACTATCCCCCAACCTCTATTCCCCCTATAATCCATGATTCAAACTCAATCTGCTGTAAAACCTCCTCTGCAACATCGGGGCGAACAACCAGAACGAGACCGATTCCCCTATTGAACACGCGATCCATTTCTTCATCGTTAATGGGGCCTAACTTTTGCAACCATTTGAAAACAGGCGGGACGGACCAAGAACCCTTTTGGATGTTCAGCTGAATTCCGTCGGGCAGAATCCGACCCAAATTTTCCGCCAATCCTCCTCCTGTAATATGGGCAATTCCGCGAATTCCTTCATTGGCACCAAATTTTTGCAAAAGGGACATCACCATGTTGACGTAAATTCGGGTTGGTTCCAGCAACTCCTCCCCAATTGTCCGCCCCAACTCAGGTATTGTTGCCGACGCTTCCAATTTATGCATGTCAAAAACAACTTTTCGGACCAGACTGTATCCGTTGGAATGAAGACCACTTGAAGAAACGCCAATCAGAACATCTCCGCCCCGGATTGCCGTTCCGTCAATAATCTGGCGTCGTTCGGCAACTCCAACGCAAAAACCGGCCAAATCATATTCTCCCGGTTGATACAGGTCCGACATGATCGCCGTCTCTCCCCCAAGTAAGGCACAACCCGATTGCAAACACCCCTCGGAAATCCCTGAAACAATCTGTTCCAGCAAATCGGGGTCGTCTTTCGGCATTGCAACATAATCGAGGAAAAAGAGCGGTTTCGCTCCACAACAAATCGCGTCATTGACGCTCATTGCAACCAGATCGATTCCGACCGTTTCATGTCGGTTCAGCGAACAAGCAATTTTGAGTTTCGTCCCAACACCGTCCGTACAACTGACGAGAACCGGATCATCATATTTTTGGGTGTCACTCTGGAGTCGGAACAGCCCGGCAAAACCGCCTTCTAATCGCAGCACTTGCGGGGAAAACGTCCGTTTCGCCCATTTCGGCAATCGGGACATGGAATCCGCGTAAACATCGAGATCGACACCAGCATCTTTGTACGTCGCTGTTGACATTCAGCAAAAATCAGCAAAAGGAAAAAGAGAAAAGAGAGGAAACACATCTCCCGTCCTTTATACGCAAAAAAGTAGAGAAAAACAAGGGGTTCGCCCGCCAATTCCAAAATCCCGGGTCCCAACAAAGAACCGTCCGATTGCCGCAAAAAAAATTTTTTCAAAATAACAAAAGATTTTCACCCCCTATCGTCGATACTTGTTTCAGGTGAGGATGACCTTCATAAAAACTTGATAAAAAACGACAATCCTGGTCGTATCAAGGTTGTTATTAGTGCTAAGACATAAGATTTTGAAAGCCAATTAGAACGATTTTTCCGAAATTCCCAGGGGGGGGATAAGTCCGCGGCGACGAGCGTTTCGTTGCCCGGACTTCTTTCGTTTCTTGCTCCAATACACCTCCCAAAGACACAACCCCATTGTCCCAATGATCCCAACCGTCCACAAATGATTCACCTGAGTCAGCACAAGTCCCTCCCCCTTGCCGAAATCAACAGAAAAAGGTAGATTGACTCCCGTTGTTCTCGCTTTTTGTCGATGATTCGCTCGCCTCTTTTGCGGTTTTTCGGCAAAAAGACGAAAAAATAACGGGGAATAACCGAGGAGGGTACGCGAATGGTTAGCAGGCTGACTCGAAATCAGTTGCCGGGTAACCGGTTGAGGGTTCGACTCCCTTGCCCTCCGCTCGAGAAAAAGTCGAAAAGAATGCCGTTCTGTTGGTTTTGGGACTGAAATAAGGTTCCAAAAAGAAGCAGAACGGTTTTTTTTCGCCCCGATTGTGCTATGCTTCTTGTAGATTTCGTTTTCGTCAGCTTTCTTGTAATAGGTTTTTTGGACGAGTTATGCAAGAACACGATTTTCCCGTTGCTGATCCGCTGCTCCCCAAAACCGATATCATACGGTTTCGGTGTACTCGCTGTATGCACCCTCTTCGAATTGCAGCAAGTATGGCGGAAACCCGAGTTCGTTGCCCTTATTGCTTCTTTGACGTCGTTGTCCCTTTACAAAGTACGAGGGAAACCGTCTGTGAAGCCGAATTGTACACCGTCAACGCCAAACCGGTTGATGTTGAGGAATTGGACCATTTACAGCCAATTGGTTCGTTTCACTGTCCCATTTGCCGGACCAATCTTGCCGTTTTCAAGGAGGAGGAAAAAGGGCAAGCAATGAATTGTCCTGAATGTGAGGCGGAAATCTTTGTTCCCGAGCTTTTGACCCCGAATCCAAAACATTCAAGTGGTCATTTGGCGGACACAAAAATGGAGGGATTTGGCAAGTCAATTGAGGTTTATGGTCTTTCTGATGTCAATTCAGATGAAAATGACGACAATACCGAAGATGACGATTTGGACGATGAAGTTGGTCTGGATTGGGCCTTGTCTGTTGATTTGAACGGAATAGGAAGTTTAGACAAACAGGAAAAGCAGGAAAAGATTGGAAGTAAGCGGCAGAAAAGTGGGGAAAACGCGCAAGAGCGCGGTCCCCAAAAAGTGAAGAAAGAAGTACCGATCTGGAAAAGGCGGGATCAATTCCCGGTTTACTGCTCACTTTGCAGCACCATGATGTGGGCTGATGATTCGCAGATTGGTCAAATGCTGACCTGTCCCGATTGTAATCGGGAAACCCGGGTCATTCGGCCTGAAAAGCCGCAAAAAAGGGAACCGTCTGCCGTTTCGTTTGAAGGAGCAACCTATTTTGGGACAAAAGACGCAGAGAACGACAAAGACATTGCCGAAACGGAGAACATTGAGGGGACGGGGAACATTGCCCAAACGGGGAACATTGAGGCGACAGAGGACATTGAAGCGACGGAGCACATTCAGGCGGTTGAAAACATTGATTTAACGGCAAAGAGACAAAGAGCGGGAAAAGAGCAAGGAGACAAAAAAAGGGGGGGGACGAATCAGGAACGGTTAATCCCGGTTGTTTGTCGGGTCTGCGAAACCCGAATGTATGCAAAAGAATCGGAAATCGGCCAATTCAAGGTTTGTCCTGACTGTGAAACACCCAATGAAGTCAAAGCGGTTCGAGAAGAAGAACGATTCACGCCCGAACCGGTTGGTTCGGAGTACGATTTAAGTGCGCCCTCTGTCGTTAGTGCGGCAAAAATCAATTATGGGGTCGATTACCGGACTGTTGGGGGTTCCGTTCATCATGCCGATTTCCGTGATTCAGGACCGATTCGGGATGATTTGCTGTTTCCCGATTTGGCCCGGGAAGAATATCGGAAATCTGTCTCTCTTGCCGTTCCGCTTGCCGAGAGTCAAAAGGGGCAACAAACGGGCGATCAATCGGTTCTGGAATCGAACGAATCGACCCGAAAAGTTGCATCCTCCTTTACACTTGAGGGGATTGTCCGGGATCGAAAACGAAACAAAGGTCATATTGATGCTCTTGTTGGAACCGGTAAAGCCCGTTCGAGACGGCATAAAGACGGAAGTCCGTTGACTGCGCGTGAAGTTGCAGCGATTCTGTATCCCAAAAATGAATTGCCCCGACATCCGTTTTTGCATCATTTTTTCCGACCTCTTGGAACAAGTCCGTTTCGCATGAATCTTGTTTTATCGATTCTGCTCTGTATCTTCCCCGTTATTATTTTTAGTATGCTCGCCCCTTCACCCGGATCAGGTCCCTCAGTCGTTTTAGCAGCGAGTCTGTTTCCTCTTGGGGTTGCGTCCGTTTTCCTTGTTGTTTGGATTGCATTGGTTGCCCAGATGAGTGAAACCTATTTTGGAGCGACCGCAAACGGAGATGATACACTGGAGCTGGAACTTGGTTTCTCCCTTTTTGGCGGTTTGGTGATTGCCGTTAAAACCTTTGCGTATGGAATCCTCGCCGTTATGCCCGGTTATGTGGTATGGACATTAAGTAATCTGGCAATCCAAACCGTTGGAGGAGGTGATTTGTTCTTTGAAGAGGTCTTTTTGCCAATTGTTCCAACGGTTCTGACATCGACGGGACTTGTTGAGGGGAAAGTGGTTGAAACACTGTTTCTCGCTTGTGTCATTACTTCACTTTGGATATTCTATCCGGTCATTTTCCTGTCCTTTGCCGATCAAAGTGTAAGTCATCTTCCTGTTTCAACGAACATTCTTGGCAGTTGGTTCCGAATTCCGCGCTCTTGGTTGGTGTTCTATTTTCTTGCAAGTCCGTTTGCCCTTGCATTGGGCGGATTGGCTTTTTTGATTGCGGAAAACGGGTTATTTCCGGCGAATGAATCGATCACCTTCTACATCTGGAGCGGAATCTGTCTGTATGGAATCACGACCCGAATCGTGTATTACCGATTGTTAGGCCGTTTAGCTTGGATCATTGAAGTGGATTCGCAAGAACGAGAGGAAGACGATAATGTTTAACCGCAGAAGAATGTTCGGCGCGTTTAGTCGTGATTTCGGGAAAACACGTTCCTTTTACGTTCTGCTTGCATCGTGTTTGCCTCTTCATCAATTTTAGCCAAAATCTACGATCTTCTGAACGAAAGACAAGTTTTCATGTTTTCAACTTATCGGAAGATGATCTGGACAGACATGGAAAATTTTGTTAGACTGTTGCCTCTTTCGGGTTTGGTCTTCTTTGAATGACCCGCGAGAAATTGGTCGAAAAAAAACCGAAAAACGATTTGCATGAGAATCAACGGTTAGGCGAAAAGGTAAAATTTCTACCCTACATCGTAATATGTCATTTCATGATGTAGAATTGGCGGGAGTGTTGGGCGATTTTGGTCATCTAGGGGAATAATTGCCCCGATTTTGGGCATAGACGGCGTTGACTTTGAGTTGCTGGAGCAAGCTTTGGTTGAAAAAAGGAGAGAGGATGCACACACCTGAGAGACTCACGAACTATACAACAGAAGTGCGGCTTCCATTATTTCATCTTCTGCGCACGGAACCGATACCACAAGAAGCATCCGGTCATGATGAGGGTCTTGAGCGAACTCGGAAACGGGTTTTGAAGGTCCTACAGCCTGATGAGCAAGGGGAGAGACGGTTTCGAAATGCTTGTGACGTGCTTTGTGAGCCTCTACAAGAGCAACCTGCTTTCTACCTATATTTAGGATACCTCTTTCCTTTTGAGTATACTCAGAATGGCAAAAAAGTCAAAACGGTGGAGTTTTCGAGTTTTCTGTGGATCGAGGCAGATTACTTGGCGACAGTGTCTCTTCGCGGAACTCCGACAGACACGGGCGGGATTGTTGCCCAAAGTTCGGCGTTGGGCAGGTATGTTCACAATAACTTGACAACAATAGGTGGTTCTGAAAAGGCCGAATATACCGATTGCGCGGATTATGTTAGGGCGCACTCGAGTGAGGGCTTGGAACCGACTCTGCGTTATGCCTCGTCCTACATTGAAACATACTTCGGTTCTGTAAGCACTTATGTTGCTTGGATGTTTCCAACATCCCCTTCTGAACGACAACCTATCAATCTTGATGGTCATTGGGTCTGCCAACACTCTGGAGATAGACGCAATCTTGCTTTTGAGGTCCGGTGTTTTCAGCCATTACCTGTTCCTCTTAAAGGAACAACACCAATGGGGGAATTCGTTATTCCCGATGAGTTGCAGTTCAAAAGTGGTGCGTTACGGCGACTTTCCAGTCGGTACAATATCGTTTTTATTCGTGTGATTAGTAAGTATGCAGGCGACAAGGCTAGGATGTATGCATAGAATTCATAGATAAGAGACAGTCATGACAGAAAAAAAAGTTTATCAAGTTGTTGGTGCGACACAGTTTCCGCTTTTGAAAATGGGGCTAACAACGCCGATATTGGCCAGTGACGGGTCTTATTTTGAATTTGGTGCCTATGATAGTTACCGTTTTAGCAAAGAATTGTTCGATAATTCCGTTGAAGTCGGGTGTATTGTAGGGTTTGATGAACCGATTGACTTTCCCGGGACAGAAGAGGATGCCAAATTTGAGGGGAATGAAGAAGAACAGAATAAACGTGGGTATACACTACTTTATATTTCCGATGAATTGAAGAAAGAGTTTCCCGAGCTAGTCCGTACCATTGATGAATCGCTCAAGTCAAATTCAACGGCTCGATACAGAAAAGGGTATACCTACTATTTACTTTCGGATGCCGAACGGACCTGTATTTGTAAAGGCATTTGTAAACAATACGAAGTCTGCGTTCAGAAAAAGATGAGACGAGCTGGGTTAATCTTTTTTTCTTCTTACTCAACAACGGATCGAATCGGCAATGAGTTAAAAGAAGTAAATACAAATTGGAAGAATACATCATGCGGGCGACGATTGTTATGTCCCATTGATGAAAAGGCGCGAGATTCCATAAGGGATGATTATGCTTGCCTGCTTAGGATTGCGCCGACCCCTGAACTGGTCAAAAAATACTTGCCCTATTTTTTGCTCATGGATGGTAATGAATCCTGGGATGAAGAGGACTGGGAAGGACTTTCTTGGTGGGCGGAAGACTATGGAAGAAAGGCAGGTATCGGGAGCGAGTTTGATAAAGTATGGTGGAAGCAGGAGAGAGTGCGTCTGTTGGAAAGTGTGTTCGTTGTTTCCATATGTACCAGCTTGAAATATCTTTTGAAAGAAGCGAATGCTCTATATGATAAAGTTTCAGTCCATTTGTCGCCCCAACCCATAAAATTTCCAACTATGAAATCGCCCCCAGCCGCGTTAAACGATGAGGCCAAGACAGCCGCGATTTTATCCTCGGATAAGCAACAACTAACTGAAAAGGAGATGTCATGGACATGGAAAAAGAGCATGACTGAAAAAAAACAGTACCGAGGGATGCCCGCAAAAACGGAACGTATGTTACCCGATGTCAAAGGGCATCTAAACTCGTTTGTGAATACAAGGGATACTTCGAAAAGACGAAAATATATGTGAGTAAGTCAAATTAAGTGAATGTGACATTATTAATAACGACTTACGAAACCATTCCACGACTTTAATATTCTAAACACATGAATGCCAAGCGTGTCAACCACTCCGCGATGTGCGGAAAATAAAGGGAGAAAAAAATGAGTGTCATTTCAGCGTTGGAAAATTATTTGCAAGAAGATGAGATTAAGTATACTCGATTAGAAACGGGCGTCTATGATGCCCACTTTAGGATAGAATGTGGTACAGTGCGGGTGATCTGGGCTGCGAATGACGACACTCAAGACCTTCTCACTCTTGCTATCCCTCCTCTTACGGTTCCTGAGCCACGTCGAGTTGTCGTCGCGGATTTTCTGAACCGTGTCAATTATCAGAGTAAGAGGGGCAATTTTGAGATGGATGTCAGTGATGGAGAGGTTCGTTACCGATGTTTTATTGATGCAGAGGGCATAGCTTTGACTACGCTGCTTATCCGACGTGCAACGCAAGTCGCTCTGTTAAGTTGTAATCATTACTTTTCAAGCATCATCGACATTTGCCATAAAGATAAGTCTGTTGACGAGGCTTTCAATGAAGTATCGGCTGAAAGGGATGAGCCGAATGAAGACATTCCAATAAGCGTTCCGTTAGCGACTGATGCAGATGTTGAGTGATGGGGTCTGCGTGCGGTAAAGGTCAAAGAATTTAGAAGTTAGGGGGGAGCATTTTTTTGCAGACGGAAAAGTTATTTCAACTGGTCAAAATTTCTGTAGACATTTTCTTTGGCAGGTGATACAATGAGGAAGAGAAAGCAATCGGTCGGCTCAAGAAAAAATGAAGATGGAAGGACCGCGCTTTTTGCTGTTTTGAGGTTTTCGCAGAAATGATCCCTTTGTCTGACAGAAAAGATGCCGAGAAAAATTGTCCTTGATGTTGACCCCGGTTTTGTCGACGCAATGGTGCTCAGTATTGCACTGTTCGACCCCGAAGTCGAAGTGTTAGCCGTTACCTCGGTCGGGGGTAATGTTCCGCCCGCTCTCGCCGCAAAAAATCTGCAAGCAATTCTCGAATTTCTCGACCCCCCCCGTCTCCCCCGAATCGGTATTGGTGCAGCACCTGAACAAGGTTTGCTGGTTGATGCACGACATGTTCATGGAATTGACGGTCTTTGCGGGACAGCATTGCCGGTTGCAGAATTGCGGACCCAACATCCGGCTGAAAAGGTGATTTGTGACGCCGTTCGGAGTGCGCCCGAAATGGTGACCGTCGTTGCTCTTGGGCCGTTGACCAATGTTGCTCGCGCCTTTCAACGTGATCCCGAATTGCCGCAATTGATCGATCATCTTGTCATTCAAGGAGGTTGCGTCAACGGACCAGGAAATATTACCCCCGTTGCTGAGTTCAATATGTATTGTGACCCCAACGCCGCCAAATTGGTGTTGAACGCTCTTTGCACGAAAATACTGGTTCCTCTTGACGTGACAAATCCTATCATGTTGACGCTTGGTCATTTGTCTCAACTTCCGTCCGAAGAAACAAAATTAGGGGCGTTTTTGCGTCGGATTTTAATACCCGGTTTCCGCGCCTATCGTCAGAGTTATGCCCTTGAGGGAATTCATATTCACGATCTGCTGACCTACATGGTTGCAACGCGTCCCACTTTGTGTACGGTGCAGGAAATGGCGGGAGATGTGGAGACGGACGGTTTGGTAACGCGGGGGATGACGGTTTTTGACCGACGACCGATTCGGGATTGGCGGTTGAACATGGGGGTTGTCGATCAGATTGATTCCGAAGAGGTGTTGCGCGACATCATTCAGGGACTGGTTTATGCCGACACTCGCGTTCGCTAAAACGACAAAAGATAATTTATGTCGATACTCGTGTTCGCTAAAACGGCAAAAGACGAGTCTGACGAATCATTATTGAGGAAATTCACGAAAGAGGGTGAAGTTTTGGCGGTTTCGTGACGAAAGTATGAATCATTATGGGTTTTTCCCATTTTATCGTTTTAGCGGGTATAATTGACGTTGATTCCCGATTGACCTACAATAAGGTTGAGTTTTCTGTTTTTTTCGTTTTTTCCATTTTTTTGTTCAAAGGACCAGTTTGTCGTGCCAAATGGTTGGTTTTTGACAGGCGTAACATTCACAATTGAGAGAGGATTCAAATCGTGAGAACCACACTTAGAATTTCGGAGCAATCAGTAGGGCGAAATCGAACCCGATCTTGGGGTTATAGTGATTTGTCCGATTTTTCGTCGCAGAGAGCCGTTATTGTTGCTCGCGGTGATGATGAGGATGAAGATTGGGACGAAGAAGATGAGGAGGACGAGGATTGGGACGAAGAAGAAGAGGAGGATTGGGATGAGGACTGGGACGAAGAGGACGAGGATGAGGAGGACGAGGATGAGGAGGATGATTGGGAAGAGGTAGAAGACGAAGACGAAGACGAAGAAGAGGAGGAGGAAGAGGAGGAATGGGAAGAATATGAGGATGAGGACGAAGTAGAAGAAGATGAGGCCTAAACCCTCTGTCCTGCCTTGACTTTTGGGATTGTCTGTTTTGGGTTTTCCCGGTTTTTTCAAAGAAGTTCGGGAGGACTTCTGTATTTGACCGAGGAACGTCGTTCCTCGTGTTTTGGCGATTTTGGACGCGCGATACGTTGTATCGCGGCTAAACGGATGCTAACAATTGTCCCCTCATTCCCGACCCTACAATGACATCTTCTTTGGAAAAGTGTCAATCCGCAATTGGATACCATTTTAGAAACCCGGATTTGTTGAGAAAAGCCCTCACTCACACTTCTGGGGCGGATACTCCTTTGGGTTCCAACGAACGTATGGAGTTTCTTGGCGATTCCCTGCTCGGTTTTGTTGTCTGTGAACGATTGTTCCAACAGTTTCCCGAAAGTCGGGAAGGGGACATGACGAAAATCAAATCATCCGTCGTCAGCCGGGCAACCTGTCTGCGAATCGGCAAAGAACTTGGATTGGCCGAATTCCTCATCGTTGGTCGCGGAGTCGGTTCTTTCACCAAAATACCCCCTTCCATGCTTTCCAATTGTCTTGAGTCGTTGATTGCGGCGATCTATTTGGACGGGGGGTTGAGACCGGCCCGAATTTTTATTGATCGGTTTTTCTTCCCGGAAATAGAACGGTGTTCGGAAACATTGGAGCCGGACAATTACAAATCACTTTTACAGCAGGTTGTGCAACGGGATTTCAACATGTCACCTGAATATAGGATTCTGGACATTGAGGGACCGGATCATCACAAATGTTTTCGGGTTGGGGTTCGGATTGGGGCGACCGTTTTCCAATCAGCGTGGGGCAACAGCAAAAAGGAAGCGGAACAAAGGGCTGCTGAAAACGTGCTGTACATTTTACGCGGAGAAGAAGCCCCTTATTCGGGCGGAGAGTGAGGAGTAGGGGATAGGGACTGGGGAATAGGGGATAGGGCAGTCCGTTAACAAGTTCCGCGAAAAGGAGCAATTTTCATTTTTGAACCACGAAAATCACGAAAGTCACGAAAATCTCACAAAAAACGGTTTTTCGTGTCTTTTGTGTGTTTCGTGGTAAAAACAAGTCCGTCCAACCCGGCTCGGTTCAAATCGAAAAACCAAACTTGTTAGCTGTCTGGGGATTAGGGAGGAGCAATCCTCGCTTTGACTCCATATCACCAATCATGCGTCCGACTCCGTTTTCTGCCCTTTTCTCTTTTCAATTCTCAATTCTTCATTCTCAACTCTTCCCCCTATCCCCTATTCCCCAGTCCCTATCCCCTAATCCCTATCCCCTACTAAAGCAGGAAGATTCCGGCAATGGTGCAGTAAATGGTGATTCCAACGACATCGACGAATGTTGCGACAAAGGGACTGGATGCAACGCCGGGGTCAACACCGAATCGTTTGAAGACAAGCGGGAGTAAAGCCCCGATCAAGGTTCCGCAAAGACAAACGGCTCCGACTGCGAGACAAATGGTGATTGCGAGGAAGAATCGGTTCGCATCTTCGAGAATACTTGCCGGAGTTAGATAGGCCCGGACGAAACCAATTCCCCCAAGTGCTGCACCCAATGCAACCCCCATAATCAATTCATGCCGAAAAATCCGTAAAAAATCGGCTAATTTCACGTCTCCAAGAGCAAGTGCCCTTGTAATTAAGGTTGCCGCTTGGGAACCGGAATTTCCCCCAGTTGAGATGACAAGGGGAACAAAGAGGACGAGAACGGGGACGAGTTTCAGTGCTTCATCGAAATGGGCTAAAGCGGAAAAAGTCCCGATTTCGGCAACGAAGAGACAGGCGAGCCAAAAGACGCGACTTTTCCACATCGTCCAGAAAGGAACATTCAAATAACTTTCTTCAAGAGGACCGACTGCCCCCATTAGGTAGGCATCTTCGGTCGCCTCATCCCGAATCACGTCCATCATGTCGTCATGTGTGATAATGCCCAACATTCGATGTTCTTCATCAACGACCGGAAGAGCAAGGAAGTCGTATTTGGCAATCACCTGAGCTGCCTCTTCCTTGTTATCATCAACACCAACCGTAATCAAATCGCGCAACATCAAATCCCGAATCCGTTTTTGGGGCCGACTTAGGTTTTTTAGCAATTGTTTGGCGGACACCAAACCGACGAGATGATCGTTTTGGTCAACGACGTAGAGATAGTAGACGGTTTCTTTCGTCTCCGATTGCGTCGCAACCTCCTGAACCGCCTGTTCAACCGTCATGTCTTCATACAACCGTAAAAAATCGGTTGTCATTTCCGAACCGCAAGAATCTTCAGGAAAAGCGGTCAAACGGCGAATGTCCCGACGATCTTCTTCGTCAATAAGGGGCATAAGTTCTTCGACGATCTGCTCCTCAACAGATTGGAGAGCGTCAACACGGTCGTCTGAAGGAAGGTGAGAAATGAACGCCGCCATTTCTTCCCGGGGAGCCGCTTCCATGATCTCCGCTTGCGTCTGCTCATCCAGATAATTGAAAATCTGGACCCGGGTTTCCAAATCCGCCTGTTGAATAATCTGCCAAATTTCAATCGGTTCCAGACCCCCCATAAATTCGGCGACCCGAACAGGGTGAATTGCGGCACAGAACTCCTGCATTTCAGGAATGTTATTATCGGTGAGCATTTCGCGGAGTTCGGGCAGAAAAAGGGGATTGACCTGCATTGGAAAGAGAAGGTAGGAGGTAGAAGGTAGAAGTGAGGAGGTAGAAGTGAGGAGGGAGCTTGTTGAGCCGCAATACAACGTATCGCGCGTCTGCGGAGATAATGAAAAGAGAGGAGACAGCAAAACCGAAGTCTGTTCCTACATTATACCTTGCAATTTCTCTTCATGTCAGGGTCCCGTTCAGGAGCAGTCGGCAAACAGGTTCCACTGTTTGAACCCCAAATGCGCCATGTTGTGCAAGGATCGAACAAACGTTTTCGCTCACTTCACCCCCTTCTCACAGTGTTTGCACGTCGTTGCACAAGAATCGCGTTAAGCTCAACGACGTTCGGAACTCTCAACGGGGTATGGACTATTGAGGTTGCGGCTCAAACGATTTGAGCGGAGCTTTGCCAATAATTTGAGGAGGTCGCTGTTGACGTTTGGTGTACTCTCCTTCCCGACGAACCTGAACCGGTCGAAATCGTTCTTTCGGCAGTAAAATAGTGCTCAAACGGAGTCCAAACCGTTCGCCGACCTTGACCGCCTCACCATGTGCAACAATCGTGTTGCCGACTTCCAGTTCCAACGGATCATCGCATGATTTGTCGAATTGGACGACGGAACCAACCCCGAGTTCGAGAATTGTTTTGATTGGACGTCGGGCCCGGGCGAGAACAACAGCAACGGGGACCCGAATCTTCATCACGCTTCGTGAAAAACCGGGCAAATCATCCGGCGAGAGATGTTTCGGTTCAAGCGGGTCAAAAACCGGTTCACTCGAAAAACTCTGTCCCCCTCCAAAAGGTGCAAATGCCGCATTTAAGGGAGGCGGTGTCGCAAACCCTGCTCCTGCAAACCCTAAATCCGGTATTCCCGTTGATGTTCCACTTGCTGTTCCGCTCGTCGCACTATTCCCTAATCCCTGAACGGTTGAACCGGACGGTGTTGACGTGTTCGCTGTCGATGTATTGGCGGTTGAGGAACCGGTTGTTGCTGCACTTATTGGCGATGCTGCAAAAACCTTCTCCAAATCTTCAACCGGCCAAACAAACAAAGCGGTTGTCTTTTGACCCTGATGTTCGATCAACAATTCGGCATAACCCGATTCAACCCCCGGTTGTCCCTCTTCCGTTGCTTTTGCAAGATCAGCAACCATTTCGGCCCGATAATCTTCAGGGAAGAAATCTTCGGGAACCAGATTCATCCCCAATTCCTGAGCAAAGGTCAACAATTTGCTTTTTCCGGTTGCATCCGGGGCCTTACACCAATCCGGTATAAGCTCGTTCTGAGAGGGAATCAAAACCAAAATGTTTGTCCCGCTTGTAACCAAGCCGATCATGAGTCCGGGAACGGAAAAATCCTTGCGCAACCGTCCAAAGTCAAAGGAACCGGCTTGACCCGGTTCCAATGTAATGTCGATCCCAAATGTCCTCGAATAAGCAGATGCTGTCTCCTGAGCACCTTGCGTAAAGGTACTTGTAAACTGATCAGCAATACTGGCGTTTAATTCGGACATGAGGGACAATTTTTCAGGACTTTTGTGTTTTCCCGTTTAGCCGAGGAACAACGTTCCGCGCGTATTGAAATTTCAGAACGCGCGATACGTTGTAGCGCGGCCAAACATTAGGTCGCTCCTAACGGGACTACAAAAGGATGTCGCAAATGCAACGGTAAAAATTTTATACTCCCAAACGGTTCGACCTCCAAAACCTACTTCTGGAGTTGTCGGCTGTTTTCCAAACCAAATGGAGAGAAGTGAGGAAAGTTCCGATTGTAGGGTTCATTTGAAAAGTGAGAAAGGATGTTGTCAATATAGGTGCTTTTGGAAAAATGAGAAAAACAAGAAGAATACATACTGTCAAAATGGGCAATTTGAGGATTTGTCGATTATTCGGAATAAAAAAAATTTCAGATTTGTAGAGAATTTTTGGGTTATTAGGCCGATTTCTATGATATTGGTCTTTACCAAAATCGCCAAATAATGCAGAATTCCCCCTGAACTTCGGGGGAGGTCTCTTGAAGAAACAACTATTGACTCATTGTTACAAGGAGGAAATCCAGTGAGAAACAGTCGAAGGATCGCATTTTTCGTCGCAACCACATTCATTGTTGTTTTAGGAGGAAGTGTTTTCGCACAACAAGCCGGGCAACCAGCTCCGCAACAGGGAGGACAAGTTTCCCCGCGAATTGGCGTTGTTGATTTTGTCGAGATTCTTAAAGCACATCCGAAATACAACAAAGAAGCAAAAGATATTCAAGGGCAAATACAGCAATTACAAGCTCAGTTTGTCGATCAGCAGAAACAGTTGCAGAACAAATCCAACATTCTGAACACCTTCAAAGTCGGCAGTAAGGAGTTCATGGACGCTAATGATGCTATTTCTCAGGAAGCAGCCCAAAGTGAATCAGAAGCGAACAAAGCAATGCGCAACATCCGCCTAACCGGTTTCAAACAACAGTATGACGCCTATAAATCAATCCGCGAGGAAGTCGCCGAATCGGCAAAAGAACTCGGAATTGTTGCCGTTATTGACATTCGCAGTCTCGAAGATAACACCGATGATCTCGGCGCAATCGAAATGAGCATGTCCCAACCGGTCATCTGGTATCATCAGAATGTCGATCTGACCAACAAAGTCATTACGCGACTGAATACCCGGTTCAACCAATATCCTGTTGTTGTCACAATCGATGCAAATGGAAAACGGATCACCAATCCGCAAACATCGGCGGTCGTGAGTGCTCAACAGCAACAGTCCAGAATGGGAGCACCAACGGGAATGGGACAGGGACAATTACAACAGCCGCAATTGCAGCAACAACCACAACAGCAGCAACCCGGAACAGCGGGAACCCGACCCGGACCAGCTCAGCGTTAGTCGGAGTCGGTTTCTGTCTTGAGGTGTTTGGTGAGACCCTCTCAGTAACCCCGATTTCAAAAATGCCGACATTACAATGTGCGGCGTTTACGATTGCGTCGTTTTCGCAAAGGGGAAAAAGAGAGACTCACTGTTGTTATCTGGCAAATCAAAAGGGAAGAAAAAGCTGAAGAAACGCTCCTTCATAAGTCGATTCCTTAAAAGGTGTCGAGTGATTGGTCTCTCGGGTTCCCCCCGTTTGTCAATCATCACTTGAAGTTGACGTTCCTTCCCGCTTTTTCCCTTGTCCTTTTTCTGCAATGTATCATTTTGTGACTCCAGAACTGCTTTTACCAACTGTTGGAGGACCAGAAACACCGGGAGTCCAGGAACAACTCGGAGAAGCGGCGTTCGCGCAATCGTCTCTCGTTCCTTCTCCTCATTTTCCGTTGATGAAGTTCAGAAAAGCTGATTTTGAGCAGCATGTTCGGGACCTGCTTGATTCATTGCGATTGCAACAGACGCTTGCCCAAACGGTTTCTTTGGAAGGATTTGGATTTTGGACCGGAGAAGACATTCGGGTTGAATTTCATCCCGCCCCTCCTCATACAGGTTATGTCTTTGTCCGAACCGATCTCCCAGGTTGTCCCCGGATTCCGGTTGCAACGCAATATCGGGATGATAAACCGCGACAGACTTCGCTCGTTCACGGTTCAGCCCGGGTTGACATGATTGAGCATATTTTGGCCGCACTTTCGGCTCTTTGCATTGACAATTGTGAGATTTGGGTCAATCGACCCGAAATGCCCGGAATGGACGGTTCTGCCGCACCTTTTGTCCAGGTCCTTGAAGAAGGAGGAGTTCGTGAACAAGCAGGGATTCGGCCAATTCGGGTTGTTGTCGAACCCTTTCAAATCGGTAATGAAAAAGGTTACATCGAGGTAACACCCGTTCATGGAGTCGGGACGGAATTTCGCTATTTTCTTAATTATGAGATTGAATGTGCGATTGGACAGCAGGAATATGAGTTCCGTCTTTCCCCGGAAAACTTCAGGAACGAGGTCAAAGACTGCCGGACTTTTCTCGCCAAGAAAGAAGCCGATCAATTGATTTCAATGGGGCTTTGTCGCCGAGTCACAACACAGAATGTTCTGGTGTTTGACGAGAAGGGTCCGATTGATAATACGTTGCATTTCACAAATGAGTGTGCCCGACACAAGGTTTTGGACATGGTTGGTGATTTCGCTCTTGCTCCCGTCACTTGGATTGGACGATTTGGGGGACATTGTAGCGGACACAAAATGAACGCCGAATGTGTCGAGCAACTTTATGCACATACTGTTTTGTTGGACGAAACCAGTTTATCTCCTGCCGATCACCGTTTGGAACAAATAAGAAAGATTGGAAACGGGGAATGAACGGGAGAAGGTAGAAGGTAGAAGACGGGGGGAGATAACGGTGTCATCTACAGTCCCGTGTTAGGGACTCCCGAATGGTAGGAACGACTGTTGTTCGTAGAATATTTCAAGGAGGAAAAGACATTATGCAGAAAATCAAATTGGGAATTGTAGGAGCAGGACGACTTGGCTCTTTTCACGCCGATAAAGCAGCGCAGCATCCTCAGATCATACTTCAGGGCGTTTGCGATCCCGTTGAATCGGGTCGGCGCAAATTGGCCGAAAAACACCAAATCGCGGATTATAAGACAGTCGGGGAACTTTTACCTCATGTCGATGCTGTCGTGATTGCTTCTCCAACGATTTATCATCACGAACTCGGTTGTACGGCACTTGAACAAGGGGTCCATGTTCTTATGGAAAAACCGCTTGCCGTTTCGCAACAGGAAGCAAGGGAGTTGGTCCAACTTTCCCAAAAACATCATCGCGTCCTGCAAGTCGGTCACGTTGAGCAGTTTAACCCCGCTTGGTCGGCTGCAACACCCGCTCTTGAAATGGTTCGGGCCGGGAAACGTGCGGTCATTTCAGCTGAACGGACAAGCGGTTACACCTTCCGAAGTACAGATGTCGGGGTTGTTCACGATCTTATGGTTCACGACCTCGATTTGATCCTTTCCATTGTCCCGGCTGAAGTCCTCTCGGTTGAAGCAAATGGTTTTAACATCATTGGAAAAACCAATCAGGGGGGACATGAAGATATGGCGTGGTGTCGCATTGTCTTTGAAAACGGAACCGTTGCCCTATTGCGGGCAAGTCGGGCTGAGCAACAGGCGATTCGGACCATGAAAATTCAAATGTCGCATTTTGCGACCGAGATTGACTTTGCGACCCGGACAACCCGAATGATTCGGGCAAGTGAACAGGTCCAATCAGGTCAGTTCAGCCCCGCCCAATTGGGTACTCAGGTCCCAACAGAAATCGTGCCCCAATTCATGCAGAATGAATTCACCACATTTCAGGTTGTTCAGGATTCGGTTGACGCGCTGTCCCTCGAAATGGACGATTTTGTCGACTCCATCCTGAAAAATCGACGTCCCCAAGTGTCCGGCGAAAGAGCCTTGCAATCCATTATTCTTGCCGACCAAATCGCTCACGCCATTTTAATAACCGAAGAACGGTCCGAACGAGTTCGTGAAGCAGCTTAAATAGGGGATAGGGAATAGGGGGAAATGAGTTCTCGTTTAGCCGCGATACAACGTATCGCGCGTTCAGAAGGTAGAAGGTAGGGAATTGGGGTTGGGGGAGCAGCGCACTGTTTTAGGCAACATTGGCAAATTGCAAGTATTGCGAATGTCAGGTACTAGGGCTTTGCTTCATCACATTAACATTTCCCGAATGTCGTAGACATTCCGTTATGGTAGTAACAAGTTGCACCTAAGTCCCAACTCCGTCAGGAGTTGCGTTATGGTTGTTCCGACGTTTTTTTACCATAACGGAACCCCGACGGGGTTCTGATATTATTTTCGCAATGTTTCTACCATAACGCAACCTCGACGAGGTTGAGGAGATACATATTATTTTGGGTCACTGCAATGCTTTGTACACCTTTTTCAGTCACAATAACATGCGCTGACACTGAGTTCCTCCCTAACCCTATCCCCCAACCCCTATCCCCTATCTATCTCCTCGTCGCCCAATCACCATTCTTTGTAATCGGGCGTCGTCTTTGAGAATTTGAATTGCCGACCAATTCCTCTGTTGAAGCAAATCGGCAACAGAAAGGGCGATCATCGGACTGACTTCCAAAAGTAGAGGACTGCCCGGTTCGAGATGATTTTCGGCTTGAGAAATAAGTCGTTCAATAATCTCTGTCCCTTTTTCTCCCCCCAACAAAGCCCCTTGCGGTTCAAAATCACGAACTCCCCGGTCCAACTGTTCATATTCCAACCGCGAAATATAAGGAGGATTGCTGATAATGACCTCAAAGGTTTCCTCAACGCAAGAGAACAAGTCCGATTGTCGGAATTCAATCCGATCAGCAACATCATGTCGAGCTGCATTTTCCCGGGCCAATTCCAAAGCGTCCTCGCTCACATCAATCGCCGTTATCCGACAATTCGGTTCCTGTTTCGCAATCGCAATTGCAATCGCTCCACTTCCCGTTCCAATATCGCAAATCGACATCAAAGCCGATTGATCCAAAGAAGAACCTCTTTTTCGCCGAATCAAATCAATCGCTTCATTGACCAACAACTCTGTCTCAGGTCGCGGAATCAACACTCTTCGGTCAACTCGCAAAGGAAGAGAGAAAAACTCTTTCTGCCCCGTTAAATACGCAACCGGTTCTCCAACCGAGCGACGTTTGACGTATTCTCGGTATTTCATCCGCTGTTCCTCATTCGGCTGAGAATCAAAATTCGTGTAAAGCTCAATCCGTTGACACGATAATGTTGCAGCCAATAAAATTTCGGCGTCCAATCGGGGCGAATCACAACCCTGCTTCTTCAAAAAATCCGTCGTCCATTCCAACAACCGCTTGACCGTCCATGTTTCTGACATTGTATCTCTTCTCCCGTTATTCCTAACGTATTTCCGCGTTATTTTCCTGTTCTGCCCGTTTTTTACTCCCGCTCGACTCCGCCCAACTCCTTGTACAATTTCTGTCGCGCCCGAAAAAGAAGAACCCGAACTGAACCTGATGTCCGTTCCATCACCTTGCAAATCGCCTCAACCCGCATATTTTCAGCATATTTCAGCCAAATCGCCGTATATTCATCCCCCGTCAAACGCTTTTGCGCAATGTTCCAGAGATTGTTCCGCTCCTCCTCCTGAATCATCACCTCGCCCGGTTCCTTCTGTTGCGAAACAAAATCTCGTTCTTCGCCTAATGAAACCGGTTTCCTCGCTCTTGCATCATCAATTGCATAATGATAGGCAATCCGATACAACCAAGCAGCAAGTTTATCCCCGGACTGCAACGTCCTAATCGCTTCAAACGCCTTAATCAACGTCCGTTGTGCAACATCTTCGGCATGTTCGTTGCAAGAAGTATGTCTCGAAAGAAACGCGCAAAGACGTCTTCGATACCGTCGATCAAGAACTTCAAAAGCATCCGCATTTCCGCGACATATCTGCTGAACCAACGTCGAATCATCCGATTCCGCCAAAACGGAGTCGTAAGGAGAACCCGCCCAACCCAAATCGTTCGGCTCTGTTGCTCCCTTGTATGTGTCCGTTGGGGTCATAAAACCTTTTATCCGTCATAAACCTCATTACAATACGCCTTAACCGCTTCGATAATGGACTGACCAATTGGAGCATACACTTTCGCGTGTTTAGGCGGTTGGACATCAAGTCCCAACATGTCGTGAAAAACCAAAACCTGACCGTCACACTGTTTTCCCGAACCAATCCCAATCGTTGGAATACCAACCAATTCCGTCAGTTCTCCCGCAATGTCCTCAGGAATACATTCAAGCACAACCCCAAATGCTCCTGCTGCTTCAATCGCCCGGACATCTTCGATGAGACGGTCCCGATCCCGCTGTTTCGAGAAGGTTCCCAGTTTCTTAACCTCTTGCGGTAATAGACCACAATGTCCCAAAACCGGGATTCCCGCCTGAACAACAGCCCGAATCACTTCGGACCGATTCGCTCCTCCTTCAATTTTGACCGCATCTGCATTGGTTCGTTTCAAAATCTGTGCCGACGCATTAAGGGCTGATTGAGAACCGAGTTGGGCGTAAGGAAACGGCAGATCGACAATCACAAGTGCTTGTTGGACACCCCGGACGACCATTTCGGCATGATACATGATTTCACGAAGCGTCACAGAAAGAGTCGTCGGTTTACCTTGCACAACATTACCGAGACTGTCCCCGACCAACACAACATCAATGCCCGCCTGATCGACCAACCGGGCACTTGGAAAGTCATAAGCGGTTATCATGCTTATCTTCTTCCCTTGCGTTTTCCGTTCACGAAATTTTGGAACCGTCAGTTTCATCATTGCTGTTTCAATAGTCGGCAAATTTCCTCAGCGACTTCCCGGGTTCCAACCGCACTTGGATCATTCCGGTTCGCTTTCATGTCATACGTTACACAACGACCCTCTTGAATCACCTGCGCAACCGCTTTTTCAAGACGGTCAGCCGCTTCCTCTTCGTTCAAATGTCGCAACATCAACATTCCCGAAAGAATCAGCGCAATCGGATTCACCCTGTTCTGACCTTTGTACTTCGGAGCACTACCATGTGTTGCTTCAAAAACGGCTCCTCCAGGTCCTATATTCGCTCCTGGAGCAACCCCAAGACCCCCAACCAATCCGGCTGCAAGATCGCTCAAAATATCTCCATAAAGATTCGGCAGAACCAAAACATCATACAGTTCCGGTTTCTGAACCAGTTGCATACACATATTATCGACGATCCGATTTTCAAACCGGATTTGAGGATACTCCAACGCAACGTGTTGGGCAACTGCGAGAAACAGTCCGTCCGTATGTTTCATGATATTGGCTTTATGAACGGCCGTTACAGATCGACGATGATGTTCAACAGCGTAATCAAACGCAAAACGGACAATCCGTTCGGTCCCTGAAACACTAATCGGTTTGATCGAAATACCCGTTTCTTCCGCCGTTGTTTTGACCTTCTTTCCCTCACTCAAACGATTGATTTCCTCAATCAGCTCCTTGACTTTTTCCGTTCCCTTTTCAAATTCGATCCCGGCGTACAAATCTTCCGTATTTTCACGAACAATAACCAGATCAACCGGCTGATCTGTAAAATACGTCCGAACCCCGGGATAATACTTGCAAGGACGTAAACAGGCATAAAGCCCCAATTCCTGTCGCAAATGAACATTAATACTCCGAAACCCCGTTCCAACCGGCGTTGTAATCGGTGCTTTGAGCGCACAACGTGAACGACGGACACTTTCGAGAACCGAATCAGGAAGAGGAGTTCCCAACCGTTCCATAACGTCTATTCCCGCTTCTTGAATGTCCCAACGAATATCAACTCCCGTTGCATCGATACAACATCGAGCCGCATCTGCCAGTTCAGGACCAACACCATCTCCCGTTATCAACGTTACATCATGTACCATATATCTTTTTTATGTTAAATGAACCCAATGAAAAGAAAGTCTTTTTCGGCTGTTTCCGATCTTACCTGATCCAAAATCAACCGTTTGTAAATCCCAACAAACTTTATGTTCCTATATCTATACCAAAATGTTGCAATTGTTTTTGACTGAGCAAACGGGGAGCATCATTGATTTTCCAACCCCAAACTTTTTTGTCCAACTCATCCCGTTCCCGTATTCCCTCGATCAAAAGAAAAAATGTTTCCTTTCTTTCATTCAATGACGGAAAGGTAATCGCGTAAATATTCCCAAGAACATCTTGATCGCCGACCAATTTCTGCTGAACCGTTTTGACTCGGGTTATTTCCGCCCTATCTCCCAACATCCAAAGTGTCTTGAAAATAGGATTGTTCAAACGTTGCAAAACAGGAAGGGTCTCTTCTTTCGGCTTGAAAAGTTTCTCTCTCCACCATGATGCTTCATCTCCCCATTTCCGTTCCCAACTCGGAGCATCCAGCTCCCAAACCAATCGCATATTCTTGTCCTTGACCGCCTGAAACCATATCTTGAAAAAAATGTCCCCCTGTTGACGAACGGTATACGCATAATACTGATCGGCTGTAAAAACAGCAATGACGGCGCTGAGTGAAAAAACGATTGCACAATCGGCCAAAAAACGCCCTTTCACGAAATAATTGGAACGATCAATCAGCAAGTGAGCCAATACTCCGAACAACAATCCGATTGGAACGAGAACGAGCAGATAAACATTCAAAAGGGCAAACAATGCTCCTATTCCGCACACAAAAGCCCAAACGGCGAGAAGACTCAAACGGGGACGCAACACCACTTCAGCTGCATCTCCGTCCATATCCGCAACCCAGGTACTATCAAAAAACGATTTAACCTTGTTGATTTCAGCATTTTTCATTTCAGGAGGTTTTCCAGATTGGGGCGCGATCATCCTAGTTGACTCCTAATTCACATTAAATTGCGTAATGACAGGAGGGGTTTCTCCACTATGGACAAACGTTCCTTCTTTATCCGCTGTTGTTTTTATCAACCAACGTTTCTCCATTTGACCATACACATAATCTTCGGCTGCTGTCCATTCCAAATCACCTGAAAAAGGTGCAAGCGTTCCATGTGAGAGAATCCGGGCTTTGAGCCCCAAGAATTCGGACATTCTCGCTTCAGACTCTACTCCATCTTCTTTGGGAGGGAGAGGAGCAGAAGGGAGGGAGAAAAAAACCGAGGACGCAAAAATAGCAACGATACAAAGAAGAGAGCAACCGTTGCTGATTTTTTCAACAAGAGCGGGGAAGTGGACTTTGATTGTAGAAAGGCGATTGGTACACAAGTTAAGAATGAAAAAGGTGAACGCAAAGATGAGCCAAAAACAAAGGAAGTCGTAGAAAAATAATCCCCCAGCCCAAAGTTGGGTCAGCATTGCAGCAAGAACCTCAAAATAATCGAGAGCAAAAAGGGATGCAAAACTCATATTCATTGCGCAAAGCAGATTGCCCCAAAATCCTTCGCGCCAACGAAAAGCAATCAGCGACAGAGGAGCCGCGATTGCAAAGATAATCGACAGAACGAAAAAAATCCAGGATATAACAAGTTGAACGGACATTTTGGAGGGATAGGGAATAGGGATTACTTAGCCCGGCGCAAGCCGGATTCTAGTGTACGGACTCTCACTCACTGTTTCAAAACCCGGGCCAATTCTTCGACAGAGGTGATTCCTTGACCAACGAGAACAGTTCCGTCGGCGAAACAACCGCGCTGACCTGTTTGATTAGCTGCTTTGCGAATCGCTTCTGTTGTAGGTGTGGTCACAACCGCCTTACGAATTTCATCGTTCACTTCAATAATTTCAAAAATCGCTGTTCGCCCAATATAACCAATGTCATTACAATAGGGACATGGTTTGCGTTTCACGCCCGGTTCAGGAGGACTGGGGACGCGAAACAACTGTAATTCCGGGTCTTGGGGTAATCCCAGACGTTGGAGCATTGCAGGAGGAGGGGTGTACGCTTCTTTACAGTTCGCACAAAGTTTGCGGATCAAACGTTGTCCAACGACCGCACTCAAGGTATTCACCAAAAGTTGCGGTTGGATTTTCATTGCCAAAAGTCGTACAATTGCATCTGCTGCATCTTTTGAGCGAATTGTCGTGATAATCAGACGGTGATTCTCTATTTCTTCACAACAAAGTTGGAGCGACTGGACGTTGACAATATCGCGCAACAGGAGGATTTGAGGTTCTTTGAAGAAAACGTCCCCCAAAACGGACATAGGATTCTCACCTTTTTTGGAATCGTAGGTTGAAATAACGACATTTTCTACAACTTGATAGGGGTTTTGGACATCTTCAACGGAGACGAAATCGCGGGTAAAGCGGTCGACGACCCGGGAAACGACGTTCATGGTACTTTTCAGACCATTTGCGGGCAACGCAGAAAAAACGACCAAACCTTGTTCCTGATTGACCAATTGTTTGACTTTTTCGGGGAGTTTCCCTCTCATTCCAATGTCGTCGAGAGAGTCGAACGGAACTTTTTGAATGACGAAGGAGAGCAGGGCTTTTTCAACACCAGATGCGGCTCCTTGAATAATGAGTTCCGCTTGATATTTCTTCTTCTTTCGGAGAACGGCCGTTAATTGTCCCGATTGACGTTTGACATGTTCTTCAGGTGTTCCCCCAACAAGTAATTTGGCAGATGCAAAAAGCTGTTCTCCCTGTTCCCGTTCAAGCGGGGGATAATCCAACCAAACACCGTCGATCTGGTTCCGAACCAACATGCGATCTTGCTGCAATTCAAAGAGAACAGCATCTGTCTTCCGTTCTAACGATTCGAAAATATTCTTGCGGAAATGGTTAAAACCCGGATGATTTCGGGCAAGAATGGTCCAACCCGAAAGTGTTCCGGCGTCCATTCCTCCTCCAGAAGCGGAAATTTCAATCGGCGGACCAACCTGATAAGTCATTTTCTTTTCCAACCGGATTCTTATGCCGACTTTGACCAAAAGGGATGCAATACAGAACTTGATATGATCGTAGGTCAGAACTTTTTCAAACGGCGGAAGAGGTTTATTGCGAGCAGAAGCATAAAGCATGACGGGGACAATCCAAAGTAACACCGTCAAGGGAAAGGTGAAAAAGAAAAGCAACGAACTGGAAATAGGCAGGTTGAAAAGAATATAACCGACGATGATGAAGGGAAAGGTGTTATAACATATCCAGTTATAACGGTCCTTGATTTTCTGCAATTCACTGTCCCGACTGACCCAATCGACGGAGTAGACCCAACCGAAGAAAACGAGGACGAACGCGATCAATTTGATGACACTCAGGTATCCTCCTGGTCCCCACCATCCTTTTTTCAGTATATCTTTGCCCTGTTTGGAGCTTTTGTCCTGAGCATATTTCCGCAAAGGTTGTGCCAATTCCGGTTGAGGTGTCGCAACAGATGCCGCACTTGGGTCGTTGGAAACAACAATCGTTGTCGTTGAAAAAACCGATGCTGCAAAATCGGTCGCTGCAAAATCGGACGTTGCGAACATCGGCGTCGGAACTTCGGCTTTGAGATGAGGTGCTGAGAGAGAACCGAGCGGAAAACCGATCAGCAGGAAAAGCCCGGAAATGAGGAAACAACGATAAATCGACATGCAGCAAAACAACAAATGAATGTTACAACCCGGTTATGAGCTAAAAATAGATTATCCGGCAACAATAGTTGGAAAAAAGCAAAAATCTTACACGCGAGATTCTGTCTTAACGGACTCCCGGTTCCCCGTTTTGCCAAAATCTCGATCTCCTATCTCTCACAAAATTTCCGGTTTTCGGTTTTACAGAATTCCGGGTTCCTTCACTTCAATACCTTTCAAAGCCATTTTCAGTGATTCAATGTTCGGAGCAACCTCAAAAGCGGTTGCCCGATCTATTTTTTTGGCGAGAACCAGACTCTTTAGACTCATTGTAAAGTCCTGCATCCCTTCCTGAGCACCAATTCGGATTGCATCCGAGAGTTTTTCGTCCTTCTCCTCCAAAATCAGCTTACGAACCGTCGAATTAAAGGTCATAACCTCAACCGTTGGAACACGTTGAACCCCTTCGAGAATCGAAGGGAGCAGTTTTTGGGCGACAATCCCTTTCATGTTAAACGCCAATGCACTACGAAGGGCTTTGTGCATTGCACTTGGAAAAAGGTCCAGAATACGACCAATCGTGCTCGGGGCACTTGAAGCGTGAATCGTCCCAAACACCAAATGCCCCGTCTCGGCTGCATGAATCGCCGTTTCAAACGTCTCACGATCCCGCATTTCACCAACCAACATAATATCAGGGTCCTCTCGAACCGCATGTTTCATCCCAATCGAAAAATCAACAACATCCTGACCAATTTCACGCTGATTGATGAGGCATTTTTCCTCGTTGAACAAAAATTCAATCGGGTCTTCAAGTGTCAAAATGTGTTTGCGATAATTCCGGTTGACCCAGTTCAACATCGACGCAATTGTCGTGCTCTTTCCGCTCCCCGTAATACCGGCCAATAAAACCATTCCTTGCGAGTATTTGCACAACTCGTAAAGCGAGGAAGGTAAGTGGAGTTTCTCCAACTCAGGAATGAAATTGTTAATACGCCGGGCAACCATTCCCAAATGACCCAATTGTTGGAGAACATTGACGCGAAAACGCCAATTCACCCCGTCGACATCACACATGTGTGCAAAGTCTGCTCCCCCCGTCTCATTCAGGATACGACGATTCCGTTCGTCCATAATCGCAAGAATCATTCGGGTCATTTCCTGATCGTCAATCGGCGGACGATCAAGGGCCCTTAATTCTCCTCGAACACGAACATAAGGAGGACGATCCGCTTTAAGATGCAAGTCGCTCCCTTGCAGTTTGACAAGGGCGCGGAACAACTTGTCGATCTCAAAATCCTTTTTCTTCTTGATGAAACGTTCGGCAATTGAATTGACATCCGTTGAGACTTCGGTCATTGAGAATCATTTCCTGCAAAAGGAACGGAAAGGTTGAACAGCACAAAGGTCCGATTATACCGCGAGGAAATCGGATTCGCAAGGGTCGCAGTCGGAAGAGCAAAGGACCGTTGTGGAACGGTCAAACCGCAGAAACGGCATATCGGGAAAATTTTTTGAAAAATTTTGATTTTTTTCGTTCTCTGTTGTGGATTTGCGGCGTCTTATTGTGTAGACTGGTGTTTACACAGTTTCGCGGTCGTCTGCCGCACTGTTTTACTTCACCGTTTTTCATTCACCATTTTTTCTGGGAGTTGAATTAGTATGGCCAATAAATCAACACGACGTGATTTTCTCAAAGTTTCTGCGGCAACCGGCGTCGGTTTCTGGGTTGCAGCAGGTAATCAGCGATCCGTTCGCGCAATGCAGAACTCCAAGCTCGGCGTTGTCTGTATCGGTGTCGGCGGAAAAGGTGGTGGTGACGCCGCAAACGCTGCTGCATTCGGCGACATTGTTGGTATTTGCGATGTCGATTTGGGTCGGCTCGAAGCCGCAAAAGGTGCTTATCCTGAAGCGAAAGAGTATCCCGATTTCCGCGAAATGCTCAACGATTTCAAAGGTAAAGCCCAAATCTGCACAATCAGCACCCCCGACCACATGCACGCTCCTGCCACATTAATGGCGATGCGGGCCGGAATGAGCTGTTATACACAGAAACCGTTGACACGAACCATTTACGAAGCTCGTAAAATGGCGGAAGTTGCGAAAGAAATGGGCGTTTGCACTCAGATGGGAAACCAGGGTAGTGCGTTGAATTCGTCCAGAATGGCGACCGCGCAACTGAAAGCGGGCGTTTTAGGTCCGCTTGAAGCCGTTTACGTTTGGTCGAACCGACCTGTTTGGCCGCAAAAACCGAATCGCAAGGTGACGATTGAAGCGTTTGCCGAAGACCTCAAGAATTCGGGGATTGAAGGAGCGGAATATGACGAAATGATTGCCGCAAAGAAAGAGGATATTGTCAAATCACTTGGCAAAGTGGACTGGAATCTCTGGTTGGGCGTTGCGAAAGAACGCGAATTCTGGCCGGGTGTTTATCATCCATTCTCTTGGAGAAGTTGGTGGGATTTCGGAACCGGGGCGTTGGGCGATATGGCGTGTCATCAAGTGACCGTTCCGTTTGACGGTTGCGAGTTGAAAGACCCGATTTCGGTTCAAGCGAAGACTTCGGGACATGATTTTGACAGTTATCCTGAAGAATCGACGATTCACTTTGAATTCCCGGCAACCGCAAGTCGTCCGGCGATTCCGTTTTACTGGTATGATCGTAAGGGCAATACCCCCGCGAAAGACATTTTTGAGAAAGCGGGCTGGAAAAAGCCGGTTGATGCAAGCGGTGTTTTGATTGTCGGCGAAAAAGGCTGCTTCTATAGTGGTGATGATTATTGCGGCAGTTTCTCCTTGCAGCACAAAGACGGCAGTCCTATGGACCAGATCGACAATGTTGAATACGACAAAGTGGTTGATCGGGGCGGTAATGATCGCAGCAACATGTACGAATTGTTCCGAGCGGTTGAAGAGAATGACCCGAACATTGCGAAGTCGAATTTCCTGAAACGAGGTGGACCTTTGACGGAGACGATTCTTTTGGGGAATCTTGCTGTTTGGGCCGCATCTGAGAAGGGCAAAGAGGGCGAGAAAGTCATGTGGGATGCAGCGAATCTGAAGGTGACGAACCTTGCGGACCTGAAGACCCCGGGCGTTGCCGACTTGATTAAGCCGAAGTATCGTGGTGAATACAAGTTGGACTAAGTTTGTTTTGACTCAACAAGTTCCATAGGAGCGACCTCATGTTTAGCCGCGATACAACGTATCGCGCGTATAGAAGTTTTATACGCGCAGAACGTTGTTCTGCGGCTAAACTGGGGGAGAGACTAAACGACGAATTATGTTACATGCGGTTGTTTTAGCGGGAGGGGCGGGGAGCCGACTTTGGCCGGAAAGTCAAGCGGACCGACCGAAACAGTTTTTGCGGCTCTTTGGTCAGGAAACGCTGATCGCAAACACCGTCCAACGGATTTCTTCGATTGTTCCCCAAGATCGGGTTCTCTTCGCAACCCGGGATTCCTTTGTCCCCCTCTTGCGCGAATCGTTTCCAACTCTCTCTCCCCAACAATTGCTCCTTGAACCGGTTGCCCGAAATACGGCCCCTTGCATTGGTTTGGCCGCAATCCGACTGTTGCGAGATGACCCTGATGCAACAATGATTGTTCTTCCGTCCGATCAGCGGATTGAACCGGAATCGGAATTCTGCCGTATTCTTCGTTTTGCCGGACAACAGGTTGAAGAATCGCCCAACCGATTAGTGACGTTGGGGGTTCGACCGCGATTCCCCTCAACCGCTTACGGTTATATCGAGCGGGGTCAACCGGTCGCGGAGAAGCAAAAGTTGTCGGAACAATCCTCGGTTTGCGAAAAGAGGCAATCGCCGATTCGGATGTATCAGGTACAACAGTTCCATGAAAAACCGGTTCTCAACTGGGCAACGGAATTTGTCGAGTCGGGCCGTTTTTTTTGGAATGCCGGGATTTTTATCTGGAAAGCGCGGACAATTCTGGAGGAAATCAGGACTTGGGGGCCGGACTTGGGGGAACGGTTGGACCGAATTGCTAAGCAGGTCGTTTCGCCGCAATTTCCGTCGATTCTTGCAAAAGAATTTCAGGAGATGAAAAGTATCTCGATTGATTACGCTGTCCTAGAACATTCTTCCAACGTTTTTGTGATTGAAACCGATTTTGACTGGGATGATGTCGGCACTTGGTCCTCTCTTGCCCGGGTTTACACGGATTGTGAGGATGAGTTGGGCAATGTGAGTCTAGGCGGGGTGCTTCACGCGAAAGACGCGAGGAACAATCTGGTGAGGTCAACCGACCCGAATCGGGAGATTGCGTTGATTGGCGTTGATAATCTGATTATTGTTCAGACAGCAAGAACGACGTTGATTGTTCCGAAAGAACAGGAAGGAGCGATTCCCGTTTTATTAGCCGAGTTGGCGGGACCAAAAGGATAACAAAACAAGCTCCGTTAGCGACACAAATGTTTAGCCGCGATACAACGTATCGCGCGTAATGAAATTTTATACGCGCAGAACGGTGTTCTGCGACTAAACGGGGGGGAGAGCGCAGAACGTTGTTCTGCGTTCTGCGGTTCAACGACTAATGGAGAGGGGCGAGGTAGACCCTGAGAGAATGAGCGGGCATTATCACCGGATCACAGAGCTTTGCGGCCGGACCGTCAAAATCAGGGTAAATGTCGTCCGGCGGTTGGGCGTCCGTTTGCAAAAATAATCGCCAATCAAAATTCTGGCAGACAGCCGGGAAATAAAAATCTCTCGGTTCAGTCCCCGCATGACTGAAAATCAGCAAATGAAAAGCCGGTTCCTTCGTCGAGGTGCTTTTTCGCGTTCCCCCCAATAAACAGATCAACGAACGTTCCATACCATTATTCCAATTGACATTTCCGCCAAGTGCGCCAAACCAACTCATATCCGGTATCGCGCCCGGTCGTCCCGGTTGACCTGTTAAAAAATGTTTCTGACGGACCGTTGTCTGACTTTTCCGAAAAGAAATCAGTGTCCGAACAAAACGGAACAAGTCCTCATTTTTGGCAACCAAACTCCAATCAAACCAAGAAATACCATTGTCCTGACAATACGCATTGTTGTTGCCCCGTTGCGTTCGTCGGACTTCATCTCCCGCAACGATCATCGGAACCCCTTGACTGAAAAGCAAGGTTGTGAACATATTCTTGATTTGCCGGATTCGGACCGACTCGACTTCCGGTTTCTTCGTCGGACCTTCCGCGCCGTAATTACAACTGAAATTGTTGTTGTCCCCGTCCCGATTGTCCTCTCCATTCTCCTGATTGTGCTTGAAATTGTACGAACACAAATCATTCATCGTAAATCCGTCATGCGAGGTGATAAAGTTAATGCTGCATGAAGGAGCACGACCACTGTGCATGTAAAGATCGCTCGATCCCGCCAATCGGGTCGCATACGCCCCGGTCATAAACGGGTCACTTCGCCAAAAACGTCGGACATCATCACGGTATTTGCCGTTCCATTCAGCCCAACGATTGGAACCGGAACCGAAAGAACCAACTTGGTACGCGCCCGCTGCATCCCATGCTTCTGCAATGATCTTCGTGTCCGAAAGAAGAGGGTCTTCGGCAATCTGCTCAATCAAAGGAGGATTTCCCAACAGATTTCCAGCTTGATCTCGGCTCAAAATTGACGCCAAATCAAAACGGAACCCGTCAATATGGTAATTGTGAACCCAATGACGTAAACAGTTAAAAATGAGTTCCCGGACAATCGGGTGATTGCCGTTGACTGTATTCCCGCAACCGGAATAGTTTTTGTAATGCTCCCCTTTTTCCAACATGTAATAGACTTTATTCTCCAGCCCCTTAAAACTCAAGGTTGGTCCATGCTCATTCCCTTCACAGGTATGATTGAAGACGACATCGAGAATGACTTCGATTCCGGCCTGATGAAAGGCGCGAACCATTTCCTTGAATTCGCGGACCTGAGCACCCGGATCAGTTCCAGCTGCATAACCGCGATGTGGGGCAAAAAAAGCAAGCGGGTCATATCCCCAATAATTGTGAATCCGCTCCTTCGTCCCGTCCAACGCCGAATCGAGAAAATCATGGACCGGCATGAGTTCAACAGCGGTTACTCCTAGAGACTGCAAATAGGGGATTTTTTCAATCAGCCCTAAATACGTCCCGGGATTGCGGACTCCACTGTTCCGCGAATTGGTAAAACCCCGGACATGGAGTTCGTAGATGACCGATTCGGACAGATCGCGCCTAAGATGTCGGTCGTTCCACCAATCAAAATCATCATCGTCAATGACAACACATTTGGGAGGTCGGACTTTATCGTCAGGAGAAGGGAGGAAATTTCCGGCAAGGGCTTTTGCGTAAGGGTCAATCAAATAAGACCGACCGTCAAAACGATGTCCGTTTTTCGGATCATAAGGACCATCTGCCTGAAAATGGTAAAGCTGTTTTGCGCCGATTCCGGGCACAAAGACACTCCAAACGTCCCCCCAACGATTCTCTGTTGGGTCAAAACGGATAATTTCAGCCGGTTGGACATCCTGAACACGATCATAGAGGAGAAGCCGCATTGCGGTTGCATTTCGGCTGACGACGACGAATTGGACACCATTTTCGTGCAAAATCGCCCCGTAAGGGAGAGGATGCGTGAACCGCATGACTGAGGGACTGTCGTATTGGCCGAACCGTTCCATTGAGTAATCTTGGTTGGAAGTGGGAAAAAAAGACTTCCTGTCAAAGATTTGCTGAAACGTACTGTTCATGTTGCTGAATAATTTCACGTTCTTATCTCGCTCTAAGTTACATGTGTACCATCACAATACACACAGTTTTATGCAATGACAAAAAATTGTTGGAAAATACGCTACTTTCCTCACAATCGCTTCATTAGGAGAATCGTCACATCAGACCAAAAAATCATCCCAACGTCCGATTGTAGCGATTAAGGTAGGGGATGAAGTAGGGGATAGGGAATAGGGGTTGGGGGATAGGGTGAAGAATTGAGAAATGAGAATTGAGGCAAAAAAAATTTGTTCCCAAAAAAGGGAAGGAACCAATTAACTCGCGAGACGCCGTTATCTTTCTGTATCTCTCTTCTTTCCTCCTATCTTCTAACTTCTTTTCGCGGGATATACGTTGTATCACTTCAATTATCTTTCCTCTATCCCCCTCCTCCCTATTCCCTACACCCTACCCCCCATTCCCTATCTCCTATCCCCTACTGTTGCTCTTAACGGGAAAAAATTCTTTAGATTACCGTTTGTTCTGTATATTTTCTTCCTGTTTTTCCTAATATACGGAATTTAACAAAAATAGCGACGGTATATCTTGTCTAGCTTATCTTTTTTGTCTAAAATGTATATTCTTACAGTCTATTTTTACATGTATCACCCTTACACTGTTACTTTGTTCAGGAGCTTCGTATGAAAAATACAATACTACGTTTAATGATTTTCGTTCTCTTCCTTGTCCCTTGTCAACAATCATCGGCTCATTCGCCGATTCTCGCCGATTTGGGGCTTATTTCTAGGACCGTATCCCAAACAATTGGGACAACGATTGGTTCAGCACTGGATGTCCTCGATTGTGTTGGTTCCCAGATTCAGCAGATTATCCCGCTTGACCCGGAAAAAATGGCGGTTGTGCATGTCTCGACGCAACGAGGAGCCCGACCAGCCCAACCGATTTGCGAGGACATTGACACTAAGTCGGCCCCATTTATTGAGATGCTGCAACAAGTACCTTCTGTTGTGGACGGTCTCATTTTGACCAAAGCCGAACGGAGTGTGATTGCAATCACGAATCTGGAGCGGGCCCGACGAGGGGTCAAACCGCTTATGCCGGACCGTAATCTCATGTTATCCGCGAGAAAACATGCGGCTTGGATGTCGGTTTCAGGCATTTTTCGACATGGAAACGCTCGTGCAGCTGAAAACATTGCAATGGGGCAACGTTCGAGCAGTTCAGCAATGAGGAGCTGGATGAATTCGTCGGGACACCGAAGTAACCTCCTCGCGTCCGGACATGGTCATATTGGGGTTGGTGCTTACCAATCTTTAGGCGGTCAAATGTATTGGTGTCAACAATTTGTCCGTTAATTTCATTTCTTCGTTGACCTATTCCGTGATCTTCCAGAGTTCGAGATTCCCTTGCGAATCACCCGCATAAAGGGTACTTCCGTCTCGATTAAACGAAATCGCAGTGATTGTTGCCAATTGCTGCGATTTTTCTTGTTTGAGTTGACGACAATCCCATGTTCCATTTCCGTCTTCCGTCTTGCTCCAAAGTTGCAGCGTTGTCTTCTTCTCGAACGTGTCGACCGCCAAACGGTTTCCGTAGGAGTGCAAAGCAAAATCGAATTGACGAATCCGAGCATGATGTCCCAATTTCGACGTCGTTTTTCCGGTTCGGACGTTCCAAACTTGCAGATCATCACTTTGATCGGCAAGAACGAACGAGTTTTCGTCGGGCGTGAACTGACATAATTCGGGCCCAACCTCAAAATCGGCGGGAATTTCGGATAATTTGCTCAACGTTCCCCCGGTTCGTCGATTCTCGGAAATATCCCATATAGAAACAGGTCCTATTGTTGGGGAAGAACTGCTCTGTTTTTGACGAACGGCGATCAATTTTCCTGAGGAAGAAACCGATAAAACCTGATTGATTTCTTCAGGTAAGGTGATTCGGCGTTCTAATGTTCGGACATCGAGAACGGTCCAGATTCCTTGAGGAGAGATTGTAACGATCCATTTTCCATTTCGGGATAAAAAACGGACTTTTTGTTCGGGCAAAGGTCGGAACGGGGCCGAACGGATTGATTCGGGGTCGGTTGGGTCAAGCAGGGACAACCCGGTTTCTTCGGCGAGAACGAGCATTTTTCCGTCCGGTTGGAACTCCATTTTCAGCCGGTTTGGTTGGGACAACTCCCGGACACCCAACAGTTTGGGTTGATTCTCGGCAAAGGACCAGATTTTGACGGTTTGTGTCAACAAGGGGATTCCGCGATCCTTCTGCGTCGGACCGTCCGTTGTTGATTCTGGCGGGGCATATCCAACTGCCAAAACCGTTCCATCTGGAGAAACCCGAATGAGACTGATTGCGTTTTTCTCCTCATTTTCATTTTCCAATGTCCGAAAGAGAGATCGATTGCCGACGAACTGATTCCCCCGAAAAATGCCCGCACATCCTGAAGTCAACACCAACAACAAGAGGGGGAGAATCCAAATTCTTTGCCCTATGTTAACAGGTGTATGATTCTGAAAATTTGACATTATTGAGATGTGTGAAAATAGGAAACAGCAGAAAAAAGGGAAGAATGGGAGAATTGAGATAATAGATCAGTTTGTGAAATGGAACAAATTAACAAAATGGAATAAACAGGAAAAATGGGGCAATTGATTTGGTAGAAAAAAGGGGGAATAACAGGAACAATTGAGGCAATTGAGATATTAGGGCAGATTGGGAAAATGGAAAAATTTGGAACAATCGAAAAAAAGGAGAGAACGAAAAAAAAAACGGGAGAATGACCGACAAATAAAGTGAGGACGTGAGAATAGGTATTATTACATCTCAGGTCAAGACGTCTTTTCACTCTCGCTGCCCCAGTCCAAATACCATGTCCCTGTTTGATCTGGTCCCCAAAAAACTTTTTCCCTACTTCCTGCTGTTTGTCCTCTGTTCAGGCGGGATTGCAATGCTGGAATACCTGCATTACATCATGCCGGTTTGCGCCCGATTTTTGGGGGTCAGTGAAATTGCCGCATTTGACTTCAGAGCGGGCGGAAATCTGTCGGAATGGTTTTCAGCCAATCTCTGGACATTGAGCAGCATCGTCTGTCTGCTCGCCTTTTTTATGGGACGTTCGCAAGGAAAGAATCACAATTATTCGAGTGATATTTGGATTTGGGGGGCGTTCGCCTGTCTTTACCTCAGTGTTGATTCCGTTTGCCGAATTCGTGATTTAATCAGTGATATTGGGGTCAGACTGAGTGGAACCCCTTTGTATGGAGAGGGGCAGATATGGTGGATTTCGCTCTACACCGTCGTGTTCGGCATGATCGGTTCCCGTCTCCTCGTCGAAATGCGTCACTATCTCCCTTCCTGCAACGCCTTTTTTGTCGGCTCCATCTGTCACATCCTCTATGTCTGTATGGACTTGAAGTTGTTCTCTCTGCCCCAATCCGCAGAATACGATTTGATGTCGCAAAGTGGTTTGCAAATGACAGGAAATATGTTCCTCTTTTTTTCTTTTGCACTGTATGTCCGACATTTGGCAAGAGAAGCGAAACGTGGAGCAACAGGGAAAACCACAATGTTCAACAGCAAAGAAACGACAACGGCCTTATCTTCTGTTTCATCTCTGTCCAAAGACATCGTGTCGAACAAAACGACTCGTTCGCGGAAACGGTCTAACAAAACCCGAGAAGTCCAGATTGTTCATCCCTCACATCAATCAAGCAAATCGTCGTTAAATACCGCGATGAAGCCGGTTGAGGACGAAGCGGTCTACAAGGAGTCAGATGAGGAGGAAGAGGATGATTTTTCTTACGAAAGGGAGAGAGAGGATGAGGGGGAGTATAGAGAATACTGGGATTATGCAGACGATGATGTTGACGAAGAAAATGAGGAGGAGGACGGAGAAGAGGGGGATGACACCTTTTTTGACGAGGGTGAAGATTCCGAACGGGACACAACGACCCGGCGTAAAAACCGTCGAGGAAGTCGTTCGTCCCGGCGATCCAATCGGAAAAGTCGATCCCGGACGTTGTGACCGTTTGCAAATCTTTGCGTCCCTTGCATCTCTGCAAGAGACATCCCAATCAACATTACTGTTCTCTTCTTCCCGGGTTTTCGTTATCTCAAAAAGCCAAATTCGTACACTTGCGGACGGAGTTTTTCGGTCAAAGCATTGTATGCCTTTTCAAACGCCGCAAAACTCACAACCGGATAATCGCCGCTTTCGTTACGCTCCTTCAGCACACTCCGAATTTGGTAAAACCCAACATCCGGCCGGTTAAGCATGTATTTATCTCGCAACGCTTTAGGATCATTTTGCGAAAAATACGCTTTCCATAAATCCTGTCCGGTATTCAAAACCGCTTGCGATTGACGTGAAAACTTTTTGTCCGACATATACCGAATCATAAAGTCGGACTCAAATCGCCCCGTTGCGTCAACCACGGTTTCACTGTATGGAATAAAATGGTTCACAATGCTCCATTTTCTGCCGTTCCACTCCAAATCATTCGCCGACGCTGTTAAATTGCTCCCGTTAAACAACATCCAAATTAAACAGTCGTTCTTAAATTCATTCGTCAATTTTCCAGTCGGTTGCAAAAATTGATCGCGGTCATTCTGCCAAGTGTGCTTAATGATACGCCGAACGGTAAAAACAATCGCCGCTTGCCAAAGATTTTTTTCTGTAATATAAAATCCATGTCCCTTAAAGTAGGTCGATGAAAAAACAACGGTTGATTGTGAAGCGTTCTGAAAATCGTTGGAATCACAAAAGAAATACGCAATTGCCTCATCACTCCATTTAGAAAGTGTTACGGTGTTTTTAGCGGTTGTGACAGAGACCGCATTTTTTAACGGAACAACTTCTTCTTGATTTGCACGAGGACGGATCACCCATTTGTTCAAGAGAGTCTCGGCAGACAAATTGTAAAACCATTTTTCGCCAATTGGATTGGCGTTTTTGTCGACCACACCAACCGGAATTTCCGTAATAGGCGTTTTAATTCTAGCTTTTTGGTTCGTCTGCCAAATCAAAAAACCAATCGGAAAATCCCCTTTCAATCCGTCAAACGCTTTGCTGTGAACGACAAACCCGCCAAGATATTTCGCGTTCCATTTATTACGAAACTCTTCAAAATTCGGAGCATTGACGTATTTTAACGTACTGAAAGTCGCAACCGTTGCTTTGGGAATTTCTTTGGCGATGCGGGCCAGAAATTGTGTAAAAAGTTCGTTGCTTGCTTTTCCATATCCAATCATTCCTCCTTTTGCCGCAAATCGGGTTTTGGCAACCCCGATTTTATTGCCCGATGTAATCCCCTTGCCCGCTTCAGCATAAGGGGGATTCATCAGCACAAGAATTTTTTTGCCCGACTGAATCGCTTC
>JBOFQB010000067.1:0-2684 GCA_051660685.1 Thermoguttaceae bacterium | reverse complement strand
AAAACGGGCAAAAGAGGGAACTTTTGCGGACCATTTGGAGCAAGTTGTCGGTCATTTGGCGACAGTTTCGCTCGATTCGCGGATCAAGGACTTGGTTGAGAGTATTGTGAGGTACTGCGCCGTGACGGACGGAGTGACGACGCAACAGGTAGATAAGGCAATTTTGACAACGATTCAAGGTCAGGAGGGTGTAGAAATGTCACAAACGGTGTACAAAGGCATTTTCGCCGACGGTATTGCAAGCGGTGTCGCAAGAGGCAAATTGGAAGGCAAGTTGGAAGGTGAGGTAAAAACGATTTTGACGATTTTGAAGGCCCGGTTTAAGACGGAGGTTCCTCAACGAATCGTTAGAGAGCTGAACAGGCGGACGGACGAAATTGCTTTGCAATCGCTCGCCGCTCTTGCCGCAACCTGCAACTCGCTCGAAGATTTTCAGGCGGAATTGTGATAGGACACTGCGACACAGTTGCAATTAAAGCAGGAATTGATAATGCGAACGGAAAGTAACGAATCAAAATGGTCCGGTTTGGTTGGAGATCAACTCCGCGATTGGTTGGAACCACTTCCTGATTGGGAACCGGCCCGGAAATGTCGAGAGTTGGTTGCACAATTTAGTGCAAGAACCGGCACTATGAGTCGTCGGAACAATATGCCGGTTATTGTTGCTCTTTTGGGCGGAACCGGGACCGGGAAAAGTTCGTTGATTAACGCCCTGCTTGGCTTTGACGTTGTTAAAACGGGGAAACAGCGACCAACAACGGATATACCGATCTTGGTTTGTCGGTCCAACATTGATCCTCAACATTGGGGAATCAATACGGAGGAATTTCGGGTTGAGCGACGTGATCTTCCCGCTCTTGAACGAATGTTACTTGTTGACTGTCCTGATCCAGATACAACAGAAAATGAGGAGGAGCGGGAATCGAATTTGGCCCGATTGAGGTCGGTCTTGCCCCTTTGCGACATCATTCTGGTTGTTGGGACCCAACAAAAATATCGGAGTCGTAAAGTTGCCGACGAATTGGCCGATGCTGCACCTGGTGCTCGTTTGGTTTTTGTCCAAACACATGCTCAACGAGATGTTGACATTCGGGAAGACTGGGAAAATGTTTTGCGTGAGAAATATGAACCGGGCCGTATTTTTCGTGTCGATTCGCTTCTTGCTCTGAAAGAACAGGAAAATGGGATTTCGCCCGATTCGATTGAGGGTGATTTTGGCGATTTATACCGATTGTTGACACATGATATGAACGAGGAATACGCTTTTCATGTCCGAGAAGCGAATTACTTTGACATTGCCGAAGAAACGACGACGAAATGTTGGGAAGCGATTGAATCCGACTGGTCGCCGATTGTTCGACTTCAGGAAAGAATGGAGGAACAGCGAAACATTCTGGGAACGGAACTGTTGGAAAGGGTTCGTTTCGACCTGCTCCAGGATCGACGACTTTGGGAAAATCGCTTGATCGGTCAGATCGCCAATTGTTGGGGATACAGCCCGTTTTCCCTTGTTTTGCGGACATATCAACGACTTGGTTCGATTGCAATGGGGATGCTCCTTGCGCGAGCCCGGTCGGTTCCCCAACTCCTTGCACTTGGAGCGGTTGAAGGGGTTCGGAGTCTCCGAAAATGGTCGGACCATCGTCGAATGAAGCAAAGTGCAGCACCGGATGAATTTTGGGATGAGCAGATGTTGCGGGAATCGGCTCTTTTATTGGGCGGATTTGCCCGAGATGCCAAAATTGCCGAAGAACCCGTTGAAAAGGTGCTCGAAGAGGCAAGTGAAGCGGGGGAAGAGTTCACAACCGTTGTCGAGAAGGAGTTGAATACGGTTTGCGATCAGTTGACGCAACGAAATAATACGTTGACGACGCGAATCGTTTATGAAACATTGCTCGGACTTATGTTATTGTTTCTCCTTGCACGACCGGCCAAGAATTTTTTCATTGATTCGTTCTTTTATGGGACGGAAGTTTGGCCGCTTAATAACTATTTGGTGTCCATGTTCTGGTTGCTCATTTGGGCTGCAATTCTGCTCGGAGTTTTCACACTTCGATTACGCCGTTCTTTGGAACAGAAAATCGTTGAAACGTCTGTTTATTGGAAAAAAGCGGACGCAATGCAACGGGTATTCGGTCAGATGCAGAAAACATTGGACCGAATTCGGGCATTTCGTGACCGTTTATCCCAGTTGCGTGAAAAGATCAAACATTTGAACGAACAGAGTCGGGACCTTGACCGACGTTTGGGACGTCGAAAATAGGTTGGGCGACCGAATATAGGAATAGAGTTTGAGAGGTCGAAAATATCCTATCATCTGCAACAAATTGCCGATTCTCTCGGTTGCAAAATCGGCAATGTCGGTTTTCCAATCGTTCAACATATGCAAGATGTAACGGGCAAGGGTATCGTTATTTTGTAACCGTTCACGGGAAATTACAATTGCAGTCCTATTCCCAGCACCAGCAGTCCTATTCCCAGCACCAAAGATGCGTAACAAAATAGACGGCGGTTTTAACCGCTGGTGTCATGATACGCCCCGGATTTCGCCCTGTAAGGGCGAAACAACGGATTGTGCTGCCCCTTCAGGGCAGATTGTCGCGGGTGATACCAACCCAGGGTTGCGGCGAGTACGCCTTACCCTGGGCTATTTTGTTACGCCCCTTCGGGGCGAAGATTTCATT
>JBOFQB010000066.1:0-91817 GCA_051660685.1 Thermoguttaceae bacterium | reverse complement strand
AGCGAACGATTTCGTGGATACAGGATTTTCGACGTTTGGTAGTTCGTTACGATCATAAAATATCAATGTTTAACGCCTATTTACAAACAGCTTGTGCCATGATCGCTCTCAGACGGTTATGAAATAGGCTCTAGTGATTTTCAGTTTTATGAGGGCAATACAGAATCGGGCAATCGGGAATACTGCAATTTCAACGCGGATAATAAGTGTTATCTTAAAGGGTTCAAAGATCAGATAATTCGGGGAAATCGGGGACCAACTCATCCCTTATGGATTGTTGATAAATCAGGCGGAACTGTTACGTTTCAGCAGGGGACTCACCTTCTTCAGTCCATCATTCAGCGTGACCCGGAAAATCCTGACCCGAGAAGTGCAACCGCACTTAATCTGGTTGTTGCGGAATCATCTTTAGCAACACAATTGTCGATTCTCGGACGCATTCCGGTTGCCCAAGTCTCCAATGACGGCGAGATTATTCTGCCGGAAAAAAGCAGCGTGCTTGACTGTTATCGTTTTATCAATTGTTCAACCTTAGCCGAAGAAGGACCGGGACAAGCGAGCCTGATTGGGGCGGGAACTTTGCGGGTTCATCGTGCCGGTCTGCAAAACAAAGGTTTTATTGGAGTCAATATGGAAGTATGGGAAGGGGAACCGGAACATACGCCCGTTGTTCATACTCGTCTCGAAAATCATTTCGACGGTTTTCATCGAAAAGCCGGTCTCTTCTCATTGTCCTCAAACGTATGGAGTGACAACGATATGCCGCAACCTTTTTATCAATTGACCGATCAGACGTATGCTTATGAACAGGGGACAGGACTGTTCTTGGCCCAAATCACAACGGGTACAGATAATCAACCGTTACGACCAGAACGGATTAAGAGTATTACTTATACTGTTTTCATGCTTGATTCACTGAAACCCGGGGAAAAAAGCCCCATTCCCGGGCATGAAAGGGTTGAACTAAATCTTGATGAGGTTTTTCTGGAACAACCGGTCCAAAACAATCTTTGGACAACAGACACGCGGGGTTACAATTTTGTACATGAACCCAATGTCTCGGAAAATCCGATGTTTCCTGTTGCGCAAAAACATTACAGCGTCGTTTATCGTTTCTCGCTCAAGGATCATCCGAACGACATTATTCTCAAGTATCGGATTTACGTCGTCTAGCGTTTGGACAATTGATACAACAGGGTCTTGTACAGATTCAATCAAGGGATTAGCGATTTTGAATCAGAAGACGCATGAAATTCAAAACCGCATCCTTTCGACCTCAAATCCTAATGTCAACAAAACGATTCAAAAATCTGGAAAACCGAGATGAGCGGTTCAGGTCATTATTCGCAACGACGAAAAATGTCGGCAAGAACCGCTTCATTGTATTGCGGCAAACCCCAACGGGGCGCACAATGAATAACGTTCTCGATGATTTGACGTGTTCCTTCAGCGTCAACGCCAATACACGCAAGAGTTGTTGGGCTGTTTAACCGTTTGAACCAAGATCGAAATGCCGCAATCGTCACTTGAGCCGACGCTTCACTCGACGTTTCGTTAATGTCGAAAACCGCTTTTCCCAATTGGGCAAGTCGTGTACTTCGTTTTTCGGCATACCAAGATAACCAACCTGAAAGTGTGATTGAAAGTGATGCTCCATGAGGTGTATCATAAAGAGCACTCATACTATGCCCTATCATGTGATTCGGCTTAAACCAAGTGCCGACTCCGGCTGGAGCCAGATTATTCCATGCAAGCGTCGCACACCACATAAAGGTTGCGCGAAGTTGATAATCATCAGGTTTTGCAATGATTTTTTCGGCAATTTCAACAATCGTTCGGACAATTCCTTCAACGTAACGGTCCTGAATCGGCGTAAAAGAGTCCTCGCAAGTAAAATAACTTTCGAGCAAATGTGTAACGGCGTCAATGCAACCGTAAGCGGTTTGATTGGCCGGAATCGAAAAGGTAGTACACGGATCAAGGATTGAAACTTTGGGAAACAGAAATTCCGATCCAAGCCCGAACTTTTCATTCGTCTCTTCCTTCGTAATGACCGTTCCCCCGTTCATTTCTGTTCCGGTTGCCGACATCGTAAGAACCGTCAAAAGAGGAAGAGCCGATTGAATCGTCGCTTTTCCGTCATAATAATCCCAAACATCGCCGTTTCCTTGCGAACCGGCTGCAATCGCTTTTGTTTCATCAATCACACTTCCTCCTCCAACCGCAATCAAAACGTCAATCTGGTGTTCCTTGACGAGCTGGATTCCCTCACGAGTATGGGCGAGAGTCGGATTCGGTTTGACGCCGGGAAATTCAACCCAGTTGATTCCGCCACATTGGAGCGAGGTGACGACTTGATCGTAAATACCGTTTTGTTTGACAGACCCTTTTCCGTAAACGAGCAGGGCTTTTTTACCGTATTTTCGGGTCATTTCGCCGATCTGAGAAACCGTGTTTTGTCCAAAAATGATTTTTGTTGGATTGTGAAACGTAAAATTTTGCATAAATTTATTAAATTGTTAAAACAGTAAATAAACAACGGTTGTGTTTTATACCGGAGTTCGCAACAAATTGCATGTTTTCATTTGTTCCTTTCGTGACGTTTGTGATTTTAGTGGTTTTTTATACCACGAAATACACGAAAAGCACGAAACCAATCCAAAACTTTAATCGATTGTGAATCCGAAATTGAGATAGGTTATTCACACGCAGGTCCTCAGGACAGCTTTTATTTGAGCGCGGGAAGGAGAATGTCCCAAACCAGATTCACCTCTTCCTGCATATTTCCAATATTCGCGGTCAAGACAACAACGGCGTTTTGTTCGGGCAGAATGAGAATGAACTGACCGCCCATTCCATCTGCACGAAACGAATTATGCCGGGATCGCCAAATTTGATAACAGTAACCTTGTTCCCAATCGCTGTTGCTCTCTTCCGGTTTTACATCCGGCTTTTGCCGTATCTTCATCGTCGTCGCTTCTTCAATCCACGATTCCGGCAATAATTGTTCCCCTTTCCACATTCCCTTTTGCAGCAGGAACTGACCGAGTTTCGCCATATCTTCGGTTTTGACGTAAAGTCCCCAACCGCCTATGTTGACTCCTTCGGAATTACTGTCCCAAGTTGCGCCCTTGATTCCTAACGGATCAAAAAGTCGAGGGGTCAGATAATCAACCAACTTCTCTCCCGTCACTTTCTGAAGTATCGAAGAAAGCATGTACGTTGCAATCGAATTGTAAACAAATTTCGTCCCCGGTTGATGTGGAATCGGAAATGCCAGAAATTGTTTCTCCCAACTCGCTTTTTCATTCCGAATCGCAACGGTCGGGTCCGTATCATGTCCGACACTCATACTCAATAAATCCTTAATTTTCAATTCTTTCAAATTGTCCGGGATTTCATTCGGCAGATCATCCGGGAAAAAAGAAATAACCTGATCCTGGACCGAGAGTTTTCCCTCAGAAATCGCAAAACCAATCGCCATACTCGTAAAGGTTTTGCTGACCGACCACATAACGTGATTTTTTTTGGGCGAATGTTGACGTAACCATTTTTCAAAAATGACTTTTCCGTTTTTAAGTACCATAACACTATGCAGGTTCATTCGGGCTTCTTTGACTTTTTGGAGAAACTGTTTGCCAATTTCAGCAGGAAGAGCTTCTTCAGCACTTGCGCGAGGAAGATGAGAACCCGATTCCGTTTGATCTTCTCGGGTCGGAAAAATGCTAAAATCGGTAAAACGAACCCAACTTTCCTGATCGGCAGGACCATGCCAGGTTTGTATTCCAACCTGTTCCTCCCCCAAAGAAGGAGGAATTTTTCCCTCAAAAGCGTGAGAAAACGCCGTTTCTCCGTCCAACTTGTACTCTCCAAGAACATTTTCACCCTCAACCGTCAATCGCAACGTCAATTTGTCCGCCGTAATCGGAACCTTGCCCGGAAAAACATACGTCTCTCCGTCAATCCGTTCCCGAACAAATTTGCAGATCGTTCCATCATTCTGCGTGAAGTAAATACCAACCTGTTGATACTGTTGCACAAAAGGGCTTAATGTTTCCAACGTCAACTGAACCGTGTACGGTTCGCCCGCAATTCGTCGGGGCGAGGTTCGGAGAAGAACATTTTTCGCTTCACGATCTGCAAACGGCAACATCCGGATTTCGAGACCGTCTTCCCCCCATTTTTGGGCGTCCGGGACTTCACGAATCCAACGCCAACCTTCTTTGAGCGACCCCTCAAACGGTTCGTCAAAGCGAACACTTTGAGATTGGTCCGAAAAGACAGGGAGCGAGGGGATTAAAAAGCAAAGAAAGACAATGATTAGCAAAATCGAACGTTTCATCATAACACCTCTTGAGCAAAAAAGTTAGAGAGAGTTCAGTTGAGAGCGATTCAATGAGGAAAGTTTAGCCGCAATACAACGAAAGAAGGTAGAAGATAGGAGGAAAGAAGGGGGATACAGGAAGATAACCGGTTTCTCCTTCTTTTGGGGGACCCCAAATTTTTATTTGTCTCAATTCTTCATTCTCACTCCTACCTTTTCTCCCCAATACACACAGAATGTTGTTCTGCGACTAAACTTTCAGTATCTGCATCCTACTTGTTAATGTTGACAAAGCACTATTGTTATGTTTGCATTTTTGAAAACGGAATGATTCTAAGGTCACAAAATATTTTTGGAACATTACGACGTTTCTGCACACAGATCGTCTAGTTCGGCGGGATCGACGATCCAACCGCGACAGGTTTTGGCCCCGCAAAGACATTGCATTGCCCGATCACTCGGCCAAGAATAGTCAATCGTCAGTTGTTCACCCGGGAGAATGTCCCGCTTCGTCTCGACCCAAATCTCGACCCCCGACTCGATGTCGTTAAAGGACAATTCCCGGTCGTCCTGTTCCCCTTCCTCTCCCGCTTCTTCATCCTCCTCATTCTCTTCGTCCCGTTCGTCAACCCCTTCTCCCGCTTGATTCCAAGAATCGACATCTTCTTCGCTGAAATAGCACTCTTCGTCTTCGGCTTCTTCGACACATTCATAAAAGTCGGACGCAAGGGAATCCAATTCATCCCGGGTCAAATTCCCTTCCACTTCCGTTCCGTCACAATCCTCTTCCCGAACATAGTGCATGAATTCGCAGTTCGGCTCGCAAGAGTGATTCAAATAACAAAACGGCGGGGCAGGTTCCAACGCGAGACCATCTCCGGCTGCAATACAGTAATCGCTGCTATAATTCTCATCTTGAACGACAATTCCGCGAACGCGACCAATTGGGGTTCCAGCCGGAATCAAAGCATACGAAAAAACACCCATTCCGTAAGGGGTTTTACCGATTTTAACGCCGGACGAAAAAACCCGCCCAAAATCATCCGGTTTGCGTAATGTATCAATCGCTGATGTTGACATCTTCCCTCAGTATTCTTTATTCTTTGCCAATATGTAATTTTGGGATTGGTGATTTGGATTCTGGTTAAGAGAATTTTTGCTTTGAGACGTAATATGAAAGTACCCGCTTGGACTACTTAATCATTTCAATCATTGGTATACATATTGCACGCCTTTTTGACACCTGAAATTTAAGGACTATCTGGAGTTGTGAGATGTATATGATTTTTGAAAGGCTCAAACTGTTTCTTTACGTTATTGTCTTCTTCTTGTTTTGACAGTTTTGGCAGACTCCCAAAAAAAGAACGGAAACTTCTGAAAGGGTGAAACCAGTTTTAGGATTTCTGGAAAATGGTATTTCGACCGGTTGACACTCCTCGATTTCGACATCTTCGACTTTGTGACATTCCGTACAAAGTTGATGATAATGTTTATCAAGTGCTGCATCATACCTGATTGCCGAACCGGGATGTTCTAACTTGCGAACCAAACCGAGTTCAGCAAAAGTATCAAGGGTCCTGAAAATCGACATTCGGGACACTTTTTCCGACTTCTGACGGACCATTTCAAACAGTTGATCGGCTGTTGGATGCCGCGTTGTACTCAACAAGGTCACATAAATCAGTTCACGTTGAGGGGTCAAAACAAAACCCGCTTCATCAAGACGTGACTTTAGCACCTCGATTTTTTGTATGTCAGGTTGTGGAGTAAACACAAGTCGGATTGAAGTCAAAAAAGGGGCTAAGAAAGGCGAAACAACTCGAATCCTGCGAATCCTGTTGTATCACAACACCGATCATTGTCAACTCGTCAATGATTACGGTCTGCAAACAAGTGTTGCGAAGAGGAGTGGTTTTCATTTTTGGACCACAAAAATCACGAACATCTTCACGAAAACCTCACGAAATTTTCTGTTTCGTGTCTTTCGTGAGGAATTTCTTCCCCTATCCCCCATTCCCTAACCCCTATTCCCTACATATCCCCTACTTATACCATTTTTCGAGCAGATTCGTCCATTGTTCCTTCGTTTTGACCTGAATGAATTCGTCCCGAACTTGCTCGGCAAAAGGGTGTAATCGGGCATAACGAACGCCAAAACCCCGCATCATTGGGCCGGATCGCTTCAGTCCGTAAAAATCTTCGGCCCGCTCATAATGTTCCTGAAGTATCTTCCTTTGTTCTTGCAGATCGGGAGGAGCAGGAACCGGTTGACCGTCCAGAACCGCAAGAACCTCGCGGAAAATCCAAGGATTCCCAATTGCTCCTCGCGCAAGGGCAATTCCGTCAATACCGCTTTCTTTGAGACGCAAAACGGCAATTTCCGGACTTAGCAGATCACCACTTCCAATCAACGGAATGTCTTTGTGTCCCTTTTGTAAAAGATGCTGTTTGACTTCCCGGACAAACGCCCAATCACTCTCCCCCTCATATCGTTGACGAACCGTCCGACCATGTAAGGTGATTCCGCAGACCCCTCTCGCAATCGCCCCGTTGAGCAATTCGTAAAACCGTTCCCGACTCTCTTCACTTTCATCAAACCCTTTTCGCAGTTTAACAGTCAACGGAATCGACGGGGGGAGAGCGTCCCGAACTTTTGCAACAATTTCAAGGGCAGATTTTGGGTCTCGCAGAAAATGACCTCCTCGCAAACGTCCAAGCACTTTTTTAACGGGACAGGCGAAATTGAGGTCAATCAGGTCAAAACCACACTGAACGAGTTTCAGCGCGGACTGGACATACATGTCCGGCTCATTCCCCATAATTTGTGCCCCGCAAGGATGATCTTCCTCTTCAACCTTGATATACAATTTCGCTTTACGTCCTTTGGAAACGGAGAGAACAAACTGGTCGAGCAAAACTTCACAAAGGGTGAAAGGAGCTCCCAATTTTTTGGCAATTTTCCTCATTGGCGGGTCAGAATACCCGCTCAATGCCGCTTGAATCACGGGATACGGAACGGTAATCGGCCCAATGTTAAGCGGCGTAAAAGGAGCTTGCATCTCATTCTACCTTTTCGATTGAATCGCCAAATCAATATGTTCGTCAATCCAATGATTCAGGTCATTCCAATCAACCGGGGGTAATTGCGAAATGTCCGGGCGTAATGATTTCGCCCCGCGAATGAAAACATGAACGATTTCGTCTGCGGACTGTTCGGTATTCCAATGAATCAAAACACGGATACATCGCGTTAAGGAACCGGGGACGTGCATTTCATGCCCGCACATGAGGGCAACATTACCCCAACCCAGTTGTCGCGCTGCTAATGCCGGAAATTCCGCGTCCAAATCAATCGTCGTCGTGAATGTTGCACTTGCAATATCATCCGGCTCCAAATGATTGGCCCGAATCATCAACGCAAGTAGTTCCCTCGTCCGTTGAAGTATCTCCCGACTGCTGTTTTCGTCCGCCGTTGTTGCTCCCCGAATCCCGCGACAATACATTGACTATTCCTTTGACTGGTTCGATACCATAAAAAACGGAGACTGTAGGATGGAACTCGACGTTCCTGTTGGAAAAAACAAATTTTACCGTTTACTTGTTCCCTTTCGCCCGATTATGCGATTTGCACAACATTTGGCAGTTTTTCATCTCGGTTGCACCGCCCTTGCTCCACGCTGTAACATGGTCGGCATCCATATCCTTTAACTCCCAAATTTTACTCTTGCTCGATTCATGTCCAACCGCACACAAGGGACAGTTGGAAATTTTCTCGTTTTTTGCTTTTTCGGTCTGCTTCGTGTAAACGCTCTTTTTCGTGGGATCGTCGAATACTCGAACATCTAAAAGTTTCGTGTCCATTTCGCCGCCCAAAATGTACTCAAATATACCTCTGTGGTTTCTAACATAATCGTCGCGGTAAAGGCGGCGCACCGCCTCTAAAACTTTTGCCGGGTCATAAGCACAAGTGTGATATTCTTCGTAGAGCCGCCCCCATTCAAGCCCGCACATTTCTGGTGGAACCGTGTTAAATACGATTGCAACCCAATCGACCACCGAGTTGAAATAGGTCTTTATCTCGCTGATATTCCTGTCAAAACGATGCGCCGCCATATAGTGGTCCGTATCCATTTCCTGTGAAGCCGCAACCCAAGAAAGCGCCGTCGCCAAAAAATCCTGCCTACTCGCAGAACCCTTCACATATCTGCACCAATGTTGAACATTGGAGTTGCCAGAATTAGAAAACTCGGCTTTTGCAAGAGTGACAAACGGACCAGAATAGATAGCGTTCAATAATTCCTGTTCGTTCAGCGGAACTCCGGCGATATTGATGGTTTTGAACCACTCCTTTATCTCGCTCTCATTGCCTGCACAATGGTAGACTAAAAGCTCGCTGTCCAGAATTTTTTTCTTCTTGTCGGTCGCCAAAGAGTTGAAAGACTGCCATCGTTTATTTTCATCCTGAACCGAGAATTTGCCCGTGATAAACCGACCAATCGAGGTAATTCTCTGCTGTCCGTCCAGCACCTCAAAATGCTCGTCGTCAACGTCATTGAAATAAATCAAACCCAGCGGATACCCTTTCAGAAGAGAATCGATAACCGCAGCTTCCCTGTTCTTTTCCGCATAGATGTAATTCCGCTGATATTCGGGCTGAATCGTCAACTTGCCAGAAAGCCCGAAAAGCCCCTTCCCTTCGAGTTCGTTGTAGACAAAACCATCGATCATTTCACGAACCGCGTATGTTTTCAGTGAGGTGTTCATTGGAGTTTTCCTCTCTTTTTAATAAATAATCGTTTATAAACGCGGTTTCCACCCACAGTCGCTTGCGCAACATCACCTGTCCAAAGTCCATTTGAAAATCCTTTGCCTTCACTTTCCGTTGCGCCTATTATCTCAAACTGTTCAGGGCAGTATTTGTCCAAAAAGCTGATGGGAACTCCCATCACACCATCGTAATCCGAGGGAATCGCATCGGTAAATGGCACTTCAATCGCATCGTAATTGTCGTACCTGTCATAAGCCGTCTTCCCACAGATTTCTTTGTGCTTGCTGAGTTGCAGGTTTTTCGCCACTGTCATCAGTTCAAGTGGTTTGTGTCGCCGACCATGATCGAGGTTGGTGAACCAAACAGAATTGCCCAACCGTGTATAATCGCCAACATATCCAAGTCGCTTTGCTTTTTCTCTATCTTTTTCTGCAACATATGCACCTTTGGGAACAGCAAAAACCATATCAGTATGATTTCCTGTCGCACCAAGCCAAATTTTATTCTCTTTAATCAAAGGAAAAATTTCTTTGTAGGTAATGGCGTTCATGTTAGCGATAATCAAAAATTGTTTATCTGCTTCCGTAATCCACGCCATAAACTCACGGAACAGCGAAAACGGCGGATTGGTGATGATAATATCCGCTTCGTCCCGCAGTTTTTTGATTTCCTCACTTCGGAAATCCCCGTCCCCCTTCAGTCGGGTTAAATGCTTTCGGTCACTGGACAAAAGCAATTCGACATCTTCTAAATCCACCGAACCGTCCTTGTTCATATCCGGGACTTTCGTGACGACAATTTTGTGTGGTTGTCTTGTCGTCTTGCTTTCTTCGTCTTCTTCGGGAAAGAGCGAAAGCTGCACGTTGGCAATGGGAGACCCGGCATAACAAGTCGCAATCAGTTTTTTCAGTCCATAATCGTTAAAATGTAATGCAAAATACTTGAAAAAGTTGCTTTCATAAGGGTCATCACACGGGCAGAGAACGGTTTTGCCGCGGAAAACATCGGGGTCATACTCCCAGTACGCCGCAACTTCCCGCTCAATGTCCTCCCATTGGGTGTAAAATTCGTCATTTTTGGCGTTTCTCGCCTGCGTCAAATTACTGTTTGCCATGTTTGTACTCCTTGTAAGACCATTTTGTTAGGTCTCTTCGACTCTCCAACGTAAAAAGGCGTCCAGAAATCCCTGAATCTCCCCGTCAAGCACCACATGAAAATTGCCCGTTGAATAACCCGTCCTCGCATCTTTCACCCTTTGGTCAGGATGCAGAAAATAATTGCGAATCTGCGAACCGAAACCGACTTTCGCCATATTCTTGTACTTCTCAACCATTTGGGCTTCTCGTTTTTCCTCCTCGATTCGGATCAGTTTCGCTCGCAACATTTTCAGCGCAAGAGCCCGATTCTTGTGTTGACTCCGCTCATTTTGACATTGAACAACCGTGTTCGTCGGGAGATGCGTCAAACGAATTGCACTTGAAGTCTTGTTGACATGTTGTCCCCCCGCTCCACTTGCACGATATGTATCTTCCCGAATGTCTTCATCACGCAACTCAACATCAATCGAATCGTCAATTTCCGGCGAAACATCGACTGCCGCAAAACTCGTCTGCCGTTTTCCTTCCGAATTAAAAGGGCTGATTCGAACCAATCGGTGTATGCCGCTTTCTCCTTTGAGATAACCGTACACCATGCTCCCCCGGATCAGAAACGAGACACTGTTGATTCCGGCTTCTTCATTGTCCTGTCGATCAATCAACTCAACCGAAAAACCTTGCGATTTCGCCCAAAGTGTGTACATCCGCAAAAGCATCTCGGCCCAATCATTCGCGTCCGTTCCCCCGTCCCGCGCATTGATCGAAACGATTGCATCACACGAATCATAAGGTCCATTCAAAAGGGCTTGGGTTTCAACCTTTTCAAGCAATTGTTCGGTTGCAACAAGACGGTCGGGAACCTCTCCCGCAATATCTGCATCTTCCGATCCCAATTCAAACATGAGTGTCAGATCGTCAAGACCACTTTGTAATTCTTCAAGCGGTTTGAGAACCGTTTTGAGCGACTTCAACCGCGCAATCGTCTGCTGAGCCGATTCCTGATCGTCCCAAAAATTTTCCGCCGACATTTTGCGCTCAATCGCCGCAATTTCCTCCTCTTTTGTAACCGAGTCAAAGAGAGTCCCTGAGTTGCAACAACCTCTTCCGTATCTGTTCCGCCCGGTCTATCCAATCATTCTCAATCATCTGTCATTCCTCATTTGTTATACATGACACAACACATCACACCCCGTCCTCAAACCTCATGTCCCCTTTTCGCCTTCTTCTTATCTCATTGCTTCTTGTCTCATTGCTTCTTCGACAATTGCCAATTCCTCGACCGTGTTAATTCCAAGACTTTCAATCGGTTTGAGGATCGGCAATGCAAGAACCGGTTTACCCAGATTCTTCATCACTCGCGGAACATCCGTTATGTAATACTCTTTTTGCGAATTATCCGTTTTCAAATGCAAAAGGGCTTCTAACAAATCCGGGGCGTGAAAAACGTAATAACTCATGTTGACTTCGGTTATCTTCTTCTCCTCCTCGGTTGCATCCTTTTCTTCAACAATCCCGAGAAAATCCCCTTGTGTATCCCGCACAATACGGCCCAAACCAAACGGATTGTCCTTGTAAGCGGTCCCCAGAATACAACCCGGTTGCTGCTGTCCTGTCATTTGGGCAATTCTGTAGGGTTCAAACATCTTTTGAACCGACTCCACTTGAATCATCGGGCAATCTCCTGCAACAACCATAACCGGTCCTTCATGTCCGATCAGTTGGTCCCGACACATCATCACAGCATGTCCTGTTCCCAGTTGTTCCGTCTGTTCAACAAATGCAACATGAGGACGAAACGCAAGTGTTTCACGAACCAGATCACTTCTGTATCCGACAACAACGAGCATACGATCAACTCCCGCCTGTTCGAGAGTGTCAAGAACATATTCGATCATAGGTCGATCACAGACGGGGAAAAGCACTTTGGGCAATTCCGACTTCATTCGGGTTCCTTTTCCCGCTCCCATTACAACAGCAACGCTTTCCATTTTCGAGGTGAAGTTAGAGGAATCAATCATTCATACATGCCTTTTTATTTCATCATTTCAGCTCAAACACTTGTCAAACTTGTATGGATTGTACCGAAATTTCCTCTTCATTCAAGTGTCTGTTGAATTCGACGATTGATTCGCCTAAAATGCGGGCAGAGAATCGCCGAAGAAACGCTCTTATTTTGCCTATTCTGTGTATTTTGAGATGGAACATCATTATATTTTTCCAAAAGAATTTCGATTGAAAAAGACGAAAGAATTTCGTCAGGTCTACGAATCCCGAAATTCGCTCGCCAATTCCTTCCTCATTGTCTATGTTGGGCAAAATGGACGGGATTATTCACGTTTAGGTCTCTCCGTTTCCCGAAAAGTCGGGAATGCCGTTATTCGCAATTCCTGGAAACGCCGTTTGCGAGAAGTCTTTCGTCAATCGCGATTACAATTACCCCCAGGATGGGATATTGTCGTTTTGCCCCAAAAAGGAGCCGTTCTCCCCGCTTTTTCCGAGTTGAAAAAAGCCTTTCTTACTCTTCTTGGCCGATTGGAGCGAAAAATGAAAAATTCGTCTTTTGCGGAATAAAAGGAATAAACGGTTGGAACGACATTTTCGGGTAAACCCAACATGTCGGTTATGCCGAAAACAGTGATAATGGTCTATTTTCAGTTCGGTCTATCATCTATCCTGTTTTCAAGTGTCAAAACCCTTTTTATTTCTCCTCAACAGCAAAGTCGCCTTTGTTTTGCCGATTTTGTTTTGTTTGACCATTTTGACATCACCCGCAACGGTTCAAAGTGAGTCGGCTTTGTTGCACGAGTCATACACATATCCGCGCGCTTTGCATGAAGATATTGACGCTTATATCAACAGTCACAACATTGACACGATTCCTGAGAATTCTGCTGCTCCGTCGAATATTCCGGCACTTTTACGACAAGTCGTTCTGATTTTTCACGAAATTGACAGTCGGTTGTACACCGATCCTCGACAAATCAAGCCGTATTTGCGACAGGTGGAGAAACTGTCCCAACGATTGGACTCTTCCGACTTGGTTCTTAAAGGAATTCGGGCCGGAATTGAACGTCGGATTGCTCTTTGGACGGTTATTGCAGAAACACGATACTCCTTTCGTAATCTGTTTGAAGAAGATCAGCTCATGATTATTCTTCAACCAAGAACAATCACCGATTATAATCGGTTGATTGAGCAAACCAAAGTCGGTCAGAATTTTTTCGATGAATGGAATGACCCCGAATCATCGCAAGTCTGGAAAAGTTTTTTGGAACTCCCTGCTTTTACCACACTGAAAGAATACTGTGATTCTGCGCTCCTCGAGCAACAGTCCAACCCGGATTCGTACCTCCCTGAAGAAATCTGTCTCGAATTCTGTCGTCTTGCCAATATTATCGCTTGCCAAATGACAGATTCCACCTTTACTGAAAAACAAACGGCTTTTCTCAATCGTGAACCAATTCGTTCTTGGCGTGAAGAACTAGAAAAATGGACGGATGATACGGTTCATCCTCTTTACATGCTCGCAATGATCGAGCAGTATGAATCAAATCGGTCTCCCGAAGATGGGGCCGCAACCGCACAACTCGCTTATCAACTCTCTGTCTGTAAAAGTCAGAAATTACGCGAATTGGCGGATGTTGTTCGTTTCTATTTCGGCAAACCCAACATTAAAGTCTGTGTTTCCGAGACCTTAATGAACTATTTACTCCCAACTCGGGACCCGGAATTCGACCGGTTCAGAGACATTGTGGTCGGCGAACAGATTATTGGCAAACGTCGGACCGACACAATAGTTCGGGTTGGGCTTAACCCTGATCCCAAGCATCTGAACATTTCGTTGTTGATTTCAGGATTTGTCAATGCAACAGGAACTTCGGAACGGGCAACCGCAAAAATCGAAAGTCAGACGTATGCGACTTATTATTGTAAAAAAGAATTATGCTGGACGGACAAGGGGATTGTCGTTTCTCCTGCACATGTAACGGTCAACAACAAAACCCAATTGCGTTCGGTTAAAACGGGTTTAGACGGATTACCCCTTTTCTCGAATCTGGCCCGGGAAATTGCACAAGGTCAATTCTATTCCAAAGAGGGGCAAATCAATGCAGAAACCAAAGAAAAAATTTCCGCAACTGTCCGTGATCGCGTCAATCGTGAAGTCCGCGAACGGTTAACCGAATTCAACGAAAATTATCACAATCGATTGCTGATTCCTCTCAATAATGCTGGTTTGACGTTAAAACAGACGGATGCTGCAACAACGGAAAACTGGATTTATTCGGCTTGGCGTTTGATTTCGGACGCTTCACTTTCCAGTCATACACCTGAACCTGAGACGATTTATGGTGCTTATGCCGATTTGAAAATTCATGAAACGGCGATTCAAACCCTGATTCGTTCACTTGAACTGGACGGTCGCACCATTTCGGTTGGAGAGTTGAAAAAGTTGATTGCCGAAAAAACCGGTCGGACTTCTTCGGAGGAGATACTTGAAGAAAACGACAATGTTGTCCTTTCTTTTGCCGAAGATGATCCTGTTCTGATTCGGCTGAACAACAACCGGGCTGAAGTCATTCTGACATTCACGTCCATGAAAGTGAACCGAACGACGTATCGTAATTTCCGATCCATTGTCAACTACTATTTGACGTCAGATGAAAACGGCGAACCGATCCTTGCCCGCGAAACATCGCTCAAAGTGATTGCCCCGCTTAGTCCGAAATCACAAATCGGAATTCGAGCGGTCATTTCCAAAATTTTTCCGCCCAACAAAACCTATTCGTTAGTTCCGGCCGTCCTGAAAACAGATGACCGGTTTGCCGAACTGACAACCGGTTTGACACGTCTGGAAAATGGTTGGTTTGCAATCGCAATCGTTGCAAAAGAACCGACATTATCCGAGGACACAACCGAACCGTCTGAAAACAAAACCGTTCAAAAAGTGAAACCTTAGTTCTACTGTCCTGTAATGTTCAAAAAGGGATATAGATACGGAAGATCAGAAAATGGTCGTGTAAAAGTAGTCGGCATAAAGAGCGACAAAAGCACGTTCACTATCGTTCATCATTGACACCTCATTGCTCCATCTTCTTTTCTCTCCTTCTATCTTCTACCTCCCAAACATGTTGTTTTTTCATCCAACAACAAAGAGAGGTGTCCTTAACACCATCTTCATTCGTTGAGGAGGACAACAATGACCCGTTTGGGTCCGTGAACGCCCAAAATCAACACCTTTTCAATGTCCGCAGTCCGCGACGGTCCCGTCATGATCAAAAACTCCCCCCCCATTTGCACATCATTCTCTTGGTTTCGCAAAGAATCCGCCCGACCAAAACGGTTCGACCAATCCTTCCAAAGATGCGGCATGTTCTCTCGCAACATCGAGGGGGATGCAAGAATGATACAAACAGGCGCAATGTAACAGAGAACACGGTCAAAAGCAGTTGGTGCTGAAAAAACACAACTCCCTGTATCCGCTAATAAATAGTCGGAAGTGACAATTGCAGCATCCCAAGTTGACATGATTTTCGGATCAGCATCTTCGGGATTCCCGGGCGGACCGTGTTGCACGACATCCGATTTGAGTGAAGCGGCAATCTCCTGAACAGCAGGTCGGTCAAAAAGACCAATTGACCGGGCGTTGATTTCGCCAAGTATCCTGTTCATTTCTTCAACCGCTTGTTCTCGATTGGAAACGGAAAGAAATTCCCCTTGAACAGATTCAAGAGCCCGCTTGAAAACCGAAATCAGTTCCTCACTCGGGCGATTCTCAACGGTCCAAACAGTCGGACTCGGCGGAATGGACGGTCGCGGTTTCAAATCGGTCAGCGCATTTCTGACACTCTGTAATATCATTTCTCGACTATTCATGCTTCAACAGGGCAAGGAAAGGTGTGTAATAGAAGGGTTCTAGGAAGAGCGACGTCGTGTTCGCCAACTCGGCCAAATCATTGCGAGCCAAATTAACGGAAGAAGCAACAAACCGAGAAAACCGGGTGTTAGGATCAACCAAAGCAGGATTGCAACAACGGTCGAAATAAAATAAGGAAACTGACGGAAAAGACGACGCAAGTGCAATCGACGAATTCCCCAAAAACCGACAACGATCAGTATAATCCATCCTGTCCAACGAACAACAGGATTTTCCCAGATTCGATGTAATTCGGGCAAGGAAAAGACTTCAATTGCCCCAACCGATCCTTCTGAAACGCCAAATAAGTAGACCACATTATCCGGCTGATTCATCCGAAAGACCGAAAAAACACCTGTTTGGGGTATTTCACTCTCCTGAATTTCACGGTTTTGTGACTCCAAACCGATTCGGTTAATCAACCGGGTATATTCCTCCAAAAGAACTTGAGAATTCTGGTTGACATTTTGCAGGGAATCCAACATCGTTGCAAATGCGCCTGATATTTGTTCTTTCGGGCGAAAAACCGATTGCAACCAAAGTGTCTGACTGTCATTTTTTTGAAAAACGAGCAACGAATCCAATTCTTTTTTCAGGCTCCACCAATTTTCGCCCCAATGTGAATACCAACTGGTAATATCCGAACGTTGAGTTGGTAATGCTGAAACGGCGTTTTCGAGCATTGTTGACATACTGGACAAACGGAGCAGGTCCATTCTCGCAAAAATGGGGATTGCTTCACGATAAGAAAGCGGAACTAAGGCGGTTTTTTCCAAATTCAACCATTCTGACGGATTCATCACCTGAACAGTTGACGACGATCCGCGATCAGGTAAAGCGTCCAACAATTGGGCCGAATAACGAACAGGTTCGTCTCGATCCGACTTTTCAAACGTCAAGGTCCAGACCGTTCCTGCAACTTGCAGTGATTCCAAATGAGGAAGAGGAAGAACCAATGATTGCGGATCCAACGACGTGAAGAGCGGAATTGTTGCATCCTGACTCTTTTCTTGCGTCGTCTTCGCCGAAGTGGGATCGACCGACCGAAGAACACGTCGCTGATTGCGGGAATGAGTCAATTCGCCCCGAAAAACCACTTCCACTTTTTGCGGCAAATTGTTCGGCCAAAGATCAACTTTCCAACGTCCGGTTGCTATTTCACGACCGCGCGAGGTAATCCCCCCCGATTTGAGTTGAAGCAATTCCAACTCGTCCGGCATAACCAGAACACAGGAATCAGCCCCATCTCCTCGCAGATCGAACGATGAAACACCAGATAGGGTCCCATTCCGCTTGAGAAACAGACTCACATCGTTGAGTTGAACAATTGGTTGACGCCCGCTTGGACGAATCGACACTGCATATTCTGGTCCGTTGACACTATAGGCGGACAATCCGGCCGACATGTTGGGTTCGCCCGTTCCCGGGGTCTCTCCAACCGAATCAGTCTGTCCCGGTTGTCGAACAAGGGATAAATCAGGGATGTCTGAAAGATTAACCCGGGAAAGTTGCTTCACTTCCCAATCAATCGGCTTCAAATTCAAATCATTGGGCAACACGAGGAAATGGGGGAGTGCCGGTTCCGTCTCTAAAACCAATCGCGGTAAAGTAATCGTGTCCAACGTTGCGTTGATCGGCGTTTTAATCGTCAATTGAACCGACCCGCTCAAAGGACGAATCGGTGTCAGAACCAACGTACGTCCAATGTTCTCCTTCCCGGGCTGTATTTCCCAACGTATAGGAGGGGAAATGTTGGGAGAAGGACCACATAATTCATCATAATGAAACCGCAGTCCATTCAATTCCCCCCCCTTAATCATGAGGTTCAAGTCAACGACCAAATCCCAACGATCCGTATTCCGGTTATAAACCAATTGGGTTACTTGGCGACCAGAAATAACCGGATGATTCGGACGAACGGTCCAAATCGCCGTTTCGGGAATCTCCTGCTCAATCGAATTTCCTTGCACGTTTCCTTGCACATTTCCTTGCACATTTCCTTGCACATTTCCTTGCGTATTTCCTTGAACACTTCTTTGAGCCGGTTCTTCCTGTTCCGCTCGAATCATCCAACTTCCAACAGAAACGGCCTGACTCCAGGATGTTGATGCTGCTTCAATCAAACTGCATTTCGTCCATTTCGGGGGGGTGTAAAGATTGTCAATCAACACCAAACTATCTCGGTACAAATCAAGTTGATCGGACTTTGTCTGTATTCCACTCAAAACCAAAAGGGGAATCGTCTGCAACTCGGAATTGGGAAAGGTCGAACGACCATAAACTGTTAAATGATAATTCCCGTTGACCGGTCGTCCTGAAAAAATCGTCACTTCCTTATATCGACGTTCCAACAAATCAGAAGGTGTACCTGTTAGACTCACTTCCGTCTCATCTCTTCCGATTTGCGAGGAAGTTACTTGCTCGGACGTTTGCAATGACGTTTGTGAAGACGTTTGCGGTTGCTGCACAATAAGTGAATGAGATCGAGGAATCCAATGAACCGGAATCGTACTTTGCGCATCTTTCAGTTCAATACTGGTAATCGTGTATTCTTCTGGAACAAGCAGAACGTGCTCAAAAACCCCTCGATTGGATTGTAGGGCAACATCAAATTGAGTATTGGCTTGACCCAATCGGACAATGACCGATTGACGGACCCGGCCTGAAATCTCGGTTTTCCGGGTTCGTATTTCGAGCATCCAACTCGGGTCCAACATTGTCAAATCATAAACAGCAGCCGGAATGTCTTCCGTCGGTCCCCAATCCAACCGAAATCGGTCAATCGGGAATGTTGAAGGAGGTAAATTCAGACTCTCAAGGGTTGGATCAAGCGAAATCGCCATAATCGAATGTAGGGTCCGCCCCAACAGAGGAATCTGGGGAAATCGGACAACACCAATCCCCGAAAAATTACGTTGGTAAAGGTAATTGGCCTGTATTAAAATCGGTCCAGATACAGGTTCAGTAAAATAAAGACGGTAAACCCCCTCGATGTTAGGAACCTGCTCAACCCGTTCAATTCGGACATCCGGGTTGGAAGAAAGCGGGGACCCGATTAACTGCATTCGGGGGTCGGCAGAGATGTCAAGAGACCGGACTTTTCCTCCTGAAATACGAAACTTATAAAGTGCAGCAATGTCCATTTGATTGGGTCGGGCTCGCAACCAAAACAACTGTTCTGTTTCGACAACAGCTTGACCCGATTTCGGCGTCTCATCAACCCAAGATAACGTCAACTGATTGACGGGTCCCAGTTGCGCCGTGATTTTTCCCGGTTCATTGCTAATGACACCATAAGCATTTTCAACAGTAATACTGGGAGCATCCGGCGAAAGATTCAATTCCAACATTGCATCTGGAATAGAAGGAATCGCAAAGGAAAGACGACGACGTGTTTCGTTGACTTGCGTTATTCCCGGATGAAGCAACAATTCGAGTTTATGCCGACCAACACGTTGTCGCTTCACCGAAAAGAGCAGATAACCCGCATTGTCCTCCTTGAGCGGATTGTCCGGTTCTGTCGCCCAATCTCCCGTCGAAACCCGATTGCGTTCGTTTTCGTCGGCTGATCGCAAAACGCGCGATTGAATCGGTTGTCCGTCCCAAGTTGCACTATCCGACAATAAGGGCAAAGGAGGTAAAGCAATGACCGCCTGTTCGGTTTCAAGCTCAACCTCAAAAGTGACTTTGAAATTGGAAAAAAAGACCCCGGCTGTTCCCGGAAGAGGGGGGTTGACCAATGTATTGGAATTGGTTGAAACAGACCCCTGATAAAGGGCAGAAACGAGCGACCAACGATTCTCGGACGAACCTTCTAATTGCTGAATCCGCAAAAATTCCTGATAAAGTGAACCGGGAACGTAATAATACTCCCCGGTTATCTCCCCTTGTTCGTCAACGGGAATAAAAACACGATGAACCGGCTCGGATGTTGTTGCAGATGGTTCTTGAGCATGTCCCTCTTTTATTGCAATGTTCGCAAAAACAAACAGCAGACATGCAACCAACACCAAGGAGTCCCGAATTATCACGAATCACCTGTTCTTACCACGATCTGTTTATCCCGTTAAAATCACCCCAAAATCTGAAACTTCTGTTGATTCGCATTTCGGCGAAAAACAATCACGCAATGATTGTGATAGAGGGAAGTGAGTTTTTGTCAACGGAATGAAAAGAACCCCATAATAAGGGGGACCCTTTATTTTCCCCCTTTGAAGAAATTTTTGAGCATGTTCGTCGCTGCTTCTTTCCGCCCTTTGGATTCAGGTTTCGCCGAAGATTCCGGCTTGGAAGGAAGAGGATCACTCGGTTCAGGAACATAAACCGAAACCGTTGAGGAATCTTGATCGATCTCAACCGTTCGCGTTTCCTGATCGTTCAAACTTTCTCCCAGTCCAAGCAACCAATCAGCAGCACTTGTTTCCTCTTCCTTGTTCTCCTGAACCGGCTCCTTCGGCTCTTCGTGTTGCTGTTCCGCTCGCGCTGTTTCTTCCGCTCGTTGAACCGTCCGAACAAGGGCCTGTTCAACAGTTTCAACTCTCGGTAATTTGGGTTTTGTCGCACTTAAATTGGAAGAAAGCTGAATGGTAAAGGAAAGGGGACCAACATTCAGGGTATCTCCATTTTTCAGTTCACATTCGAGCGAAACTCTTTCTCCGTTGACGTAAACCCCATTTTTGCTCCCCAGATCGCGGACTGCGACGAAACCTGCACCTGAAACGATCGCGCAATGATAACGACTCACGAGTTCACTTCGCGGTTTGAGATTGCAATCGTCCGCCCGACCAATGAGAAACTTTTCTCCAACGACTGGAATCACCTGACCAGCTTTACTTCCATTTGCGACAACTAACGCAATGTCCATACACTTCTCCCTCTTTCAGATTTCCTGACCGTCAATCCCGTCCAAATCAACACAAACACCCACAATCCATACACGATGCTGAACACCTCGTCGACGAACTGAGTTGACCCCAACAAGCCCCTACAAAAGAGTCTCAATCAGCCCAAGTGTCACCTAAATGAGGCACTACTTCAAGGGTTTCCGTAAATCGTCGTTGAACGATTTCCTGCTCCAACTCGAATTCACCTGTATCCTTCATCCAAGCGGCACAACCATGATCCTTCTCCGCCAATTCCGGGGAAAAACGAACGTCAAAAACCAAAATGCCAACTTTCAACCGGTCCCCGTCCTTCAAAACCTGTTCATGATCCGGGGGAATACGTTGTCCGTTCACATGTACACCATTTTTACTGCCGAGATCATAAACGATAATATCTTCACCTTCTTCGGCAATGATTGCACAATGATAACGGCTAACTGTTTCACTGTGCAGACGGATATGACAATCATCCGCTCGACCAATTAAAAACCGTTTTCCCTTAACAGGAATCACCTGACCTGCTTTACGACCATTTGCGACGATTAAACACAGACTCATAAGCGCAGGTCCTCTTCTTATTTATTGTAGGAAAGTTTCTTGTTGAAATCAACACGACAACGCAGGTGATAAAACTCAGGGAATCACTTCTATTATCCAAATTGGCGTGAACTATGCAATATGGGAATCGGCAAAAGTCTAAAATTTCCCGACTTCAGAGATTGAGACTCAGGACGTTTTGAAATTTCCAACTCAGGTATATCAAAATCAATCAGGAAAGGAAAGAGTTGCTCGAACAGGAAAATGGTCGCTCGGATACTTTCCGTCCCGCTTCGTCCTGATAATTTCTGCGTCCAAGACGTTCAATTCCGGCGAAGTAAAAATATAATCAATTTTCCCCCCAATCATGTTGCCCTGTTCGTCCAACGAGGGTTTCCGAAAACCGTTAAAGGTCAAAACACTCTGACTCCCAAGATGTGCAACCCGAAATGAATCAAGCAATTTCATGGACGGAACTTTTTGTTCGCCCCCTAATTCAACCGTTTCCCCCTTGAGAAAGCGAACAGCCGGACTGTCTTCCCCACAATTCAGATCACCAACCAAAACAATCGGTGCTGTCTTGTTCTTGCGATGTTGCATTTTCTCAAAAATCAAAGCAGCGGACTTTTGTCGGGGAATCTCCCCGACATGATCGAAGTGCGTCGAATAAACATAAAGCGATTGCCCGGTTGGTGTACCTGTTTTGTCCCGTTCACGAAAGAGACCTCCACTTACAATTCGGGGACAACGACTTTGACCTTCCCAAGTGACGGACCCAATTTCATTGGGTGTATCGGACAACCAAAAAGTTCCCTGTTCTTCGGGGTCCATTTCCCAACGATCCTTGCGATAAAAAACCGGGGAACATTCGCCAAGATTCTGATTTTTCTCCCGACATTGATAAATGACCTCATATTCGGGAAGATGATCGGCAAGAAATTGCAATTGATTTTTAGCAATTCGGGGATGCAGAACGACTTCCTGCCCCCCAATAAAATCATAGTTCCCCTCCTTCACAACATCGAGCAGAAAATCTTTGCGATTCTCCCAATCGTTTTCTCCATCTTGAGCCGTACTGCAACGAACATTGATTGTAAGCACCTTGATTGGTTCCGTTCCGTCGGCGCAAACTGTTCCGAACAGAAGTAACAATGCGGCAAAACGGCAAATTCTTGGCATCATTGGTAATGAAATGGGGTAAAAGGAGCAAAAAGGTGAAAAGGTGAAAAAACCGGATTCGTTCGCGGTTTAGAATCGGACGGATTCAAGGTAGTGAAGACTTTCGGGAATCTGATCCAGAACCCGATCACTCTCGTCTTCAATAAAGTAGTGTTTCACTCCAACTTTTTGCGCCGCTTTCAATAATGCCGGATAATCCGTCTGACCACTTCCAAGAGCAACATCATTCTTTGTATCTGTTCCCCCACTTAAATCTCCTTTGACCCCTTTTGCGAGGTCTTTCAAGTGCATAAGGGCCCAACGATTTGGGTATTTTTGAAGGAGTTGAACCGGGTCCTGACCGGGGTGAACGGTCCAGAGAACATCCATTTCGTAAGTGACAAATTCAGGGTTCGTTTTCTGAATCAACAGGTCCATTAAAGTTTCATCCTCTTTGCCGTTTCCTTTGTAAGGATAAAATTCATATCCGTGATTGTGATAGAAGAACATCAAACCTTGTTCATGAAGCGTTTGACCAATTTTGTTAAAATTGGCTGCAAGTTCCAGTGTCTGTTTTGCGTCAAGAGGTGTTTGATGTGGAGCCCAAGCGACCCCAACATATTTGATCCCAAAGAATTTGGCTTCATCAATTGCCTTTTGCGGGTCGTTCAGCAGAACATCATAACTGGCGTGAGCTGCAATCGGCTTCAACCCCCGTTTTGCAAGAGCATCTTTCATCTGTTCCTTGCTCATTCCATAATGATTGTCAATTCCAATTTCGACTTCGACAAAACCTTGATCCTTGACGTAATCGAGAGCCGATTCTCCTTCCTTTTGGAGCTGATTTCTTAAAGAATAGGTCTGGATTCCAACCGGACCGTGAAACGATTCGCTTGTTCCAACGGATTGGGCCTTTTCCCGCCCCTTTTCGGCTGCACAAAGACTGGTAATGTTTGAAACGACCAACACTGACAGAGAGACCGACAAAAAAATTGTGAAAAGTGAGGATAACGAATGAGTTGGGTGCAGTTTTGACATCTTTGACATGTTGTTTTCCTTTGTGTTAATGTTGTGTTCTCTCGTGTCCGATCAAACGGCTCTGTCAAAGGGACGAATCAACAATAACCGGGTCCCTTTTGACTCTTTCCAATACACCATCTTTCTGCTAAACACCATATTTTTGCAAATCGGCCGTTGTCCGCATTGCACAAAACTTTGGACCACACATAGTACAGTAATGCTGGTCCTTTTCCCCCGATTCTCCTGATTCGGAAGTTTCGCTTGTCAACTCCGTTGACCGTTCGGCTTTTTTTCGAGCTATTTCATAGTATTCCCGGGCACGATCCGGGTCAAGAGCCAAACGAAATTGTTCCTCCCAATCAAATCGAAATCTCGCCCGGGAAATTGCATCATCCCGGTCCCGCGACCCCGGACGATTGCGTGCAACATCGGCTGCATGTGCTGCAATTTTATACGCAATGACCCCCGACCGGACATCTTCCAGATCGGGCAGTCCCAGATGTTCTTTGGGCGTCACATAACAAAGCATTGCTGCTCCATGCATTGCAGCAACAGATGCTCCGATTGCACTTGTTATATGATCGTAACCGGGCGCAATATCGCAAACAACCGGTCCTAAAACATAAAAGGGAGCCCCAAAACAGACTTCTTGTTGCCGTTTCATGTTCATCTCAATCTGATTGAGCGGAACATGTCCCGGTCCCTCGATCATCACCTGACAACCATGTTTCCAAGCCCGTTTTGTCAACTGTCCCATGATTTCCAGTTCCCCGAATTGGGCTGCATCACTTGCATCATGCAGACAACCGGGTCGTAAACCATCTCCAATACTCCATGCAACATCGTATTGGCGCATAATCTCACACAATTCGTCAAAATGTTCATAAAACGGGTTTTCCCGATTGTGAGCAAGCATCCATTTGGCGGTCAAGGAACCGCCCCGACTGACAATGCCGGTTAGACGACTTTTTGTGAGCGGAATGTGTTCGCGGAGCAGACCGGCATGAATCGTCATGTAGTCAACCCCCTGTTTCGCTTGATGTTCAACAGCGCGGATAAAATCGGACGGTTTCATATCCAAAATGTCGTCCAACTCCTCGCAAACCTGATAAAGCGGGACTGTTCCAACCGGGACTTGAACCGAATCAATCACACGTTGACGAAGTGTGTCAATGTCCGGGCCGGTTGAAAGGTCCATAACAGTATCTGCGCCAAATTGAATTGCATACTGAACTTTTGCCAATTCGCAACAGGTGTCCCCCGCAAGAGGTGAATTGCCAAGATTGGCGTTGATTTTCGTCCGGGTTGCAATTCCAATCCCAATCGGAATCAACGATTGACTCAAATGTTGACGATTTGCGGGAATGATGAGATGCCCGGACGCAATTTCGGCCCGGATTAATTCCGGTTCCAACTGTTCATTCCGGGCAACAATCTCCATTTCGGGGGTAATTCGACCCTGCTTTGCTTCTGTGTATTGTGTCATTAGGCAATTCTGTTGGAATTCAACGAGCAAAAACGTCATTGTATACTTTCTCTTGGAAATGACAAGAAAGCCCTGCTTCTTGTTTGCTGAGTGTACTGTAGAATCAGAGGAGTTCGATAGACGAGGAACGGTGTTCCTCGATTAAAAGGGCAGACCTCTTTCTGACCAGAATCTTTACCCCGTTTTCCATCATCTCTATTCCATTTCCTATATTCATTCCATTCCCGTTTATTCGGCCTTTTGTTTTCGCATTTTGTTCCCCTATTCCCCAATCCTTGATTTACCCAATCCCTATATTCAATGTCATTATCAGAAACCGTCGAAAATTCCCCGCTCCCAATCTCTCGTGTCGACATGGAACAGCGAGGTTGGGATGAGGTTGATATAGTCTTTGTAACCGGAGATGCTTACGTCGATCACCCAAGTTTTGCAACCGCCCTGCTTGGTCGTGTTTTAGAAGCAGACGGATTTCGGGTTGGAATTCTCAGTCAACCGGATTGGCATTCTGCCGAACCCTGGACGATTTTCGGCAAACCCCGACTCTGTTTCTGTATTAGTGCAGGGAACATGGATTCGATGATAAATCACTATACGGCAAACCGGAAAGTGAGAAATGACGACGCTTATAGTCCGGGGGGGAAAATCGGTTTGCGACCTGATCGGGCGACACTTGCGTATTGTCAAAGGGCAAGAGAAGCATTTCCCGGGACTCCTGTCATAACGGGGGGGGTTGAAGCGTCTTTGCGCCGTTTTGCACATTATGATTATTGGAGCGACAAGGTAAAACGGTCCATTTTAATGGACTCAAAAGCCGATTTACTCGTTTACGGAATGGGGGAAACCCCACTTCTTGAAGTTGTGCGAGGTCTTGCAGCCGGAAAAACCATTCTGGAATTACGCGATCTGCGGGGAATTGTTTATCGTTTGGGAGCGTCTGAAGATTTACCTCCTGAAGATGGGACGACGATTCATTTGCCGAGTTGTGAGGAAGTGATTGAAAATAAGGAGCGATTTTCGGAGATGACCCGAATCGCTTATCAAAATCTGAATCCGTATACGGCTCTTCGACTTGTTCAGGAGCACCTGCATGAAGCAATTGTTGTCAATCCCCCTTCTCTTCCGTTGTCAGAAGACGAAATGGACCGCATTTATGGTTTGCCCTTTACACGCAAACCACATCCTTCTTATGGAAAAGCGGAAATTCCGGCTTACAACGTCATTAAACATTCCGTTCAGATTCTGCGCGGTTGTTTTGGCGGTTGTGCTTTTTGTTCGTTGACCGCACATCAAGGTAAATTTATTCAAAGTCGGAGTGAAGCGAGTATCTGCAAAGAGGTCCGGGAATTGACGACATTTGGCGATTTTCGTGGAATGGTGAGTGATTTGGGCGGACCGACTGCGAACATGTATAAACTGGGGTGTAAGGAACCGGAATTGCGGAAATCATGCAATCGTTTGTCCTGCTTGCATCCTGAAATTTGCGTCAATCTCCAGACCGATCACAAAGCGGTTATTCGGCTAATGCGAGATGTCCGGGAAATTCCGAATATCAAACAAGTTTTCATTGCATCTGGGGTTCGGACGGACCTTGCTCAACTGGACCCCGCTTATGTGGAAGAACTGGTCAAATATCATGTTGGAGGGCATTTGAAGACTGCCCCTGAACATTCGGACCCGGATGTTCTTGATTTAATGGGAAAACCGCCGATTGACAATTATCTGCAATTTTGTGAGTTGTTTGAACATCTCAGTCACAATAACGGCAAAGAACAGTTTTTGGTTCCCTACATGATTGCGGGACTTCCCGGGTCAACTTTGCCAAAAATGGTTGAGGTTGCCTGTTTTCTCAAAAATAACGGTATTCGACCCCAACAAGTTCAAGAATTTATTCCAGGTCCTTTTGAAATTGCGACGAGTATGTACTACACTGGAATGGATCCGTTGACTCGTGAATCGGTTTATTCCGCAAAAGGTCTGCGAGAACGACGATTGCAAAAGGCGTTACTCTTGTATCACGACCTAGATCATTACCATGATGTCAAAACAGCTCTCAAGGAAGCGGGACGAGAGGACTTAATTGGAGATAACGCTGATTGTCTGATTCCGGCCTATCCTCCCAAGAGTATGTCCTTTCGACAAAGTTCACGAATCAAGCGGTTGACGCGAAAAGAGATGCGGGAAAAGGCCCAAAAAGCCTTATTTCGGGAGGAACAGCAACTCATAGAGCGAAAACGACGTCGGGAAAGAGGAGACCGACCAGATCGGGGAGAACGTCCAACTTGGCGGGATCGGTCCAACGACGCAAATAACCGGGATACAAGAGGAGACCGACCAGATCGGGGAGAACGTCCAAATTGGCGGGATCGGTCCAACGACGGAAGTAATCGGGATACAAGAGGGGACCGGAATGATCGGGGAGCAAGTCCAAATTGGCGGGATCGGTCCAACGACGGAAATAATCGGGATACAAGAGGAGACCGAACTGATCGGGGAGGAAGTCCAACTTGGCGAGATCGGTCCAACGACGCAAATAACCGGGATACAAGAGGAGACCGAACTGACCGGGGTGATCGTCCAACTTGGCAGGATCGGTCCAACAACGGAAATAACCGGGATACAAGAGGAGACCGACCAGATCGGGGAGAACGTCCGAATTGGCGAGATCGGCCCAACGACGGAAATAATCGGGATACAAGAGGAGACCGAACTGATCGGGGAGCGAGTGCGAATTGGCGGGATCGGTCCAACGACGGAAATAACCGGGATACAAGAGGAGACCGACCAGATCGGGGAGCGCGTCCGAATTGGCGGGATCGGTCCAACGACGGAAGTAACCGGGATACAAGAGGGGACCGAACTGACCGGGGTGATCGTCCAACTTGGCGAGATCGGTCCAACGACGGAAATAACCGGGATACAAGAGGAGACCGACCTGATCGGGGAGCGAGTCCGAATTGGCGAGATCGGTCCAACGACGGAAATAACCGGGGTACAAGAGGGGACCGGAATGATCGGGGAGCGAGTCCGAATTGGCGAGATCGGCCCAACGACGGAAGTAATCGGGATACAAGAGGGGACCGACCAGATCGGGGAGCGCGTCCCAATTGGCGAGATCGGCCCAACGACGGAAGTAATCGGGATACAAGAGGGGACCGACCAGATCGGGGAGCAAGTCCGAATTGGCGAGATCGGTCCAACGACGGAAATAACCGGGATACAAGAGGAGACCGACCTGATCGGGGAGCACGTCCGAATTGGCGAGATCGGTCCAACGACGCAAATAACCGGGATACAAGAGGGGACCGACCAGATCAGGGAGCACGTCCGAATTGGCGGGATCGGTCCAACGACGGGAATAACCGGGATACAAGAGGAGACCGACCTGATCGGGGAGATCGTCCGAATTGGCGAGATCGGCCCAACGACGGAAATAACCGGGATACAAGAGGAGACCGAACTGATCGAGGAGCAAGTCCGAATTGGCGGGATCGGTCCAACGACGGAAATAACCGGGATACAAGAGGGGACCGACCAGATCGAGGAGCACGTCCGAATTGGCGGGATCGGCCCAACGACGGAAATAACCGGGATACAAGAGGAGACCGAACTGATCGGGGAGCAAGTCCAAATTGGCGGGATCGGTCCAACAACGCAAATAACCGGGACACAAGAGGGGACCGACCAGATCGGGGAGAACGTCGCCCAAATGGTCCGGGAACGGGGTCCAATCGTCCGCCAAAGACAGGGTTTCGTCCCAAACGGTTTGATTAACCTGTCCTGTCAAATGGGGTACAATCCGTCAAGGTGAAAGAAGAAGGGAGAAAAGAGGCCCGGCATTTGGAAGAGGTTTTGAAGAGACAATCCGTCCTTCAATCGAAGTGTCAGAATCGGTATGGACCGCGACCGTTGTCGAGGTGTGAATACTTCCCCTCTTCACAAGCGACTTGCGTTAGGAGACTCAACATGTTCAGTTTCGGAAATTTCAAACCGTCCCGAGTATAACTTTTTTCGTGTAAAGCAGCAATGAGTCAAGACCGAGACAGGAATCAACGAGCAGGGGGAGAGGATGATTTGGCGTCCAATGCTGAACATCGAGGTTCATTTCATGCTTTTGAAGAGGGGGAACAGGCGGGGGAGCAGACCCGATTTGGGATCATCCCCCCTCATGTTGCGAAACACAAAAACATCACTCAGGTTTCCAAGACCCCCTATTATTCGTCTTCAGTCCCGAAAAGCTCGTCGGCGCAAACATCTTCTTCGGCACATTCTGCGCAAAAACCTTCTGCTGCTGATTATGAGGAACAGGGAACCCGATTTGGGTTGATTCCGCCCGGTCAATTGACAGAACGAACGACAGTTCAACGAGGACAGACAGGTTCGTTTGAGTTTGACGGAACACAAGCGTTGACCCCCGATGTTCAGGAACATCGCTTAGAGCATCATGTTCCGTCCTCCAAAGGTTTTTTTGCTCTGTTCCGCGCCAATCTTCCCCTATTTTCAATCCTCTTTGTTGTCGCGCTCGCCGCTCTTCTCATCCCCCTCTATTTCGTTCCCTATCTTAGCGAAAATGTCGGTCGGGAAGTGATTGCCGATCAACAGTATGAAAAGGAAATCGCTCAACAACCCGAATCAACCAAACGGGCAGGAGGTACAACGGTTCGTTTGTTTGGACAGTCCGGTTCAGGGAACAAATTTCTCTTTCTGATCGACGGTTCAAATCGGATGAATGAAGGTCCCGCTCCTTCTCCAATGAACCTTCTCAAGCGGGAACTGTTGCAGAGCTTGAAAATGTTGACGGAAACCGACCAGTTTGAAGTTGCCTTTTTCAACAATGGGATGATGACCGCGTCTCACACAACCGGAAATATTACCTTTTTGCAAGGGAACCTTCAAAATCGGGAAATCGTCGAACAATTTGTCAAGGATTATATTCCAGATGGTCAGGCGAATCCCGAACAAGCACTCTCCAAAGCACTCAAAGCGCAACCTCATGTCCTGTTTTTCGTCTGCGAAACCCTTGATGTTTCTTCCGTCAGTGCAGCACAATGGTCCGACCTTGCTCAACGATTGGACGGTATCAATTGTGTTATCATCGAATTGGGATTTGGTCGGGAACCGTTGCGAGGAACAACATTGAAATCTTGGGCGACACAAACAAAGTCCAATTATTTCTGGAAAAATACGAGCGAAGTGGAAATAGGGTCCCGCCGAACACAATCGGTCCAACAAACACCCGAAGAAACACCAGACACCTCAATTGCCGAAACGGTCAAAGAGTTTCTTGGCGTCGATTTTACTCCCGAACATCGACAGAAAATGATGACGGTATCCAATGTGGAATATACCCCTTTTGGTAAAGGTCTCCCCGTTGCAACAGAAGAAACAACCGAGAACAGACGGACCCCCAAACAGATTCCTCTTTCTGAGGAGATGATTGACCAGATCGCCGGAGATGCCCGATTGGTTTACCTTTCCGGTTTTCCGAGTGTTTCTGGTTTGACCGTTGATGTTCAACTCCTCAAACAGGGAATTGCAACCCGACTGGATGATTGGGTCAAAGGTGCAGACGCCGAACTCCCGGCCGGGGAATTTTTGATCGGTCTTTGCTATAAAAATGGTGTTGGAATCGACGCCAATGATTTCAAAGCCTTTCAATGTCTTTTGAAATCAGCATTAGGTGGTTGTGTTCCTTCAATGACCCAACTTGGTAATTACTACATGTTCGGGGCACCTTCCATAAAAATGGAACCAGAAAAAGCCCGTTTCTGGATCGAGAGAGCAGCCCGATTGGGAGAACCGGTTGCCCAAACTTTAATGGGTTCCCGTTATAGTCAGAATCCCGCCGAAAAAGTCAACTGGTATGAAAGAGCCGCACATCTGGGTTATACAGAAGCGATTTTCCTTTATGCTCGTTGTCTTGAAACAGGGGATGGAATCGAACAAAACGTCGATGAAGCTCGACAATGGTATGAACAAGCAGCCTCTTTAGACCATTTTGGAGCCAAACAGGCTGTTCGGCGTTTGGAGCAACCAAAATCCGAACAACCAAAATCGGGACAAACAGAGTCTGAATGACCAAAACAGGAAAAAGAACCGCAACAAGAGGGAGAACTACGTCCCTCCTTCCCTATTCCCTAACCCCTATCCCCCATTCCCTATCTCCTCGGTTTTAAGACCGAAACGGCGAGCGGGGGAAGAAAAACGTCAACCGAAGAAGGTTGGTTGTACGCCGGAATCGGTTCTCCCATTACTCCCGGTCCATTCCCCATGTTGCTCCCTCCATAGAGTTCGGAGTCGCTGCAAAAGATTTCTTCATACCAACAGGATTCAGGAGCACCGATCCTTAACCGTCTTGGAACCGGCGTGAAATTACAAAGAACAATCAGATAATCTTGCGGGTTTTGTGACCGTCGAATATAAGAAAACGTGCTGTTTTCCCAATTATGACAGTCAATCCATTCAAAACCTTTCCAATCAAAATCGAGTTCATGCAAAGCCGGTTCACAACGATAAAGTCGGTTCAAATCGGCAATACAGCGTTGAAGACCCTGATGTGTCTCCCATTCCAGCAAATGCCATTGTAAACTCTCATCGAAGTTCCATTCATACCATTGTCCGAATTCACACCCCATAAAAAGCAGTTTTTTGCCCGGATGTGTCCATAAAAAGCTGTAAAACAGTCGGGCATTTGCAAATTTCTGCCAAAGATCACCTGGAACCTGATCGATGATGGAACGTTTTCCGTGAACAACCTCATCATGGGAGATCGGCAGAATAAAATTTTCGTGAAAAGCATAAATCAGGCTAAACGTCAATTCATCATGGTGATACTTACGATGAATCGGGTCATGCCGCATATAGCGTAGAGAATCATTCATCCAACCCATATTCCATTTCATGGAGAAGCCGAGTCCCCCACAATACGTCGGGCGAGAAACACCGGGCCAAGCAGTCGATTCTTCGGCAATTGTCAGGACATTCGGGAATTGCAGATGAACCTGCTCATTCATCAATTTGATGAAATCAATTGCTTTAAGGTTTTCCCGACCGCCGAATTCGTTCGGAATCCATTCTCCCTCTTTTCGGGAATAGTCAAGATAGAGCATGGATGCAACAGCATCGACCCGCAAACCGTCGAGATGGTATTTGTCGAGCCAAAAAATAGCATTTGCAATCAGGAAGTTGCGGACCTCATGTCGTCCATAATTGAAAATGTTCGTCCCCCAATCCTGATGTTCACCCTGTCGAGGATCAGCATGTTCGTAAAGAGCCGTTCCGTCAAAACGACGTAAACCATGTCCATCTTTGGGGAAGTGAGCGGGAACCCAATCCATAATGACACCAATGTCATTTTGGTGACAGAGGTCGACGAAATACATGAAATCTTCAGGGGTTCCAAAACGCGAGGTGACGGAATAATACCCTATGATTTGGTATCCCCAACTTGCCGAAAGAGGGTGTTCGGCAATTGGGAGCAATTCGATATGGGTGTACCCCATTTCTTTGACGTATTTGACGAGTTGATCGGCCAAATCACGATAAGAAAGCCAATTCTGGGGTTGATCGCCCGGTCGTCGCCAACTTCCTAAATGGACTTCGTAAATGGAAACCGGGGCGTGCAACCAGTCGAAGTATTGCCGTTTCTCGATCCATTTCTGATCGTTCCATTTGAACTTGTTGTTCAGATTCCAGACGACAGATGCCGTACAAGGGGGTCGTTCGGCATAAAACCCGACCGGATCGGACTTGTCGCAGACATGATCACCGTTAACGACATGATATTTGTACAGAGTACCTTCCTTGAGGTCGGGGACGAAGACTTCCCAAAAACCGGCAGGAATATGCTTGAACATCGGCGTTTTTTCAGGGTCCCAGTCATTAAAATCGCCGATTACACTGACTGCTGTTGCATTGGGAGCCCAAAGAGTGAAGTTGACCCCTTCAACCCCGCTGATTTTTCGCAGATGAGCACCGAGTTTTTCATAACTGCGCCAATGAGTCCCCTCGTTGAGGAGGTGAATGTCATAATCAGTCAACCAAAAGGGGTACATCTGCTTATGTTCGGTTTTTTTCCGAACCGGAAGAGCAACCGTTTCAGACAAAGCCGCTTCGTTCGACACCGATGTCGCGGTTGATAGTGTCTTTTGTTGACTGGAAACCATCTTCTTGCGTGCTGTTGTATCTTCCATGTTATTTTATCAGGTTAGAGATAAACCGACGCCAATCGGGCCTATTATTTGGCTCTTCTGCACACTCCCGGTGTTGCAACGTCGTGATTTTTCCAATCAGCACCAGAATCATAGGGAGCTGAAAGGAACGGGGACCCTTGCAACGGGGCTGATTATAACAGGTTTCCCGCAAAAAAACAGTCACCATAAAAACGATTGTTTTATCATGGAGTATTTTCGGTCCCCTTCTTGATTCCTCTCTTTTAACTTCTTAGAATGAGGCTCGTTATCACTTCTAACTTTTTTATTGTTTTCTCCATTTTTCCAAAGGATCAAAGGTTTCATGCGAACATTCCCTCTTTTTTCGATGTTGAGTCTTGGACTCGTGTTCTTGTGTACACTCGGTTGTCAGAATGCCGTTCCTCCCAAACCGGTTATTCCTCCTCCTGATGTGATTGCGTTTTTGAATGTTCAGCGCGGCATGGAGTCCGAGTTGATGAAAAAAATGAAGGAACAGCCGAATTACAATGGGATCATGGAGTCCTTTGCCCAAAATTTCAGTGATAATCTTTCGAGTGCAGGAGGAACACAATTTCCAAGAGAATTGATTGCCCTTTTGAATGACGGTATGGATCAACCGTTGACGGGACAGGAAGCGGTTGACAAGTTTTTTGATAACATCCTTGCTTTTCAGATGAATGTCTGGTTAATTCCGATTGAAAAGAAACCGGAAGAAACACCGAAAATCGAAGGAACGATTACGGTTGTAACGAAACAGACAGCTGAAGATGTTGAAAAAGCGTTGACGAAAATGGATTCCTCTAAATATAAATTGCTCGAAAAGGAAGGGGATAGAGCCCTTTATGAGTTCACAATTCGTCAGAATCCGTTCTTTATTGGATACTCCAAACTGTCAAGTGGAAATGCTTTGGTAATCGTTGCGAGCGACAAACGGGATCGAATGGAACGTCAACTTGAGGAAGCAACGGAAGGACAATTTGAGGAAACCTATTTGTCCTCTGTCGGTCCTTTTGGGCAATTTGTGATTCTTCCCAGTTTCTTTGCAAAGACGAAGAGTAATGTGATCGACAAAGTTCTCAAAGATACGGAAAAAGTCAAAATTGTGGACAATCTTGCCGGAACACTGGGTGTTATGGATCAGTGTGTCATCACATTGGAAGACGTTGAAAATGTGACGGTCGGCAAGATCAATATGTCGATTCCAGATGAGGAAGAGCGGAAAAAGCGAGGTAATGCTTGGAAAGGAATTTTTTCTCTGATGAAAATGCTGAAACCGGGATCAGGGGACGGAATGGGAATTCCAGAACCGGTTGTTAAGTTCGCCCCGCTTTTGAACAAAATCGTTGTGACACAAGAAGATACGAATGTTGTCTTGACCTACAAATGGGATGATCCCAAATTCTTCACTGTTGTCGATGAATTGTTGGGGCAAACACAGAAATAGGCGTCCTGCTTTGGATGAAGGAATGAAACACTTTCGTCTTGTCAAAGGGACGGAAGTGTTTTGTCGTAATGACCCCCTTTACCTGTTCTTCAAGAACATAAACACAATGTGGACTTTAGGAAAAACACGAAATGCGTCTTTGACGTTGTTGATGATCGTTTTGCTTGGCCCTTTTGGGTTTTGCGGGTCAGAACAGCATTGGTGTTCAGAAGGTGATTTTGGGGGACTGACTTTTCCGGTTGCCGAACCCTTCAAAGTGAACATGGAGGTTTTGCCGGATTCAGGCAAACTGGAGCAGATAACGGTTTCGGCTTGGATTCGTCCGGAAAAATATGAGGCTTTTAATGAAATTTTCCGACAGGAAAGCGGGGAGGAACGGATTCTGTTTTCTTTGCAGGATTCGGCGACGATTCTGTCACTTGGTCTCAACATTGACGGTTATTTTGAATGTGATGCTCCTATTCGCCGAGATGCTCTTTTTGACGGAGATTGGCATTTTGCAGTCGGGACCTTTGACGGGGAGATGATGAAGGTGTATCTCGACGGAACAGAGATTCATCGTTTACCTCGAACCGGTCCAATCAAGGTTCAAAAAGAGATACCCGGTTACATCGGTTGTTGCAACGGAGTTAATGAGTTCTTTTTCGGCGACCTCTTTGATGTTGCAATCTCCTCGGTCGCTCTTACGCCCGATCAAGTCAAACAACAGTATCAAAACGGACTTGTGATTCTGGATCGGCAGAACAGCGAGATGAACGCGTTGTTGAACAGGTATTATCGTCGGGAACCGACCTTTGTTGAGACGCTGATTGCAACGAGAAATGCAATGTTGGAAAATCGTGCCCGGGTTACACCCGGTTTGAAATTGGGTTTGACTCGCCGTTTGAAAGTCGATTTTCCCAACGAGTTTGAGGAATTTGTCGATTTGACCGGTTTGGTTCCTTGCGAACTGATTTCAAGGACAGGTTTTAAGAGTTTGCAGGACAAATCATCCCGATTGGTTCATTTGATGTCGGAATATAAACCGCTTACCCCTGAACAATGGTCGGAGATTGGTCCAGAAGAACGGGAAAAATGGTTCCTCGTCGATCAACTGCAACGCCGTTTTGAAGATTTGACTTTTGGAACGGATGCTGAAACGGTCAACACGCTTCTTGAGATTCTCAGAACCGCCCAAAAAACCGTTCAGGAACGTCCCCAGGTTCGTGAAGCAGTCGCCCCTTATCGAATTCCGCAAACGCCCAATCCAAAAACATACAATCCAAAAGAAGCGGACGAACTGCTTAAAAACGATTGGTTGTTTCAATGTGATTTTCAGCCGGATTGGAAACGGATTAGGCAGGAAATCGGTTGGTCGAAAGAATTAGCAAATCGGTTTTTGCTGGATGATCGGGTTGAGCGAGCGTTCATGCAGTCGGCGATTGCGCAGTTGGACCATTTGGAAAAAATCTTAGCGAACGATTTAGATCAAGAATCGTTCAACGAATTGTACATTCAGGTTCGTCAAATCAAACGAGAAATTTTTCTGCGCAATCCGGTTTTGGACTTCTCGCAAATCCTTTTCGTTGACATGCCGTATCCTGACGGTTCGGAATGGAGACATGAAACGCGACATCGACTCGGTTATATGGCGGTTCCGGGCGGTCAACTCCTTGTTCTGGACGGTCTGAGTCCAAACGGGACCGTTCGCCGGGTCTTACCTCAAGAACCCTTACATGGTTCGTTTTGGCGACCTGATGTTTCGTTTGACGGAACAAAAGCGCTCGTCAGTTTCAAACCTCATAATGAAAAGGCGTTCCACATTTACGAGGTTCAGCTGGACGGAACCGGTTTTCGTCAGATTACAGCCGGGATGTTTGACGATTTTGACCCGATTTATCTTCCCGATCAGAAAAACTTCGTCTTTTCGACCTCTCGCGGTTATACTTACGTCCGTTGTATGCCCCCTACAAACGCTTTTGTCCTTGCCCGTTGTACACTGCAAGGAGATCAGGTCTATTTGATTTCACAAAACAATGAGCCGGACTATCTCCCGTCTGCTTTGAATGACGGACGATTGATCTATACACGTTGGGAGTACACAGACAAACCGCTTTGGAGATGTCAAAGTCTTTGGACGACAAACCCCGACGGAACTCAGCATAACACGTTTTGGGGCAATCAAACGGTTTGGCCTGATTTGCTGAAAGATGCAAGAGCAATTCCCGGGAGTAATCGGGTCATGTTTACAGGAAGTGCTCATCATGACTGGTTTGCCGGTTCAATTGGGATCATCAATCCCGAAGAAGGTCGGAATTTCCCGGACGGTCTGACGAAAGTAACGGCTGATGTGACTTGGCCGGAATCGGGGAACGGGCCCGTTGACCCCGTTGAATCCCCCAATTATCACGCAAGTGGATCGTTGACCGCTTATTATTCGCCTTATCCTCTCAGCGAAAAGGATTTTCTCGTTTCGGCTTGTAAAAACGGCAAGTTCATGCTCTATCTTATGGACGTTGAGGGGAATCGGGAACTGATTTATGAAGGGGTCAACAACATTTTTCACGCAATACCGATTCGCAAACGTCCGGTTCCCCCGGTTTTGGTTGATCGGGTTGATTGGCCCGATTGGAAGGAACGATCCGATCCTAAACCGGGCACAATTTACAGCGGAAATGTCGATCATGGTGCTCCCCCCGAACTGCAAGGTAAAGCAAAGTTCTTGCGTATTTTGCATATTGAGCCGAAAACGTACACACTTTGGGACAATCGTCCTTACATCTCAACCGGTCCTGTCGTTTCAATGGTCCAATCAGAAGGGGTCAAACGCATTCTCGGAACAGTCCCAATTGAGGAAGATGGAAGTGTCTGGTTTGAAGTTCCGGCCGGAATTGCCTTACATTTCCAACTGTTGGACGAAAATCATCTCGCGCTTCAGACAATGCGCAGCTTTACTGGGGTCATGCCGGGCGAAAGTCGCGGTTGTCTCGGTTGTCATGAACTTCATACATCAACCCCGCTCAATTCTGATCAAGGGCAATATGCGGCTCTGAACAAGTCTCCTCGCAAAATTCGCCCGGTTCCCTGGTCGTTTGACCCCGATTATTCCGTCCCTTCTGATTGGACCGTTGAACAGTCCCTACAAAAGGCAACCCATGATTTCGCAATTCCGTTTGGTCGTCTTGATCCTTACGCTCATCTGCGAGCGGATGTTCGTCGTAACGGAACCGCAATCAGTTATGTCAAGGATATAAAGCCAATTCTACACCAATACTGCGGGAACTGTCATGAACAGGATGGAGAAGGTCGGGCAACATTTGACCTGACTCCTCGACCCGGTTTTTTGATGTTTGAAGAACCGTATGTGACGATTATTGGTGCTCCGAATTGGGGAGCACCCGGGGTTTTTCCAACAGGAGCATGGGGCGGGGGGACGAATCGTTCGAACGCCGAACTTCCTCCCGGTTTTGGAATTGCCGGAACCCTGCATGTTGAGGCCTACGACCAACGTGATCCTGACGCTTACAGCACACCTCGCCCGCTCGGTTCGCTCTCCTACAAAAGTCCGCTTATTCATATTGCAAGAAGCGGGGAACACAATGAGGTCAAAATGGACCCAATCAGTCTGCATAAACTGATTCTTTGGGTTGACGCAATGTGTCCTTACATTGATGATACGGCGATCCGTTCTCAAGCCGACCCTGTTTTTCAGGGTTCAAGCTGGTTGAGCATCCCGCCCCGTTTGCAAACCGCGCCCAAAGTTGTCCGACCCGGCCCGTTTCACGCCAGATTCGACGATTCCTCCCAATATCAGTGTGGGGTAGAAGGTAGAAGGTAGAAGGTAGAAGGGTAGGAGTGAAGAAGAAGGATCAAAAAAATAACGGTCTCGCGCAAGTCAATCGGTCCTTTTTTAATACGACTTCCTTTTTGTGTCCTCATTCTACCTCCTACCTCCTACCTCCTACCTCCTAACTTCTTCCCTTCTCAATCCCTCCCTTCTCAATCCCTCCTTTCCCGACCCCCTATCCCCTCATCCTACCCTTTCTCAATCATGTCCAATGTTGTTGTAATCGGCAGTTCCAATACTGATATGGTCGTCAAAACCAAGCGGATTCCGATCCCCGGGGAAACCGTGATTGGGGGGGATTTTCTCCTTGCACAAGGAGGAAAAGGGGCCAATCAGGCGGTTGCAGCTGCACGAGTTGGGGCGAATGTCACGTTTGTTGCGAAAGTCGGACAGGACATTTTTGGGGAACAAGCGATTGCGAGTTACATCAAGGAAGGAATCAACACAGACTACATTTTCCGTGATTCAGAAAGAGCAACCGGAGTTGCCTTGATCCTTGTTGACGCAAAAGGGGAAAACCTGATTTCCGTCGCATCTGGAGCAAATGAGTTTCTGTCTCCAACCGACATTGACCGGGCGATTCCGGCGATTGAAAAGGCGGATGTTTTGGTTGCACAATTGGAGACCCCGCTCCCGACGTTAGAATATCTTGCCAAAATTGCCCGAAAATATAGCATCCCACTTTTTGTTGACCCCGCTCCTGCCCCCTCGATTCCCCTTTCTCCCGAATTGCTGCACAATGTCACTTGTATCAAACCGAATGAAACGGAAACTGAACGATTAACCGGGGTGAAAGTGACCGACCGTGATTCTGCCCGAATTGCGGCCCAACAACTCCTTGCCCTTGGTGTTCAATATGTCATTATCACACTCGGTTCAGAAGGTTCACTCCTCCTTGAAAATTCCGGGTCCGAACTTTTCATTCCCTCTTATTCCGTTGATGTTGTTGACACAACAGCAGCAGGAGATGCGTTTAGCGGGTCCCTTGCATGGAGTTTTGCGCAAGGAAAGAACATTCAGGACGCCGCAAAAATCGCAACCGCAGTTGCAGCATTAAGTGTGACACGTTGGGGCGCACAACCTTCTTTACCAACCAAAGCCGAACTGGACGCTTTTTTAGAGAAGGTAGAACGTCGGGAATCAGCGTATAGGGTCTAGGCCGTTTAACGCATTTCCAAAATCACTGTAACATCTCACAACACCCGATTGTCCTTGTGTGTCAGATGCAAAAAGAGCTTGAACGGTGTATGCCAAGGATTGAAATGCTTGTGTCAGTCCTTTTTGAAATGTTTAGTCGTCCCTTTCTAGTCCCGTCGGGACGACCTTTTTGTAGCCCGGGGTGAAGGGAGCAACGCGACCGCAACCCCGGGTTGACTCAAACGCCGTTAGGCGTTTCGTTATGGTAGTAACGGATTGCCCCTCAGTCTTCAACTCCGTCGGAGTTGCGTTATGGTCATTCTGCGTTCATAAAAACCCTAACGGAACCCCGACGGGGTTCAGACTTGTTTTTCAATCGTTTTCTACCATAACGCAATCCCGACGGGATTGAGGAAAATGCGTCCTAACGTTGCTGCGATAATGAACCTGCGCCGCAGCTAAGAGATACAGTCCTTGAATTTTTGCGTCAAAAATACATACAAAAATGTATAACAATGATTGCAATACAAAGTCCGGCGTCAGTCGGTTATCTGTATCCTCACTTGCCGTCCTACATTGTTTCGGACGTTGGTTCCCGTTTTCTACCTTTTTCGATTCTCGCTTCTCAATTCCCCCCTCTTCCCTCAATCCCCTCATCCCTGTTCTTACTTCTCTATCTCTGTTTTTCCAATCATCTCAAGAAGGTCAACAAGGGTGAAACGGGATCGGATCAACGGGGTCAATTTCCAAGTTCTCCTCAACAAGTCGGCGTTGATTCCCATTTCTTCCGGCCGGGTTGGGGCTCCAACCTGCTTGAGATGGTCCCGAATCTCCGACGAAGAAAGAAGCTGTTCTCGCAATCGGCTCTTCAGTTCCGACCAAGAATGAGTCAAATGGTCAAAACGGCCCAGAAACTCCCTCTCATCAACATACTTTTCGCGTGATTCCTGCTTGACCCGTTCAACCAAAAGGGGAGCGGAAAAAGAGTGTGCAATCAACAATTCCGTCTCTGTCCAAGATCGTCGCTTTTCCAACACCTTTTGCCGTAATTGTTGTAACTCCTCGGTTTCCATTCGCAACAAGTCCTCGTACTTTTCCGCACACAAAACAGTTCCAACGCCGACTTTGAAACCGTGAAGTGGAATCGTCCCCTCAAACGTGTGATGCTCATTGTCCCAAAAATGCGAAAAAAGGTGTTCCGCCCCAGATGCTGTCCGCGACGTTTTAGCCCGTTGCATTGCCAATCCGCTGATTAACAGTCCTTCCAACAGTCGAAAAAGGGCGGTTTTATCCTTTTGAACAAGCAATTCCGGTTTCGCAATCCAACTCCGAAGAGGTCCTTGCACCATTTTCCAAGCAATCGGTTCGATTGCTTCAACGCCGATCCAATCCGCCAAAATCCAATCAGCACCTGCTGTTATTTTGGCAATCAAATCACCATAACCGGCTGCTGTTAGTGTATAAGGGGCATTTGCGAGCACATTCAAGTCGGCGAGAACAGCGACAGGAGCGGGACAGAAGACGGTTTTTTTGAACCCGTTGATTTCAATCGGAGCACCATACGCGGTATAACCGTCCATAGAAGCGGCTGTTGCACAAACCATGTAAGGACGATGAAGCTCGGAAGATGCCAGTTTAACCAGATCATTGATTGTTCCCGATCCAACAGCGATTGCGATTCCGTTTCGGTTTCTCAACCCGTCAACCAATTGATCGACGTTGGATTGGGTTGCGACCGGATTTTTTTCCGGCATAACGAAAACATTTTCAACCGGGGTCAGGTTTTCGGACTGCAATTGTTCCCGAATTGCATATCCGGCTGCTTTCATGGTGTTAGGGTCTCCCACAATGAGCGCAGAAGCCGAAGAAAAACAACGACGAAAGAGCGGGCCGATTTCGGCGAGTGTCCCTTCCCCAACCAGAATGTGCCGTGTCGTGTCCGCCTGTTCAAGAGCCGTCTTCAAGAGCGAAACTGTCATAGAGGTAAGGAATTAGAGACGGGAGAAGAGGGGATAGGGAGGAAGAAGAGTCGCAGATGCACTCACTCCTTGAAACGGGGCGCGATCTCTATCGACTTCGGTACAGAGACAAAAAAGTGTCCCTTGAATTGCACCTCAGAATTATTTGCTGAGAACATAGGTGACCACACTGACGACGACACTGACAACGACGCCGATAATAATACCGAGTTTCCATTGTGTTGTGGAAGAATTCTTCAACCGTTTTATCTCTTCGGCAAGAAGCAACTGATTAAACCAGTTCCGGTTATTTTCCAAGTCATTGTAATAACCCCGCAACTCTTCGATACAGGTTCTCAACCGATCACATTCAGCATCGGTACTGTCAGCGTGATCCTCACTCAACAGCAACAGGACCTGTTGCATTTTTTCTCTGTAATCATTCAACTCTTTCCGCTTCTCATCAGGAAGAATGACGAGACGATAGTCTTCATCGAAAGAATATCGATGTTGCGCATAAAACAAGACTGTTGCTTTGAGTGCGTCAAGTCGTGCTCGAATACAATGCCGGGTCGCGCGACGAATCTGTTCATCGTAGTCATCTCCCTCAGAACCAAGTTGCATTGCAGTCGCAAGATGTTTTGCAGCATATCGCAGTTCGTTGATCGCGGGAACAACAACACCGCGCGGAGAGTTTTGGGTAACACAAGCCTCATCTTCGTCACTTGAAAGACGAGAAACAGACAACTCGGCATACTTGATGTCTGTTTCTGCGTGAGCAAAAGCGGAATAAAAACCGTCGAGATTTACCATTTGGACCGGTCAGAAAAGAAGTATTCCTTCATTTGGCGTTGCACCTTATCCATGTCTTCTTGCGTAATGTAGTCCCCTTGCTGAAGAGATAGACTCCCCCTTGCTAATCTGGCGCAAACATTCCTCTCGACATTGCGACGTTTGAGGGTCTGTCGTCGCTCAATCGCCGCAAGTTGTTGTTGATTTTCAGTGAAAAACATGGATGCTTCTTGAGCTGAGACTTTGAAGTCTTTGAATTTCGCGTACTTGTACACAAGAGGACTGCATGCTGAGTCCTCTGTAGAACAATCCGTAAGGATAATTGTATACGAAGGAAGTGGTATTACAACATGGGGACGCGATTTTACAAAAACGGGTCATCTTGTGAAAGGGTACTTTTGGTCCATTTGGCCCATTCTGGAAAATTCGGGTCGGTATCCGACAAACGGAAATCTATTTTCTCTGTTTCCCTATTCCCAACCCCCGATCCCCTGTTTCCGCTATTTACTCACTTTTTCAGCGTACATCGCAATTGACTGCAATGTTGTTCCGTACAACTCATAATCACGTTCGGTTGTAAGCGGGGCATTTCCCAACTTGTTCAGAGCTGCAAGAAGGGAAGAAACACTGCGGACAACTTTGGGGTCACTCAAACGTTCTTGCGGGAGATGATAGACGAGGAACCGTAAAATGTTACTACTTGAGTAGAGCATTGCGCGGGGATCGCCAATCCCTTTGTAAAGGAAAAACTGAGGATGCCAAAGTCCCTGATCGTTTTGAGCGGTCAGAATAAAATCACAATAAGAATCCAGATACAATTTGGCGTCCAACACAGAACCCTGAAGTTTTTCACCTTCACCTTCATATCGTTGGACAACACTGGAAAGACCGAGAAGTTGATCGGTAATGCCGACATTCCCCTGATCGACAGATCGGCCCAATTCCTCCTGAACCATTTTGGAAAGCGACCAGACTTCGCCGAATTCATTTTTCCATTGTTCATTGCAATCACAGTAGAAGGAAAGACCAATCAGCGCAAGCGAAAGGTCCAGACCGCGAGAACAGCTGTTTTTCTCAAACGCAACCAGATCGGCAACAGTGTAGGTGTTATTCTCAACCCGAATCTCGTAATTTTCCGCAATACTCGACATTGCCAACATCGCAAGTAAAGCAGCCTGTTTCTTCTGCAATCCCGCGCCAACTCGCGGTATAACCTGTTTTCCGCTCGCTCGCAGTAATGTCCGACCTGAACTCGGATAATTCCAGCAAAGACTGCCAATTGCATAAATCGGGGCACTTGTCGCGGATTTGCCGTTTTTTCCGGCTGATTGAGAAGCAGGTGTAACCAATGTTTCCGCTCCATAAGCATTACAAAATGCAATCAGATCGGCTGGAGTATTGTTCTGCAAGGACAAGGTGCGACGAGCATTGGATGCAAGTGTTGCCTTAATTTGTTGTTTCAACTGCCGAACTTGAGGAGAAAGGTGTTCATCAGCCGGGTCAACCACTTCAACCGGAGTTTCTACCGTATTCCGTTTGTCTGATTCAACCCGAGTCGAACGTCCGTCCCGACGTCCCGGCGTTGCCGCATCTGCAACCTTCCTTTCAACCGATTGCGCTGAACTCTCCAAACTGTCCGAACTCTCCAACGTCGTCCGCTTGGAATTCGAGCGATTCGTCCCAACATTACGCTGATTTCGATTCGAGGACGCTTGGTTCGACTGCTTGTAATGGACCAACATGAAATCACTGCTCTTCAAAAATGTCATTTTGGCCGGAGTCGGGGGATTCAACCGTTCGGCAATCTGCTCGACCGCCCCCTGTTTTTCAATCGACGGTTTCATTTCGACCGATTGCTGACCCGCAATTGATTGTTGACGGTCAACCAACTTCAACGTTCGTTGCGTCAGATCGGCAAGAGTCTCAGCGTCCAACTGAACCGGCGAATCGGGCGAAATGTCAACCGAATCCGCAACATAAGGTTCAACAAGGGGAGTCGCTTTAGGTGATTCCCCTTCAAACCAAATGGATTCGGCAAGGACGGGAAGGAGACCGCCAAGTGCAAACAAACAGACAGACGAAAAGGCGATTGCTGTTTTCTTCATGATTCTTGAAACTGATATAAAATTGGTGTTGTTTTTGATGTTCTGTATGCGCGACACATTGTATCGCGGTTCAACGGGAACCGACCCCACATTTGCTGTCCCCTATTTACTACTCTCTAACCTCTATTCCCCTATTCCCTAACCCCCATTCCCTATCCCCTATCTCTTGGTTCCTTTTAAGGTCGGAACCGGCGTAACAGTTGAACGAGTCGGCTGATTCGACAAATTCTGCTGCTGTTGCTGCTGTTGACCCCGTTGAGGTCGTTTCGTGTTCGGTGTCGGTTGCGCTTGCGGTTGTTTCGCCGCTTCTTCAGCCGCTTTCTTCGCTGCAACCTGCTCCTCCTCGTATTCAAAATCAAAAGGTCGGCTGATAAAATATCCCCCGCTGCTCCCCCGTTGCTGAAAACCTGTATTGGGCAGTTTCGCCGCAAATTCGTTTTTCCCTCCATAATCAATCAGGAAACTGAAATTACTGCCGCAATTGGAAGGGGAATGATAAGTGATCCCAGGATTGGCATAACCCGGATTACGACTCATATAGGTATCACTTCCGCCGTAATCGAACAGGATGCCAATACTCCCTTCTGCTCCAATCCCTTGCGTCATGTTCCCGGTTGCCGCATAACGGTCCTTTCCTGCAAAATCCAACAAAAAGCCGATTGACAGGTCCCACGCCATACCCGTTCCCATGATTGTTCCGTCATAAACATCATCTCCTTCGTCGTCAATCAGGAAACCAAGTGAATAATGACAACCGAACCCGTTGCAGAATCGCTGCCAACGTCCTTCTTTGCGAGCATTCCCGTAATAATCGAGAAGAGTTGCGCCCATTCTTTTGTCATTTCCGCCGAAATCGCGGGCAAAACCGAGACCGAGCCAATATCCTCCTCCATGTGCGAAATAGTCGAATTCGTAAGTGTCATCTCCTGCTCCGTCCAACAAAGCTCCAATTCCGCCGTTTGCAACCTGACGAATTCCGGCTCCCAAACCTTGACCCCAACCGTCATAACCGGGATGTTCGGGGTAAGAATCGAGATAGAGACCGCCGACGTAGTATTTGTCATTTCCGTTGGTATCTTCGAGAGCACCAAAACCGCCCGGTTGACCAACTCCTTGCGCGAGCAGGGCTGCACGGTATTGATCGTGTCCATTATGGTCAATTAAAAGCCCAACACCCCCAAGAGCACTCCCTTGTGCAAAGCGAAGTGCGCTGTACGAATCATTCCCCGACTCGTTAATGAGCATTCCCGCTCCTCCCAATGTCGCTCCTTGTGCAATATCCTGTGCTTGGAACACGTCATTTCCGCCCCGCGAAATCAACATGGAAATCCCAAGAATCGAACCGCCCTGAACGCCCGGTTTGGTTGCAACATAACGGTCATCCCCCCCAAGATCAACTGTCACAAAAACCGGACGGTTGATGTTGCATGTTCCTTCACGATAAATGTCATTTCCCCCCAAATCAATGACGCAAGTGACATCCTGCATTCCAGGTGCATCCAATTCATAAACATTATTCTCCCGTCCGCCAATCAAAATATCTCCGGCCGGAGTTGCAATCCGTTGCATTCGTTGGGAACCAACCTGAACGTGCGGAAAAGCATCATCCGGGAGTTGGGCGAGCAGATCAAGCAGCGACTTGTCACTTAACGGGAGAAGGGCTTCAAGACCTTCGTGAATACCCGTTCGGTCCATCTTGTCAAGCAAAAGGACCAATCGGCGACCAACACTGCGAGACGGAATGGTATGTCCGCTGACGCGATTTGCGACAAACGTCGGATAAAGCGTCGTCGCCAATTCTCTCTGTTCCGCTTGAGTCAACGTCGAAATTGCTCGAGCATAACCCGCTTGCGCTTCCATAATGCAACGTTTGACTTCAGCAACTGCTTCAAGCGGCGTTGTTGCCCGGGAATAATGCAGTTCGTCATTTCGAACCGGAATATCCAGTTTGTCCCGAATCACTTTCAACGTCTCGCCCAAATAACGATGATTCCCGCTCAAACCGTCATGAAGTTTTCGAGTGAATTCCTCGACCTCGAAAACCGATTTGATAGGGTCTCGGTACATCCGGTCATACCAAGACAAACGACAACGCCCGTCCACTTCATTGCCCGTGTTTAAGGACGCAAATTTGTCAAGCGTCGACCGGGCATAACTGCGGAACATGTTGTATTTTTCAGACATTCCCCGTTGTGCAAGTCCGTTCATCACTTCATCGTACATCATACGAACGAGCGTTGCCGAATTCGGATTGCCGACCTTATTTGGGTCAAGAACGATTTTTTCCAACAATTTCGGTTTCGTCTCCCGAGTTGTCTCCTTAGGAACCGTTCCCGCCTCAATGTCCTCTTCCAATTCCATTTGAAGAGCCGTTTCATCCTGTTCTTCGATCTCTTCAATCACTTGTTCTTCCTCAAGACTCATTTCAACGGCTTCGTCCGTCACCTCGGTCGCTTCTCCAACCTCTTTGGAGATTTCGCCAAGCAAGATGATTTCCTCTTCCCCCTCTTCCTCTGATTCCTCTTCGTCTTCCTCTTCTTCCTCAATCTCCTCAACAACCCCGTCTTCCTCATCTGCTCCTTCTTCCACTTCTTCAAGGACCTCTTCAACCCCTTCTGCCGTTTCTCCGGCTTCTTCTGTTGTCACTTCCAATTGAAGTGCCAAATCATTACGATCACTTTTTTTCGTTTCTTTTCCAGCATCTGAAATGTCAATGACAACAGGTCCCTTTTCGGCTGTTTTCATTGCAACAACTCTTCCGTTGATCTCGCTCGCTCTCGAACTCACAACGGGGGGTACAACCTGTTTTCCAAATCGAAGCCCTGATTCAACTTTCGTATTGGATTCCGAGACTTCCTCGACTTCCATACTGGAGAGCGGAACAACAACGGGTCCCGTTGTTGCGGCATGTAAATGCAGAAAGCCGACTGACCAGAAAAGGATTGCCGAAAGGACACAAAAGGTCCTCAAGAATCGTTGTTTACAAATCAAAGCGTTTTGCGGGGTCAACATAATTACCGTTAAATGAAGCGAGGTTTTTGAGGAATTCTGAGGAATAACGATTGTCAATCAATGAACATGAACAATTGGTATGAATGTGCAGAATAGGAAAAACAAGAAGAAGGGGCAATTTGCCCAACCGAATTTCACGTTTTTAGGGTAATACTGTCAGTCACACCTGTATAGGTTGATTTCGGCATAACGAAGAAGCGGCTTTACACGAAATTGCCTGAAAAAACGATTGTAGGGAAAACGTGTAAAGATAGGGAACAGGGGTTGGGGAATAGGGGATAGGGAGGAGCAGACCGCGCTTTTGACGCTATATTATCGATCATGCGTCAGATTACGTTTTCTGTCTCTCCATTCTCAATTCTTCCCCCTATTCCCTATCCCCCATTCCCTATCCCCTACCTCTCAGACGTCAAGATTTCGAACTTCAAGGGCGTGTTTTTCAATGAAATCACGTCTTGGTTCAACCTTATCCCCCATTAAAATGCGGAACAAATCGTCCGCAGCAGACGCATCTTCCATTGTAACCTGAACCAACGTCCGGTTTTTCGGGTCAAGCGTCGTGTCCCGAAGTTCTTCAGCGTCCATTTCGCCTAACCCCTTAAATCGCGTTATTTTCATGACTTTTTGATCGACCGAACGAACGGCGTTGAGCAGACCTCGCAAATCTTCCAGCCCTTTTGCCGAATCACCTCGTCGCAAATAATAACGTGAAGTGTCCGAACCGGTTCGCTCTTGCTGAAGAAGTGCGTCAATCTCAAACCCCATTTCACGCAATTCCAACAACAATTTGTTGATCGTCCGAACTTCATGCAACTCAATAATCCGCAACTTAGGTCCTTGCTCCGAATCATCCCCATTGTCCGTCCGCTCCTCCGTCAACGTCGCTTCCTTCCCCGATTCTTCTTCCAATTGGGCAAGATAGGCATCTAATTCCGCCCGACCGGCAAACCAGTGTTCGGACTTTTCACAATAAACGTGATAAATCGGCAATTTTGCTGAAACAGGGTCCTGACGAACAGCATGTTCTCGCAAAGAAATACCCCGACGTTCAAGCGTCAAAACCGAATCTTCCAACCCGGCAAGAGTCTTGCACAACCGTTCCATTTGTTCCCCCTCAAACAACCGACCATCTCCCGGGTCAAATTGCGCGTTGGAAAGACCAACTTCGAGCAACTGTTGTCGCATTTCATCATCCGTCTGAACATAATAATCCTTATGTCCTTTACGCTGTACCCGAAATAAAGGAGGTTGGGCAATGTAGACATGACCCGCTTTGACCAAATCATACATCTGACGATAAAAGAAGGTCAACAACAACGTCCGAATGTGTGAACCGTCCACATCAGCATCTGTCATAATAACGACTTTACCATATCGTCGCTTTTGAAGATCAATGTCCTCGCCAATTCCACTTCCAAGAGCCGCAATCATACTACGAACCTCTTCGTTCGCCAAAACCTTATCTTCCCGGGCCTTATATGCGTTAATAATTTTTCCCCGAAGTGGAAGAATCGCCTGAAATTCGCGGACTCGACCTCCTTCCGCGCTCCCTCCTGCCGAATCACCTTCAACCAGATACAGTTCGCAACGCTCAACATCCTTACTTGTGCAGTCCCGAAGTTTTCCCGGCAGTCCTCCATGTGAAAGGGCCCCTTTCCGTTCTCGAACCAACATTTTGGCTTTTCTTGCACTTTCACGCGCTTCAGCCGCAATAATACCTTTTTTGACAATCGTTTGGGCCGTTTTCGGCGTCTCTTCAAGAAATTTGGCCAATTTTTCGCCGACAACCGAATTAACAATCCCCTCGACTTCGCTGTTGCCGAGCTTGGTTTTGGTTTGACCTTCAAAACGTGGATTGGGAACCCGAATCGAAATGACCGCAGTCAGACCTTCACGAAAATCCTCCCCAGTTGGAGGATTCCCTTTGAACAGATTCGCCGCTTTGCCGTAATTGTTCAGCGTTCGTGTTAACGCTGTCTTAAAACCGGACAAATGCGTTCCCCCCTCAATTGTATAAATGTTATTGACGTAGGAACGGACATTTTCCGTGTATTCGACCGTATACTGCATTGCGACTTCGACTTCAACCCCTTCTGCTTCTTCACAAATATGAATAATATCACGATGAAGCGGGTCTGTCGAACGATTCAAATGTTCAATAAAATCGGCAAGACCATTTTTATACTGAAAGACTTCTTCGGAACTGCTTCGACCGTCTCGCAAGACAATTTTGATTCCCCGATTCAAAAACGCCAAATCCTGCAAACGTCGGGACAAAATGTTCGTGTCAAATTTCCGGTCAGGAAAAATCTCAATGTCCGGGAAAAACGTTGTTTTCGTTCCCCGACGATCTGAAGTTCCGATTTTGGCAACCGGCTTAACCGGAACACCCCGCTCATATTCCTGTTGAAAAACATGTCCGTCCCGACGAACTTCAACGACACACCATTCCGAAAGAAAGTTGACGACCGTTACACCGACCCCATGCAGACCCCCAGATGCCTGATATGCTCCTTTCGAGAACTTTCCCCCGAATTTGAGCATCGTCATAACCCCTTCCAACGTCGATTTCTTGATGTCCGCATGTTCCTCAACCGGAATACCACGTCCGTCATCTTCGACGGTCACAGAACCATCCAAATTGATTGTGACCGTAATCGTCGTTGCAAATCCCGCCATACTTTCGTCAATCGAGTTGTCAACGACCTCATTGACCAAATGGTGCAGACCGCGACTCCCTGTATCGCCGATATACATTGCAGGACGTTTACGAACATGTTCCTGATCGCTCAGATGTTCCAAGTCTTTTGCAGTGTATTCTGCGTTTGCACTTGGAAGAGAACTGGCAGTTGCATTGGGGTCAAACCCGAATTCATTCGGCGAGTTGTTGTTTTCAGACATATCAGGAAACAGGACGGTTTGCGAGGAAAAATCGACAAAACTACGATCTCCATTATACCTAAACCTGTCGATCTCGCAAGGTCTGCATTATTTCAGGTCCGTAATAATTGGCAGAAGGTTCCGTTTAACCGCGATACGACATATCGCGCGTAATGTTTAGCCGAGGAACATCGTTCCGCGCGTAAAAAGAAGATAGGAGGAAAGAAGGAGGAGACAGGAAAGATAATGGTGTCTCGCAAATCAACCGGTTTCTCCCTCTTTTGAGAGACTCCAATTTTTTTGCCTCAATTCTTCATTCTCCCTTCTACCTCCTCACTTCTACCTTCTCTCCCTCTGTCAGTTTACCACATTTTGTGGTGAACCGGCAAGGAACTGTTCCAGATTTTTAACGGCAATCTGCATAAGGCGTTCGCGGGATGCTCTTGGGGCCCATGCTATATGCGGGGTAATGTAACAGTTCCGCGCGGAAAGAAGCGGATTGTCCTTTTTCGGCGGTTCAACCGAAAGTACGTCAAGTCCGGCTCCTGCAATTCGTCCTTCATTGAGTGCAACCGCCAAATCCGTTTCGTTGACAAGAGGACCGCGAGCCGTGTTGATGAGGAAAGCGGTTCGTTTCATCTGCGAAAGGAAATCGGCGTTGACCAAGCCGAAATTCGAGTCGGTCAAAGGGCAATGAAGGGACACAACATCACTGTCGGTGAGGAGCTGTTGAAGTGAGACATAAGCACAACCTTCTTGTTGGATTCCGGCTGATTCGGCAATGGGATCGTGTGCAAGAACGGACATTTGAAAGGCGTTTGCGATTTTAGCGACGGAACGTCCAATTTCGCCGAATCCGATCACGCCCAAATTTAATCCCGCCAATTCGACAAGCGGGGCGTTCCAGAAACAGAATTCGGGACAATTGCTCCAATCTCCTGACCGAACAGCCTGATGATGCAGACTGAGGTGAAACGTCAAGTTGAGCAGATGTGCGAATGTACATTGGGCAACCGCGATTGAACCGTATTTTGGGACGTTTGTGACCGGAATGTTCCGTTCCCCGGCATATTGGGTGTCAACAACATTATAACCGGTTGCAAGAACGCCGATGTAACGCAGTTTTGGCAACTGCTCCATAATCTCGCGGTTCAGAGTCGTCTTGTTCGTGTACAAAATCTCAGCATCTTTCGCCCGTTCCCTAACCGTTTCCGGGGGTGAAGCGTCATAAACCGTCAAATCACCAAGTCGCCCTAATCCCTCCCAACTCAAATCGCCCGGATTCAAAGTCTTTCCGTCCAACACCACGATCTTCATTGCGTCACGCTCCTGTTGTTAAAGTTTATTATCGTTTAGTCGCAAAACAACGTTCTGCGTGTTTTAATGGTCCGAATAAACGCGCGATACGTTGTATCGCGGCTAAACGGGGTTGGGTCGCCGCAAATTCGGCGACAAACCGTCTCTTATTTTTTCGGCGTCGTCCGTTGACGTTTGCCGGTTACGTTTTCAGTATCTTTTTCCTTCTCCGTCTCTTTCGTGGAACCTGATTTCGAAGTTTTGCCCGAACCAGCATTAGAACCCTTATTGGAATCTGAATCAAGAACCGATTCTGGGTCAACCGAAATGTCCGGTTTCTGTTGAGGATGTTCAATCTTCGTCCCCTGATCCCGTCCCGGTTCGGCAAGAATCTCCACTTCCTCAATGTCCTTTTCACCAAATCTCTTTTTCAACTCGGCCAACTCTTCCGCTGTTAACGCAATCTCCTCAACTTCTTCCCGAGAAGGTTTTTCTCCCCGGTCAACCAGCATAAAACCGGCCCAGAAAAAGGGATGATTCGCTCGCAAAGGTTCCTCTTCCTTTCCCAGTTTCAACCGGGGTTCCTCTTCTAATTTAAGAGGTTTGGCTGCAACGGACATGATCGCTTTACGCCAAGATTCGGACGCAGGAAATTGGGTGTAGTTTTGCAAAAAAGCCTCAATCAAATCATACATCGAACGTCCGCCCGTTTTCCAACGCGAAATCAGTATGGTCTTCGTCCCGTTCGCTTGCATCGTCAACAGGGAATAAAATAATTCCGAACCGTCCCCCCCATTTTTTAACGCCGTTTCTGCCGGAGTATGAAAACCGGGCAAAACAACTAAACTCGGTCCCCCCCAAGGAAGGTCCAACCAACTCGCCAGTTCTGCTCCTCGCAACTTCGCACTTCCATAAGGACTCCAATCAAGCGGTCCTTTACGTCCAGACGGAATATCATCAAGAACGAGAAGTTGTTTCAACTGAATCGCAAAAATAGCCGGATTCCCGGGAAGAGGTCCGCTTGGTAATGCAATCAGTCCTTCCAGCTTTTTTTGATACTCGCTCAACCGTTCAACCGCCTTTTCGGGACTGTCCTTTGAAAACATTTTGCCCGTTATGACCAATGTTTCTGCTCCAACCAATCGACCCGTTCCCGACGGAACCCCAAGTGAAGCGGTTGGAGCATAACGAACCGAAATCGTTCCATTGTTCGCTGCAATCAAAGGTCGCAGTTTTCCGTCCACATCATTCACACAAAGGGCTTCAAAGGGGAGATACCATAAAAAATGATCTGGGATGACAACCAATTCGGTAAAGGTTCCGCCCCGATTTCCTTGCAACAAAGCGGTTAAAAGAGCATTGCCCGGCGTTTTCCAATCCCATTTTTTCGCTTCCTTATTGGTCCGTTCAACATTTTCCCGCAAATCTTTGACCGCATGAATTTTTTCCGCGCTGCTGTTTCCAAGAGCCGAAAGTAATTCCGCAACATAACCGCGCAGTTCTTCAATGTTGGACGCAACTTTCCACATTTCAAAATGTGTTCGCCCAATCAAAAAACCGTGTAATTGCCCGACTGCCGAAAAAAAGACGAGCATGGACGTCCCGTCCGGGAGTTGTTCCTGTATCTCACGCAAAGACAGTTTGGGCGGAAAAATGTTGACCGAACGAATCGAAGAAAGTGCAATCGAACGGAGCATCAGTTCCTGCAAGAGACTGTTTTGCTCAATCTCCAGCATAAGACCCTGTTGCTTCTTCGCCTGTTCCTCATGCGTCGGAACAGCAGGAAGAGATCGCAAGGTTGTTTTTAACATTGCCCCCTGTTTTGAAAGTTCGGCAAGAGCTGGAAATGTTTGCAACAATTCCTCTCTCACCAAAATATATTTTCGAGGGAGTTCGGCACTTGGAGCTTCAAGAAGGGTTCGGAAAGATAACAGACGACTTCCAAAGGGGATTCCGGCATAAAAACGACGACGACGAATTTGTTCGGACAAGTCAAATGCCCGTTCACGATAATCAAGGTTGATTGCCGTTTGAAACCAAAGTTCGTAAATATCGATTCCAGAAGGTGTAAAAAGGGGAGAAACCAAAACGGCGAGCGAGTCCATAGGTTGCATCAACCAATCTTTGGCAGTCGGTTCCCGCAATAAATAATCATAAAGCTCCATTGCTTTGCGCAAGGTGATTGGTCCGGTTGAAGAAAATCGACCGGTTGTCTGCAACAAACCGAGATACCGGATTTGATTGATCCAAAGTGAATTTTTCTGCATGTTGAGCATGGACGTTTCGAGAAACTGATTGCCAATTGCAATATTTTCAGGACGACCATTTTGATAAGCCCAACGTGCTTTTAGGTAATTCCAACGACCAGCAAACCGACTGTCTTTGAAGGAAGGACGATTGGACATCAATCCTTGCGCCGTATCCAACGTCGTTTTGGCAAACGGGAGATTTCCGATTGTCAAAGCATCATCCGCTATTTCTTCACATAAGGAAATTAAAACAAATGGATTTGCGCAAACATTCCGACGACGGTTTTTGAGCACTTCTTCGGCGAAATTCAGGGCGGGGACGAGATAAGGAAGCGGTTTCATTCGGTCAACAAGGCGTTGCGCAACAGCCGCATAATGAAAGGATTCCTCAAGAATAATTGGATCACCAAAAAAATAAGCCGCAATGCTTGCCTCATAAAATAGAACACCTGCTGCAATCGGATCATCCATTCTCAACCGGATTCGTCCCATTTCACAAAGAGCTGTTGCAGTCAATTGATGATCGAGTTGACCAATCATAACCGTTGATCGGTCCAGAATCGCAAGAGCTTCATCATATTGTCCGACTGCCGAAAGAGCCAAACCGTAAAGAACTTCAAACCAAACACTCGACCAATGCTTAGGAAGTCCAGGTCGTGCTGCAAGAAGTTCCAAAACCTGATCGTTAAGAACATCAAATTTGGAAAGAGGACCGAGAATTTCCGCGCGATGTCGAATTGACCGAGCAATACACTGAGCAATTTCCGGGGCATTTGCGGGAAATAGTTCTTCATTGCGAAACCGTTGCGCCCCTTTTTCCGTGTTGAGCGTCACATCCATTGTCACATACTCAATATGGTACTTTTTGGGCAAACCCGCTAAATTATTCTGTCGGACTGAAACACCCCAAGGAGTTGCAGGTCGGGAAATAACGTCAACTCCTCCCAGAACCCGAATTTGTGAGGGCCATTTTTCGTAGACCAGAAAAATATTAAGGGCCCGGGAATAAGCGTCAAATGCTTCAACATGGTCTCCCAGATAATACAAACATTCCCCGATCATGGTATGATAACAGATCGAGTCGATCCAAGGTTGTCCGCCAATGTTGACTGCATGTTTCAGACCGCGCTGAAATTCGCGTAAAGCGTCCGTCAATTTTCCCTCCATAAACAATTCACACGCATAATCATACTCAAGAGTTGGGACAGTTTGCGTAATTGCGGGTAAAGCGAGCTGTTGTCCTTGCAATTTTGTCGGAATCAACAACGGAAAAAAGCAACAAAGCAAAATACACCAAAGATGAAGCCGATTGAGCAAAGTACGCATGTTGGATGTCTCTTAGGGGATTTCAAATGGACTGTCCGGGCGAACAACGATCATCAAAGTCAAGCGATCATTGAGGTCGATTTCGCAAGGAAACAGAGTTTCCCCGCTCTAATTGTAGGAGTGTTTGGGGCGGAGTAAAACGGGCTCCTTCTTTTTTTTCATAAATTTGGAGTAACTCAAGAATTCTTGGCAAACCGAAAGAGTCGGCGAAGTAACAGGGACCGCCCCGATTGACCGGGAAACCGAGTCCAAGAACAGCAGCGATGTCCGTTTCGGTGTATTCGGCGACAATTCCCTCTTCAAACGAACGGATTGCTTCAATAATCATAGGCAGAAAAAGACGTTGAGCGATTTGTTCCAATGTCATTTCAACAGCCGATTGATTCGACGAAACGGGGGTCGTCCATGTTGGTTCAACAATCCCGTCATTATCCCAACCGATTTCGGAAGAATAACGTTTGAAACCGATTCCGGTTTTTCGACCAAGACGCCCGGATTCAATCAGTTCGAGCAAAACGGGGGATTCAAACGCGAGATGAGGTAAGGCTTTCCCCAAACTCCAACCGGAATGAAGGGCAACGTCCAGACCAATTTCGTCGAGAATCCGAAAAGGTCCCATTTGCATACCAAAATGCAAAGCAGCCGATTCAATATGTTCAAGGGGAACCCCTTGCTGAAGAAGAATGAGACTCTCATTCAGGACAGGTTGTAATAATCGATTGACGAGAAAACCGGGTCGATCACCAACGATGATTGGGTGTTTGTCAATATCGAGAGCCAATTTCAACACGGTTGAGAGTGAATCTTTGGCGGTTTTGGGGGATCGAACAATTTCGACAAGTGAGCGTTTCCGAACCGGATGAAAGACGTGAAAAACACAGAAGCGTTCTTGGAAATCATTTTCCAACCGTTCAACCAACTGGGAAACTTCAATTGTCGAGGTATTGGAAACGAGCAGTCCTTCAAAACCGGCTTGATGTAACTGTTGATAAAGTTTGTGCTTGATCCGTTTCTTCTCGGGAATTGCCTCAATAATCAGTTCACAATCAACCAAATCAGTCAAGTTGTCCGTTATCTGAACCTGTTCCTCAACCAGTTTTCTATACCGTTCCTCGATTGTTCCCGTTTGCCGATCAGCAACGGGTCCCTTTGGTGTTCTTGCAAGAATGACATCATGCACTTGGGCAAGGTTTTCTGTCGCAAAGGGAACAATCGTCGAATTCTGTGATTGGGCAACCAACTCGGCAACGATTTTTTCAGGAAGTTGGTTGCGAACCTGTTCAGAAGTGTCACAAATGACGACAGAATAGGCGGATCGCAGACATGTTGCGGCGATTGCGGTTCCCATAAGACCTCCTCCAACAAGGCCGATTGGAGATGCGACCGCGCAAACATCCTCCAATTGGGACCAGACTTTTTGTGTCAAGCGTTGGACGTTCGATCTAACGTAAGATTCGGCGACAATCTGCTCCGTTAGATCAGTTGGGGACAAAAAATGTGAGGACATGAATGGAGGAACGGGTTCAAAAGGGGAATCGTATAAGACCGAACGTATGATCGTTAAATTTTGGCCCAAATCAGGAGACCAAGCCCGACGATGAAAAACACGAACATCGCGTTCAGCAATTTGTTCGTTGTTTTTGGAGCTTTTCTGAATTCCTGCCAAATGAAGACCCCCCAAATTGCCGAAATGAGGGTTGCGCCCTGACCGAGACCATAAGCAATTGCGGGGGATGCAACACCTGCTGCAATCACATTAAACGTCATACCAAGAGCCCAGATTCCTCCCCCAATGATCCCCCAAACATGATCCTGAAAACGTCCTTGGAAATAATCGCCGATTGGAACCGGGGGTCCAATAAATGGTTTCTTCATCACTGCTGTATTGACGAGGAAGTTGCTGAGCAAAATTCCAAGCGCGAAGAGAACATTGGCGGAATACGGGGTCAGTTTGCCCGATTCCAGTGTTCCGGTTTCAAGATTCTTGACCGTAAGAGGGAGAATTGTTCCGTCTGCTTGGACAATTCCGGCAAGTGAACTGGCGACGAAGTAGTAAAAAAGGGACATAAGGGTTCCGCAAAGAACCGACAGAATGAGACCTTTTGAGGTAACACCCTTTTGTTGACCGGGGATTGTTCGATAAGCAATTGCGTTGAGGATGATTGCAAGAGTTACTAAAGCAACACCGACAAACAGCAGGACAGGGTTTCCTTCAGGTTTAGCGAAATAGTTGAGGATGACACCTAAAACAAGGGCAAGACCGATTCCGACAGGAAAAGCGACGGACATCCCGGCGATTGCGATTGCGGCAACGAGGAGGATGTTAGCAATGTTAAAGATGACTCCCCCCAAAAAGGCGTTAAAGAGCGGTCTTGACCCCGCTTGTTGCAAATCCGCAAAAAAACCGCGACCATATTCCCCGTTATTTCCCCAAGTCAATGCGAAAATCAACGCCAAAATAAAAACACCAATCACATAATCCCAATAAAAGAGTTCGTAACGCCAAGTTTTTCCCGCGAGTTTTTGGGTATTAGCCCAAGACCCCCAACACAACATGGTAACGACACAGAAAAGAACTGCGACGGTGTAGTTTTCGACCAAAAACATGAGAGAACTCCGGGTAAAGGGTGTTTTTAGGTAAACTGAGAAAACAAGGACAAACTGAAAAAACGAGAATCAACGGACAAACAGTTCTCCTTTGAGGTATAAGACCGCTTGACCAGCGATTTTAACACGATCTGCACATAATGTACAAGACAGGTTTCCTCCTCTTTTGGATAATTGTTGGGCAGTCAGTTCGGTTTTGCCCAATTGACCGGCCCAAAACGGACACAAAATTGTGTGTGAAGAACCTGTAACGGGGTCTTCCTCAATTCCGGCATTTGGCGCAAAGAAACGAGAGACGAAATCAACCTGTTCTCCTTTTGCTGTTATGATGATTCCAAAATAGTCCCGCAAATTTTTTGCCGTTTCCCGATCAAGTTGGACCTGTTGAACCTGTTGTTCGGATTCAAGCAGGAGCAAGAGATCACGCGAACCAAATGCGGCTTGAATCGGCACACCAACTGCCTGTTGCATTGTCGCTGTTACTTCAACAGGTTGGGGGGGTCGGGCAGGAAAATCAAGACAGAACCAATCTCCCTGTTTCTCGACCGTTAGAATTCCACTTGCTGTATGAAAAGCAAGCGGATTCTCTGCCATATTCAGGCAATTTTGGAGAACAAAGGCGGTTGCCAATGTTGCATGACCACATAAATCAATTTCACAACTGGGCGTAAACCAACGAAGATCGTAATGAGCGTCTTGATCGGCATGTTTCAGGACAAAAGCCGTTTCAGAGAGATTGTTTTCCGACGCAATCTTCTGCATAAGAGCCGGTTTGAGCGGTTGTTCGAGAATGCAAACTCCGGCCGGATTTCCCGAAAACAGTCGGTCCGTAAAAGCGTCAACAACAAAGTATTTTATCCTGTTTGACATGTTATTTCATATTACTCTGTTTCACCTTATTGGTATAGAACGGGTCTTGAGCGGGTATTATAGCGGAAATGACGAGAAACACTATTCCCGGTTTTGGTTCTTCCAACATCCCAACCCCGACGTATGATCGATTGTTTTTTTTGGTATACTGGACCGCTTCAGTCGGGGTCCTCGGAACATGCCGACAAAGAATATGGATATTGGTTGTTTAACTTCCCTTTTCAGTCCAGACTCACACTTCCATGAAACGTCGTGAATTTTTTTCAACCGGTCTTGCAACCGGAACTGTTTTGTCGACTTTGAATGCCGGATCACTTTTTGCGCAAGGAACAGAATCCGAGACGGAATATGTGCCTAAGATACCGACAGAAACAGCCGAAACGGGGAGAATACTGAATGTCGGCGTGATCGGGGCGGGAGTTCAAGGTCGCGCTTTGATTAACCTTGCATTGACGTTGCCCGGAATCCGATTCAAAGCGGTTTGCGACATTTGGCCCTTTGTCCAAAAATCAATCAAATTGTATCTCGAAGAATATGAGCATGACATTACGGTTTATGAGGATTATAAGGACATGCTTCATTCTGAAACCGGTTTAGATGCTGTTTTGATTGCGTCCCCCGACTGTTTTCATGCTGAACAGACAATTGCGGCCCTTGATCGCGGACTTCATGTTTATTGTGAAGCGATGATGTCCCGGACGATTGAAGAAGCGCGGGAGATGATTCGGGCAATGAAACGGAATGAACGACTGTTGCAGATCGGTTATCAACGTCGCAGTCAACCGCAATATCAGCATGTCCGACGTCGTTTGCTTGAGAATTCGGGCAAAGACCGTTCGACTTTAACAGGTCAGCTTGTTCATTTTGAGACACAATGGAATCGTCGGGTTTCGTCAGAATTGACTTGGGCGCAACGAACGGTAATCAACGAGGAAACGTTGCGCAAATTTGGTTTTCCTGAAATGCAGCAATTTCGCAATTGGCGGAATTATCGACAGTTTGGACAGGGAAATTGTATTCGTTCTTTAGCGTTGCAGTTGGACGGAATGGAGTATTTTTTCGGGATTCGTCCGACCGCAATCGTTGGAATGGGGGGTGTCGATTATTACAAAACGTCCGAATGTCTTGACAATGTTTCCGTATTGTTGGAATACCCCTTTCCAAACGGAACAGTTCGGGGAATATCCCGGGTTTGGACAACGACAGGGGGGAGTTCGTGTCGTGTTTTCGAGCAGTATTACGGAATTGACGGGGCAATCCGTTTGTCGGACAATCCTGACTGGACGCAGATTTTCAGGGAACCTCATGCTCCATCTTGGGAAGATCGGGTTCAAAACGGCGATCTGGTCAAAGAACATGTTGCACAACGTGGAGAAGACCCTAATGCAATCAAGGTCCGCGAAACTGGTCAGGTCGTTTCTTACCGATTACCAACTCCAATCGAAGAGAACCCGCTTTTACCTCATTTGCGGAATTTTTTCAACGCAATTCGGGGAACCGAGTCGCTCAACTGTTCAGGCGAAGAGGCGTTTCCCTCTCATGTTCTTGCAATGAAGATTGATGAAGCGATTCGGGAGCAGAAACGATTGTCTCTTGAACCTGAAATCTGGGACGTGTAGATTGGAAAGCGAGGATTCTGTTGTCATTTCATCATTTGGACGAAACAATCATTGCACAAGCGTCAGCAACGGGACCTGGTTTGCGCGGAATGATTCGGTTAAGTGGACCCCATTCCGTCGTTGCACTTAACAAGGTCCTGAACTCCCCCTTTGTCGAATCGAATTGTCCCTCGATTACACCTTCCCAACTGTTTCCTTGGGAGTCTGAACGACCTGTTCCAGCCTATATTTATTTTTGGCCGGAAAATCGCGGTTATACGGGTCAAAAATCATTAGAATTACATCTTTGGTCGGTTCAACCGATCTTGGACGCTTTAATTCGTCGGATGATAACCCCTTCTCAACAATCCCGCTTGGAACCTGAGTTGGATCATTCTCACTCTCTGCTGCAAGGAACAGTCCGACTTGCAGAACCGGGCGAATTCACCTTGCGAGCGTTTTTGTCGGGCCGACTTGACCTCACACAAGCAGAAGCGGTTCTCGGCGTGATTGACGCCGAGTCGCCCGAACAACTCCATGTTGCTCTTGGTCAATTAGCAGGCGGTCTTGGGGGACCTTTACACCGAATTCAAGAGGAATTGCTCAACATACTCGTCGATTTAGAAGCCGGTTTTGACTTTCCTGAAGAAGACATTACGTTTTGTACACAAGAACGGTTGCAACAGCAACTCGATTCGATTGTGGAACCGTTGCGAACGGTTTGTGAACAGATTCGGTCTCGCAATATTGGGGGAAGATGTCCCCGAGTTGCGTTGATTGGACGACCAAATGCCGGAAAAAGCAGTCTCTACAACCGATTGACCGATTTGGTCCAACCGAGTTGCGAAAAGGAACGACCAGATTGTGAAAGAAATAGATCGAGTTATGAATATGAAAAGGATAAATGGGGTTCTGAAGAGAGTCCGCTCAATGTTGCAAAGATGAGAGAGCAGAATGTTGAAACCGTTCTCGGGTCAACGATTCAGTCAATGATTGGGGCCGATTGTTCTCCCAGTTCAAATGCTTGCAATCTTGAGGTTGGGGCAATTGTTTCGCCGATTCCCGGGACGACACGGGATTATTTGGAAAAGAAGGTTTCAGATCAAGGTCAAACCTTTACCTTGATTGATACTGCCGGTTTGGTTGACATGAGAGGAATCGAGCAAGTGACGGGAGAAGAAGTTGCCCGATCTAATACCGGGGACCTAGACGTGTTGGACCCGGATGAACAAGGACAACAGTTGACACGAAAAATATTCAAAGAAGCCGATTTGCTCCTGTTTTGCGTCGAATCACAAGAATCGGGCAATCGACTGCAAGAACCGCAACGATTGCAACAACAGGTACAACAACGAGAGCAGCAACAGTTACAACAACGAACACTGCTTCGTCAAGTTCAACAGGTATCTTCTCAACCGATTCTTGGCGTGTTGACCAAATGCGACTCGGAGAGGTATGATGTTGAGACAGAACAGACAGATTGGATCATAACGTCGGCGAAAACGGGATTCGGTCTTGATCGACTCAAAAAGGCAATTGGCGAACTGCTCGCCCAACAAAAGGGGCGTTTGGATGTCGTCCCGAATACAGCAATTCGTTGTCGTCATTCAATCGAACAAGCACTTGCCCGGATTGAAGAAGCACAACGGTTACTCGATTCGAATGTTGATGAAGTCTTACTCGCGTCCGAATTTCGGGTTGCACTTGACCATTTGGGCCAAATGTTGGGAACTGTTCACACAGAAGACATTTTGGCAAAGATTTTCAGCCGGTTTTGTGTAGGAAAATAGTCTGCAAGGAAATGGAAAAACGAATAGACTTGTTCGGCAACCGATTGAAATACTCAAAAACTTTTATCTATTTTGTCAAAAATACATTCATTTGATAAAATAGGCAAAATAAATCGAGTTCTCAAACAAGTCTAAAAATAAGAGCAATCGAAAGGGGGAATGGAAAAAACGATGAAAAACTATTTTGAAGGTGAAGACCTTTCACTTGATGCTATACACGGATATATCCCGATCTGTTCACCTCGTTCAAAAATAGAGGTGTGTGAACGGGATTTGATTGATTCGGCTTGGGTCCAACGATTACGCCAGATTTATCAGTTGCAAACCGCTTGGTTTGTCTATCCAACTGCCGAACATTCCCGCTTCCAACACTCGCTCGGCGCAATGTTCCTCGCAAGTCGTATGATCGAACGTCTCTATCCCAGTTTGCGCGCAGAAATCGAAGCCGACGAAACAGTCGAATCCGCAAATCGTCTGCCAAGTCGGGCCTATCTCGAATCACTCCTGAGAATTGCAGCCCTGCTCCACGATGTCGGACATGGTCCTTTTGGTCATTTTTTCGACTCGCATTATTTGGCCGATTTCGGTCTAACACATGAAATTTTGGGCGCGGAAATCATTCGAGGGGAATTAGGGTCCATTATCCGACAGATTCGACGGAATCCTAACGGGGAATTACTCGAACACGAGACACTGGACCCCGATCAGGTTGCCCTCTTGATTGTCCGACCTGATCAACAACAAACGCAAGACATTCCAAAATGGTTGCGACTGTTGCGAACCTTGTTTTGCGGTCTCTATACGGTTGACAATATGGATTTTGTCCTGAGAGATGCCTATATGACCGGTTTTAGTCGACGTGCATTTGACATTGACCGTTTGCTGCATTACACCTTTTTTACGGACAAAGGTCTGACGGTTCACCAAAAAGGGTTTTCCTCGCTCATTCAGTTCATCTCTGTCCGGGCTGAACTGTTCCAATCCATCTACTTTCATCGAACGGTTCGAGCAGTCGATTTGACTCTTGCCGAATTGTTTGAGCAAAGCAAAAAGCATCTCTTTCCCCTTTCTGGAATCGGTTCGAGCAACCCGATTGACAATCTGACGGAATATCAACGGTTGACCGACCGATCCCTGCTAATTGCCGTTCAATCCTGGAATCAGTCGGACGATCCCGAAAAACGACGACTTGCAATCGGTTGGAACGATTTTCTGCTCCGACGTATTCCTTGGAAACTTGCAGCCGAAACGACGATTCTATTTCAGCAAGGTGATCGGGAATCGGCGAGTATTTTTGCTGACCCGACGCTTTTTGAAGCAGCTGTTCGGGCCAAATTACCAAAAGAATACCGCCAAATCGAGATGCGGGTTGATATTGCCCGACATTTACATCGTCCCTGGTCGCATCTTCCAACCGCCAATCAGAATTTTCTGTATGACCCGAATCGAGATTCCGTCCGCCCCTTAGAAGAGGAACAATTGTTCCAGCATCTCCCCCAAAGTTTTAAGATATGCCGTATCTATACCAAAGAGCCGGAATATCGTAGAATGATTGCTGACTCAATGCAGCAACTTTTGTCCGACAACGGCGACGAACGGACCAATATGTAGGAACTTAACCTGAAAGGAAATAAGTATGTCAACTCTTCTTTTGTGTGTTATCATTATCCCAATCGTTCTTCTTCTGCTCCTCTTTTTCTGGGGAATGGGCGTTTATAACAATCTGATTGGTCTAAAAAATCGGTACAAGAACGCTTTTTCCCAAATTGATGTTCAGCTTAAACGGCGTTATGACCTGATTCCGAATCTCGTTGAAACGGCAAAAGGTTACATGAAACATGAACGGGAAACCCTTGAAGCCGTTATTACCGCCCGAAATCAGGCAGTCAATGCGGGCGCAAAAGCAGCATCCGATCCCGGTAATCCCGAAATGATGAAAGGTCTGCTCGGTGCTGAATCGCAACTCGGCGGGGCACTTGGTCGTTTAATGATGCTTATGGAATCCTATCCCGATTTGAAAGCAAATCAGAATATGCTCGCGGTTCAGGAAGAACTGACATCGACGGAGAATAAGGTTGCGTTTGCGCGACAGGGATATAATGATTCGGTGATGCACTACAACACCTCGCGTGAAGTCTTTCCCGCAAATATTCTGGCGGGAATGTTCAACTTCAAGGAAGCAGCCCTGTTCGAGGTCGATTCCCCCGCCGAAAAACAAGCCCCAAAAGTTCAGTTCTAACCCGTCTTGGGAAAACGTCCTGATTGTCTCTACACCTTTTTACATGAGTATTGACAATTGATTCCCCCCTTTTTCCAGAATGGAGACCCTGTAAATGATGAAACCCACATTGAACGCTTTGAAATTGAATGTTGTGAAGTTGGTCGCCCCCTTTTTGTTCCTCTTTGCCCTGTCTTTTTCCGCTCTCTCTACTCTTTCAGCCGAAGAAGCACAAGACAAAGGAAGTGACGATTCGCAAGAGGTCTATCTCATGTCCTATTTTCTTGACAACGGGCAAGATGGTCTGCATCTTTGTTGGAGCAAAGACGGTTTGACATGGACCGCGCTGAACGGCGGAAAATCACTACTTCCCCCGACAGTCGGGGAGAACAAGTTGATGAGAGACCCGAGTATTGTGCGGGGACCGGACGGAACATTTTATATGGTTTGGACGATTTCTTGGAAAGAGCCCGGAATCGGTTATGCTTCCTCCAAAGACCTGATTCATTGGTCGGAACAAAAAAGGATTCCTGTTATGGAAAATGATCCAACTGTTAGAAATTGTTGGGCCCCGGAAATCTTTTACGATGAAGTGAGTGAAACCTATTACATTTTCTGGTCCTCAACGGTTCCGGGAAAATTTGGACCGGGAACGAGCGAGGACGATTTGGATCATCGACAGTATTATGTGAGTACGAAAGACTTCAAGACGTTTTCGGGAACGCAACTGTTCTTTGAGCCGGGTCATAGTGTGATTGACGGATTTCTTGCAAAAGAAGGGGATGATTATTTGTTGTTTTACAAGGACGAAACCTTAACACCTGAACCGAAAAAGACGATCAACTTGGGAATTGGTAAAAGCCCGACCGGACCGTTTGACCTCAAAGGTGAGGTTGGTCACACAAGCTGGATCGAGGGACCATCCGCTCTGAAAATCGGGGATTACTGGTATTTATATTACGACTGTTACACGAAAGGTCATTACGGCGCAGTCCGTTCAAGTGATTTGAAAAACTGGGAGAACATCACCGATTTGACGCGATTTCCGAGAAAGGCCCGACATGGAACAACATTCAAGGTCAGCCCGATGATACTTGATGAATTGCTGAAACTGCAACCGGAATCCGACGGTAAAACCTCCTCCCGACGTTCATCTCGTCTTCGTCCATAAGAGAACGCCAAAATGACAGGGACAACCTTGTGCTTGTTGTCGTTGTTGACACACACCTCCTTAAAAGGTCCGGTCAAGCGGATGTCGCATCTTGGGTTGACCGGTTTCGCCGTTTGTCGCTCGCGTTTGCTCCTTTTCTGGACCATAGATTTTGGCAAGTTCGAGAACATGTTCTCGAACCAGTTCGCGTAAGATAGGCGGGGAAAGGACTTCGGCTTCTTTGCCGTATTGCATGATCCACCATTTGATTTCATTCAGTCCCGAAACCCGGACGTGAAACTGAATCGAACCGTCAGGATTCTGGACAACCTGTTGAGTCTTATGCCAAACGATTTCTGCGACATTTTGGGCAACAACGGGGGAGAAATGAATAACGACATCGTGATCGGGACCGGACTCGGGGATCAAACACCAAGCGTTGCGTAAATACCGATCCAACGAAAAACCGCGCGGAATTTCATAATCCGTTTCCGTCAGTTCTGCCCGAATGATCCGACCCATTTGAAAGGTCCGCGTTGATCGAAATAAAGAGGCGCGACCAACAACATACCAGCTTCGATTCGCAAACATGATTCGATAGGGGTGCAGCAAAGTGCAGATTTCAGCGGGGTCTTTGGGGCTTTTGTACCAGATACGAATTGCTTTAAGGTTTTGTATCGACGTTTTGAGCAATTCAAAAACCGGTTCAGCATCAACAAGAGGTGTAACAGGTGTTTTACGGAAAAGTAATTTTCCGCTCAGTAAATGCAACTGTTTTGCCGTTTGACTCGGTAAAGCGTTGAGCAACTTATTTGCTGCATCCTGTGAAACGTCAAAAAAGGGGAAAAAGCGACTCCGACCAACTTCCTGACAGAGTGTGAACAAGACAAAGGCTTCATCCGGGGAGATGGAAACGGCAGTCGGAACATCAAGCGGAGATGCAATCTGGTATCTTCGTGTAACCGGGTTCAGATAAATCGAGATTCCCAGTTTTTGGAGCATTCGCAGGTCCCGAAAAATCGTTCGTCGACAAACATTACACAACAGTGAAAGGTCGGTAATACTCGGACGGTCAAATTGACATGCTCTGAGAATTTTGACATATCGCTTAAACCGTTCGGCGAATGATGTTTTTTTTCTTTTCGGCATGTGTACCCCTTTTGTCTCTTCAGTTTCGCTTCAATTTTTTTCCGTTGCAGGTTTTCTAATTGGCAAAAAAACGCAACCCAGAACTAAACAATGTTTTGTTCCGGGTTGCGGTCAAACTGGACATATCTTACGCAACAACAGTGAATTCGCTGATTATCCCTGTTCGTTCAAAAACCTCCCAAATTCACCGTTGATCGGGTTCGGTTTCATCCTACTAAAAATAAGGTTGACTTGTTCCTTGCGCGGTCTTCTGTTTCGACATAGGATTGGTCGGTCGAACATTCGTAACAGAAGGAGTTGGCGCGGTTTGCCGAATCACATTATTTTGCGGCAAGGGACGTGGAACTTGTGTGACCTGAACCTGATTCGGATTGGACACTCTCTCCTCACTCTTTGCTGCAACCGGAACAACATTCGACGCTTGAGGATTCGCGTTCATTGACGCAACATTCAGATTCGGTGCGGGAACTTTCTGCATCATTCCATTTGGAACCGGTTGTTGCAACGGTTGAAATTGCTGAGTTGATTGCTGAGCAATCCTTGCCGATTGCGATGATCCTTGCGAAGTCCGCGATTGCGGGTCAAACAGGTCGAAATCAAACGTCGTTTCCGAATTGGGCGGAATTGGCATTCCCATTTCCGGCATTCCACTATCCTGAACCTCGAACTTATGACCGTCCCCTGATGTCATGTCAACACCCTGGAACTGTTGATATGTTCCGCGACTATACACTTGCGGTCGCGTATAACCATAATTCAGGTTATGTCCGGCATCCCGTTTGCGAGCCAATTCCCGGGCGTCCACATACGCCTTGTTCGGCCAAGGTCCTTCAGCAAGGTAAACATTGTTGTACTCAAGGAGCGTTCCCTTACGTCGGTGTAACTCCGAAATCGCAATGTTGTACTGAACGACATTGTTGTAGAAACCCGTTTCCGCTTCTGCCAATCGACGTTGTGAATCCAAAACATAGTCAATCGTTGTTTTTCCAACTTCATACGCCCGCGTCGTCGCTGTCAATTCATCCTGAGATGCCAAACGATTCTGTAAACTGGTCTGCATCAATTGATGATACTGGGCAAGGTCCCGAACCGCATCTGAAAGTTGGTTCGACAATTCGAGTTCCTGCTCCTGCAAAATACTTTGCGCTCTTGTCAAAGCAATTTTCGCATTTCGATGTGCCGCCATTTCCCGACGAAAACCGATTGGAGCACTAAAGGACAAGCCCGCTTGCCAATCTCCCATTCCATCATGTGTCAACGAATTGTACGCGCTTGACTGATTCGTACTCGTATCAACCAATTTGTCGCCAATTCCATTCCAACGATAACCGGCGTTCAAATCCAATCGGGGAAGTAAATAGTTTTTGCTCGCAAGAAGTTCTAACTCCTTCTGTTTGACAACCCATTTCTGCTTACGCAGTTCCGGCGAACGAACCAATGCTTCAACCACAATGTCATTCCAATCCAGTTTCAACGGGGCAACACTCGGTTCGGTTGACGGTTTGAACAAGCGACCATCTGTTGCGGCGAGACCCATAATATACTTCAGGGTTGCATCCATCTTGAACAGATTGCTTTGTGCTTGCTCGGCCCGACTACGGAAAATGTAATACTGGTTTCTCGCTTGCGCTTCTGCAACCGCTGTTCCCTCTTTTGCTCCCAGATCATACTTTTGTTTGACTTGATGCCAGGTTTGACTTGCGGATTGATAACCGGCTTTAACCGATTCGAGATAATGATAAGCGTAATACAGGTTCCAATAAGCCCGTTCAACGTCAAAGACCAAATTCCGGGTCGCCATTTCAAAATCGGCAAGCGTCGTGTCCGTGTTCATTCTCGCAATTGAAACACCGTTGTAAAATCCGGGGATTGCGCCCGGACCGGCGATTCGGTTGAACTGAACGCCGCGACCTTGCAAAAGGGGTTGGGAAACGCCCGCTTCCAAATAAGTTTGCCAATATGGGAACGATGTTGCATACGCTTTGGAATCCGTGTAATTATTTCCGTTCGTCATGTAGAACGTACTTCCAGCTGCTGTTGTTTTCTGCAAACTGGTTTGGAACGATCCTCCTTGCGACGTGTCGGAATAATAGTTCCCCGGCTTCGTCATTGGTGTCCCGCGATTTTGTGTTGACCAACCGACCGTTGATTTCAATTGGGCGTCGAACGCCGAGAGAGCCGCTTCAACGCCGTATCTTGGGTCTGTTTCAACAAGGGCAATGTCGTAAACCGTTGCAACACCATTTGGGTTGGACAGAATCGCTTGTGGAACCCCTTGAACTCCAGCAGAACTGAAACCGACCCCGCTTAGGGTTCGGACGACCTTGCTGTTTCTCAAAGCGACACAAACGGCCTCTTCGAGTGTCAAGTCGTAAATTTCTGTTGGATTGGGATTCGCAACCGTAAGCGGAGCAAGTGCGCCAAGCACTTCCTGCGAGGTCTCGACATGTGTGTCAGGATACTCAATTCGGGTTGCCGTGTTGATGTAGTGTTTATCAACCTGGTTCTTAGAGGTCAGGTAAATGGGACTTGCGGGTCCACAACCGAGCACTCCAAGCAGCAGAACGCTCACGAGTAACTGGAAAATCCGATTTCGCGTACTCATCTGAATTACTTCCTTGTTAAAAAACTGGTTCGTGCAAAATCTGCACTATCGGTAAACTTTATATCGTCGTTAAAGTCGGCTTAGTTTAACAAATAAGCTAAGTTTCGCTTTCTTTTTTATCAAAAAGGTCAATTTTATCGAAAAACTCTTCTTTATTGAAAATGTCAACGCAACTGTTAATCTTTACTTGTTTGCCCTATTTTTACTATTTACTTAGACTCCTTCGCCAATTCCTCCTTGAACCAACAAACCGTCAATCAGGGCGGTTGAAACGAGGAGTTGTTTGAGGAACTGGATATATTGACATTGACGGTCGATGTATATCTGTTTGGCGCGAAGAAGTTCGACATAGGAACATTCCCCTTTTTGATAACCTTTGACGGTCAATTCGAGTCCCAACTTGGCGTCAGGAAGGATGTTTTGTTGGTAAAGGACGACGGAATGACGAGCTTTTTCATATTGGCTGAACACTTCGGCCAATTGTTCGTACAAAGTTAAACGGACCATTTCGTATTCGCGGTTTGCCGACGCGAGTTCGGCACTTGCCCGTTGAACATTTCCTCGATTTCGGTATGTCCCTTGAATCGGGACACTGAGACCAACATTTCCGTAAGTGCTTTGCGTCATATTGTCATAACCGGCTCCTCCATTGATCGTTACATTGGGCGTTTGTTGCGACCTTGAACGTTGCAATTCGGCATGTGCGAGCTGTATTTTGCTCTTTGCAAGGAGCAATTTGGGGCTGATTTGCTGTAATTGTGACCAAAGGACATCCCAAGACAGTTCCCGATCTTGGACTTCATAAGGGTCAAGAACAGGTTGTTTGGGAAACTGGGTTAGACCAAGCATTGTGGACAATCTTTGCCAGTTTAACTCTTCTTCCCGTTTTGCGTTGTTTAACTCAAGGACATTTTCATTGCGAGCATTCCGAACCTGCACTAAGTCAATCAGTGAGTTTTCCCGGATTGCATGAAGTTTTTCAACCGTTTGCAAAATGTCATTGTCAATCTTCAAAACCTCTTCCCGAAATTGGACTGTCTTTTGCGCAGCCAAAACATCATAAGCACGCAAGGTGATTTCCGTCTGAAGTTTCAGGAGCTGAAACGACTGTTCCTGCTTAACCTTTTCCAACTGTTTTTGGGCAACAGCGACATTGCGTTGAGTTTTGTGTCCCGTAATAATTTCCTGTTCTATCCCAATTTCCTGTTTTCCCCAACTCCCCTCGTCCCCCACTTCAATGGAACTCAGGGACAAAATGGGGGCCGGAGTCAGACTGTTCTGGAATTTTTCACCTTGTGCAGCCTGAATACGGTGTTGTTCCCGGGCCAATTCAGGATTGTTTTGGATCGCCAAGTTTTGCAACTCAACAATCGTAATTCCCCGTCTTTCGTCCTGTTGTTGAAGTTCACCCCATTTGGGCAAAGGAACGGCGTTGACAGATTCAGGCGGGGATTCAAATGGAGAATCCGCAATTGCCCGATCAAGAACAGGTTCTTGGCTGAGAACAGGAGTTGCAAGCGGGTTGGACCTGAGTCGTTTTGCCGGGCCGGACTGTTCTTGCGCAAACCCCAAGGAACAGAGACTCACGATTGCAAAAAGTATTGCAATGTGTCTCCTCAAGAAACAACGTGAGTTGAATGAAGTAATGGTCATTATACCGTCCCTGGTTCTGCGTAAAGAATCCTTTATTGGAAAACATCCTCGTTTTCACAATGATGATCTTCTGCCCCTTCACGCTAGAACATCGACATTGAACTCGGGAAAGAATCAAAATTTTGGGGGGACACGTTAGGACAACAATAACCGCTGAAACAAGAGATTTAGACAAAAAACATACAATGCCGAGAATCGATACAATCGGAACACCCCCGGTTGAGCAACATCCCGAAAAGTATGAACTGATCCGATTGTCGATCTGCCTTTTCCCTTTTGCCCCGTTGATGTTGGGCCAATGTTCTTTCCCTTGCCGCATTTACCAAAAATGTTGGAGAATTTTTCAAGTTTTCAAATTTTGACTGTCTCCTGCCCGGGTGTTTTTTCTTAAAAAGTATGGTATGCTTGGTTGGTTGGCGAGCCGATTGCCGATTCAATCGGAGTTATACTTTTTCAGAGGATAATATGGGAACACGGATTCCAATCAACAAGACTGTTTTGGAAGAACAGGCAATCGAAAAGAAATTGCTGATGAGTACGGCAGAAATCGGGTTGCCTGTTCGGACGACCAATTGTTTGGACGAACATGGTATTTCAACGGTTGGTGATCTTCTTTACAGCACTCGCGAAGAACTTTTGGCAGTCCCCAATTTTGGCGAAAAGACGCTTGAAGAGGTCTACAAGGCGTTGGAGAAGCTGGGATTTCGACGTCAAGATCAGCAGGAGAGCGATCTTGGGTAGAATGAGAGGAAACTGAGGTGCTTTCCCGTTTACGCAAAGAATTGTTTCTGAAAAAGCAGAACAAACAGGTTCGGTCGGGTCTGCGCAAAACGAATCCGGGCGAATTGTATGTCTGTCTGACCCTCTTCCTCGTCGGGTTGTCCGTTTGTCTGATTCACTGTTTTACTTGGGTTTTGCCGGAATGGAATTCGCTGCAAAATTGTGTGGAAACCTCTTGTACGGTTTTGGATACACGGATTGTCGAACAGCAAGACGGGGAGAACCGACGATTCCGACCTGAAGTGCGAATTTCTTTTCCTTATACAAAAGGGATTCATGTTCTTTGGACCTTAGATGCAGAAACCCTTACAGCGGAAAACGGCTTTGTTCCTGACCGGAATCAAGCGAAAAAACGGTTGGAAAAGTATGTGATTGGAGAAAAATACCCCTGTTGGTATTCTAGGAATGAGCCGGAATGTGCCGTTTTGGAATCACAACTCTCTCTTTGGGGTTGGTATTTTCTCGCGTTCCCCCTCTGTCTTATCATTATTGGTTTGACAGGTCTGTTTTGGGCCGTTCAACCTGTCAGTCTCTCCGAAGAACGTAAAGCAGTGTATGCTCAACGTCGCTTCTTTTTTCCGACAACCTCTTCGAAAATGGAATCGTCCGGTTCCAACACCAATCGTTTTCCAACCGTTCCTGATTCGGGTTCGATCAATGACAGTCCGGGAACAACCTTGACGTTTCGTCTGCCGATTGTTCGTCAAAAACCGTTAAGACTTTTTGTTCTAACCTGTTTTACGGCTGCTTGGAATGTCCTTTCCTGGTCCCTTCTCCTTTGGTCGCTGTATCAAACACAAGGACTTTGGTCAAACTTTTTTCTGTCAATGACCTTTGGAATTCTTTTTTGCGGATTTGGCCTGTTCCTTTTCATTTGGATGTTGCACCATTTTCTTATTGCGTTTGGAATCGGTCCAACCATTCTTGAAATTTCCGATCACCCTGTTTATCCCGGTCGAAGATACCGTCTGTTGCTTATGCAGGTTGGGGCGTTCCGTTATCGTCGTTGCGAATTGCGTATTGTTTGTGAAGAAGTTGCACGATTCCGTCAAGGAACCGACACGATGACATCCCGTAAAGAGGTGTATTCGCAAACCCTGTTTTTGCGGGAAGATTTTGAGACATCCCGGGATGAAATTCTGCGAAAAGAACTTTTTCTCCGACTTCCAATTGGCGCAATGCACTCTTGTGTGACCGAACATAATGAAATTGTTTGGAAAATCGTCCTGCACGCCCAATTGATCGGTTGGTCCGACCTACATGGTGAATGTCCAATCATCCTGAATCCCCCGACAATTACGGACCGATCTTATGATTTGACCTGTTTTTGAGGATTTTGAGAATGAGGAAAACCGGAAAGGACTGGGAGAGATTAAAGGTTGGGCAAGATTGTTGGATTTGAATGAGATTTTGAACCAGTGTCTTTATTGACCGTTCAGCGACTTGACAGAGGACTGGAATCCCCTATATTCGAGAGATTGCGGTCTTTTGTTTTCCTTCTTTCTGTTTGACATGTCCGGTCTGTTTGACTTACAAGCTCCCTTTCAACCGTCCGGGGACCAACCCCGCGCAATCGCTGAAATGATTCGTTCACTTGAATCCGGCGAAAAGTATCAAACTCTTATGGGGGTGACGGGAAGTGGAAAAACATTTAGTATGGCGAATGTGATTGCCCATTTTAACAGGCCCGCTCTTGTCATGTCGCACAACAAAACACTCGCTGCTCAACTTTACAGTGAGTTTCGAGAGTTTTTTCCGAACAATGCTGTTGCCTATTTCGTCTCGTACTACGATTATTACCAACCAGAAGCGTACATTCCTCAACGGGACATTTATATTGAAAAAGATGCTTCGATTAACGAGGAAATTGACCGATTACGTCTTGCAGCAACGAGCAATCTTGTAACACGATCCGATGTTATTATTGTCGCAAGTGTTTCCTGCATTTATGGACTCGGTTCGCCGGATGATTACCGTTCGATGATGATTCCTCTTCGTCGAGGTGAGGAAATACAGCGGGATCGGGTTTTAGCACGACTGATTGACATACAATATGACCGGAATGATGTTGCGTTTGAGCGGGGACAATTTCGGGTTCGCGGAGATTGCGTTGAAATTTTTCCCTCGTATGAGGAATTTGCGGTTCGGGTCGAATTCTGGGGGGACGAAATCGAAAATATATCGATTATCAATCCGTTAACAGGGGAGACGATTCGGGGAGAGCAGGAGTTTTGCATTTATCCGGCCAAACATTTTGTATTACCTGAAGAACGGATTTCCCAAGCGGTTGCGCGAATTGAGGAGGAATTGGCGGATCGGCTGAAAGTGTTCAAAGACGAGGGGAAATTATTGGAAGCGCAACGACTTTCAGCCCGGACGAAATACGATCTCGAACTGCTCCAAGAGGTTGGATACTGTCCTGGAATCGAAAATTACAGTTGCGCTCTTGCTGGTCGTCAACCAGGAAGTCCTCCTGAAACGCTGTTTGACTTTTTCCCGGATGATTATCTTCTTTTCGTTGACGAATCCCATGTCAGTGTTCCGCAAATTCGGGCAATGTTTAGCGGAGATCAAGCGAGAAAACGGAATCTGGTCGAACATGGTTTTCGTTTACCAAGTGCCCTTGATAATCGACCTCTTAGGTTTGAAGAATGGGAATCCCGGATCAATAAGGTCGTCTTTGTTTCTGCAACACCCAGTTCTTATGAATTGGAAAAGTCGGAAAATCGATTGGTTGAACAGGTGATTCGACCGACCGGATTGCTTGATCCTGAAGTCGAGGTTGCACCTGCGTCCAAACAGATACCGCATTTACTGGGAGAGATACAATTGCGTGTTTCCAAGCAGGAACGGGTCCTTGTAACTGCGTTGACGAAGAGATTGGCCGAAGAATTGGCCGCATACTATTCCAAACAGGGCGTTCGTTGTAAATGGTTACACAGTGAACTGGATGCTTTTGAGCGGGTTGAACTGTTGCGTGATCTGCGAAGTGGTCATTTTGACGTTTTGGTTGGGGTTAACCTGCTTCGTGAAGGTCTCGATTTGCCCGAAGTCTCGCTCGTTGCAATTCTCGACGCCGATAAAGAAGGTTTTTTACGGAGTGAAACGTCGTTGATTCAGACAATTGGTCGAAGTGCCCGAAATGTCAACGCCAAAGTCATTCTTTATGCTGACAAAGTAACGGAATCAATGCAACGGGCGATTGACGAAACCGAACGTCGTCGTCGTTTGCAGATGAAGTACAATGAAGAAAATGGAATCACCCCGGAAACGATTCGGAAGAGCATAACACGAGGGATAGAATCGGAAGTAGAAGCACATCAACGGGCAAATGCAGCAGTTGGACAGTCGGAAGATGATTTGTTTATAACGGCGGAGTATATCAACGAGTTGGAAAAGGAGATGTTAGAAGCAGCTGATGCTTTACATTTTGAACGGGCTGCGATTTTACGGGATCGGATTGAAGAGTTAAAAAAGCATATTGGCAAACGATCCAATATGATTGATTTTTCCCAACTCAAGGAGGAACGTCGGGGTAAACGGGGAAAGAAAGGGAAAGGAAAAGGAGGAACGGGGAAAGGTCGGGTTCCGATCTAGGTAAGGGACGCAAGATATATGGGCGAGAGATAGGGATACAGAGCCGTTTAGAAGACATACCTTTCTCAATCTCGTGAGGGATTGCGTTATGGTAAAAAAAATCGAAAAAAAAGACCCTAACGCAACTCCTGACGGAGTTGAAAGATATACTCAAAATGGATACAAAATGGACATTTCTGGACGTAACGTAGGCATCTTGCCTGTATTAAGGAAAAAATGCGGGCAAGATGCCCGCGTTCCAGTCGGAAACCAAACTATTTTTAACCGTTTGCAGCCTAGAATTGATATGACGTTTTCACAGAAATTACAGTCGGCAATTTACGCCAAGAAGAATCCTGTCCTTGTTGGACTTGATCCTCGGATTGCTTCTCTTCCTAAAATGTTTGGAAAAATTGATGGAAATGATGTCGATTCCGTCGCCAATGCTTTTGAAACCTTTTGTAAAGAGGTCGTCGATGTCGTTGCGCCCCTTGTTCCGGCTGTAAAACCGCAAGTTGCTTTTTTTGAACAATATGGTCCAACCGGTTTGGTTGCCTTACAAAATGTCGTTCGTTATGCCCGGGAAAAAGGGTTGCTTGTCATTTTAGACGGCAAACGGAATGATATTGGGACGACTGCAACTGCTTATGCAGACGGTTGGATTGGGGGGGGGAAGACAGGGGAGAGGAAAATTGGCTCTGATGAACCGTTATCTCAAAGTGTTTGGGGAGGAGATGCTCTTACAATCAGTCCCTATTTGGGAGATGACAGTCTGACCCCTTTTGTTGAAGTTGCAGTCCAACGAAATGGAGGGGTTTTTATTCTGGTCAAGACATCCAATCCGGGAGGAGCAATGTTCCAAGATTTGATTGCAAATGGTCGTCCCCTTTATCGACATGTTGGTGATTATGTTCAATCCCTTGCTCTGAAAACGTCCGGAGAAGGGAAAAATGCGACTCGATATGGGGCAGTTGGAGCTGTTGTTGGGGCAACTTGGCCGGAACAATTGCGGGAATTGCGGGAAAGTATGCCCAATGTCTGGTTTCTCATTCCCGGATTTGGAGTACAAGGAGGGTCGGCAAAAGATGTTGGGGGAGCATTTGACGCCGACGGTTTGGGCGGGATTGTCAACAATTCGCGGGGAATTATTTTTGCGTATGATCGTGAACCGTTTCGTTCGCGGTTTTCCAGTCAAAACTGGCAGAATGCCGTTGAAGCGGCAACAATAGAAATGATTGGGCAATTGCGGGCTGAAACGTCGGTCGGGCAACTTGGGTAAATTGGGCTAGATGAACAGATTGGCGAATGTCTGTCCAGTATTTCGGAAATAAGATATAGGCAAACGCCGCAATCTACGAACAAGTTTGGGTTTGTGATTTGAACCGAGCCGGGTCGCACGGATTTTGTTGACCACGAAACACACGAAAGACACGAAAAACTGTATTTTGTGAGGCTTTCGTGTTTTTTGTGATTTTCGTGGTTCAAAAAGGAAAATGACTCCTTTTCGCAAAACTTGTGAGCAGATGACAAACGCCGGGAAAAATTTTTTCTTGCATAGTCAAGCGGTTTTCCTTTTGCTATAATCAGGGTTGCTCGGTTCTTGGGCAAGAACCCCTCTGTTTGAATTCCTACTTTATTGGAGAATATAATGATTCGTAACACCTTGTCGTTTTGTCTTGGTTTGTGTCTCTTTTTCACTCTTTTTGTCGGCGTTTTTGCTCAGCAGAATCCAATTCCGACCGCTTTTATGCAGAGTGCTCCCCCGGTTGATTTGAAAGACGCTTTTACGATTCCGGCAAAAGCGACTCCCGAAGAATTGTTTGAGAGGGCGCAAAAGGCAATTGAAGCAGTTCGTCAGAACATTAACGAAGAGAATCAGAAGGAGTTGCAAGGGAAACTGGCTGATTTTTTTAGTCAAATTGCCGACCGAATTTTGGCGGAAAAACCGAGTGATGAGATGAAATTTCAGGCAATTCGGCTGAAAACACAGAGTTGGGCGTTAAAGGTCGAACTTGACCCGAGTCAACGTGAAGCGTTCAAAAAATATCTTGAGGAATTGGACAAGCAGGATTTGGACAAGGCGTTGATTGCAGAAGGAAAAGCGATGTACTACATTTTCGGACTCATTGAATTGGTGATGTCCGACGATCCCTCGATTGAGGAATTTGTCAAACTGAAAGATGAAGTTAAGAAATACTTTCAGGAATACGTTCAATATGGTGCTCTCCAGATCGTCCCGGTCATTTTTAACATCGCCGGTTCACTTGCTGAAAAAACGGGCAATGAGCAATTGGCAATCGAGACGATGCAGGAATTTGCCGAACTGCTCGAAAAAGTCGATGATCCTTCTGTTCAGGAATTGGCAAGTGGAATCAAAGCAACGCTGTATCGACAAAGTTTGATCGGCAAAGAGTTTACACTGGAAGGAATCATGCTCGACGGAACCAAATTTGATTGGTCCAAGTACAAGGGCAAGGTCGTGATTATCGATTTCTGGGCAACTTGGTGTCGCCCCTGTCTTGAAGCAACGAAAGTTCTTAAGGAACTGTATGCGACGTATAAGGACAAGGGTCTTGAGATTATTGGCGTTGATGTTTGGGAACGGGAAGGGACGACGACGGAAGAAATCAAGAAGTTTCTTGCGAAAGAGAAGATTACTTGGGCTCAAATCGATGATCAACAGACAGTCAAAGCGGAAATGGGCAATTTGGCGGAAAAGTACAATATTGAAGCGGTTCCGACCCTTTTCGTTATTGACCGGGACGGAAAACTTCTGTCGTTCGATCTGAACTGTTTTGACGGTTCTCTGCAAGAGGTGATTGGCGAACTGTTCGAAGAAAAAAAGGCGGAAGAGAAATAGGGGAATAATACATCAAAATCATTTACAACAAAACTATTTATAAACGAAAGGTATAAAATTTATGAAAACGACAAATCGTCGCGGTTTTTTGAAGCAGACATCTGCGTTAACAGCAGGTGCTGCAATCACCCCTTATTTGGTTTCAAGTGCGCAACCTGTTCGAGCCGAAGAAGCGAATGACCGATTGCAGATTGGTTTTGTCGGATTGGGCGGAATGGGGCGCGGAGATGCCCGGGATTTCTCCAATCTCGGCGATGTTGTCGCCCTTTGTGATGTCGATTCCGAATATGGACTTGGACAAGCACTGAATGATGAGGGGATTGGCAAGAAGGTGGACGGACAAAAAGTTGGCAAACCGGACGCCTATAAGGATTATCGTAAGGTTCTGGATCGTAAGGATATTGACGTTGTTGGAATTGCGACGACGGATCCTTGGCATGTGAAAATAGCGATTGAGGCCTTACAAGCGGGAAAACATGTTTTCTGTCAGAAACCGCTGACCTTGACCGTTGAAGAAGGTCAATTGATTCGTAATGCGTGCAAGAAGTACAACGACCGTGTTTTTATGGTTGGGACGCAACAACGAGCGCAGAAATCGCAGTTTGCAACAGCAGCCCTTATGGTCCGCAAAGGTCTTTTGGGGGACATTAAGAAGATGGTTGTGGACATTGGAGGAGGAGATGTGGGGGGTCCATTCCAGAAAACAACTCCCCCGGACTCGCTTGATTTTGACATGTGGTTGGGACAATGCCCGAAAGTCGATTATATTAAGGAACGGACGCATAATAATTTCAGATGGTGGTATGAATACAGCGGGGGTAAATTTACGGATTGGGGGGCACACCATATTGATTTCGCACATTGGGCACTTGGGGAAGACAAAGAAGGTTGTGGTCCGGTCAGTTTCACGCCGATTGTGATCGAACATCCGGTTCCTTACAAAGACGGGTATGCGACGATTGATGATTGTTACAATACCAGTCAGGTGTTCCAGATTTTGTGCAAATTTGCGAGCGGAGTCGAGATGACCGTTTGCAGTCATTCCGACAATGGAAATGGTATTTTGATTGAGGGAACCAAAGGTCGTATGCACGTTAATCGTGAACGGATCAAGGGGAAACCGATTGAAGAGGGTTTACACAAAAAGATTGCCCGTTCTGATTTCAAGGAATTGAGTAACGGTAAGGATTATGACACTTGGCATAAAGCCAACTTTATTACCTGTATCAAAGAAGGGGGTCTGCCGATTTCGGACGTTTATTCTCATGTTCAGGCAATGCAGTCGTGTCATCTTTGCGCGATCACAGCCCGGTTGAATCGTGAACTGAAGTGGGACCCGAAGACGGAAAAGATTATTGGGGATGAACAGGCTGCAACGTTCCTTGCGCGAACCCCGCGACCTGGTTTTGAAATTCCCAGAGTGTAAGAGATGCGGGTGTAGAGAATGGAGGATAGGGGATAGGGATTTGTTTTTGCCGACCCTTATCCCCTACTCCTTTCCCTAGACCCCAACCCCTATTCCCTATTCCCTCCTTTCCCTTATGCCTCAATTTTTGTTTGCAATTCCTCTTATTCTCGCGTTTTCATTTGTTTATGCAGGAACACGACATGAACAACCGCGTTTGATCGTGCAACACGCCGTTCGGTTTGCCCTAAGCGTTTTCGCCTTTATGATTGGAATCGCCCTCATCATGGAAATCATCATGTATCTGTTTCGAGGTTGAGTATGCGAATCCTCATTTTGGGTGCTGGAACTGTTGGAACATCTGTTGCAGAAAGCATGTGTCAATTGAAACATGAAGTGACACTTGTTGACAACAATCAGGAAGTGTTGGATCAGGTCGACTCAGAACTGGATGTCGGTGTTGTACATGGTTCAGCGTCGCAATCGACCATTCTTTTCTCGGCGGGGGTCATGTCCTGCGATCTTTGTCTTGCATTGACCGGAAATGATGAATGTAACATATTGGCTGCAAGTATAGCGAAATCAATGGGGGCAACCCGGGTTGCAGCGCGCGTGTATGCGGATGTTTTTCGGGATTTAAGCACGTTCGATTATCAAAATCATTTTAAGATAGATCGTTTGCTGAGTCTGGAGCATTTAACCGCAATGGAGTTTGCCCGACGAATTCGGGAACCGGGCGCAATGACAATCGAATCCTTTGCGCGGGGTGCTCTCGAGATGCAGGATGTGATTATTTCACGCCCTTCTTCGGCAACAGGGGTTCTCCTCAAAGACCTCAAACTTCCGTCGGAAGTCCGAATTGGCTCGATTAACCGATCTGGTAAAGTCAAGATAGCGACCGCCAATGATATGATCGAAGTGGGAGACCGTATTTCGCTTCTTGGAGAACGTTCGGAAGTCGAACAAGTCAAAAAGATGTTTAACACGCAATCCTTTCGCGGGCGCAGTGTTGCAATTGCAGGGGGAGGAGAAATCGGGTATCACCTTGCCCTTGTCCTGCAACATCGCGGTTATCATGTCACAATTCTGGATACGGATCGTGAACGTTGCACTTTTTTGGCCGATCATCTCGAGTCGTGTACGATTATTCACTGTGACGCCCGACGTCGTGTGCAGTTGGAAGAGGAAGGGATTGGCGAGATGGACATTTTTGTTGCTTGTATGCGGGAAGACGAGGACAATATTATGGCGTGCGTTGAAGCCCAGGATGTCGGCGTCAAGGTCCTGATGTCCGTTGTCGAACGGTCAGATTATGCGAATGTGGTCGGCAAACTTGGGATTACAGAAACAGTTAGTCCGCGCAAGGTTGTTGCCCGACAAGTGGAAGGACTTCTTAATACAGGTCCGCTTGTTTTTCGGAACCGATATATTTTGGGAGGGGGGATCGAAGTTCTTGAAATTGAAGTGCAGGAAGATTCTCTTATCGCGCAAAACAGATTGCGTGACGTTTCTCTTCCGCGAGAAGGGATTATTGGGGCAATCATTCAAGAAGGTTATGTTCAGGTTCCTGGAGCTGATTTTCGGTTTCGACCGGGACATACGGCCGTTGCTCTTGTCCAAAGTACACATGTCGAAGCCTTTGTCCAACCTTTTCAAGATGGTGGAAGGTAGGGGATAGGGATTAGGGAATGGGGGATAGGGAAGAAATTTTGTCGTTTAGCCGCGATACAACGTATCGCGCGCAAAGAGGTTTCAAAACGCGCGGAACGATGTTCCTCGGCTAAACGGGAATATGTTCCTCCCTATTCCCTATCCCCCAGTCCCTATCCCCTACTTGAGTCTTTTTTTGTCAAAGAGAGATAAATGAGAAAAAAAAATTTCTTGATTTCCGCAAGTACGGAATGAGTCTCGTAAACGTAATGATCTGTAAGAAAGGTTTTCCCGAAACAATCTGATTTTTTCTGTCAAAAAATGAGGATTGTGTCGGTCTTGTCACTTGCTTTTTTCAAGGAGTTTTTTGACAAGACCAATTCGGCGTGTATACTTCGGCAGACTCGTTTTACGTTTGTTCCTTTGGGTTCTGTGCCCCTTTTTGTACGGTTCGGTCTTGAACCGTCTTTGCCGGTTGTGACAGAACATGAGTTGGTGTGTTGGTCGTCGAAAGGAATAAGGAATGACGTATAAAAGGAAAGATTGAAGGAAATCAGGAGCCGAACATCGAGTTGTCACAAGGATGTCAGGAGAACGGATGCTTTTCCCCCTATCACGTTTCAGCATTCTCTGTACATCTGTATTCCGCTTCCTATGTCGTTTCGTTCCCTGTATTGCACCCTGATTCAACCATTTGCTGTTCTCAGCATTCTGGTGATTACCTCTTCCGCCCTTGTTTGCGGTCAGGTTGTTGGGCGAACGACACTCCTTGCCGATCAGGCCAATTCGCCGTATAGTCCGAGTTTGCCGTATAGTCAGAATTCGCAATATGGGCAAAGTTCAGGCGGAATACGGCAATCGGAAAATTCCTCGCAACCCCGTTTGAGCCGTTTATCTGAAGAGGATTCCCAATCAACCCGTTCTCTTTCTCCTGAGAATCGACCACTTCAACAATCCCAACCGGGTCCTTTGAAGCGACCTCAAACCGTTGTCAAACTGTATTCTGTAGAAAAAGATGCCGAGAATCCGTCCGAACGGTTTCGGTCACTTCCTCCGTTAATTACAGAGCCGGTTCCCGTTCTGGAGGAGACCCAAAAGGGAACGGAAGAGGTTCTTGCAACAGGAACACGGTTGGAACAGCAACGACAATGGTCTGAAGCGGTTGCGCATTATCAAAACGCGCTGAAAACCTTTCATAATGATCCATTGATTCGAGAACGTTATCAAATCGCCCGTTTTCACTATTACGTCACACGACGGTGTTCGGATCAGACGTATGAACAACTTTTGCGGCAGTCCTCGCTTGGAGAGATTCTCTGGATGTTTGAGAATACGTTGACCGTCATTAGGGACAATTACATTGATGTTCAACAATGGGGGGTCCTTTTTCAAGCCGGTTTGCAAAATTTGGAGATTGCACTGTCTGAGCCGGTTTTTTTGAAGAAAAATGGTCTTACAGCATCACTATCAACGATCAATGAAACGTGTCGGAAAATGCGGGAACTGTCACAACCCTGGTCCTTTTTCGATATGAAAGACGTGAAAAATGGGGTCCTGAATGTTGCCGATTTGGCACAACGAGAAATCGGGTTGTCAATCAACGCTTCCATCCTTGAATTCCTCATTGGTGCAGCCAATTCACTTGATCCTCATTCCTGTTATCTGACACTTCGGGAGTTGAACGACTGGTATTCCATGATTGACGGTCGCTTGATCGGGATCGGTTTTGAATTTGATGCGGACTCGTATTCGATATTTATAACCCGGGTTTTGCCGAAATCTCCGGCGGAACAGGCGGGATTGGCTGAAGGAGACCGAATATTGGCGGTTGACGGGAAATCGACTGTTGGACTGACGAGCGATGAAGGGGGTGATCTTTTGCAAGGTCGTGAGAGTTCCCGGGTTGTTTTACGGATTGGGACGGACGGAAAAGCCGAACGTGATGTCAGCATCATTCGTCGAGAAATCGAGGTGACCAGTGTTGAGCAGGTGTGCAAACTGAATGAAGAGTTGGGATACATTCGTTTGAACTGTTTTCAAAACAATACGGTTGAGGACCTGCAAAAGGCATATCGGGAATTGCAACGGGAAGGAATTCGCGGATTGGTCCTCGATTTGCGACATAATCCGGGCGGTTCTCTTCCCGCTGCTGTTGGTGTTGCCAATCTCTTTTTGGAAGAAGGGGTGATTGTTCGGACGCAACGACCTCGACAAATTGAGATGGTGTATACAGCGACGACGCCGGGGACTTGGAATATACCGTTGATTGTGCTGATTGACGAAGAGAGTGCGAGTGCAGCCGAGATTTTTGCAGGAGCGATCCGGGACCACAAACGGGGTATTCTGATTGGCAAACGGAGTTTTGGTAAAGGGACGGTTCAGCAATTTTTCAATCAGGATTTACCAAACCGTTCGATAACGGTTGCGGGGTTAAAAATGACGATTGAGCGGTTTTATTCGCCGAACGGACTTTCCTTTAGTGAGATTGGCGTTTTGCCGGACATTGTGTTGAACGACGAGGTGCATGAAGATGCTGTTCGGGTCAGTAAGCCGAATATGTCAACGGTTCAGGAAGACAAGTTTAATCGGAACGAACAACGGGGAATCAACGGACAATCAGGTCAAAGCGGTTCGGGCGAGTCGTTTGTCAAAATAGCCCCACATAAGCAAAAACGGATTCGCAGTACATTGGATGATCCTTACATTTCGGCTGCAATTACGGCATCTCGTTCGCAACTGGACGAACAACGTCTCACGCAGTTACGCCCTTAGAACGGGCGACCGGCGTATGAGATTAACCGTCATTTGGCCGAAGAACGACGTTCTGCGCGTTTCCCCGTTTAGCCGAGGAACAACGTTCCGCGCGTATTGAAATCTCTGTACGCGCGATACGTTGTATCGCGGCTAAACGCTAGATTGCCCCTTTTTCTCAGTAATCGCCAATATCGCATCTTGTTTTTTTGTCGCAGTTCTCCCATCTTGCCAAAAACTGTGATATACTCTTGACAGTTGTTGAACTGTCTTGATCCTCTTTTTTCACCTTTTACTCGATTGGGAGACGAAATGAATCGCTTAGTCCGGGTTATACTTGCCTTTTCCTTCGTTTGTTCGTTTGGTCTGGTCTCATCTGAAGCGGCTTGGCCGCATCATCAGCTCTTTCAGCCAGTTCAATACTACACTCTCGGACCTGAAGAATCGTTGTTTGCAAATGACAGTCTTGAAAATTGGATGAATGCCCGGGAACGCCCCGTTCGGTCCGGTTGGGAAGTGAAAGATGGAATGGTCCGATTGACCGGACGAAGAGGGGGGGACATTATTACGAAGAAAGAATACAAGTATTTTGTTTTTGAATGTGATTGGGCGATTGCCGAGAACTGCAACAGCGGGATCAAGTACCGATATTCGAAGTTTGATGACCGTTGGTTGGGTTGCGAGTACCAGATTTTGGATGATGAACGGTCCAAAGAGTTGAACCCGAAAAACCAAACCGCCTCGTTGTATGACGTTTTTGCTCCAACAGGTCCCAAAGAACTAAAACCGGTTGGAGAATTCAATCACACAAAAATTGTCGTACTTGGCAATCGGATCGAACATTGGTTAAACGGCAAAAAAGTTTTAGTCGTCAACGTCGGGTCCCCGGAATGGAAGAAAAAAATCAAAGAAAGCAAATTTAACGATGATCCTGGTTTTGGCGAGAATCTTCTCGGGCATATCATGTTGCAGGATCATGGAGGTGACACCCAGTTCAAGAATGTCACGATCCGGGAATATAAACCGGTTGGAAAATCGTGCCGTTTGGCGTTCTAAGGTAGGGAATAGGGATTGGGGGATAGGGATTAGGGGGGAACACTCCTCGCTTTGCAGCAGTGTTTGACGCATAATGCGTTGGATTGTGTTTTCTCACCCTTTCACTCTCAAACGCAATGTTCCCCCCTATCCCCCTTCTTTCCTTCTACCTCCTACCTTCTACCTTCTCACAAAAAGCGAGACGCCGTTATCTTCCTGTCTTCCCCTCCCTATCCCCCATTCCCTAATCCCTATCCCCTATTTCTATCTTCACTAAATCACCGAGATGACAGAAATTTCCTGGACGAAATAACCTTTTTTTGTCGGGGAAAATTTCCTCTTTTTCCCGGAGTTTGTTTGCTTTTCCCTCAAGTTCGTTGTAAAGTATCCGTGTACAGTTGATCTCATTTCTGACGACTTCCCCCCGTCCCCCCCCCTCCCTTATGATTCTTCCTCCGATTCAACAGGCCCTGATCTCCGTTCGTGCAGGAGAAACACGTTGGCGCGGTTCACTCCTCGCTGCAACGCCCGAAGTCTCCCGAATCGACCTCGATGAACTACGTTGTTGGTTCAGCGAAGATAAAACCGAATCCGTTTTCCACTTTGAATCGGGCAACCTGTTCTTTCACCCCTTACCAAGTGGTCATTTTGCGATTGGTCGGATGATTCCCCGTTCGGACGGTCTCTTCTCCCTGCTTCATTCAGCCCGTTCTTTCTTCGTCCAACATTACATCGTTTCGCCCGAGTCATTGTTGATGTTTGCCAATAACCCGATTGCCCTGTATCGCCAAATCCAACAGGTTGATCGAATGCCGTTTTTTCTGAATCCGCCGAAATCGCTCAAACCGGTTCAGTTGCCCGAATTCAAACAACCGAGACCGGTTGTGGACCCGATGCTTCTTGGTCAACTGGTTCAGCAAATGGGCCCGAAAGGGCTAAGTTTGTTGTTGCAAACGGCTTTGGATTCGGTTTGTACCTTTTTTACAGGGGGACCGGCTGCAATTCAGGTGATTGAAGGGCTGTTCAATCTTTTGCCGCTTTCTTGGAGAACGGAGTTGACGTTTTCGACGGAGCTGCATTTTTCGCGGACTAAACCGTTGAAAATTGTGGGAGTAAGTGGGGGAGAACGACTTATGCGTTTGAACCGCAGTGATTTGGGCATCTCGTATTGTGATTTGTCGGAATTCCAGCATCAACGATTTCAATCAGGAACATTGCTCGATTCTTGGCCCCTCTTGGTGTTTCATGCCCTCAACCGTTCGGATTTCGCCTTTTTGGAAGAGAAGTTTCAAGCGGAGTGGAGAAAAGAGCAGCAGTCGATGTTTGACGGAATGACTTCAACGAACCCCGGACAGTTGCGGGAATTGGCAGTTGGCAGTTTTGCCGAGTTGTTTGCGCGATCTTTGCAAAAAGTGGAGCGACCTGTTCAAGGACCAATCCGGCAATCTGTTCGCACATCTGCTCAAGAAACGAATCATCCGGTCGATCCTCTTTCTGTTCAATCACCCAATCACCCGACTGTCTTTTCGTTTCCTTTTTTGGAACAAGCAGGTCCTGAGCGGGAAGAATCGGTGCAGGACGAATCGTTATTGGAATGGACGGATTCGCTTTCTTCGGACGATGCTGAGAGATTTCTGTCGCAGGTCTTTGCCGAAGAGAATACTTTGTTTGCTCCTTATGAAGAGACAAGCGGTGTTCCTTTTTTTCCGGCACAAGACGAATTCATTCCGTTGACAACTTTGTTGGAGACGAAAGTGATTCCGTTGACGGAGACGGCTGTTTCGGGACAGGATCAACGGTTGAAACGCTTTGCCCGGTTCAAAAACGAGCTTAAATGGTTGGATTCTTGTGCAGCCCGATCTCTTTTTGGGGATGATACGGCACTTGAAAGTTTTCAGCGTTGCTGGAAAACGATTTGCGAAAACCTTGATCCGTTACAACAAATCGAGCTGACGGAAGACTATGTTGTCCTGATTCGTGATTTTCTTTCACAGCGCAATGATCGGGAGGAGCATCCGTTGTTGGACCGCGACCTTAACGCGCTCGAGTTGCTCGACGTTTTGTTGTAGACCAACTGCAACTTCCCCGAAAATCGTCTTGTCAAACCAGTTGGGACCGGGTAAAATATGTAGATGAGTGAGAGCGAATCCGATCACAAATCGACCCGGGAGAAATTGGGCAACATTTACGACACGTTCGTCAAAAACGTTTTTGACCGGACTGTCGTTTTTGCCGACTTTTTGCGGAATTATGCCGACCCAAAATTCGTTGCCCAGATCGACCTCGACCGGATTGAACCGGCTCCGACACACTATTTTGGCAAGGAGGGGGACGAACGAATCGTTGACTTGGTGTTTCGTTGCCCGCTCAAAAATCGCCGAAAAAGTCGTCAAAAGCTGTTAGCTGTTATCATTTTCGAGCATCAATCAACCAGTTTGCGAGAGATACCGCAAAAATTGTGCCGTTACATCAGTGCAATTTGGGACCGTGAAAAAAAACGGGGCGAACCGCTCTCGGCTCCCTATTTTATTGTGTTGCGAACCGGAAAAAAGCCGCATAAAGGACCCAAACCGCGAATGTCGGACTTGTTGCCGAAAGACGAAATAGGCGAACAGATCGGGTCGAAGTTGGAGATTCACTACGATGTTGTGGATTTGCCGGAGTTGGACTCGACGAAACTGATTGGGTTGCCGCAATTACGGTTGGTAATGGGGATTTTGAAGAAAATGACGGAACGGTTGAGTCTGTCGTTTGGCGAAGCGTTAATGCCGCTTCGAGAATTTGCGAATGAGCAGGAACAGATTGATTGGCTGCGCGACATGTTGCCGTTTGTGTCAAAGGTTTTTGCGGCTCACAATCAGCGGTTGGAACAAGAAGAGTTGAGTTGCGAGGTTAAAAAAGTTTTTGGAGAAAGGACAAATGAAATGATGCTGACCGTATTTGAAAAGGCGGAACTCAAGGCGGAACAGAGGGGGGAAGCAAGAGGTAAGGTAAGAGGCAAGTTGGAGGGCGAAGTGAAAACGATTTTGACGATTTTGAAGGCCCGATTTAAGACGGAAGCTCCCAAACGAATTGTCAATGAACTGAACAGCCGGACGGACGAAATCGCCTTGCAATCACTCGCTGCTCATGCTGCAACGTGTCAATCACTCGACGATTTTGAAGCGGAACTGGGGTAAGTCAAGCGTTGGAACACAACGGTCCCCTATTTGCTGACTGTTAGTGCTGACCGTCATTCAACATCATCTGATGTTTCCAACCGGGATCATTCCCAGACCTTCTATTTTTCCTGCATTGCCCCTTTTATCTTGCCGAAATTTCCGGCACACAATCATGCAATCGTTGCTTCAATATCATGCGGATTTCCCGGGTGTCGTCCCGCTCTAACACCGTTTCTGCCAATTCACGGCAAGTTGGGAGGTCAATCGAACGGATCACCTTTTTGATTTGCGGAATAACAGCAGGGGTACAGCTAAAGGTTCGTAAACCCAAACCGATCAGCAACATGGTGTAAAGCGGGTTGCTGCTCATTTGGCCGCACAAACTGACCGGGACCTTGTGTTCGTCGGCAACGGAGATGGTCCGGCGAATAAGCCGCATAATAACCGGGTCTTCCGCATTATAAAGATTACTCACATCTTTATTACTGCGGTCAACCGCAAGAGCATACTGAATCAAATCGTTCGTCCCAATACTAAAGAAATCGACTTCTTCAGCAAACCGGTCAATCAATACAACAGCAGCAGGAACTTCGACCATCATTCCAACCGGCATACCATAATCATAAGGAATTCCATCTTCGTCCATTTCCTCTCGAACATCCGCCAGAATCGACTTCGCTTGCCGAAATTCCATAAGGGTCGTGACAAGAGGAAACATCAGTCGCGCTTTTCCGTGAACACTTGCCCGCAAAACCGCTTTGAGTTGTTGTCGGAACATGGACGTATTCCGCAAGGACAACCGAATACTCCGCAGTCCCAAAAACGGATTCCGTTCATCATTCGGCTTCGCAAAATTCGGCATCTTGTCCGCTCCAAGATCACACGTCCTGATCGTCACCTCACTGTCCTTGTACGCCTCTAAAACCTGTTTGTAGGCTTCGTAATGATCTTCTTCCGTCGGAACATGTTTCGTTGCACTGACCAAATAAAGGAATTCGGTCCGATACAGGCCAACTCCTTCCGCTCCACTTGCCCGACAACTCTCCACTTCTTGGGGAAACTCAATGTTGCCCAAAAGGTGTATCTGTGTCCCATCTTTCGTAATCGCCTGTTCATCCCGCAATTCTTCCAACTGAGCCGAAAAAATCGCCTTTTTTGCAACCTGATCATGATACTGCTGCAAGGTTTCTTCATCCGGTTGAAGAATGACGACCCCCGCATCTCCGTCAATAATGACAACATCCCCCCCCGAAACATCCGTCAGGAAAGGACCAACCCCGACGATTGCCGGAATCCCAAGTGCAGCCGCAAAAATCGCTGTATGACCCCCAGGTCCCCCCAGTTCCGTTGCAAATCCCTGAACAAACTCCCGCTTCAAATTTGCCGTTTCACTCGGTGTCAGATTCGATGCAAGAAGCTGAACAGGAGCTGTCAACGTCTGAAGTCCTTCCCGTTGAATTCCAAGAAGCAAACGAAGCAGTCGCTTTTCAATATCGTGAATGTCCTGAATCCGTTCGGCAAGATAACTACTGTCCAAACGACGGAAAATTTCCGCATATCGACGAACAACGACACTAACGGCGTGTTCGGCAGAAAACATCCGACTTGAAATCAGTTCCTTGAATTCCTCATGCAGTTTCGGATCAGAAAGTATCTGCAAATGCGCTTCAAAGATGTCGGCATATTTCGACCCCAATTCCCGGGCAACAGAATCGCGGTTCATCCGAATTTCTGACTCGGCAATTCGGATCGCATTGTTCAAACGGCGAATTTCCCCGTCAACGGCTTCTTCAAGAACGAAATGTTGGGGAATACGAAACCCCTCTGTTCCAAGAACAAAGGCTTCTCCTACTGCAACACCCGGAGAAACGGCGATTCCCTGCAATTTCTTCATCAGTACAGCCCCTCTTCCTGATCCTCATGAAAGGAAACGGCAAAAAGATCAAGGATCGCTTGCATCGTGTCCTGAGCATCATCCCCCTCAACAACCAGTTGCAGACTCTCTCCTTGCGCAGCCCCAAGTGAAAGGGATTCAATGACGCGACGACAATCGGCAGTCACCTTCCCTTTGCTGAGAAAAACCGAAGAAGAGTAATTTTTTAGCGTTGTTGCAATCATCGAGCAGACTCGTGTATGAAGTCCGCTCCGATTCGGTACAACAACCTCTTGAATACATCGGGGCACGAAACTGATCTCCTGATTCCTGCTTTCTACTTGCCAAACATGTTATTGTCGGCTTCATCAAGCAAAACCAACACATCATCCCGGTTCTTGGACTGTTTCAGGAACCGACAAAAAGCATCATCTTTCAATTGTCGGGTGATGTGTTCCAACGCTCGCAAATGTTCTCCCGGTCGGTCAAGCGGAGAAACCAAAAGAAAGAAAAGATGGACCTTCTCACAGTCGAGACTGTCGAAGTCGATCCCGGACTGACTTACGGCGATTGTTCCAACCAATCGTTCAACACTGGGATGTTTTGTATGCGGAACCGCGATTCCGCGACCGATTCCGGTTGAGCCCAGTTCTTCACGCTTGATGATGGATTTGATGATTCCTTCGGATTCATCCTGTTGGATTGCTCCACTTTCGAGAAGGGCTTGTACCATTTCGCGGATGATGCCCTCTTTGTCGGCTGATTTCACCTCGGTACGAATTGCATCGAGTTGAATAAAGTTCGAGAATTTCATTCACAATACTCCTTATGGATTATTCGATTTCCCCGGATACGGCCGGGGACGGAATATGATGGTCCTGAATTTTCCCCTTGTACTTACGAAGTTGCTGTTCGACTTTGTGAACAACTTGATCGACACTGCCGAAAAGGTCTTCACTACTGTATTCGGCAATAAAATTGTGCTTGTGTTCCGCAGATACCTGTAAATCAACTTTCGGGTGATCCGCTTTTTCCAGATCGACCGTCAGTTCAATGGAAGTCAGTCGCTCAAAAACGCGATTCAGCTTGTCCACTTTTGAACGAATCACTTCTTGCGTTTGATCGCTGATACTGCCGTGTCGCGTTGAAATTTGTATTTGCACAATCGTGTACTCCTTGGGGTTCAACGGAAAATATGTTATGTCGCTTTCTCTGAAAGACGACCCTGAAAAAGTAGAATAGGGGGAAAAAGGCTTTTGACCCGATTCCCAAGAGGATTATACCCCATTTTCTGACACCGAGAAACCTACCTCGGAAATTTTTTTTGCCGTTTCGCCGCAAAACACCGTTCGGCGTATTTTTGACCTTTGTGTCACTCCCAATCGAGCTTGTTTTTTGTCGTCAACCGTTTCCTCGCTCATCTCGAAAAATAGGTCTGAACAGTCAAACCGGTTTTTTCTCGAACCCAATTCGCCCGCTGCTCCATCTCATCATCCGAAAAAGGTCTGACCCCCGTTGCCGGGGTGTTGCGTGCAATCGTATACAGCTGAACTGCCCCAATTTGTCCCCCCCACTTTTGCAGGTGATTCAGTCGCTCGACATACATCGGCAACTCCGAAGAAGAGATGCCCCAATGATCTTGTGCCCCCTTTTTCCTTTCTTCCCCTTTCCTTTCTTCCCCCCCC
>JBOFQB010000065.1:0-28526 GCA_051660685.1 Thermoguttaceae bacterium | reverse complement strand
ATCGAGCGAACGATTTCGTGGATACAGGATTTTCGACGTTTGGTAGTTCGTTACGATCATAAAATATCAATGTTTAACGCCTATTTACAAACAGCTTGTGCCATGATCGCTCTCAGACGGTTATGAAATAGGCTCTACTATTTTGTGGACGGAAGTCGGGCCAAAGATGAACCTCTTGAGATGTCAGTCGAGGATATTGTTTTTCCGTCTCTCCCTTTTCGTGCATATATGTATACAATGGAGTATCTGTTATTCGGAAGAACGGGGTATAAGAATGTCACAGATGCGACCATGAGTATTTCAACAGGTGTTGAGAACGGAGATAATGTCGTTATCGTAAATACTTTGCATACTTTTTCAGACAACAGTCGTATTGAAAACAAGTTTACATTCTTGCGGGATAGTTTTTGGGTTGTGAAAGAAGTTGAAGAAATATCGGAGTACATAATACGAACGATTCAAAACGAGTATTTTCCAAGTGAAATTGGCCAAATACCGCTTCTTAAATCGTCGCAAATTAACACGGTTGCTAGAATGGATGGTAAAACAACTCGGGAAAGAAGTTTTGAAATTACGAAGATCATTCCTGGAGCAGTCCCGCTTTTAGAATTTGACGTTGCCCGATTTTTACCCCCGAATACGTTGCCCAACATTCGTACTCTCGAAACATGTCCGCTTGAGTAGAGCATTTGACCTTCGATTTAGGTGAGATACGCTGTATTTGCGGCTCAACGGGACATCAAAAAAATTTTTTACCCCGCATACAATCTGCTTTTGCAAAGGGACACAATTTGGTGTATACTTACACTACGTTGCGCGACTGTCCGTCGTCGGACTTTCTCGCTTTTTGAAAAAAACCGGTTCCAATCATCTTCTTACACCCAAGGAGAAAACCGTATGTCTATAAAAAAAATCGTCGCCCCCCTGTTGTTCCTCCTCGCTCTCCCAAGTCTTCTCTTCGCCCAAGACCCCGGTTTTATCCCCCCCCCGGGAATCATCACCGTTGTTGGACGTCAGGTTGCGCAAGCCCTTGCAGAAGGTGGAAGTACAACCGCAACTTTTATGGCGTCCCTCGAAAGTAATGAAGTACGAGAGGAATTGGGCTTTTCCAAAGATCAGGTCAAAAAAATGGAAGCAATTGCCCAACAAATGCAAATGGAAGCGATTCGGCGTGCTCCTGAAATCATCGGCAGTTTCAAAGACGGAAAACCGGGTGCTGAACAGACTCTTGCCGACGAGTTGCAGAAGAAGATGAAAGAATATCAAGCGCAGATTGACGCAATTGCGACGCCCGAACAACGACAAAAAGCAAAAGTGTTGTCTTTTCAGGCAGTCGGCGGTCTGAATTCCCCGCTTATGAATCAGGAAATGCTCTCGGCTCTTGATTTAACGCCTGAACAACGGGAAAAGGCAACTGCTGTTTTCAAGGAACGAGAAAAACAGCGTATGGAAATGCTCGATCAAGGTTTGAAATTGGCCGAACGAGGTGCGGCACTTGGGGGACCTAACATGTCGGCTGCTGATCGTGAAGCCCTTATTGCAGAAGGTCAGGCCCTTATGGATCGGGCGGTTGACGACGGAGAATCAATGGGGGGACAGTTCCGTGATTTTTTGACTCCTGAACAGTTAAAAAAGGCGGAAGAACTTTTGGCGTCTCGCCCGGACTTTCTTCCCCCGCTTTACAAAAAGGGGGATTCCTTATCTCCAACGGGTTCAACAGAATGGAGTATGAGTCGGTCAACTTGGACACCCGGACAAAGCGGACTCCATGAATCGTTGATTCCGACGAAGGACAAACGTCGTTTTCCGAGTAAAGGTTCTGCCGAAAAAGCGAAATAGCATGTCACAACGCTCGCTCTTTGGGGACGATTCCGCCCAATCTGTCAACCCTTTTCAGGATTGGGCTGAATCGTTTTCACCTCTTCTTGCTCAAGTCGTCTTTCCAACCGGGTTGGACGGGGTGTTGGACTATCTGATTCCTGATTCGTTGGAAACGTCGTTGCAACCGGGAATGAGAATTCAGGTTCCACTTGGAAAATCAAACCGTCCTCTCCTCGGTTATTGTGTCGGGACCTCTGTCAAAACCGTTCATGCTGAACAGTACCGGAAATTGAAGTCCATTTTACATCTTGTTGATTCGCAACGACTTCTTTCGGAAAAAATGCTGCAACTTGCGAATTGGATTGCGGATTATTACCTTTGCCCGCTTGGAACGGTTCTTGAAGCAATGCTCCCAGCTGGTGTTCGCGGTCATGCTGCAACCCGATTGACGACGGTTTTCTTCGTCGACGAAAAAGCGGGCGAAAAAGTCGAGAAAATAGCCAAATTGAAAAGTATCCCCTCGATTGCACAACCGGTTGGATCGGGCAAACGGGGGTCGGGTTTGATTACGGAGAAACAGTTGAAGGTTCTGGACGTGTTGCGGAACAGTCCTGAACCCCTTTCCCTGTCGGAATGGACCCGGGCTGCCAAATGTTCTCAGGTTCCTATTCAGGCCCTGAAACGGTTGGGACTTGTCCGAACCCGAACTGTCCGACGTGAAACGAATCCGCTAAACGACCTTGAGGTTGCGTTAGACCCCTCTGATTTACAGCGACATACACTCAATGCTGAACAGCAGGTTGCGTTGGAGCGGATCATCCAATCGCTCAAAGGAATGAAGCAGGAAACACTTCTTTTGCATGGAGTAACAGGGAGCGGAAAGACGGAAGTCTACATGCAGAGTATTGAGCACGTCGTTGCAAGCGGTCGTCAAGCAATCGTCCTCGTCCCCGAAATCAGCCTGACTCCTCAAACTCTCGCCCGATTCCGAGGTCGTTTTGAACATGTTGCCGTTTTACACAGTCATTTGACGGACGCTGAACGAAATCGACAATGGAGCCGGATTACAAGCGGAAAAGTCCAAGTCGTTGTTGGTGCTCGAAGTGCCATTTTTGCGCCCGTTCCTCATTTGGGTCTGATTATCATCGACGAGGAACATGAAAGTTCGTTCAAGCAGGATACCGCGCCGAGATACCATGCTCGGACGGTTGCCCAAAAACGGGCGGAACAGGAATCGGTCCCCCTTCTTCTCGGTTCTGCAACCCCCTCACTCGAATCGTGGTATGCGGCTCAAAAAGGGGAATTCCAACTCATTACGCTGCAACATCGGGTCGAAGGTCGCGCTCTCCCCGCTGTTTCTATCGTCGATCTCCGAGAAGCAGTCCGGTCCCGACGTACTTTAGGGGCTGTACACCGACAATTACATGGAGCAATTGACGCTTCTGTCAACAAGCAGGAACAGGTTATTCTGCTCCTGAATCGTCGCGGTTTCTCAACCCAAATCCAATGTCCCGCATGTGGAGAAGTCGTCAAATGTCCCGAATGTGATGTTTCTCTCACACATCATCGAACGGAAGAAATCGCCCTTTGTCATTATTGCGATTACCAGATTCCGGCCCCGCAAAAATGTCCCAAATGCCAATTCGCCGGAATTCGCTATTTTGGATTTGGAACTCAAAAACTCGAACAGGAGATAAAATCCCGATTCCCCAACAGTTCTGTACTAAGAATGGATACGGACACGATGCAAGGTCGCGGTTCTCACGAAAGAGCGTTGTCGCAATTCCGTGAAGGAAAAGTCCAGATTCTGCTTGGAACCCAAATGATTGCAAAGGGACTGGATTTTCCGAACGTGACGCTTGTTGGAGTCATTAACGCAGATACCGCGCTTCATTTGCCTGATTTTCGAGCGTCGGAACGCACATTTCTGCTGATTACACAAGTTGCGGGACGAACAGGTCGGGGAGAAAAAGGGGGACGGGTTATCATTCAAACCTTTAATCCCGATCACCCGGCGATTTTAGCAGCCGTTCAACATGATTATCGTCGATTTGTCGGGGAGGAATTGACGATTCGACGGAATTTGGGTTATCCCCCCTATTCCCGAATGAGCCGTTTTATTGTCCGGGGTCCTGACGAAAAAACTGTGCTGAATTTTGCGAAAGAGTTAGGCCGGGAACTCAAGGGGGCGTTGGAGAAAGCCCCTCTTTTCGCCCAAAAGAACAATTTGCCGGAACTCCCCAAATTCCGACTGCTCGGTCCTGCTCCTGCTCCCTTTGCCAAACTGCGCGGGTTCTTCCGTTTTCACCTTCATCTACATGCCTACAACGCCGAATTTATGCGTTGGTCAATCCGTCTTGCAACCGCAAACTTAAAAACGCCGGGCAACGTACAATGGACTGTTGACATTGACCCGCTTGACATGCTTTAGATCGGTTCAGGAATTGATGGAAAGAATGGAGGAGGTAGAAGGAAAGAAGGAGGATTGAGGAAAATATGTCCTAATGGGGCTGCACCCTAAAATGGGAGGTTCTGAACGCGCGATACGTTGTTCTGCGACTAAACGACGAATTCTTCCCCTCAACCCCTATTCCCCATTCCCTACTTTCTTCTTCTCCAAAGAGGCGGTAATTCGCTCCATGCTTTCTGCACTCAGATAATGCTCGATTTTACAGGCATCTTTTTGAGCGGTTTCGGGAGAGACACCTAATGAAATGAGAAATTGAGTCAAAACCGTGTGTCGCAGATAGATTTTATGGGCAATTTCAAGCCCCTCTTTTGTCAAAGAGATGTAACCGGACTCTGCAACTGTAATGTAACCATTTTGCTTTAACAATTTCAGAGCCGCACTGATACTCGGCTTTGAGTACCCCAGATGTCGGGCAATGTCAACGGCTTTGACTTCGCCTGAACTTTTTTTCAAAACCAAGATCGTTTCAAGGTAATTTTCCGACGATTCCAATACTTTCATCCTTGCACCTCTCTTTTGACCCCAAAAGTGCAGTCTATCCTAACCGGCCTTTTCTGTCAATTCTTTACTCGGAGTTGGGCAAAGTCGAACTAAAAACTCAGCCGAATTCCCCCGCTCAAGAGATGCGAAACCTGTTGTTTGTTTTGCATAATATCGTAATCGGCGTAAAGAGACAACATTTGACCTAAACTCCACTTTAAGCCCGCTCCCAACCAATACCAGTTTCGGTCGGTGTTTCCAACAACCGACCATTGTGTCGGCGTCATAACACCCGAATATCCTCCATAATATGTTTTGTAGGTTGGACTCCCGCTAAAACAGTTATAAACCCAACTTGCGCGGACTTGAACGCCAACTCCGCCCCATTTCATGTTCCCTCTTGCACCAATCAAGGCGTTTAACCCGTTCAATTCCTCCTTCTCAAATTCGTAGGTCTCCAGAAGTGTCAACGAATCATGCTGCAAATAGTTGTAGTGCAATCCCCCAAACGGTTTGATCGTCAAAAAACCAATCGGGACGTTGAAACCCAACTCCGTGTAAGCGTTAAGCTGTTTTCCGTCAAATTTTAGACCCGGATCAAAATAGGTTGGAAACGCACATTCGTCCATTCCTCCATTAACGTTGACCAGAAAATGCCCGAATCCAAACAATTTTTGGTATGTCAAGCCGATTACCTGATTCTTGACCTCTTCTTTCAAAAAATCAGTCCATTCCTGATCGTTGTAAGCCCCTTGATAATAAACACCCCAAACCGTTTGTTTAAGTTTCAGTTCCGCCCCAACCATAAAACCTTTCATGTCGGACCGCGCCTTGCCCCAATCACCCGTTTCTAAATCGGTAATGTCGTAAAACGCATTACCGTAAAAACGGAGTTGAAACTGTTTGGGAAAGAAAGAGGGGGATTTTCCTCTGTAAATGACATCAAAGCCGTTTTCCGTTGAAGTAAATTCCGTCTGTCCCCGAAAATCAACAGATGTTTGAGGGTCCAACCATTCCGGCTCAAACAATGTCGGCTTAGACAATGCCGTGTTCTGCGCCCGATGATCCCAAGTCTGAGCGGAACTCAAGACGCTCAAAACGGCAATCCAAAGCACGCAAAGTAGCAGTCGAAAAGTTGTCATGTTAATCAAGGATGTTTGCGCAAAATAGTCAAGTTTTTCCAGCGGTTTTCATGCAGAACCCCGCTTAGTCTTAAACATCGACTTTACAATTGGCAAACTTTAACGATTAGGTCAACTTTTCCGAATAAAATGAATCGGGGACAGGGAATAGGGGTTAGGGAACAGGAGGAAAGAAGAGAGAGACGGGAACATAAGGGTGTCGCGTTTTTTGGAGAAGGTAGGAGATAGGAGGTAGAAGGAACGAAGGGGCAATCAGGAAGATAACGGCGTCACGCAAGTTCACTGGTTTCATCTTCTTTTTCGGACAAATGTTCATTTGCCTTAATTCTCCATTCTCCATTCTTTCACCTCATCCCTATCCCCTATTCCCAATCCCCTATAATCCCTATTTCATCATTTTCGGGACAGTTCCACAAATGGAGACGTTCATTCCCAATTGCTCGCACATTGCGGCTTTACAAGCCAACATTTTGTCGGCAGATGCTTCGTCGTTTGCATAAACAATCTGGATATGGTTGGAACGATGTCGGGACATGAACTGGTCCCGGGTTACACCGTCGAGAACGACATTGACAACGGGCCAACCTAAGGTGCAGGTTTTTGCGCGACGTTCGACTTCGGTTTTGGGCAGTTCAATGACTTTGGCGCGACCAAGATCAATTCCGAGTTTTCCTTTTTCAACGAAAATACGCGACCAGACAATCGGCCCAGGTCTTCCAACTCCACAAAGCGTCCCCCCCCCGAGTCGGAAATACGTCGTCGATTGCCGCATACTTTCAGAACCGCTCCAACCTCCTACAAAATGGGCAGGAGGTGCAGCTCCGCTGATTTGATAAACCCAAACGAAATCTTTGGTCGTTCCCGATTCATCCCAATCACCCCAACGAACATCGTGTAAAGTTGTTTCAACCGGCTGCTTCATTGCATTTGCAACCCGATTCGTAATCAATGCGTCCAATCCCGCACATTCATCGACTTCATTAAAGTGAATAATCGGTTCCCCCTCAAAAAGAACCCGTTTTCCGTCCTCACTCTTAACAGGCGGTCGATCCGCATTATTTAGCATCCCTTCTGCCAAATCACTCGCCGGAAGAAGGTCTTTCAAACCTTGTTGATATTGAATACCAACACAATCACAACCAAACAGATCGGCTAATCTCGCGGTTGCAATGTACATCTTGCATTGCCAAATCACTTGCGATTCCGTCAGTTCTGTTGCCCCATTTGTCCCAAAATGAAAACGTAACCCCCGTTCTTTCAACCAACGAAAAACTGATTCGGCTTCTTTGTCAGAAACCTGTGTCGTTGCGTAGTACAAGGCGGACTGACTGAGACGTTCCTTAAAAACACCAATCGGGAAAAGAAGTTCATCCGGGATAATCGCGTTGTACATTCCCATACAACCTTCGTCAAAAATCCCCATAATGGAACGTTTCGCACAAAATTCTTTCGCCAATTTATTCCCGAGTTTCTTCTCTTTTTCGGGCAAAGAGACTTTCGAAAACGGTGTCAGATGAGATGCCGAATGTTTTATTTTGCCTGTTTCAAACCATTTCGCCAGATTTTTTAGAAACCAAGCATCTTGGAAGTCGGTACTCCAAAGTGTCGAAAATTCTTTGTTCGCTTTAGTCAAACAGGCATTCAAGTTGAGCAAACCGACCAGACCCGGCCAAGTACCAGACCAATTGGCGACCGTCAAAATGGGACCACGATGTCCAAGCAGACCCGGCATGACATGATTAGAATACTGCCAAACCGACTCGGCAATGATAATGGGCTGATCGGGGTTCAATTGGGAAAAGACTTCCAATCCCTGTTTTTGAGAGGAGATGAAACCGTGTTTCTCTTTTTCATTGTAGGTGTGAGCTCGAACAACAGTGTAACCGAGGTCGGCGATTGCTTTTCCGAGCGCATCTTCCATTGTTTTTTGCGTACTCCAGCAATCCTGATTTGCACGCAAACGCAAATCCCCACTTGCTGCTAAATAGACCTGTTTTTTCGCTTGCTTCGCCATTTTGAATTCCTTTACTGAATGAATAAGAAAAAACCGTTGAAAAAAGAAAAAAGGACGTGTGATAGGACAGAGGATTCACTGTTATCTTCATTATCTCCGCGCTATCTTATCGATTGTCTAGGCAACTGTCAACAGAATGGAATGAGAGAACATTCGCAATTGTCTTGTTTCTCCCTTATTTTTCTTCTTTTCGGTTTTCGTCTTGAACCAATACTCCAAAAAAGGTATTCTTGCCCCTTGACGTCTTGTTGCGTCGGACCATTTGTTCTCGTCTAACCCCCAAAACATCATGGATGATGTCCTGAAAGACTGTTTGCCGATTGCGGATTCACAACGGATTTGTCCGGGCGAAATCGAAATATCAATCGTTGTTCCTTCCTTCAATGAGGAACTGTCATTGACCGCCTTTTATGAAGCGGTTTCAGCCCAACTGAATGAAATGGGTTGTACTTGGGAGATGGTGTTCGTCAACGACGGGAGTAAAGACCAAACGGGAGCGGTCTTGCAATCGCTGCACGAAAGAGATCAACGGGTCAAAGTTGTTCAATTTGCCCGCAATTTTGGCAATCAAATTGCCATTTCAGCCGGATTGGAACATTCTTCAGGAGAAGCGGTGATCATTATGGACGCCGACTTACAACAACCCCCTGAAATGATTCCCGAAATGGTCCGGCTTTGGAAATCAGGTTATGCCGTTATTAACACCGTAAGGACTTATGGAAAAGAAATCGGTTGGAGAAAACGGACAACCTCCTCACTGTTTTATTGGGTGATGAACTCCTTGAGTGACGTTCAAATCATCCCCAATTCGTCCGACTTTCGGCTCTTGGATCGTCGCGTTGTTGACGCTCTGATTCAAATGCCCGAAAAAATGCGGTTTCTCCGCGCAATGATTAGTTGGTTGGGATTCCGGCAAATCGTTCTTCCGTTTGAAAGTGCGCCCCGATATGCGGGGGTTCCCTCGTTCTCGACCGGAAAATTGATTGCTCTTGCAATCGACGGTATTACCGGATTTTCCGTCCGACCTCTTCGTTGGATCATGTATCTCGGCTTTGTAACCGCATTTAGCATCGTTCCCTACATCGGTTGGGCTTTTTTTCAGTACCTCTTTCTTGGCGGATCACCAACTCCCGGTTGGGCGTCACTGATTGTGACAATTCTGTTTTTGGGCGGAGTTCAACTGATCTCACTTGGTGTAATCGGCGAATACATCGGACGCATTTTCCGCGAAGTCAAAGGTCGGCCCCTCTACATCGTCCAAGAAAAACTCGGGTTCGTCCAATCCGTTCAAAACCCGGCTCAACAGGTTGTAACCCCTTTTGAGACCGATCAGCAACGATTTCGGGTTGCGTAAACAACTTTCTTTGCCTACTTTCACTATTTTTCCTTGTCGGTCTATCTTGTGTCCTTATAAAACTTTTTTTCCGATTATTTGATTCAACAGAAAAAAACCGCAAGTTCGATACAGTTTAACACCGATAAACTGATTAACGAATTGCGGTTCCGTCAAGCGGGTTTCGCGTATGTTGCATGTACATTGACTCCATATTTTTGACCGCTCGACATTTTGTTGAAATGTTTATTATCAACTTATTCGGCAATCCTTGAATCATTGACTGTTCTGACAGACAACGGTGTTTGGGAACAGACGACGAAACGATTCGGGGACCTGTTTTTTTGAGAATATGTTGAATCATCCAGATTTTGGGAAACAAAGGGAAAAAAGATGACCCTCAAGTTGAAATTGGCAACGTTGTTTTCATTGCTTTTATTGACCAGTCTGCTCGCAAGTGGTTGTGTTGGAGTCGTTGCTCCAGCCGGATCACTCGGTGTTGCATCCATTCCAGTCCCCGTTGCTCCTTATTTCCAACAAGGTTATGAAGATGAGTATTGGGAAAATCTTCGGTACAACAAGGTCGCAATTATGGGACCGGTTTCCGAGAATCATGCAATCGCCCTTGACCCTCCTTCGGACGATCAGGTTATGCGAGCTTTGAACAAGGTTCGTCCGGTTTCAGGTTCGATTCCGTTCCTCGAAACGACACATCGAACCAATGTCCGTATTGTCAAAGAACTCCTTGCCGATTATATTGATCCTCCGTCCATTGTTCCGCTGATTGGTCCGGCCCAATTGCATCATGCTCATTACAAATGTACGGTTTATTTCGTTGAAACCGTCAATTGTGGTTGGCCGATCCCGCAAACACTGGTTGACGAAGATGCTCAGGAAGTTCTCTACATTGACATGGACCATTATCATCGAGTTGGTCCGACTGCGCCGTAGAATTTCCGAAGAATTGCCGCAATTCAGAGCGTCAGCAAGGTGATTTTGCTCACTTTGCTGACGTTTTGCGTTGTAATGAATGAACGATGTAACAAACTTTTCAGGAGTTGATGATGAGTGACCCTTACTTTCAGTCGTTGTTTGCCGAACGAATTGGCGGAGTCAATTACGGAAAAGGAACGGAGATTTACAAATTTGAGAAAATCAAACGGGCAAAGCGTCAAGCGATTGCTGATTTTCCAGATCGACCACTTTTGGATTTTGGGATTGGCGAGAATGATTCCTTAGCGGATGATGATGTGCGAATTGCCCTTACTCATGAAGCGGACAAACTGGAGAACCGGGGATATGCCGATAATGGTTGTCTGGAGTTCAAAGAGGCTGTCTGTCGGTTCATACAAAAACGATTTGGCGTGAATTTGGACCCGGCAACCGAGATCAATCACTGTATTGGCTCGAAAACGGCCCTTGCAATGCTCCCTTCTGTTTTTATTAACCCGGGTGATATTACGCTTATGACAGTCCCGGGTTATCCCGTTGCAGGAACGCATACTAAGTATTGTGGAGGAACCGTTCACCCTCTTCCCCTTTTAGCGGAAAATCATTTTTACCCTGATCTGGACGGAATTTCCGAGGACATCAAATCCCGGGCCAAATTGTTGGTTCTGAATTACCCCAATAGTCCAACCGGTCAGGTTGCAACCGTTGAATTTTATCAGAAAGTGATTGAATTCGCCCAAAAACACCAACTGGTTGTCATTCAGGATGCCGCACATCTGCCGTTTCAGTTCCGGGGCAAACCGCTCAGCTTTTTGGAGGTTCCCGGCGCAAAAGAGGTCGGCGTCGAAGTTCATTCCATGTCCAAAGGTTGGAACATGATCGGTTGGAGAATCGGTTGGGTTTGCGGCAATCCGCTCATTGTCCGGGCATTTGCTGATGTTAAGGACAATTCGGACAGCGGACAGTTTTTGGCGATTCAGAAAGCGGCGATTGTTGCTCTTGATGAGGAACGGATACTGGAAAAAACACGGACAAAGTATTTCAGACGGTTGCAGAAGTTGGTCGAGACGTTGACCTCCTTAGGTTTTACCTGTTCAATGCCGGGCGGAACGTATTTTCTTTACGTCAAAGCCCCAAAAGGGGTTGAGGGAGGTCCAACCTTTGCAAATGCCGAAGAAGCAAGTCAGTACCTGATCAGGGAACATTCCGTTTGTACGGTTCCTTGGGATGAGGCGGGACCCTATTTGCGATTTTCTGTGACCTATCTCGGAGAAGCGGAAACGGCAGAAGACATCCTCATGAATATGTTAGTTGAACGTCTTGAGTCCATTGACTTCATATTCTGATTGTCCTTGTTTTGCTTTTCCTTTTTCTACTTTTCTTTGTTGTAGGAACCGTCAACGTTATACCGAAGTCGGTATAACGATTGGGGGTCATGGTGTTTGAATTTGCAACATGACCTACTTTTTGACGGTTCAACGGGGACGTTTTGGGGTTTCTATTTGCCCATTTTGCGGAGATTCTTAATACAGGCTTCAACACCGTCCAGCTTGGTTGCGTCACCAACTTCATGTTCGACAACGTACCATTCTGTTCCCCCGTCAGATTCGCAAATTTCAAAGACTTTCGCCCAATCGACATCTCCTTCTCCAACCGGCGCTCCATTGTTGCTGTGTTCTTTCAAATGGACCGTCTTGGAACGATTCGGGAACTTTTTCAGGGCATCATACGGATTTCCGCCCCCTCCAAGACAGTTTCCAACGTCCATTTGCATGACAACATTGTCTTTTGTCGCGCCGAAGAACCGATCCCAAGCCGTTTCCCCGTCAATGTTCTTGAAATCCCCTCCATGTGCGTGATACCCTATCACCAAATCGTCCTTTGCCGCTTTATAAGCCAATTCGTCGAACAACTTGGCGGTCATGTCATTTCCCCCGACGGAATGTAACGCGGCGTCAATACCGCCCGGGACGATGATGAATTTGGTTCCCAATGTTTTGTGCAATTGGGCCGTCTTCTCATAACGACGACCAAGCAGTTGGTCCAAACCTGTATGTGTCCCGGCACAACGTAAATTATTGGCGTCGAGCATTTTACGGATTTCTTCGGGTTTGTGACCATAATAACCGGCGAATTCGACACCATCATATCCCATTTCGGCGACTGCTTTGAGGACCCCGGCGAGGTCCTTTTGGGCTGCATTGCGGACAGAATAGAGTTGCAAGGCAATTGGAATCTTCTTTGATGTTTCTTCGGCAAATGCGAGATTGCCAAGTCCGGCAGAAACGGTCATACCAATTGCGGCAACCTGAGTGCTTTTCAACAAAAAGGAACGTCTGTTCATAGTAAATCCTCAATGAAAAAGGTTAAAATAGGGGATAGTGAATAGGAGATAGGGAATCGGGGACAGGGGATTTGGGAAAATAGGATGATGCAGGACAGGAGAGAGGTTAAGGAGAATAAGGGGACTTATTCGATCCAAGATGTGGTTGCCTCTTTTCGATGTGGGATACGGTTGTACGTTTCTTCACCTGGATAACCAATCATTAACGCACCCCGGACTTTCTCGCCTTTTTTGAGACCCAACCAATCCTGCGTTTTGGGATCATTTTGAGCAGCTCTGATGAAATATCCGGCCCAACAGGTTGCATACCGTTTTGCAACAGCACAATAATCGAGCGACTGAACGGCAATCGCCCCGTCGACATCTCCCCAATCATCCTTTTCGTCAGAATAGGCAACAATCAGGACGGGAGCACTGCGCAAAATCAGGTCCTTGCCCTCATTCCATGCCGCAACTTGACGTTGAAACGGCTCTTTGTCCTGCATCCAATCGACCATGACTTGGCCTAATTCATGCACTTTGTCAGGACCGTGAACGACAATCCATTTCAGGGGGAGACGATTTCGGGCGGAAGGAGCCCAACGAACGACGTCAAGTAACTGTTCAATTTCAGCCCGGGTCAACAATTTTTCCCGAAAGTGTCGAATCGAACGTCTTGTCCGAACCAATGTCGCAACATGTTCAAACCGGGGCAAACTGGTTCGGGGAATGGAATGACATTGGGTCTGAGTGATGTCGTCGATTTGTATTGCTCCGACCGGGCATGCCGCAACACAATGAGCACACTTGATGCAGAGTTCTTCAGCTCCAAGGAGCAATTCGGGGGTTGAATCTTCGGTTGGACGAACGAACAATCCGTTAGGACAGGTCAACACGCACAATCCGCAAGGGACACAACTGGATTTATCGACTATTATCTTGGGCATTCTGACGCGCACACAGAGCAGAGATTTTACAAACGGGTCCAAACGGGTTCAAATAAGTTCAAACAAGCTCCCGTTAATGAACAGTATAGCCAGTTTCGCCAAATTGGCAAACCTTTTTTGAAAAAAACAACGCAAAATTAACAAAAACAGTACACTTTTGGGAAAAAACCGCTTGGATTTGGCAAAAACAACCCAAATAATGAATTCATCATCTCTTGTCTGTTCCTTATAACCAGAACTCTTCAGGAAGAACGGTCCCTTTTTTTCGTTTTTTTTTCAAAAATTCTCCCAAGTTTTGGAAAAAAGCGATAAAATTGCGTTAGTGTTTTGTCTGAAAACGCGCGATACGTTGTATCGTAGTTAAACGGGAACAGTTTTTCAGCAAAACAAATTTTTCAAAAAAGACGGCTTTTTCAAAAATGACGGCAAATTTAACGAACAGTACCCTTAAACGAACGTAAGAGTTGCATGTGCCGTTTGAACCATACAATGAACACGCGACACAACATATCGCGTGTTCTGAACCGCCTAAACACTGTTTTACTGTAAAGAAACCTCAAGGTGTCAACCATGAAAAAATATATTTCCCTCATTATTTCCGGTTTCTGCCTGTTTTTGACGACTTCCTCTTTGACTCATGCAGCAGTCGGAGATTGTCTCACCTGGATTTGGGGGGGAAAAAATCAGGAAACAACGTATTCTCCCCCTTCTTCCCAAAACAATGTCGTTCTGAACAGTTCCGGGGTCCTCTCTCCTTCTCCGCTTGCTGTTCAGACGACAATTCCCTCACAATCGGTCGCAACGACGACCTTGACCATACTCCCCTCAACCGGGGTTCCTGTCCTTGCAACGTCTCCTGCTGTTCAACCGTATGTTGCTGCAAGTCCGATCAAATCAGGCAGTCCTGAACCGATTCTTTCTACGACAACGCTTTTCCAACCAACTGTTTCCAAAGAATGGACCTTTTCGAGGATCAAATCGGTCGATTATAAACCCCTGCAAGTCGTTAATCCTTACGACGGAACGGTTTCAACCGTTTATCAGGCGGAAGAGTCCCAATCCCTTCTTCCTTGGTTGCACCAAAAAGAGGTCGTTCGTTATGAACCTGTTGCTGTTCCAACAACAGGGCCGACCATTTCGGCGACAACCAATCCAACTTCAAGTGTCGTCCAAACGTATTATCCCGGACCTGTTGTTGAACCGATTGCGCAGACCTCCTATAACACCCCGACTCTCTATTCCTACCCTCTATCGACTTCTCTCAACCCTTGCATGATCGTGACTGATCCTTGCGCGGGATTGGGGGTCGTCCAGACAATTCCTTCGAGTATTGTCGAAGGAACGACCGACTCGACGATTCGTTCTTCAGACAGTTCCTCGACCTACATCGCCCCTTACGGTACTCCCGGAACCCGCTCGACCGGTTCTGTTCCCAATTATGGAACACCAGATATGGTCATTCAACCTGAAAAGAGTCGTCCAAGTAGTACACCTTCTAATCCAACTTCGCTTAACCCAACTCCAACAATCGCGGATATGGTCCCGGTTGTGAACCCAACTTCGACACAACCTTACAATCCGACAACAGGTGGAACGACCGGTCAGAGCTTGAATGTTCTTCCGAACGGGAGTTCTCCCCAGAATGGAACGGGATACGGCCCGATTCAGAATGGTGCGACGTCGGGACAGGCATTTCGTCCTGAACTTGGTGTTGTTTCGCCAAACAATACAGGAACAAATGCGGGGACATTGGAACCAAAAGGGAAAACCGACGAATCGTTGATGATTCCGAACACCCAACTGTTTCCCAACACGTCCTCGCAATCACAACCGTCCGCATTGAAACCGGGCGAAACGGATCCACTTTCGGTTTCGCAGAAAAAAGGAGAACGATCAGGCAAGCCGATTCCCACGCCGATTCCGGCTGTTGGTTTACCGAAAACCGAACAGCGTGCTGATCGGTTGAACGGGGAGGAACGCGAGGAGACGAATAAGGCGAAAGGGACATCGAGTGAGCCGGTCAGGCGACCAGTTCCCCGGGTCCTCTCAAACTCTCCTGCGTCCCGGATGCTTCCCAAACGGCTTCAATCGCCGACTCGGTTTGATTTACAATACGACCCGATTGAGAGTATTGGGAGGTAGGGAATCGGGGTTGGGAGATAGGAATGAGGGAGGAACACTCCTTATTTTGCCGCAATAGGACCAATCCTACGTCAGATCACATTTTTTACCCTATTCCCGAGTCCCTATCCCCTAAACTCTATCTCCTACCTTCTCATTCCACACTCAACTTTCGCGTTCCAACATTTTCTGGAATTCCGATTCACTCATGATTCGAACGCCAAGTTCGGTTGCTTTTTGTAATTTGCTCCCTGCTTCTTCTCCTGCAAGAACAAAAGAGGTTTTGCGGGAAACACTGGAACTGCATTTTCCGCCCAACTGTTCAATCAGTTCCTCTATTTCGGCTCGTTTGTAATGCTGTAATGTCCCGGTTACAACAACCGTTTGTCCCGCAAGAAGACCAGAAAGGAGGGAATTGGAAGACATCTTAGGAGTTGCAGAAATAACACGACCGGCAAAACCGGAATCGGGCAATGATTCAGCATTGATCCCGCCTATGTCCGACTTCGGTTCTCCTCCCAAATTAACCCCGAGTTCTTCCAACTCGGCAATCAGTCTCTTTCCCTCATCACTCGCAAAAAACTCTGTCACACTCCCCGCAATAATCGGGCCAATTTCCTCAATGTCGCTTAATTCCGAAAACGATGCTTGTTGAATGACCGAAATGGAACCGAGTTTTTTTGCAAGAATACTCGCCGTTTTACTTCCAATATGCCGTATACTCAACGCATTTAACAGTCGGGCAACACCCCGGGTCTTACTCCGCTTGATTGCAAGAAGCAGTTTCTCGGACGATTTGTCCCCCATTCTCTCCAACTGCAATAATTGTTCTTTCTTCAATCGATACAAATCGGAGCAGGATTGGACATAACCGGCTTCAACAAGCTGTTCAATCAGTTTTTCGCCGAGTCCCTCAATGTCCATTCCTTCCCGGGACGCAAAAAATCGGATTCGTTCCTTGAGTTGGGCCGGGCAATTCAGGTTGTTACACCGAATATAAACCCCTCCTTCATCCTGAGTCAGTTCGGAATGACAAGCGGGGCAATTGGTTGGAAACGGGAATGGAACGAGCGGAACATCATCTGGTCGAAGATGTTTTTCAACCCGGACAATATGGGGAATGATTTTTCCTGCTTTTTCAACAACGACAACATCCCCGACCCGAATGTCCTTACGCTCGATTTCTTCCGCATTATGCAAACTTGCCCGAGAAACAACCGACCCCGCAATTTCAACCGGTTCCAGTTCCGCAACCGGGGTAATCGTCCCCGTTTTGCCGACCTGAACCCGAATTTCCCGCAATCGCGTCTTCGCTTCGTATTTCTCAAACTTGTATGCAATCGCCCAACGAGGAAATTTCGCGGTTGCTCCCAACTGTTTCCGTTCGTCAAAATCATTGACCTTGAGAACCAGACCATCTATTTCAAAATCAAGGTCATTCAAAAGGGTATTTTCCTCTGAAACCAATGATTCACAGTATTCAACAGCCTTATCAAAAGAGAAAAACTGGCGAAAGAAGGGAGAGACCGGGAGTCCCCAACACTGAAGTTGCTCCAGAAACTCGACATGATCCTTGAAATCAAGACCGTCATCTTCGCCAATTCCATGTGCAAAAAAATGTAAATTCCGTTCTGAACAAAGACTCGGGTCAAGTAACCGGATACTCCCTGCTGTCACATTTCTCGTGTTCGCATAAATCGACTCCCCTCGTTCTTTTTGTCGCTCATTCAGAAGAACCAGATCACTGTTCTTCATGTAAATCTCACCTCGAATCTCCAACTGTTCAGGAATACGCCCGGAATCGTCTTTCCCCCGAATCAGTTGTGCCGGAATATCGGCAATCGTCCGAACATTATGCGTAATATCATCCCCAACTGTCCCGTCTCCCCGGGTTACACCTTGTACTAATCGTCCCTCTTCATAATGCAGCGAAACGGCAACCCCGTCAATTTTCAGTTCAACAACCCAACTCGTTGGTTCGCGTCCAAGTTTTTTTACAGCCCGGACATAAAAATCACGCAATTCCCCGACACTGTAAGTGTTTTCAATCGAGAGCATTGGAATTCGGTGCTCGACCGGTTGAAGACCTGAAACCGGAGTTCCGCCAACTCGTTGTGACGGACTGTCCGGGGTTATCTGATCAGGATGTTGCTCTTCCAACCGTTTTAATTCCTGCTGCAAACGGTCATATTCCAAATCCGAAATCTCAGGGTTCGCCAATTCACCATAATAAAGTAAATCATGACGCCGTATTTCCTCGCGTAATTTGTCAATTCTCTCGGACATGGAAGAAACTCCTGCGTAATCGTTGGAAACTGTGAAAAAACGGTCGATTGCTGCTTAAGAAAGAGGGAAATTTTGATATTATCTCAACTTGCAATGAACGAGTCCCTTGCTTTTTGTAGCTGCGTAGCAGCGACCTTTTTGTAGCCCGGGGTGAAGCGCAGCGTAACCCCGGGTTCACTGTTCCCCAAAAATGAGCTGCGTAGCAGCGACCTAAAATGTATCTGTCAATGATACAAAATAATCGTACAAATGGATTAGGCCGCTCCTAACGGAGCTACTTTTTTTGGGGGGGACCGTTTAACCCGGGGTTGCGGTCGCTTATGCTCCCTTCACCCCGGGCTACAAAAGGGCCGTCCCTGACGGGACTACAGATAGGTTTTGCAAAAAAAATTGGGTTAAACCAAAACACAATCGTTTTTTATTTACTGTTTCTAACCGTCTCCTTGTTCCTCGGAAAATCGCGTTAATGCGGGGGGAAAGAGAACAGGGAGGAGGAGCACTCCTCACTTTGCTTCAATGTGCCGATCATACGTCAGACGACATTTTTACCCTTTTTCCTTTTCCATTCTCAATTCTTCCCCCTATTCTCTACACCCTATCCCCCAATCCCTACTCCCCCGTTCAATCCTCTTTTGAGACGACCAATTCCCGCATTGTATTCAAAAACGTCAGAATTCGTTGAGGTTGAACGGATTTCCAACCCGTTAATTTATGGTTGAGAATTGCGACTTTCAACTGTTCAAAAGATGAGGAAAGGTCGTCCGGGAGTTCCTGAACACTCTGAAATTGTTTCAGCAGTTCTCCCGTTGAGACATTGCTCTCTTCAATGCTGTTCTTCGACTTTTTCCCCTTCTTCGTCGTCGGGTCAACATCAAACGGAATGTCATCATCATCTCCCCGTTGACCTTTGACAGGTGCAACACTGCTCATTCGACCTTCTAAGACGGCGTTGGAATCATTTCTTGGGTTAATGTCCTCATCCCATTCCGAATAAATGATGTCCTGTTCTCGCGGTCGTTGGTCATTTGGTGTCAACGCTTCCCAACGTTGTATCCTCATTGTCGCAACCGACCATTGATTTTGCACAGCCCCTTCCAACCACATTTCCGCATCTTCCCAATCAAGGGCTGCTTGAAAGTGACTCCAGAACAGATTGGCATACTGCATGTAGGTTGAACCAAATCGGTCATAAACCCGACGTAAACGCCCAACATGTTGGGAAGTGACACTTCCAACCCGCTTTGCCCAAACCTCATCTGAATAAATCGTCGGCGCAAAACCCGCTTCTTGAAGTTGCGTCCTCCATCTTTGAATGACTTCCCCTTTTTCCCAGTTTGTCCGGCTAATCAACCGGTTCCAACTCTTGACTGATTCCGCTGAGAGTTCCTCGACAAGAGGAGAGGTTGCAGCAACCGGGTCAGGTGAATCAATCACTTCAACAGTTTTGTCAATCGAATCGCTCAAACCGACCTCTTCCCCGTTATCCTGTCTTGCATCAATATCCGAAACTGCCCATTCTGTGTATTCTGCGGTTTCCATGTTCATTCTAATCGCCTCAATTCTGTAAATTCAGTAAAAAGTCTTACGTCTCGTCTCGTCTTTCCTCACTTCTTGTCTTTTGATCCTTCATTCCTTCATTCCTTCATTCGACTTGTTTGGCAACCGATTGGAACACCAAAAAAAATTTACCTATTCTGTCAAGAATAGAGTCAGTTGACAAAATAGGCAAGATAATTTGAGTTCTCGAACAAGTCTATGACTCCCTTCATTTCTCTCTCACTTCCTCTTCCCTTTGTCTATTTCTCACTTCTACGACTTTTATACAGGATTGTTCCGCGAAACAATAGTCGGTCAACACCAAATTTGACCATTTTGCTCTTGTTCTGAATCCGTGTATTTGTCATAATCCGATCCGTTTTTCCTTTTTGCACTTCAGCACGACAAAAAAAGTCAAATTCAATGACTTCCACATCTCTACATTTATTGTTGACGATCTCTGATCCTGATTGCGATGTATTAACACGCGAAAAGGCATTGAAGCGGCTTGGAAATTCCGAAGAAATCCAATCGATACTTCGCCGTATAGAACAGGTTCGGTCGTGCTGCAAACCGGTTCCTCCTGCTCAGGAACTTGACCCCAATTTGGTTGCCGAATACCTCGATTATCAACTTCCCCGCGACGATCAAGCCCTTTTTGAAGAAACTGTTCTTGAATCTGATGTCCTTCTCGCCGAATTGGTTTGCTGTTATTCCATCATCACTCATTCGCTGAAAAATCCGGCTCAAGTCCCTTCCTCGTGTCGTCAACGATTGTACGACTTGCCGAATTACCATGATTTTAATGTCGGGGAAACCAAAGCGCAACCCTTTTCCGTTTCCTCCCCCTCATCTGTTCGATTTGGACAAGAGGAACCGGGTTTCGCCCAAACCGGGCAAACGGCAGAACAGGTCAACATCCCTCATCCTGAAAGTGCGGTCCCCCTTTCCAACAGTTTGTCGGACGAAATCGCGGATCGTGAGAAAAAAGTGAGGGAGGAAGGAAAAGAGGGAAATAGAGAGAACAGCGAAAAGCGAGAAAAGAGGGAAGGTGGTGAAAAGAGAGAGAACAAGACGGGGCGAGTTGCAAATAAAATGGGAAGATTGGACCATGTTGAGAAAAAACGTGAGGAGACACTTCCTCGAACGAATGATTGTGTGGACATCTCAGAACGTCTCCCAACACCAACTGTCGTCCCCTCAAAATCCAACGTCTCTCATCCGCAACCGTTGACCCGGGCACAAAGTCGGGTCGGCGACGCTCTGAATCATTGGAAAAACAAACGTTTGCAGAAGTTGCAGTCAATCACCCTTTTAGCCGTTATCATCGCGCTAACCCTACTAGGTGTCCGTTACAAATCGCAGATTATCTCGGTTGTTGAGAAATACGGGAATCAATCCAATGAAATCATTGCCGAACACCCCCAAAAAATGGATGTTTCTCTTTCAGCAACAACGAATACTGGTTCTTTACCCCCTGTTCAAAAAACGGCTGTTCTCGACCTCTATTCGATTGAACAACAGGAAAGTGTTGTTCTGAACCAACCAAACTCGATACAACCGGTTACACCCCCCAAATCGGCGTTCACTCCCGATTCATTACCTTTACCCGGTCCTGCAATGTCGGAATTCCCGGACAATCCGACATCCCCCAATCCGCAACCAACCGTTGTGACCAATCCGGCAATCAAACGGATTTCCTATGAAGCAAAACAAGAAGAATTTTGATAACAAGGTAACATTATGGAAAGAGTCTGGTATATTATTGTCGATCAGGAAGGTGAGCGAATACGAACTGACTGTGAAAGAGAAGCAAAAACGGCTTTTCGGAGCGGGGGGATTGTGACGATTGTACATGAGACAATTATGTACGTTGGAGAAACAATGGTTTCGACGAGGGTTTTTGTTGATATGTAGTAACACTTGCAGAATTAAGGAAAAAGAATGTCAACAACACTTGTTAAACCGTCCAAAAGTATCATCAACAGAGTCAATCAACCAACTTGGGAAATGCAGTCGATGTTTGATCGGGCTGAATGGTTTTCGACGGAACGAGATTTCGAGTTGATTGCCGAAAGACACAAAGTGCGAAAAAACAATGACAGTTCTCCTCAAAAAACAGAAGGGAACGAGGAGTAACTCCAAAACAGTCTTTCTGCGAAAAAAACGTAAGAATTGCGGGAATCAATTGCATACGGAAATCCGTTGGAACTTGGACTCGGTTCACGATTGTCCGTTTGACGAAAAAACCAAAACGCAAAGCGTCTGAAGTCATACTTTTGCTCACATTGCTTACAAAAGCCGTTTTTTCCAATCCGGCAATCTGGTCAAACCTTTTCGGTTGTGTCTCTTGTATCTGCTTGTAACCCGGATAATCCAAATTCTGGCAAACTTTGTCCGTCCGGGGTGTTGCCTTTTTCAGCAAAAATTGCTCTAATACAGATTCTGTCGTTTTGATTTCCCTCTTTACTTTCAAGGAACCATTTACTTCAAGGAGAAGAACCGTATGTCCCAATCCCATGATTCAAAATTGCCGGATTATGTTGCTCTTGCAACGCCTAACCCCAAAACCAATCGAGCACCCTGGTTGACGACGACTGCTGCAACGTATGCCGGGATTATGCTTTGGTTCGTTTTTTGGCAACAGGTTCCACAAGGGGGCAAAGTTCTGGGCGGAACTCTTTCACAAGGACTGGGACTTGCAATCGTCGCTCTCGTCGTTGCAGCCCTCATCTGTCACTTCTGCTGTTTTCTCGTTCCCGGTCTCCTCGGAACCAAAACCGGGCTTGGTCTCAGCGTGATCGGCACTTCCACTTATGGTGTTAAGGGCGGTTTGATTATGCCCGGCTTTCTTATGGGAGTGCTCCAGTTCGGTTGGTTAAGCGTTAACGCTTACTTTTCCGGTCTTCTCCTCGCAACCATTTTTTCAGCAGGAGGGGCAAATGTTCAAGGAGGGGCACTGCACCTTGGAATTGGCGTTCTCTGGATCATCGTCGCAACCTTTGTCGGCATGAAAGGGGTTAAGTACGTTGGAGCAGTCGCCTCTTTCGCCCCGATTCTCCCAATCATCGTCCTCTGTATTATGTTCTTCACAACAATTGGCGGAGTTGGGGAATTCAAAGTGGATACGTTGATGGAAGCGGCAAATGCTCAACAAGCAGCAACAGATGCTCCGAAATTGCAACCGGCAACATTATTCGGTTGCGGTTATATGGGCGTCTTCTCCCTAATGTGTGCTTATGTCGTTGGATTCTTTGCAACAGCAGGAGCAGCGGGAACTGACTTCGGTTCGAACAATAAAGATGGTAGAGCAGTTCAATTGGCCGGATTTGTCGGCATTTTCCTTGCAACGGTTTTGACCGGGATTGTTTCAATCCTCTTTGTTGCAGGAGCTCAGAAAACGCTCCTCGCAAATGGTGCATCTCCCGAATTACTCTCAACAACCAATTCCGTCAATTTGTTTGAGACCATTTTGGGACCGGGCATGAAGAATTTCTGCATGTTGCTCCTTGCTCTTGCCGCATTTCCGTCTGCCTGTTTCCCGACCTTGATTGCATCCGGGGCATTTAAGACGACGTTCCCGAAAATTAACCCGAATATTACTTGTGGAATCGGTGTTTTGGCCGCTATTTTCCTAGTCGTCACACAATGGGCCGGTTCAGCAGCCGATGTCTTTACCGTTGTTGGAGCCTCATTTGGGCCGATTTGCGGCGCAATGGCAGCCGATTACATTTTATCTGGGTTCAAATGGGCCGGTCCGCGAGCCGGTTTTAACTGTGCCGGTTGGATTTCCTGGTTCTTTGGCTTCATTGTCGGGGGTGCAACCCTTGTCGTTGAAGTTTTCCTCAAAGGAACAATGCCGTTCCAGATTCCCTGTCCGCCCGTTGCAGCAATCCTTGTCGGTTTTGTTCTCTACATCGTTTGTGCGAAACTTGGGATGGAATCGAAAAAGTTGAACATGCCCCAACGAATTGACGTTTAGAGGTTTAGCCGCGATACAGCGTATCGCGCGTCTTTCATCTTTTTGTGACGCGCGGAACGCTGTTCCGTTAAACGGGAGCAATGTTTCGCGCGTTCAGATGTTTTTTTCCTTGACTTTCGTCTTTGTTGAATGCAAGAGACATTCTCTGTTTCGTTGACCGCGCTGTTGTCGGTCTTTTTCGTGATCGCAAGCGGTTTCGTTCTGCGACGAATGAGTGTGTTGACTAAAGAGGCTGACCGGTCGATGCTCAACGTCGTCGTTCAGTTTTTGATTCCATGTCTGATTTTGGATCGGGTTTTACCAACCGATATATTTTCGGATGTTCGGAATCTGTATTATCCCCCTCTTTTGGGATTCGGGACAGTTGCGGTTGGTGTTTTCGTTGGTTATCTTTGCGGTCGGTTGCCAAAATCGTTAACCGGATTGGAAACGGCGAAACAGCGGGGAACCTTTGCCGGTTGCGTCGGCATTTTCAATTACGGTTTTGTCCCGATCCCGCTCATTCAGATTCTGTTTGGAGATACGGACCCGACAATGGGGGTACTTTTTGTCCAAAATCTTGGCGTTGAATTCGCGCTTTGGACGGTTTGTCTCCTCGCAATTCGCGGTTCCTTCTCGCGTGATTCTTGGAGACATTTGGTGAATGGACCGAGTGTTGCAATCGTTCTCGCCGTTCCGCTCAACCTTTTTTTTCATAGTCACTTTTGTCCTGTTACTGTACAGAACATTCTCCCCTCACTTGGTTTTCTGAAACAGGCGTTACATTTGTTGGGTTTGGCTGCAATTCCGATGTCGATGATTCTGATTGGGGGGACGATTTCCGATCATTTACGAATTGGGCGTTTTCTGACACATTATGCAAGCACCCTTAAAGTTGCGTTTTGGTCCTGTCTGATTCGTCTGGTCATTCTGCCGATTGGGATTTTGGCAATTGCAATTCATCTTCCCTGTTCCATTGAATTAAAACGGGTTTTGGTTCTTCATTGCGCAATGGGATCAGCCATTTTTCCAATTGTCATGTCCGAACATTATGGGGGAGATCAACGGACTGCGTTGTTGACCGTTTTAAGTAACTCGTTTGTCTCTCTGTTGACCTTGCCGATTTGGGTGACTCTGGGGCTGCATTGGATCGAGTGAGTTTTGCTTATTTCATAACGTAAAATCACAGTGCTCGCAAAGTCTGCTTGAAAATTTCGGAGCAGAAATTTTTCTCACCTGTTGTGGAACCATGAAAACACCTCTTTGTTATTTATTCCTGCTTTTTGCTGCAATACTGGGTTGCAATCAAGATCAATCAGGTGTTTTGCCCGAATCAACCGGGGAACAGGCAATCCAAACAGTCGGAAAAAAAACGGCAGAACAAGCCCCTAAAAGGGTTGAGAGGGAGAAGATGAATCGGGCGGATTCTTACACTTGTGCAGAATGTCACAAAAAAGAATATGATCTTTGGAAAACATCGTTTCATGCAAGGACGATGAATCATGCAACGAATGAAACGGTTTTGGGCGATTTTCAAAATGTACAAATTTTTGTGATTGGGTTTAATGATTTGTTGCGATTGACCGATCAGGAGCTTGACATTTTTCTGCAATCCAACGAATTGTTGTCTTCGGATTGGAAAACCGATTTTTGGGTTGACCTTGCGATTGCGTTGCAAGATGAACAACCGGGCATAAAAACAACGGACATCAAGAACCGTTTGTTGCATAGGATGAATCAGGCAATTAAAAACGGTTTGCAACTCCAGCTCGATCATCGTAACAAAATCGGATTTACACGACCCGTTGAAATCGCAGTCGCTCAAAACCGAATCCTGGACCGAATCCAAATGTTGTCGCAAAAGGGTTTCATCAAACTTAACTTTGGAATTCCGTTTCGCATGTTTCATCAAGACGACCATTTTTATGTTGCGACCGAGAACCAACGGGGAATAATCGAATCATTTCCGATTGCATACGTCCTCGGAATCAAATCATTGCAACAGTATTTGGTTGAATTTCCCGACGGACGAATTCAATGTCTTCCTGTTGCTTGGAGTATTAACGGCAAAAAATGGTTGTACCTCTATCCCCAAGAACGGATTCTTCCTGATGATCCGTTACATTGGACCCGAACATTGCAGAATTGGAATGGTATGTGTGCCGCATGTCATACGACCGATTTTCGTAAAAATTTTGATCTCAAAGAAAATCGTTTCGATTCATCATGGTCCGACCTTAACGTAGGATGTTTAACGTGTCACGTTGATCGGATTGTCGAGACTGACTTAACAACAAACACGCTTGAATACGTCACTCAAAACAGCAACACCAACACGGACACCAACATCACAGACAACAACAGCTCCAACACAATCGCAAGCAATAACAATAACAGCAGCGACAACAATGACGATCTTAAAACATGTCCTAGTCATTACATCCGCAACGAAACGGTCTCCAAAACCCGGTCCTGCCAAAAACGGTTGCCCCAAACGCCGAAAAAATTTTCCGCCGTTCTTGGGGCAGAGACCAAAAGACCGACGAATGTCCTTGATAATCCGTTAGATGAAAATACTGTTTCAGCAACAGGTGAAAAAAGTTCTGCGCCTGATTTTGGTTTTCTTGCCTGTCTTGACTGTCACTCCCGACGTCGCGTACTCTTAGAAGGTTCTTTGTTTCCTGAAGAGGACTTTCTTGACCGATTTAATCCTGAATTGCCGGATCGAGACTGTTATTATTCTGACGGACAAATACGGGACGAAAATTTTGAATACGGTTCTTTTTTGCAATCCCGAATGTATTTCATGCAGGTCAAATGTAATGACTGTCACAATCCACATTCTCTTGCCTTAAAATTTGAAGGAAACCGGCTTTGTGCGCAATGTCATTCTCCCGATCTTTACGATACACCTCGACATCATTTTCACGATCCGACTCTTATTCCTTCTGTTGCAACAACGACTCAAGAAGTTGGTTCACCTGATAGGGATGAAACACAAAGTCAAGTAGAGCGGCATCTCTATACTCCCCTACTTTGTATCGATTGTCATGCTCCTTCTGCAACGTATATGCTTGTTGATAAGCGACATGACCATTTTTTCAAAAAACCGCAACCGGAATTAACGATTGAGTTGGGTGTTCCCAACGCGTGCAATCTTTGTCATTTTAATGCACAAAAAGGTGAAGATGCCAATTGGGCTAAAACTTGGATTGACAAGTGGTACTCGGAAAAACGGAAATCATCGGTCGGTTACTCCCAAACTAATGTGTCGGACCCGCATTTTGCGTTTGCAATTGCAAAAGGTCGAAACGGGGCCCCGACTGGAATTGATCCTCTTATCTCGGTTGCCCAAGAAACAAGAGGGCGGGAGATTCGCCCAATCACCCGGGCAAGTGCTGTATCACTTTTAGGGCAATATAACACGAAAGAAGCAAAAGAGGTAATTATTGCAGCACTTTCTGATACAAATGCACTTCTGCGACTTGCAGCCGTATCATCGGCAGAATCCTTTTCACAAGAAGAACAGTTGCAATGTCTTCTTCCGCTGTTATGTGATCCAATTCGCGCAATTCGCATTGAAACGGCAAGGGTCACATCTTCTATTCCCAAATCGAAATTTTCTGAAGCAGATCGAACAAATTGGATTCAAGCAGCTCGGGAATATATTGATTCGTTAAAGCTGATCGAGGATTCGCCGCAATCTCATCTCAATCTCGGAGTTTTTCGGTACAACATCGTTCTTGAGCAATTGCCCCGCCCTTTAACACTTGAAATGTTTCGCAACGCAACGGAACCAGTTGTGCAACATTATTTGAACTCACTTCGTATTGAACCTTCTTTTATTCCGTCCCGCATCAATCTTGGGATGCTTTACAATGAGCGTGAAGAACCGGAAAAGGCGGAGCAGGAATTCCGAAACGTCTTGAAGCATGACCCCAATATGGGGGAAGTGTATTATTCGCTTGCCCTTTTACTTGCCGAACAGAGCCGTTTTGAAGAGTCGCTCGAACCCTTTCAAAAAGCAATTGCCCTGTTGCCCGACAGATCGCGTATTCGCTACAATTACGGTCTCGCCTTAATGAAATTGGGAAAATGGGAATCGGCAAAAGCAACATTAGAGCAGGTTCTTGCAACCGATCCCGATTCATCGGATACAAATCGGGCATTGTTGATAATCAAAGAACAGCAGAAAAATCAGAACCCTAATCTAAGGGGTCAATGACACGTTTTTTTGTGACAATATATTGCAAATCGTGCTCTTCAACTGGTTCGGTTGTACCATCTCGAACAGAACCATTTTGACCGCATTAAGAAGGGACATGCGCCGAGCAGGAGTAATAACAAAAACGTTTTGAAAAACGGTTTCCCATGTATTCGTCGGGAAGACGTTACAACAGCCGGTTCATCAAAATGCGAAAAACGCAATCCATGTTCCTTTCCCCAACGTTTGAGCCGTTTCGAGAAATAGATTTCTTCGCCCGCATAAACTTCTTCGCGGAATCCGCCGACTGCATCAAATGCTTCTTTAAGGCAGTAAAAAAAGCAACCGGCTGACCAACCGAGAAATTTGGCATAACGATTCCATGCTTTTTCAAAGACCCGGGCCGAAAAGGGGAGAGTCAAATCAAACGCAACCCGGGCACCTCCTCCGTAATACAGCCCCGTTTGAAGTTGCTCCAGCACTTTCAAAAGCAATTCCGGCGTCAATTGTGTATCAGCATCAAGGAAAAGCAAAAAATGTCCTTTTGCTTTTTTTCCGCCCTCATTCCTCGCCCTTGAAATCCGGTTGACTGGTTCAAAAACAACCGTTACGCCTTTTTCCCTTGCTATTTCTTCCGTTCGGTCCGTCGAATTGTTGTTCACAACAATCACTTCTCCGACCAAATCGGCAATTGCGCGATTGTCCAACTGTGAAACAGCGTTGATCGAATGTAACACCCGATCAAGGGTTGCTCCCAAAAATTCCTCCTCATTGTAGGCCGGAATGATAATCGAATAATCGTAAGCGTTCACGGAATTTGATCACAGGCGAGGGAACTTCTCGTTCGGGTGCTATCAAGAATCATTGCGAAACCGCCGGAACCAACGTCGGAGGTTTGCCGCCAAATAAATGGGCTGATACACTTTCGTGTAAGAAA
>JBOFQB010000064.1:0-6961 GCA_051660685.1 Thermoguttaceae bacterium | reverse complement strand
CAACGGAAAGAGCAACCGCCTCTTCGGCGAGGTCTTTGGGAGGGGCTTGTTCTTGACACCATTTTTTCGCGGTTTTGACATGTCGTTCTGTTTTTTCACCCCCCTCAGACTGCTCACAAGTTTGGTTTTGCAATTTGAAACGAGCCGGGTTGGACGGATTTGTTTTTAACACGAAACACACAAAAGACACGAAAAACTATATTTTGTGAGGTTTTCGTGACTTTCGTGATTTTCGTGGTCCAAAAATGAAAATTGCTCCCCAACCTGAAACTTGTTAGCCGACTGCCCCCACCCTAAAGAAAAAATCGCAGAAAACACTTTCCTACCAAATTTCGATTCCCAGTTCAAGCTCGACATCCTGACGTTCACGAACCTGGGTTCGAACCAGTTCAATCAAACGCAAAACGTCATTGCTCGAACAGTTGGGTTCGGCCTGAATGAAGTTGGCATTGTGTTCGGAAATGACCGCTCCCCCGATTCGGGTCCCCTTCAAACCGGCTAATTCAATCAGTTCGCCCGCCTGAACTCCGCGAGGATCACGAAAAACATGACCCGCACACTGTTGACCAATCGGTTCACTCGTTTTGCGAACAATCCAGAGTTTTTGCATCCTTTTTGCCAGTTCATAAGGGTCTTCCAATCGCAATTGCAAAACGGCAGAAAGAATGATCCCTTCCTTGATCCGACATTCACGGTATCCAAAAGAAAAATCATCCGGGGTCAATGTCGAAATCTCTCCCGAATCGTCCAAAACCTCGATCTGCTCAACCAACGGACCGATTGTATCATTGTTGGAACCTGTATTACCCTGAATTGCCCCGCCGACTGTTCCGGGAATGCCAATTAACATTTCCAGACCGCCAAGACCTTCATGGACCGATTGGGTGATGACGCGACCGAGTTTGGTTCCTCCTCCCGCATGAATTCTGTTCTTTTCCGACCATATTTGGCAAAACGCAGGTGCTGTCAATCGCAAAACCAGACCGGAAACACCTTCATCAGCGACGAGAATGTTGGAGCCGAAACCGAGAGTCCGAACGGGCAATTGGTTTGTCCGGGCAATTCTGAGCAACGCGATCAATTCATCTGTATTCTGAGGTTCCGCAAAAAAAGCAGCCGGACCTCCCAATTGCAACCAGGTGTGCATTGCGAGCGGGACATTTTCGCGGACGATTTTCTTATATTCGGCAAAGGGATTTGACATGGAAAATAATAACGTCTAAATTACAAGTTTAGCCGCGATACAACGTATCGCGCGCGAATTCGCCAAATACGCGCGGAACGTTGTTCCTCGGCTAAACGGAAAAGCATATTATGACAACGGGATTCTGTGACGGTCCTGTTATTTGACAAACTCTGGGTTCAATTTTTCATGCAAAGCGGCAACCCTTGCATGGAGTATCGCGCGAGCCGCTTCAACCGAACTGAATTGCCGTAAATAGGCGGCCAAACCTTCCGTTGTTTCAAAACGGCGCGAAATCTCACGACGATGCTTGTCAAGCATCATCACGGGTTCTTCTTCTTCGTTGTATTCCAAGATCAAATTTTTTGCGTCTATTGCGCCTGTTTGAATCATGTTGTCTCCTCCAATAAGTGGGCTTCAGGTGTGAGGATTCGGGGAGGACGTAAGCCAAATTCAGCGATGATCGCTTTTATCTGATCCCGTTTCTTCTCTGAAGCGATGTGTTTTTGATTCCAGGTGATAAGAAAATCAATCCCATGAACAGCAGCACAAGCAATATGGTTTGCGTCCAACCTCACTTCACGAGGAACAGCGCGGGCATCAATCAACGCATCAGCCAAGTCTTGTACTATGGATGTCAACGGTAACAACCGAATATTTTCAACGACTGTCAATCGCTCTTCCGCCGCTTTCAAATCGCCCAAAACGATCTCTTCTGAAACCGTGTCAGAGATGAACAGCTCAAACCTATCACGCAGCTCCCACCATTGTTTTGTTAAAATTTGCTTGGCTCTGCGAATCGGTTCCTCGACCGGACGAGACGCGAGATAACTGATCGTCGAAGTCTCAAGGTAAATAGTTGGCTTTCTAAGTTCATTCATACAAGGTGACTTGTAACGGGACTTTTAGTCGATGATTCATCTGAGAATGGGCGTTCTGATTTCCACTTCCATATATCCTGCAGTTTTGCGTTCGTAGTAAACGCCTTGTGAAGAGGATAATGCGGGCGAGAGGACTCGAACCTCCATGCTGTAAAGCACCAGATCCTAAGTCTGGCGTGTCTGCCAATTCCACCACGCCCGCATATTTCTAACCATTTCTCCTATTTTAACAACTTTTCGGCTTCTTGGCAATGTTGCAACCGTCCAACGTCTCAACCAACACCTCAATACCTTAAAAGGGGTTGTCTTCTTCCCCATTATCACCCGAATCAAACATGTCGTTCAAGTCAACATCGCCCGAATTCTCATCTCCCGCCTCATCTGTCGGCTGTTCATTTGACCGTTCATTCTGCTCCGTAAAGGGATTGACATCCACTTCGTTATCCAATTCGGTTGCACTCGGTTTTTTGCCGCTTTCTAACAACGACGGAGCAAACAAATCGGTTGCGCCCTCACTCTCCACGTCCGACTGCGTTGTTGCATCTCGAAATCCCCCGGTTGTAAACAACAACGACGCTATTTCCTGCGAAGTTGGTCGATACTGCAACGGTTGTACCAAATCCCGCTCATGTAAACACTGAATCAATCCGTCCGCCGTTATCAGATAGATTCGGTCCGATTCGATATTGAACAGACAACGTTCATACGGTTGAACCGAAAAAATCGCTTTTGTTTCCCCCGTCTCCCGATCCAGAATCATCATTTCATTCAGCCGATTCTTACCATAAACATATTGGTTGGATTCGGCAATGAACTGAACGGGACCGCGACGAAACCAACTTTCACGTCCTGTTTCAGCGTCAAGACAGTACATTCCTCCATCTTGCAGACAAAAATAGACCCGATCTTTGATCGCTGCAACCCGTTCCACAACAGGTCGGGACGCTGTATATTTCCAAAGCGACCGTCCCGCTCCCCCGTCAACCGCTGTTACAACACCGGCAATCGTCCCCGCAAAAACCATGCTCGAGAGTATCTTTTCCTCGGCATATTCCGTCTTTAAGTCCTTCTCCGCTATTCCGCCCGGATTACGCGGCGTAAAATACGCCCCTTTTGTCTCATCTCGCAAATTAGAATCAAGCGTGTCTCTCGAGATAATCGGTTCCACATACTGATAATAATCATCATTCTCCAGCTTCAAGACCATACCGGGTCGATATGTCGGTCGCGCTGTCACCTCACGCGGTTGTCTCCATTCCCCTTGAACCGCTTTGTACGACGAAAAAGCATACGATTGCGGGGCTAAACGAATCTGGTATTGCAGCAAAAAACGATCCCGTTCTCCCCGACCAATTCGGGCGAGATACAACTCTCCTCGATTGGAGGGCCAAACCAAATGATCGCTCGAACTCGTCTGCATCGTTAACGTAGGAGCAAAAGAGATGTCCCCAAACGACTGACATTCAAGCGGGATCATCAACGGCGGTTCGAGAATCAGTTCCGCCTTCTTTTTCGGACGAACTGAATCTTTCATAATCGCCTGTTTTGCGGAATCAACAGCCGCTTGAATTTCCGCCCTGAAACGGTCATGTTCATCTTCCGACTCTCCCTTGTTGTCCGGTTCCTCTGTCTTTGCCGGTTTATACCGCGTTGATTCGTCCTCGATCACTTCAAGGGGCCAAGCAAAAATCCGTCCGTTGGACAGGGGAACAAAAACATACCGTTCGCTCATTGAAACCCCGTCAATCGGGTTCCCCGCAATCCGCAAATTCCAAAGCGTTTTCCCGGTCTGACGATCAAAAACGTAAAGCGTCACCCCTGTTAAAACGGCAACCATACGACTATTAGCAGCAGGAGCAAGCGGTCGGGATTCACCTTCTCCCAACATCTCCATCCAACGTGTTGCTCCTGTTTCTGCGTCAACAACATGAAGACAACCATTATCTGTTGTGATGTACAAAGTTCGGTCCTGAAGAATAACGTGAGTGATTCGGTGTTTGCGCACGTCGATTTTCAGTTGGTTATACCAAGCTCGGGTTAAACCATATCGTTGCGCTTCCAATTCCGGGATCAGGGCTTGGGAACTGGCACCTCGAGTCAAGGGAACCAAAAGAAACAGGAACAACAGGAACGAAACGCAATGTTTCATGGAATCATCTCTCCGGGTAAACTCAAGTCGGATGAACAACCGTCCGATTCAGGTGTTCGGCAACCGGGCGACAACCGTCCGATTCGTTTTCGTTGACAAAGCCTAAACTCCTACATCCTAAGGATAATCTATAAAAGGGTTGGAAAACGCTTTTTTTCGGGATTTGAAAAAAAAACAAAACCCCTTCCAAACGCCAATCCGCTACAATCCAACTGTTTTTACGGTATTTTATGACCCATTTTATCCCGTTTCGTCTCAAAGTATCTGCGACTATACTCATTGGGCGGACAAAAAATGGAAACCTGATCGACAACATTCAAATCAAAACCGCCGTAAATAAAAGCGTCCGTTTTTTTCGGATTATTCGTCAAAAGCCGTATTTTGGTCAAACCCAAACTTTTCAAAATCTGAATTCCAACACCATAATCACGCAAATCGGCTTTGTGACCAAGTGCAAGATTCGCTTCAACCGTATCCAAACCCTGATCCTGCAATTTGTACGCCTTAATTTTTTCCGCTAAACCGATTCCGCGACCTTCTTGGGGAAGATACACGAGAACACCCTGTCCTTCTTCGCTAATCATTTTCAACGCAAGATGCAGTTGATCCCCACAATCACAACGAAGTGATTCCAACAAATCACCTGTAAAGCAGGACGAATGAAGCCGAACAAGCGGGGCGTCAACAGTACCCGGATCACCAAACACGATTGCAACCGGTTCATCCGGCTCGTATTTGACCCGAAAAACGTAGATTTTGGCTTGACCATACTTCGTCGGTAAAGCAGCATCCGCAACAGGTTCCACAATTTTCTCACTTCGCCGACGATATTTAATCAACTCCTCAATCGTAATGATCTTCAAATTGAACTGTCGTGAGAGTTCAAACAACGTTTCCCGATCAGCCCGGTTCCCCGAGTCATCCAGAATCTCGCAAAGAACCCCCCCGGGATACAGACCCGCCAATCTCGTCAGGTCAATCGCCGCTTCAGTGTGTCCCGCCCGACGTAAAACCCCCCCCTCTTTCGCTTCAAGCGGAAAAAGATGTCCCGGTCGGACAAAATCTGACGCTTGTGCATTTGGCGCAACCGCTGCTAATATCGTCGCCGATTTTTCCTGCGCTGTAATCCCCGTCTTGGTTGAAATATGGTCAATCGGAACTGTAAATGCCGTTTGAAGAGGGGCCGTGTTGTCCTTCACCATAGGAGTCAAATTCAGACGTTGACACTGTTCTGGAAGGAGGGGCATACAGACCTGACCGCGACCATGAACGAGCATGAAGTTAATCAATTCGGGCGTTGCCTTTTCTGCCGCACAAATAAAGTCCCCTTCATTTTCCCGTTCCTCATCATCCATAACGATGATGATTTCACCTTTTTTTAAGGCAGAAACGGCTTCTTCAATCGTTGAAAACTGGTTCATATTGTTAAATTCTTGTACTTGTTAATCTTTCCCTCATCCCTATCCCCCATTCCCAATCCCCTATTCCCTACCTCCTATCTTCTTCCAATACATCCCTTTACGGTCATAAATCTGAAAACCGGACTGTTGATAAACGTGCAAGGCGGGAGAGTTTTGGCGGTCAACTGAGACAGTCATCATGGTCCGACCTTCACCCCGGGTTTTCCAAAGAGCGAACTGCACAATCTGTTTTGCGAGACCTCGACCTCGAAATTCTGGGACAATGCCGACATACGTCAACTCCAACGGAGAATCAATGCCGCAATCGGTCAGGAGAAGACAACCGACATCTTCCCCCTGTTGTCGGATTCTCCACCATAAATCGGGTCGAAACAGTCCGTCATTCTGATACCGTCTTAAAACCTCTTCCGTTGGAGCAATTCCGCACAACTGCGGAAAATCAAGAGTCCCTTCATACGTCCGGTCAACCAGACGAATCAACTCCTGAAAACCGGGTCCTGAAAAAAAACGCTCCTTCTGCTGCTCATTGTAATCATCAATCGCAACTTCGTCCAGTTCCAGTCTCGCTTCGTTGAATCCCGTTTCCTCGAATCTCTCTCCCGACTTTTGCCGACCTGCAAAATCCGATTCCAGAAAACCTGATCCGCTTGAGTCCAACGAAACTGGTTCAAAAACCAAATCCCCTAAACCGGGTTTAAGCGGAAAAACAGGACTGTTTGCAACCAGATAAAGCAGATCGGACAGATACTCAAAACCGGCCTGTTCAAACTCCTGTTCGGGAATTGAATCCCATTGTTCACAAAGGGCGATTGCGACTTCGGCTCCCACTTCTTCGAAATAGGCGGACATTCGCTCATGCAACATCGTCCGAATCGCCTCTTCTTCCCCCTCAACAATTCCGGGGGGCCAAATCAACACGGTTTTATCCGAGCGAGTATGTGAAAAAATTCCCCCGACAATCCGACGATTCCGTTTGGCGCAAAAAATGCCCGGCAAATGAAGTTCACCTTGCGAGAACAGGTCAAACAGCCCTTGAATTCGGAGTGACCGTTCGGATTCCGGCAATCGGCTGAAAATCACCCCAAGACATTCTGTCAATTCATCTTGTTGACAAGGGAAAATCATGGAAGAAGGGGGGATAGGGGACAGGGCTAACGCATCAAAATCTTGTTAATTTAGGAAGACATATTGGCAAAATAGGAAAAACAAAAGCCGGAAAGGAGGTGCGCAGCACCGTATTGACGGTCGTATTTTGGGACAACTGAGACAAATAGGAGGTTTGTTGACAAAAAAATGTCACAAACCGTCAGTACGCTGCGCTCCCTTC
>JBOFQB010000063.1:0-56521 GCA_051660685.1 Thermoguttaceae bacterium | reverse complement strand
CGGCGATGCGTTCGAGCAATTTTTTGACGAGAGCTTCGAGTTCGGCGATACGTTTATCTTTGGCATCCATAATGACCGCAGTATACGTTTGATACCTCAATCATGTCAAGACCAATTCAAATTGCCGTGAACGGATACTGGAAAAGAATGTTTCTTGCATTATGGGAAAGGAGTGTAACGGTTTACAAAAGTGTTGGGCCTTTTCTGTCGAATCATCTCTACCTCTTAGGTTGGGGATCGGTCATTTTCCTCCTTCTCCTTCTTGGTCTGTTTTGGAAAATGCGAAAATCCCAATTTTTTCTACACCTCAACCAGTTTTTTTCGCAAAAAAAGCGGGTCGATCAGTCAGAACAGATTCGGGTTGAATTTTATTGGCGTTTTGAAACCTTGATTGGAAGAGGGGGTTTGAAGAGAAAGGGTTCAGAAACGCAACGTGAATTTGGCAATCGGGTTGCGAACATACTGATTTCAAAAGTGCCCTCACAAAGGGAGGGACATTTTCGGTTTTCCATTCATTCGATTGTTGACGCCTTCTATCAAATCCGTTTTGGGAATTTAACTCTAAGTGTGTTGGAGCGAGACCGTTTGGAAGAGTATTTAACGGTTTTGGGTCAAATACTGGAAAAGGAGGAAACGGGGTAGGAAAGTAGGCGTTTTGCGTGTACTTAGCCCGGCGCAAGCCGGACGATTGACGTGCGATACTCAACAGCCGATCCCGGTTGCTGAAACACAAAGGTGTCTTTCCTTCTTCAACCTCGTAGAGGTTGCGTTATGGTAGATGACGATTGAAGAATCAATCAGAACCCCTTTAGGGGTTCCGTTAGGGTACAAAAATGCGGGAATGACCATAACGCAATCCCAAGCGGATCAATGATTGGACGGTTATTTCATGGAGCCGGTAATTTCACGGAATGCCAGTTTTAACTCTTCTTGCTGTTCCTCGGAAATGTTGTGCGATTGCAAACAACGATGAAACGTCTCATCAATACTCAAAGCACTCAGGGACTCGTTTTGTTCCCAGATTCCTTCTTGTGAATAATTTTGCAACAGTTGGAGATTCTGAACGCGAAGAATCTCGATTGCCGAATCGGCGATCTCCTGCTCAAGTCGGTTACGCAAATCGGGCAAGTGTTCCGTCCCTTCATATTCCACACTAACCCAAATCGTTGGGACAGTTGCGGCATCGTTGGATTCGGATTCGTTCGATTGTTCGGACTCAGAGGATTCATTCTGCTCTTCCCGCTCAACCTGTTGTCCCTTTTTCTGCTTCAAACGATCAATCTGCAACTTGATTTCATCCCAATCCCCGCGAAGAACCGACAGTTGCTGAAATGTCGGAACGGGAATCGTCTGAATGGAGCAGGAATAGAAACGGGAAACAGAACCCGTTGAAGAAGGTACGGAATGAGAATCGGATACAATCCGGTCATTCAATAAAGCTCGATCACTCAGATGATTCACCTCGTTAAACCCTGATTCAACAAGATCGAGAAGGACAACGGATTTCTGGTGTTTGGCTTCATCAAAAGAAAGAGGAAGCGGCGATCCCGAATACCGAATGTGTTTCTGTTGCGCAACCAATTGCGGCGAGTGTAAATGTCCAAGAGCAATGTAATCAAAATCGGAGGAAAAAATATCAACCCCGACCTCTCCCAGATTGCCGATGTATAGGTCCCGCAAATTTTCCCCCTCAACGATTTGCGAACCGGTTACAAAGAGATGCCCCGTTGCAATAATCGGAACAGGTCGTTTAAGTTGTTGGCGTATCTCCCGGGCGACTTCCACGATTTTTTGATAATGTTCCCTGATTCCTGCAATCAGCAAACGTCTTTTATCATCCGAGGATTCCCCGGGATTAGATTTTCTCAGAAAACGTTCAGGCAGATAAGGGACCGCGCAACAGATGAGTTCGGTTTCTCCCCATTGATTACGCAAACACAGAACATGATCTTGAACCTGTTGGGACGGTTTACCAATCAGATGAATCTGAAGCGATTTGAGCAGTGTCTTAGGAGCATCAAGAAGAGCCGGAGAATCATGATTCCCGGCAATAATGACAACATGATTGCAACAGGATGCTGCAAGGCGTCCTAAAAAATGAAAGTACAGTTCCTGCGAACGACTGCTTGGTGTTGTGTTGTCAAAAATATCTCCGGCAACGATGAGGCAATCAACGGATTCCCGTTCAATCGTCCCGAGCAACCAATCGAGAAAGGACTCAAACTCCTCATATCGTGATTTGGCAAAAAGTGACTGTCCCAAATGCCAATCCGAAGTGTGCAAAAGCCGCAATGCCGATTTTGTCATTGTTAAGGAAGAATCGGAGCTGTGATTCATAGGTCAAAAAAAATTGCAAAACGGCGAAAGGAGCGAGAGAAAGCAGCATCGTCCATCCTGAACAGAAAAGGCCCGGAAAAAAATTCCCGGGCCTTTTCTTATACCGTCAAAAATTAGTAACGGTTTCGGTATCCGCCCCCGTCACCACGACCGCCGCCTGCTCCACGAAAACGACCGCCCCCACCTCCTCCTCCGCCCGTTCGCGGTGTTCGAGGTCGCGCTTCGTTCACCTTCAAGGTTCGCTCGCCTAACTCTTGCCCGTCCGTTGCCTCAATCGCCGCTTGGGCTTCATCCGCATTGCCCATTTCAACGAATCCAAAACCTTTTGAACGACCGGTTTCCCGATCAGAAATAATGTCAACCGCATCAACGGTTCCAAAACGCCCAAAGACGTTCCGCAGATCATCTTCGGTTGTACGATAGGCGAGATTGCCGACGTAAATCTTCATAGTCGTAGTCTTTCTGCCGCTTTAAGGACAAAACGAACCGAACATCACCTCAAAGCAGCGAGAGAAAACATTCAGGGCACGAAAATCCAGGACGTGCCAACCTTTATGAAAACTGGCGTAAAATGGAGGCGGCGGGAGTCGAACCCGCGTCCCGAAACCGCTCCGAACAAGCGTCTACATGTTTATCCGAGTCTTTGAGTTTAATCCGTCCAGCCCCTTTTCGGCAACGGTTCTGCACGGACGATTCAGAAACAGTTTTTAACTCTCAAGGTGTCTGACGTGATTGAGAGCGATCCGAAATTACGTCCGAAGATTACACCATTTCGGCGACAGTGTAAGTTCGGGGTCGCCTTTTCTTAGGCGGCCAATGCCAATTTAGGTTCGGCAATTAAAATTATAGTCGGCTTTTTACATGGCCTGCTGACCAACCATGACATGCAACTTGAACCTCACAAGCCCGGTCGAGCCCAGTTCGCCCCCTTGATTCGTCAGGAATGTCGGAATTTCTTTACAATTCGCCGTTTTTTTTAGAAACCGTCGTTTTTACAGAAACACCTTTTCATTCTTTGAGAAACCCTCATCCTTTCGGATACCTTGATTTTTTGGGGAAACGGAACGAACATCTCACCTTCCACAAAAGTGTGAGGGGGGATGATTCATTCGCTTCACCTTCAGGTAGGGAGTGAATCCAATTTACAAGAGACATTTTACCCCATTTGGGCCGGATGTCCAGCCCCCTTTTTCATTTTTCGGGATTTTTCGCAGTCCGCCAACAAGTTTTGCGAAAGGGAGAGATTTTTATTTTTGGACCACGAAAATCACGGAAATCACGAAAGACACGAAAACCTCACAAAATACAGTTTTTTGTGTCTTTTGTGGTCCGCTCTATTTTCCTGTTGGAGCAACTTCAACGGCGTATAACATTCCGAAAACGGGGACATAGAGGACACCATTTGCAGTCGTTGCGGAACAAAGGACCTGATCCGGCATGATGATGCGGGCCAGAATTTTAGGTTCTTTTCCCTGTTCGAGAATGTAAAACCGTTTCCCCGCTGTTCCGACGTAAATCTTTCCGTCTGCAAGAAGCGGCGATCCCCAAATCGCTCCTTCAAGCGGTTGAACCCAATAAACCCCACCTGTTGCTGCATCCAGACAGTGTAAACGTCCACTTCCATCTGCAATATACAAGAGTCCGTCGGCAATCGCGGGGGTCGAAGAACTGCTTGAAATGCCGTCATACGACCAGATAAGTCCTCCATTTCGTGTTATATCGCCCGTTTTGGAAGGATCAAGGCAGACAATCCAACCGTCGGGAATGTTGTGGAACATTTCCTGCGTGAAGACGACATAAAGACGGTCGTTGTAAAAAACCGGATTGCCGGTTACTTCATACGACCTTGTATCGTGAAAATGTTCAAGCGGGACAATTTCTTGCTCTTGTGCAAGCGGATGTCCGTTAAACTTCCAAACCGTCTTGAGCCGAATCAGTTCCCCGCTGTTCCTCGCCTTTTGAATGTCACGTCGTTTTAAGGCTTCAACCGCAAAAAGATAACCACTTCCTGTTCCCTGAAAAACAAGACGACGACCGTCCACAACCCCAAGTGTCGGCGAGGACCATTGTCCATGAATGATGTTCGGTCCCAGATTGAAATCGTCCCGGGCAAGAATACGTCCGTTTTTCTTGTCCAAAACAACCAAACTCGGCGCAGAAGGGTTCATCACCCGACGATGTGTCCAATCAACACCATTTCCGGTTGAAACGTAAAGCAAATCACCATCTACAAGAATTGCACAATTGGCTGCATTGTGGGGCATAACGCCAAGTTCCTCGACCAAATCTGTACACCAGATGATGTCGGCGTCCTTTTCGGTCAACGGAGGAGGTTCGACACCCGGTTCAACCCGATGTTTTGCTTCTTCCTGAAACGGTCCGTCATTTCCATTTTTCAGACCGTCCAGATCGAGACAAAGGACTTCAGCTCTGTTGCTTAGGACATAGACTTTAGAATCTTCAATAACGGGAACAGATGCAAGCCCGACGTTGTACCAATCGGCAAATTTGATTTCGTGCATTTTGGGGACGATGAGTTCCCAAATCAGTTCGCCGGTTTTTTCATCCAGACAAGTCAAGACGCCGCGATCACCTTGTAATGCGGGAAGAGGGGATTGTGAACCGTTGGAACCGACAAGAACGCGATTTTGTGCAATGACGGGGGTTCCGTGAACAGCGGGACCAAGCGGGGCGATCCAACGCACATTCTGTGTACTCGCAAGGTCAATCAAGCCTGTTCGGGCTGCACGACGTCCCGATTTGAAATCATGCGGCAAACCTGTCTCTTCTGAAATCATGTTCCGCGAGAATTTTTCGCCCCATTGTGGTTGATCGGCTGCACGACTGAGCAAAGCGAGTCCAAAAGACCAACAAAGAACGGCGAGAAGGAGGATTCGGTACATGGTTGTGGGGGACAAGAGTAGGGGATAGGGAATCGGGGGGAAGAGTCCCCGTTTAACGCATTTCAATAATTGGGATACATTGCATGTATTTTTGACGAAAAAATTCAAGGACAATCAGGGTTGTGAGATGCACATGATTTTGGAAATGCAGTAATCGACAGGGATACTCGAGAAAATTGCAATTGATTTTTCCGTGTACCCCTTGAGAACCAGTAAAAATGAAACATGTCATTACCTCAAGTCCCGCTTTTCTCAATCCCGCTTGGGATTGCGTTATGGTAGTAACGAATTGCACCTAAGTCCCCAACTCCGTCGGAGTTGCGTTATGGTCATTCCCGCATTTTTGTACCATAACGGAACCCCTCAAGGGGTTCTGATTTTATTCTTCAATCGTCATCTACCATAACGAAACCTCTACGAGGTTGAGGAAGGAAAGACACCTTTGTGTTTCAGCAACGGGGTAGAGCGGGGATTATCCGCGATTGTTCAAATAAATAGCCTGAATCATCTCCGCCGAATCCTTAAAGGACTTTTTGGTCTTCAACACCGTGTCAATCAATCGGCGTGCATCCGTTTCCGAATGTCCTAAGGACAAAAGTGCGGCGTATGTTTCGGACGCAACATCACTGCGAGGAAATTGTTCTTCGCCGACATCGCGGGAGATTAACAGGGCGAATTTGGGGACTTTGCGTCTGAGTTTGGCGACAATCCGCTCGGACATTGCGGGTCCAATTCCGGGCAAAGTCGAAATAAACTTTTCGTCTTTCTCCTCAATCGCACTTGCAATTTCCCGAACGGGTTGGACCATTGCCCTTAACGCCTTTTTGGGTCCAACTCCGTCAACGCTACAAAACAGGTCAAAAAACTCCCGTTCCGCTTCTGTCAGAAAACCAATCAGTCGCGGAAACATTTTTCCTTGCGGGTTTCCGTCGAGAGAACAGATCGTGTGCAGACTGACTATTTGGTTCAAATCCTGTTGCAGCTGACGACGTGTGTACTCGGGAATGAGAACTTCGTACTCAAACGGTTCCGCCGAGATGATTGCCCGTTCATCATACAACGCAACCAGAATACCGGTTATTTTGTTTATCATTAGGTAGGGAATAGGGGTTGGGGAACAGGGGATAGGGGGGATGGAGGGAATAGGAATTTGGGGTTGAGGAACAGGAGGTAGGGAATGAGGAGTTCCAGATGAACCGAGGAACATCGTTCCTCGCGTATTTAACCCGGCGCAAGCCGGACGGAAAATCTCATTACACTCGATACGTTGTATCGCGGCTAAACGACAAATTTCTTCCCTATCCCCCATTCCCTAATCCCTATCCCCTATTCCTTACCAGAAACGGGAAACGCCGGGGATCGGAACGGTGTAGATTCCTTGTTCATTCGCAAGGACAGGGGGTTGCATCCCGTCAACACAGTCTTCAGGAGCGGGACCAAATCGGAAATTGGAATCATAAACCTCCTCCCAAGTGTGCATTTTTCCCGTATAACAGGCGACCTGACCGAGAATCGCTGTCATTGTTCCTCTCGTCATGTGTTCCCCCGAAATCAACGGACGACCTTCCTTGATCGCCTTATTCAGTTCAACCTGCTCTTCATAATGACCCCCGTCATGTTGACCCCGGAATTTCCAAATCTGTTTCCCCTTATCATCCAGAATTCGGGCTGCATTCCATTGAACCGATCCTTTGGACCCAATCACCAAATCATCGTATTCGTCATAACAACCAATTTCGGTTCGGCACATTGCGTAAAGACGAACACCGTTAGGATACTCATAAACGGCAGTATGGTGATCGAAAACGTCCCCATATTCCGGGGCAATCATAGAAGCGCGACCGCCGAGTCCGAAACAGCGAATTGGCAACTTGTCATCTCCCAAAACCCAATTCATACGGTCAAGATTGTGAACCAATGATTGTGTCACATCATCACCACACAACCAGCCGAAATGGTACTGATTGGCAACTTGGTTGTCGAGTTCCGACCGTTCGGGAACAGGGGGATAAATTCCGTAAGGGGCCCGCAAAAAGGTTGATTGAATCATTTTGACATCTCCAATCAGCCCTTCTCTCACCTTCTCAATCGTTGCTTTCCATTGTCGGCAGTGTCGACTGTGCAAACCGGATAAAAAGCAGAGATTCTTTTCCCTTGCCGTTTTGATCGCCTCTTCGACCATTTTGACTCCGGCTGCATCAATTGCATGAGGTTTTTCAAGGAAAACATGTTTCCCCGCTTCAAGAGCCGTTTTTGCGTAAAGAGGGTGAAATTTTGCAGCACATGCAATCAACACCAAATCGCAATCGGAACCAATCACCCCTTTGTAATTTCCAAATCCGCTAAATTGTTGTTCGGGCTTCAAATTGGCCCGATCCTGAAAATGCTCCTTCAATTCGTCCACAAAAGCGTCAACTCGTTGCGGAACATAATCACCAAGTGCAACGACCTTAGCGTTAGGGTCAATCGTCAGAACCTGATGTAAGGCTCCCCGACCTCGACTTCCGCAACCGATCAGGCCGACTTTGAGTTCGTCACGTCCGGCTGCATGAGCGGACCTTGCAATCGAGAGAGCAGCCGTTCCGGCAAGAGCGAGACCACTTGCTTTCAAAAAATCACGACGGGATGTTGTTGACATGATATACCTCAAAAAAAGGGGAACCAAACCGGTCAAACAGGTCATTTCTCGAACGTGGTGTGAGAGAAACGAACAACTTCTTTTGACAACAAGGACGTTATACCCCAGAAGAGTGTTACCTATGTCAGTGTTACTTATGTCTGTGTTACACATGCTAATTGGTTTTTGGATCGCTCTTCCGGTTTCGTCCTCACTGACTTCCCTGTTGATTGTAAGACATCAAGCCTAAAAAAGAAAGACCCTGTTTCAATCTCGCTGTTCAAATTGCTTCAACGCTTTTCGGAAAAGCTGGATTTGCGGGGCAATTGCAATTGCCCGAGATTCCGTCGCAATCGCCCTGTCGTTTTCCCGGTTCAAATGGTAAACATGGGCAAGTGTGTCCAGAAAACCGGGATTATCCGGGCAAAATAAAAGTGCCTCTTCAACGCTTTTCAGGGCCAATTCGTAATCCCCCCCTGTATTGGCCAAAATCCAAGCTAACTGGTTGAGCGGACCTGATGTCCGTTCATCAATACCCCGGGTTCGCCGCATCTCCTCAATCGTCCGGGTTGAATTCATCAGTGTCCGCTCAATCATCTCCGACGTTTGCAACCGGTATTCCCCAATCTGTTCAGACTCAACCTCAATCGTTAAACCAGCTCTAACAGATTGTTGTAAACCAAGCTGATGTCGCAAAATCAAACCGTCTGCAAAAGACGGATCCCGGCGAAATACCTCTTCAAGATATTGTTGGGAACCGGCCCGATTGCCCTGTTGAAAAGCAATTTTCGCCAAACAATACTGCTGCATCATTGCAAAAAATGTTGGATTTCCTGCAAAAAAATCATTGCCCGGATTCAGAGGATGTGCGACGGTTTCGACGACAATTTGAAATGATTCGGCTGCTTTTTCGATTTCGTCCAAGGGAAGACAATTTCCCCCGATTCGGGCATAAACTTCGGACTTAAAACGGGGTTCTTTTTGGGCAACCATTTCGTATTCCCGATTTGCCCATTTAGGACAATTTCGCTCCTCAAGATAAAGGGCAACTAAATAGTGTGCAAGATAGGGCGAGAGTCCCTCTTCCGTCCAAACCGGCACAACTTCCAACGCCCCTTGAACTGTCCGCTGAACCTCTTCGTTTAGCCCCAATCCCTCTTGTAGTTCAGCAATCGCATAAAACAGCAATATGTCCGAATCCGTTCCTTTACGCCCTTCTGACCAAAGACGACTCTCACGAAATGTTGCAATACTCTTTTCCAACCGATCAACCTGTTCTATAAGTGATGTTGGAATCGACAAATCCGGTTGAAAAAGCAACTGTTCTCTCAATCGAATCACATCATTTCGGGTTTGGGCAAACGAACGGATCAGGTCAATGAGAAAATCATCTTCCATTCCCTCAAACGTCTCAATGACCTTCTCAAACCAATGAAACCGGCTTGAATAACGTAAAGGTGGAAGAGCGATGATTGCTCGAACGGCTTCAGCGCGGACAAGAGGATCACGTTCAAAACGAACGATACGGCAAAGAGCATGAATCCCCTCTCCGTTGAGAAAATCACGATTCCCCGACCAATCGGACAGTTCGCCAATCAATCCAATTTTCCTCTGCATCATGTCACTTTGCGCATACTGCTGCATTAACGACCGAACAGGAGGAGTATCGACGGAATCTGTCCAATTGATTTCAAGCAATTGCAACAACTTCTTGGCTCGTTCTGCAATTTCCAGATCGGAACCTAAACTTGCGTCCTGCAATTCACGAACCACTTTTAGACCAAGCTGTTGTAAGTCCTTTTCCGCTTGTTCTCGAACAAAGAAATCATCATCTCCCAACTGAAGAATCAACTCGGCAACCGTTCCCCCATATTTCTTGCGCGATTCCTTTTCAAAACCGCAGACCCTTTGTTGCGCAAAGAACAAAATGCCAAACAGAAAAAACAGTAGTGCAACAACACAAAATCTCATGATTCTTGGGGCGGAACCCTATTTTGCGGACACATCCCAACACATTTCTCCGAACTCCATTGTTTCCCGTGTTTCCCGGGACTCAAGTGTTCAGATGACGGACGAAAAAATACTATTCGTAGGAAACGGTCAGCACTTCAAATTCAACGAGACCGGCCGGGACCTGAATTTTAGCAGAATCGCCAACTTTTTTTCCTAGAAAACCTTGCGCTAAAGGACTTGTGACCAAAATTTTTCCCTCAAGATAATCTTCTTCTCCCGCTCCAACAAGGGTGTATTCCTCTGTTTGCCCGGAACTAAGACGCTTGACAGAAAGGGTTGCTCCAAAACGGACTTCATCTTGGGGCATTGAATTCGGGTCAAGAATAGAAGCCCGACTCAATTTTCCCTTCATCTCGTTAATCCGGGCTTGCAAAAGTCCCTGACTTTCTCGCGCTCCATGATACTCCGCATTTTCTTTAAGGTCTCCTTCGGCGCGAGCATTAGCAAGACGTTCCAAAATGACCGGCATCTCTTCCGTTTCAAGACGTTCGAGTTCCGCTCGCAACTTGTTATATCCTTCCCGGGTCATAGGAATTTCCGACATGATGATTCCTCCAAAAAAATTCGTGCAGTGATAGAATTTGGTCTGTTATCAATCCCCTAAAATCGCTAAACTCCGAACTGTTGACCTCTGAAATCGATCAAACACCCTCTTAACAACAAGTCTAATGTACCTTGCCGAACTCGACAATGACATTTTGAGCAATTGTTTACTCTCGAAACAACGGGGTTGGGAAAACTTCATTGACCGTTTTATGGGATTGGTTCTACACGTCATTGACGATACAGCAACAACCCAAAATCGGTCGTTTAACGAAAAAGAACGTGAAATGTGTTGTGTCGCTATTTTTCAGTCCTTTCGCGCTAACAACTTTCTCCTTCTGCGAAATTACCAAAAAGGGGCGACCCTTTCCAGTTATCTCACGATTATTGCCCGGCGTTCCCTCATCCGTTTGTGCGGCGATCAACCGACATCCTAATCCAGTCTACTTGAAGTATAGACTTGCTCGAGAACTCAAATTATTTTGCCTATTTTGTCAAATGAATTTATTTTTGGCAGAATAGGCAAATTTTTTTGGTGTTCCAATCGGTTGCCGAACAAGTCTCATACTTAAATCTTCAGCACTTGAAATAGTTCGACAGAGAAAATCGGGGGAGAAAACGACTGCGCAGCACAAAACAAGGCGGTTTCAACCGCCTTGTTGCACATCAAGTCTTTTTCTAGGCTTTTCCGAGTGCTTTCTTGGCGAGTTCCAGAACAACGGCGAACGCTTTGGAATCGTTGACCGCCAATTCAGCAAGCGTTTTTCTGTCAAGCGTAATATTCGCTTTTTTCAACCCGTTAATCAGCTCGCTGTATCGCAACCCCAACATTCGGGACGCTGCATTGATTCGGATAATCCAAAGGGCGCGAAAATCCCGTTTGCGACGTCGACGGTCCCGGGTTGCGTAAACATACGCCCTTGTCAATGTCTCCTTAACGGTTCGGAGCAATTTACCCCGACCACCTCGAAAACCTTTTGCTCGTTGGAACAAACGTCGTTTTGACTGACGACGTGCTGAACCTCGTTGAGTTCTCATCTATTTCTTCCTTTCCTTATCTATTATTGCATAGAATGCAATTCCCGCGAATCTAGGCCCAAGAGACAACCTCTTGCGTTACAACCCGTTCGCTTCAATGATATGAGGGACTAACCTTCATATCCGGCAAGAGCCTGAAGAATCTTTTTCGCTTCAACCGTATGAACAACGCCAGTTCCCCGGAGTCGGCGACGCTGTTTCTTGGTCATACGATAAGCCAAGTGACTGGTTCCACTATGTCGATGTTTGACTTTTCCGGTCCCGGTTACTCGGAAACGTTTCTTGATCCCTTTGTGAGTTTTAAGCTTAGGCATTTTCTGAATCCGCAGTACAGAGTAAACGAAAGGAGGGACGCCAAGCCCTCACTGACATCATAACGTAAAGGTCGAATTCTACCTGATACTCCGTTGCGTACAAGGGGAGGTCAATCATGCTTTTAACGAAGCTGAGGAGTTTTTGGCGAAATCGGTCCCCTTTTTTCACCTTTTTTCTTGCTATTTCTGTAAAAAAGAGTAGACTGAGAGATGTAGGTTGCTGAGTTTTCTCCCGACTCTTTTGGTCGACATGTTTTTTACCTTATTTTCCGAGGATTCCATGAGTTGGTTAAATCGTCTTTTTAACGTCTCTTCCCCGAAATCTCCCACAATCACACAACGGATTCGTAAACGTTCTCTTGCCCTTGAACCGCTTGAATCCCGCGAACTCCTCGCCGTTTCCGTTGCCGAGTTTAATGCGATAAAAACCGCGAACCCCGAATTGAATCTTTCGGGCAACATGAGCGATTACAACATCATTGAGGTGAATCTTGCACAATTGTCTGCCGATTCACTTCAAAGGGCGATCAATGAGGCGGGAAAGACCGTCAAGGACGATTTGATTGTTTTGAGGACGAATTCCGAACACAATTCTCTTTTACTACGACAATCTCTCTCTGTTGACATTGACCCGGATCAATTCGGCAGTCTCACCCTTGTTGCGTCCAGCTTCGTCGAGGAATCTATTCCGCTCACCCTTATCAAAGACTCGGGAACAGCTCTCTCGATTCTGTCGGGCGATGTCGCAATTGCCGGATTCGTCTTTTCCGGTCAGGACGCCCTTTTCAATTCGTCCTACGATTTTCCCGCAATCCTCTCCGTTGCCGGAAATGCAACCTTGCGTGCAACGCATCTCGGATTGACTTGGGAAAGTGACCGTTTCAACTTTGAGTATTCCTACGTTTCAACAGCCGACCCAAGTGAACTTGCCGGTTCTCTTTCCCAAACACCCGAATTGACCTATACCATTCCCGTCACTTGGAATGCCCCGCTTGTTGTTTCCTCTTCGCCAACCTCGTTCATATCCCAACGTCAGTACAGAACAGGTGAGGACCTGTATCTGAATGTTGCTTATGCCAATCAAGGTGATGTTCGAGCCGATTCTTTTACCGTTGAAGTCTATATCGACGGGATGTTGTACCAGACCTACAACGGTATGAGCTTAAATGCTTGGGAATCGAACGCCCTTTGTAACATTCCTCTCGGTTCACTCAAATCAGGTGAACACCAGATTCAGGTTGTTCTCGATTCCGGTCATGCACTCAAGGAACGGAATGAATCGAATAACCTCGTCGAAGTGACCGTGATCGTTGCCGATTCGGTTTCCACATCATCGACGATTTCAAGCACCTCGCCGATTCCGAACCCGAACAATACGTTCAACATTGAAGCCCAAATCATGACAGCCGGTTATGTTGTTGTTCCCGGGCAAAATCAGGTTCTCTACTACGATGATTTGTACACGGTTGCGCCCGACCCGATTTATTTGATGCTCATTCAACAGGCATGTGCGCGTTGGGAGGAAATCATTACAGAAGGATTAGCGAGTGTTTACTATACACCTTTAGGGAGAACAATTGATGATACCTTGATTTTCTTTGGGTTCTCGTCGCTCGGTGATAATGGTGTCTTAGGTTATTCTTCCTCCTTACAGTATCGTCGGGACAATGGTCGGGGACTCCCCGCAACCGGTTCTATTGTCTACAACTCAGATTATTATCCGCCAAGTCCGAACGCAGACACCCAACAACAGTTTTACGATACTGTGCTGCATGAAATCGGACACGCTTTAGGTTATAATACGACACAATGGGAGTTGTCCGGGGTTCTGTACGCGACGCAGACAAACCCTTATCCGGGGGTGTTGAATCCGTACAATCCTCCCAGTTGGTATAAAGGTTATTTGGCGTATACCGGGCAAAATGCGGCCCGGGAATTATATGCGATTATGGGGCAAGGATCGCCGTTTTGTACGCCTAACTCCTTCATGTTGGAAACCATTTCCAGTCCGGGTTCGTATGGTTCACACATCAGTTCGGTTTATGGAACCTATTTTGAATTTATCAAACAGCATGAGTTGATGAATTGGCAAGCAGCCGAAAAAGGGATCAGTGTCCAGCTTAGCAGCGTCACGATAGGGGTTTTGGAGGACATAGGTTATACCGTTGACTATGCAATGTCGGACCCTTTTGGAACGGTTGCGCCCAAGAATTTGCATGTGACATCATCGAGTAAATCGCAGATTTCCCTCGCTTGGGAATTACCTGAAACAACGAATGTAACGAATGTGCAGAAACGTTTCACCATTGAACGTTTAGATACCTCTTCCCCGGGTTCAGGTTGGGTCAAGGTGACGACCGATTGTGCGACGCTGAGTTATACAGACACAACGGTTGTTGCTGATAAACAGTATGAGTATCGTGTCTCTGTGACGAATTTGGTTACACCTCGGATTGCCGGAGTCGGTTTGGTTGAAGCAAATGCGGCGTTGAGTTGGAACGCTTTGCAAGGGGCAACACGATACTACATTGATGATCTTGTTCGTAATGATTTGTATGCCTTATACGGTATGGATAATTTGTTGATGTGGGATGGTGCAGGAACGACCACTTCGACATCCTACACCAACAATCGGTCTCTTGCCCTGTATTATCGTGCAAGAGCCGATCAGGCAATTCAAGCGGTTTCTCAACCATCTAAAGGGGTTCGGGAAACGGCGGAAGATCGTTTGGGAACGCCGGTCATTGCTTTTGTGCAAACACTCAGCGACACGGCAATTCAGTTAGAATGGTCCCCCATTTCTGGAGCAGGTCGTTATGAAATTCAATACTCGCCCTACAATGATTTTCGTGCCGGATCAACCCGGTCAGTGTACAGTAGTTCGGCTCTTGCAACAATAACCGGTTTGCAGTCAGAAACGACCTATTATTTTCGGGTTAAGGCAACGGGAAGTGCAACAATGGAGGATTCGAGATGGTCGGGAACTCGAAACGCCAAGACCATGATACAGGCTCCTCAGGGGTTGCGAGTTACAACGGCGACCAGTGAAACATTGTCGTTGAGTTGGCGCGGTGTTGCTGGAGCTGCCTTTTACTACATTGAATACGGCGAGGTGAATGCCGAAGAACCCGAGTTGGGTTGGTATACGATGAGTCTGACCAACTCGGTTACGTTGACCGATTTGTCCGTCAACACGGAATACCATGTCAAGGTTCAAGCGTTCTTTTGGACGGGAGAGAATACAGCATGGGCTGAAATAGATGCTTGGACGTTGAAATGGTCTCTTGCAGCTCCACAAATACAAGTGGTTGGGACGACGCAAAATTCGACCATTTTGAGTTGGAATGATTTTGGCAATCGTGTGAGCGGTTACAAAGTGCAGTATTCGACAGATGAAATGTTTGCCCCTTCCAAAACCGAAACCGTTGACACGAAATTGACGAGGTTGGAGGTGACGCAATTAACCTCAAATGTACTCTACTATTTTCGGGTTGAAGCGGTTGGAGAAGGTGATTACACCGATTCCATCTATTCGCCGAGTGTCAAAAATTTGACAATGCGGTCGTTGCACGCCTTAGATGATCCGACTCTTGAGAATCCCCAATTGTCAGGTCTGACGGTCACGTTGAATTGGAATGAGATTATTGGACAGTCGGGAACAGAGGAGTATAAAGCAGGATTTATCGTTGAATGTTCAACCAGTTCTGGTTTTGTAAAGGACAAAACCCGTGTAAGCGGGGTGATTTTGGGAACAACCTGCCAAATTGAAGGTTTATCACCCGATACAACCTATTATTTCAGGGTTCACGCCGTTGGAAATAAACAGTTCCGTGATTCTAATTTTTCCATTATACAGTCTGTCCGAACAGGACCCGGAACTTTTCCGCCCTTTAGCAATCTGTATGATTTGACCGGAAATGGAAGAGTTGGTTCGGCTGACTTTTTGGTGTTTGCCAAATCATTTGGCAAACGTGAGGGAGAGGATGAGAAGGGATACAATGAATTGTGCGATTTTAATAAGGACGGGAAAGTCAATGCGGCTGATTTTCTGCTGTTCGCAAAAGCGTTTGGAAAAACGACGGAAGAATTGGAAAGTATTTCGAACGCTGCGAAACCGAATAATGCCCTCTTTGTCGTTCCCGTTGCCGATGAAGAATCGGTCGTTGCTTCAACCGGGGGAATTGCAACTGTTGCGTCGCTGTCTCCCCCCGCAATTCCCGTGATACCGACATTGACGGAGAATTCATTGGCGACACCGTTGTTGACGGAGAATTCTTTTGCGGGAAAGGAAACTGTTGGATTAACGGGTCGAGAGTCCCAATTAGCGGTTTCGGTCGATTCGTTGGAAGAGCGAATTTTAGACCGGTTGTTTACGGAAGATGATTTTGGACGTACAATGAACGGGCTGCACTTTGAGGTTGGGTCTTTCGAGCTGCTTGAAGACAGTTTGGTTGTTCGACTTTAGGAATCTAAATGATAAGACATGACAGAGAAGAGATACGCAAATCGTTCGCGGGCCCGTGTTGCCGTTTTTCAGATGCTTTATCAGGAGGACCTGAATCCTGGATCGGATCGGAAGTTGACAGAAGGTTATTTGCGGGAGGAACTTCCGGACGAATCAGAACTGTTGGAGTTTGCGAGGACGTTGATTGTGGAGACCCGGGAACAACGTGAGGAGATGGACCGTCAAATCGAGGGGGTTGCCCAGAATTGGTCCGTTTCTCGTATGAGTGTCGTTGACCGGAATATTCTGCGTCTTGCAATCTGCGAGATGAACGTTTTCGGAACGCCCAAACCGGTTGTGATTAACGAAGCGGTCGAGTTGGCCAAACAATTTGGGGCGAAAGATTCGCCCGGTTTTGTCAACGGAATTCTGGACAAAATAGACCGTTGATTGAGAATTGCTCGACCGAAATCAGGGATGCAAGACAGTTGCAAGGTACAAAAAGAGCCGGATCAATCCCCGGAAAGGGATGTACGTCCGGTGTTGACGGTTGAATTGGCGAACTGGACTTTCAGTCTTCTATTTTTCAGGCTTCTATTATAGTGTAAACGGTTAGAAATAGTTTGAAACGACGTGAATTACTCTTTCCTTTGTCAACGAACAGCCCGACGGGGTCTGAACAAGGTCCGGTTCCGCTCGTTGCTGTCTCCCGAGAACTTATGGGGGGGGAATTTGAGGTTTCCTACAACGGAATCCTGTATCCCGACGGAACGGTTGGTGCTCTTGCCGCATTGAATGAAGTGCAGCGTTTGGAGCAGAAGTTGTCCGTTTTTCGACCTGAGAGTCAAATCGAATACATCAACAAAGTTGCAGCATTTGAGCCGGTTCCGCTTGACGAAGAGTTGTACGATTGGATTGATTTTGCACTTTCTCTTTCGCGTGCAACAGAGGGAGCAATTGACCTGACGAGTACGCCGCTTTGGAGATTATGGGGGTTTGCGCAGCATTCCCCCCGACTTCCGTCGGAGTCAGAAATTTCCCAGACCTTAAAAAAAGTGGGATACCAATTCGTCGAGCTGGACCCTCTTGCCCGAACAATCCGGTTCAACCAAGTTGGGGTTTCTCTGAATTTTGGCAGTATTGGAAAAGGATTGGCCCTTGATTTGGCGGAACAACAGCTGCAAAAACACCAAGTTGCCGATTTCATTCTACATGGAGGATTCAGCAGCGTGCTTGCTCGGGGAAATTTTCGAGCCGGTTCAACCGCTTCAACAGGATCAACCGTTTCAGTAGGTTCAACAGGTCCGGGAAGTTTAGCCGGAAAAGCCGGTTCAACGGATACAGCGGGCATAACGGGTTGGCCCCTTGGAATTGCACATCCTTTACGACCGGGCGAACGCTTGTTGGAAATTGCCCTGAAGAATGAAGCGGTTGGGACATCGGGTTCACAAAAACAATTTTTTCGTGCAGGAGGTCGTCGTTTCAGTCATATTTTGGACCCCCGAACAGGATATCCGGCTGAACATCACCTTATGGTCAGTGTTGTTGCTCCGACGGGATTACAAGCGGACGCTCTTTCAACGGCGTTTTTTGTGATGAAGACAGAAGAGATTGAGCGGTATTGTTCGGAACACCCGGAGATTTCGGTTCTTGCTGTTTCGATGAAACGAAGTGGACATGACATAGACCGAACGACTTGGGGTCCACATTTTCGGGCATGTAATGTGGGTTCACGTTGAACGGAGACACAACTTGAACCGTGATACAGCGTATTGATGTACAGAAGGTAGAAGGTCGAGTCGAGAAGGGGGATCAAAACAACATTTTTTGGAGAACAGCAGTAATGAAAATCACGCACTTTGTCAAAATAGTTAAGATACAGGTCATATACCTGACAATGTTGGGCCTTTTCGGACTCAGTGTTTCGGCCTTTTCCGCCGAATCAACTAAAGATTCGTCAACCGATTCCGTCAAGGATTCAACAAACGATTTGGTAAAGCAGGAGAAGGGGGAGAAAGTTGAACAATCGGGCAGATTGCAAGGGGATTGGAAACAGCTTTTTGACGGAAAGACGCTTGAGAACTGGGAGGTTCCCCCAGTTGGAGGGGAAGGTCCGGTTGAAATCAAGGGGAAGGACATTTCGATAGGAATGGGGGTTGGGATAACAGCGATTCGGTACACGAAGGAAAATATGCCGAAGTGGGACTATGAAGTCGTTTATGAGGCGCGACGAAAGATGGGGCATGATTTTTTCGGGGCGTTGACTTTTCCGGTTGGAGAGGATCACTGCACGTTCATCAACGGGGGTTGGGGAGGAGGGACGATTGGTCTTTCGTGCATTGACGGACGAGATGCGTCGGACAATGGAACAAGCGGTTATTTCCGTTTTGACTCGAAATACTGGTATCAATTCCGTGTTCGGGTTTTACAGGGCCGAATCATGGTCTGGATCAAAAAACTGGAAGTCGCCGAAAATGAAAAGGTTTTGGCAAGTGAGACGGAATTGGTCAAATCGGACGTTGACCCGAATGATCCTGTGATTGATTTTTTGATTGCCGATCACAAAATTGGTTTACGGTATGAGACAAGTGATATGAAACCGCTTGGACTCGCGACTTGGATTACTGAGGGGTTGATCCGGCGAATTGATTGCCGGGAATTGACTCCTGAAGAGATTGCCCAATCGGCGAAAGAGACGGAAGAACTCCAAAAAAAGTATGGTCGTTAATCCTGAACACGATTGATTAGGCTTGATTGGTGAAGGTGAGACGATTGATGAGGGATTGCGGACGCTCTTGACGGTCTTGGCGTTCTTGCTATAATGCCCGGAAATCGTTTTCACTTGTTCTGTCTTTTGAATTCGTTTGCACCTCCTCCTAGAATTTTCAACCGTTGTCCTAAGGATTCGTTGGGACTTGTTCCTGTTGAAAATAACCGGGTTGGAATCCGGGTTTGTCGAGATTCGATTGGGTGTGATGTGATGAAGGAGACGAACGAGCAGGTTAAAGCAGCCGAAATGGCGGAATTGGCAGACGCGCTAGGTTCAGGTCCTAGTCCCGTTTTTCGGGGTGGAGGTTCGAGTCCTCTTTTCGGCATTGTGGAATCCTTGCAAGGAATTAGGTCTGTTCAACAACGAATTGGCGTGTTCAAAAAATTGATCTATTTTGCGAAACGAAAGAGATTGACAAAATAGGCAAGTTTTTTTGAGTTGTCGAGCAAGTCAATTCTTATTGACGGATCATCGCTAAGGGAGTTTGTCTCAATTAACCGACATCCCCCAGTTCAAGCACTTTGCCGTATCGTGCAAGAACCTGGGTCCTTAATTTGCGGTTTTCCAGTTTGGCGAGACCGGGATCATCTCGTAACATTGCGGTTGCGGACGACCTCGCTTCATTCAAAACGTCCCGATCTCTCCCCAGATCGGCAATCCGAAACGGCGGAAGTCCATGTTGCTGTGTCCCGAATAGTTCGCCCGGTCCCCGCAATTCAAAGTCAATCTCCGCCAATTGAAAACCATCTGACGTTTCTGCAAACGCCCTCAATCGCTTTTGGGTCTCTTCATTCTCCATTTTTGCAAAAACAACACAGTATCCGGGATGTTTTCCGCGACCAATTCGACCGCGAAGTTGGTGTAACTGTGAAAGTCCAAACCGTTCCCCACTTTCAATTGTCAACAAGGTTGCATTCGGAACATCAACGCCAACCTCAATCACGGTTGTCGAAATAAGCATCTGAATTTCCCCGCTCCGAAAATCAAGCATAATCCGTTCTTTATCTTCGGTTGACATTCGACCATGTAAAATTCCAATTCGTTGACCGGCAAGGGGACCCTTTTTGAGTTCCTCATAAACGGCGTAAAGATTTTGAGCGTCAAAATTTTCTGACTCTTCAATGAGGGGAACAACGACAAAACCTTGCCGACCTGCATTCAGATTTTCGCGGACAAAGCTCCACCATGCTGCACGATTTTCTTCCGTTGCAAGTTGTGTCTTTACTTTTTGACGACCGGGCGGAAATCCGTTCATGATCGAGACATCCAAATCACCAAAAAGCGTCATTGTTACACTTCTTGGAATCGGCGTTGCTGTCATAACCAGATAATGAGGGTCAAATTTCGTTCCTGTTTTCAAAAGGGCTCGTTGACGAACACCAAATTTATGTTGTTCGTCAATCACAACCAATCCAAGTTTGTGAAAAGGTATTTCATTGCAGATAATTGCTTGTGTTCCAATAATGATTTGGCCCGTTCCTGTCTGGATTTCCTGCAAATAGCGGGCCCGTTCGTCGGATCGTTGACCGCCGAAAATGGGAACGATCCGAACCCGACTGTTTTCGAGAATCCGACTGATATTGCGTAAATGCTGTTTCGCCAATACTTCTGTCGGGGACATAAAAACCGCTTGATGTTCTTGGGCAACACTCAACAATATCGCGTAAAGAGCAACGAGTGTTTTTCCGCTCCCAACATCACCTTGTAACAGTCGGTTCATTGGAACCGGTTGTTGCATGTCATCTGTTATTTCCCGAATGACCTTACGTTGAGGTTCCGTCAACTCGAAAGGAAACAGTTGTCGAATTCTCGTGTCAATTTTCGGGTCAATCCGAATCGGCGACGCTTTCATTAATGTTTGATGTTGCAAACGACGGAGAGAAAGGGCTAATTGCAGAATGAACAACTCTTGAAAAATGAAGCGACGACGACTCCATTGTATTGCGGCTTGATTGGGAGGAAAATGAATCCAAGAAACTGCATCTGCAATCGGGAGCAATTTCCGTTCCTCTCGCAAAGATTCTGGAAGGACCTCTTCCAACAAGGGAATCAATCTCGGAATTTGTGTCCGAAGAAGATTCTGCATAAAATACTGACTGATTCCTTCCGTTAAGGGATAAATCGGCAAAATCGGTTCTCGTTGGTTGGATTCTTCACCCTGATCCCCCAAAAAATTTAATTTCGGATGATTGAACACCCAAAAAGGGGGTTTATATTTGGGAGTTCCTGAAACAAGAACTTTTCGGTCAACGACAAATCCCCGTTGAATATACGGCATGTTGAACCAAACCGCTTGTATGACGTTATCTGTTGCCCGATTCTTTCCCGATTCCCGATTTTCGTCCTGTTTCAGACTCTTTTCCCGTTTCCAATTCTGTTTTTCCTCAACACCCTTTTCCGTCTCAATACTCTTTTCTGTCTCAATACTTCTTTCCGTCTCAATACCTTTTTCCGTCTCTACATTATTTTCCGCTTCATTGCATTTTTCCCTCTCTTGATTCTTTTCTGTTTCAACGTCCTTTTCGGTCTCAACACTCAAAATCAGTTGAACAATAGAACCCCGACGTGTACTTCGTTGCTCCCACTTCCTGATTGTTCCTTGAATTGTTTGCAGTTTGCCCTCTTCCAACTGATTCAATGTCCTGATGTCGGACAAATCCTGATAATCGCGGGGAAAGTAGAACAACAAATCAACGGCACGAAAAAGGTCAAGACGGCGAAAAAGTTCTGCCCGGTCAGGTCGAACCCCTTTGAGAAACGCAATCGGCTGTTTCAGCAAATCAACCGGGTTATCATGCTCTTGCAGTTTGGTCATTTCCGTTTATCGTGTAATTGAGCAAGCAATTCCGCCCCTGTTGTCAATGAAGTAAGTAATTCCTGTTTTGCTTTTGTTTTTCTCTTCTTTTTCGGAACAAGTAGATTTCCGTCTTCATCGTATTCCAAATCAATAACGTCATAATCAATCCCAATGTCCGAATCCAGATAAGAAGGTCCCGGATCACAGTAAACTGATTCGTCGTTTAAGGTGTTCTTTTGTGCAAAATGTTCAGCAGATTTCCCGTTCTGCGACAATTTGCGAGTTTGTGACGACTCACAACCGTCGGACAACTCCCAATCGTGTGAAGACCTCCCATTTTGTGACGACTTTCCCTTATGTGAAGACTCATAAATTTGTGAGGAATCTTCCTTTGGCGCAAAAGTATCACGTTGCGTTGATTGGAAATTTTGTTCTGACCTAGAATTGTGAACCGAATCAGCAAAATAGGAAATACTATTTTGACAGTCTCCATTGATTTGTGCGGGTGAATCGTAACTCTGAATTTCCTCTTGGGGCAATTCAAGTAAAAAGCGACTGAAAATTGCCGAACTTCGTTGACCGCGAAAATCACGATACTGAACCCGGGAAATCCGCACTTCCTCTTCCGCCCGGGTTATTCCAACGAAAAACAACCGGCGTTCCTCCTCAATCTGCCAATCATCAAGTAACGAACGATCATGCGGGAGAATATTCTCTTCAACAGCAATGATGTAGACGACCGGGAATTCAAGACCTTTTGCGGCGTGCAAGGTCATTAACGAAACACGATCACTGTCTTCTTCCCAAGTATCAACATCACTGACCAATGCAGCCTGTTCCAAAAACTTCTCAAGAGCATTTTCCCCTTCTTCTAACGGAATTTGGTCAAATTCCCGCGCTGCTGAAAGTAATTCGTCAATGTTCTCCAATCGTTGCTGATCCTCCTCGTCAGGATTCAACGAATACTGTTCCTTGTACTTCGTTTCAAAAAGAATCATCTGAAGAAGCGATTCAACGGTCAATTCCCCTTTTGCCGCTTCTTCGGAAAAACGACGAATCTTTTGGACAAAATCGGCAAGTGCTTTTTTAACTTTGCCCGACATTCCTGAAACATGGGGTGATCGGAGCAATTCGTCCGCCGAATCCAAAACCGAAAGTCCCGTCAATTCGGAATACCCCAAAATTTTTCCAAGCGTCGTCTTCCCCAGTCCTCGTCGCGGTTCATTGACAACACGAACAAAAGAAACCGTATCTCGTGTATTGGCAGTCAATTGCAAATACGCCATAATGTCCTTGATTTCTTTCCGATTATAAAATTCAAGACCGCGAACCAATTGAAAGGGAACGCCAATTCGATGTAAAGCATGTTCAACATTGCGGGATAAAGCGTTCATTCGGAAAAAAATAGCGTAATCTTTAGGGCGTCTGAGTCCCGCTTTGATTTCAGCCGCAATTTCCCGCGCAATTAAATCGGCTTCTTCATGTTGGTCAAAACAGCGAATAAGACGAACCTGTTCTCCTTCCTCGTTTTCTGTAAATAACCCCTTGTCCTTACGATAAACATTATGGGCAATCAAATGAGATGCAGCCGAAAGAATTCGTTGCGTACTTCGATAATTCTGCTCCAAACGAATGATTTTGACCGACTCAAAATCTTTTTCAAAATCAAGAATGTTCTTTATATTGGCCCCTCTCCAACCGTAAATGGACTGATCGGGATCGCCCGTTACTGCAAGATGAGGATAATCAACACAAAGCGCGCGCGCAATCGCATACTGAGCAAGATTCGTGTCCTGATACTCGTCAACCAAAATGTACCGAAATTGCTGATCGAGTTGGCGACGTATTTCGGGATTCTCTTTCAACAAAACAGCCGTATGAAGCAGCAGATCGTCAAAATCAAGCGCATTTCCTTTTCGCAACCCTCTTTGATAATCTGGATACGCCTTTTCAACAAACTGTCCCAAAAAACTCCCGTTTTTTGCAACATATTGATCGGGCAGAACCAATTCATTCTTTGCCCAAGAAATACCAGCTGCAATCTTCTGCGTGTTAATACCGGTTGGAAGAGACACTTTGTCAAGAACCAGATCAAGCAATTTTTTGCTCTCATCTGTATCATAAATCGTAAAGTTCGGTTCAAGCCCCACATAAGGGGCAAATTGTCGCAAAATGAACGCACAAAACTTGTGAAACGTCCCAATCCGAATCCAACGTTGCGGCGCAAGAATCTCAAGTCGTCGCTTCATTTCATCGGCCGCTTTATTTGTAAACGTCAAAGCGGCAATCTGATTCGGACGAACCCCCTGTTCAAGCAACCAAGCAATTCGATTGGTTACAACCCGGGTCTTTCCACTTCCCGGTCCCGCCAAAACCAAAAGCGGTCCTTCAACATGAACGACTGCTTCTTGTTGCGCCGGATTGAGCCCCTTCAGTAACGGATGATTCTCCTGCATCTCTCGTTTCCCGTATTTTCTCTTGACATTGATTCTCTCCCTCATTCCCGTCCTTTACTCACAATCGCCAAGAACAAGCAAAACATAGCCGGTTACAAGATTTGGATCACCTTCCATCCAACGTGATTCCGTGTTAATCCAGGCCCCATTTGGATGTTGCAAGGACGTGAGAGTCTCAACAAATTCGCTCTTCCAATCATGCGAGGAACCATCTGCCGATTCAAACACCTCAAGTCCAAGAACCTTAAACGTCTTTGACATTGTTTGATAATAGTAGTAAAGCCCCGCTAATCCCAAACCAGGATTATTCTTTAACTCATAATGCTTCTTCGCCCAGTCAAATGCCGCTTTAACTCGCGGATCATTCGGCGTCAATCCAGCATAAATCATACTCTTCAGTCCCGCATACGTCATTGAACCATAACTGCGCAGTCCCCCGTCCGGGGTTTCTCCTGCCGGACTTTCGCCCGATCCAACACAGGTGTAGATGAACCCCCCGTCTTGATTTTTTGACGCAAACGCCGTTGTATTCGATTCCGTTTCAAGATTTTGACAACGGGAAACAAAAATCAACGCCTTTTGAATTGCCGGATCATCCGAACTCACGCCGGTTGAACGTAATGCTTCAACAAAAAACTGCGTATTCGATAAATCAGGTCGTTGGTGTTTGCCGTATCCTGCTCCTCCATAAAACAGATCATCCGGTTCTTTCTCCTTCTGTTCTGTAAATTGACCAGATCGAACAAATCTCTCACAATTCCTCAGAAGTGCATCATAAGGTCCATTCTCCCATTTTTGTTCTTCTTTGATCGCTTTATTTGCTTTGGAAAAACACATAAGGGCAATGCAACTTTCATAATTTCCATACATACCTCCTTCTGAATAAATCCCTCCATCTTCTCGAACAGCCTTTTCAAGAAAACCAAGAGCCTGACCAATCATCGTGTCACTTGGTTTCACTCCAATTGCCAAAAGTCCGTCCACAACAATCGCAGTTGGGCCAATTCCAGCTTGTGAGGAAAAAGAACCGTCTGCCGCTTGAACGGTCCGCAAATAGTCAACCGCTTTTTCAATCAACGCCCGTCGTTGTTGTTCTTTCTCTGTTGCAAAAAGAGAACAACAAAAAAACAGGTTCAAACAAAACAGATAGATTAACGTTTTTTTTTGCATCGAAATCAGGGGCATGTAAAGATAGAGGGAGAAATGGGAACAAACAGATCAAGTTGCATCAAATCGGTCTCAGCATGACATCAAAAACCCTGTCAAAACGAAACAGGATTGATGTTTCAAAACAAAACGAGGTTTACATGTTAAAAAATTGAACAGCATTTTGGAACAGAGCAAGACCGTCCCCGGTTTTCCGTCGCGTATTCGGTTCCAATCGGGTCCAATGAGGATGTTGCAACGAATCAACAAACCGTTCAGGATGCGGCATTAAACCAAAGACACGTCCGGTTTCATCACAGATTCCTGCAACATCCGCAGATGCTCCATTAGGATTCTGACCGTTTGCATAACGCAACACCAACTGTCCCTTCTGTGCAAGTTGGTTCAAAGTTTCTTCATCGCGCGGAACAAAACGTCCTTCAGCATGTGCAACGGGCAAATAAAGGGAACGGATTCCTCGCAAAAAGACGCATTTTTCCGTTGCAACTTCAAGCGAAACCCAACAATCACGATAAACGCCCGATTGATTCCAAGTCAAAGTTGCAGGAGGTCCTTGCGGTTCATCCTGCAAGAGCAAACCGGACTTAATCAACACCTGAAAACCGTTGCATATCCCAAGAATCAGTTTGCCCGATTCCTTAAACCGTTGCAGTTCGTCCGTCAAATGATGTCGGAACAAATTAGCGAGAATACGTCCGGCTGCAACATCATCACCGAAACTGAAACCGCCCGGAATACAGAGAATCTGGAATTTTCGCAACAATTCCGGCTGTTCGAGCAGTTCATTCACATGAATCCGTTCTGACTCAGCTCCAACCAACTCAAAGGCGTAAGCGGTTTCCAAGTCACAATTGGTTCCAGGTGCTCGCAAAACAAGGACCTTACAAATTCCCGACGTCGCCGACATTTTTATCTCTCCCTTTTTGGCAGTTATTGATTCTCGTTCTATCTTCTAACGATCTTTCTTACCTTCTACTTTTTTTCTTCACAACCAGTCATTGTTCCTCAAAACCGGTCAACAACAAGAACTCGCAGATCACAAACATTGGTCCCGGTTGGTCCCGTTTTCAAAAGTCCCCCAACCGAATCAAAAAACGTATAAGCATCATTGCGCTGCAAATACGGAATCGGGTCAATTCGCTGTTCAAGGATTCTCTGAAGGACCTTTTCGTCGATCAATGCTCCTGCTGCATCACTCGGTCCATCTTCTCCGTCCGTTCCTCCTGAAAGAAAACCAAACGAAAAGGGCAGTTGGGTCAACCCTTCTTGCTGCATTCTCCGTAAGACTTCAAGTAGGGCTGCTAAAACCAGTTGTTGATTCCGTCCCCCTTTCCCCCGAATTGATTCGTCTGCCAAATGAACAGTCGGTTCTCCCCCGCTAATCAAACAATTCGGCCCGCTTAAAAACATCGAAAACAATTGGTCCGCCAAATGTTTTCCCAACTGTTCCGCATCTCCTTCACTCTTCCGAGCCGAAATCATTGCGTGTGAGTATCCCCGTTTTTCCGCCTCAATTCCTGCCGAATCAACCGCAACAGCATTATTGCCCAATACAAGGTTGACTCCCCAATCGGCTAAGTGAGGAACCGGATTCGGACCCCATTCCAATTGCGACGATTCCAAAAATGTGGACGGATTACTTTTCTGTTGGGCAACTTTTTTGAACAAATACTGTTGTATGTTCTGAAATCGATCTTCACGCCCCCCCAAATACTTGTACAACACCTCAAGAGCATCACTTGCAGTCGAGCTGTTCTCAACAGTTGGTCCGGACGCAATCACATCAAGCAGGTCTCCCAAGACATCACTCAATATCAGACTATACAGTTTCCTCGTTGGAGACAGTCGTTTCAACCCCCCCCCCTTAAGAAGACTCAATTGTTTCCTGATTGTATTCAGCTCGTTGATATTAGCCCCAACACCTGAAAGAAATCGGGTCAGTTCCACTTTCTCCTGAAGAGAAATCTCGGGAACAGGAGCAGGGAGCAGGGCACTTCCTCCTCCAGAAATAACGCAAAGACAAACATCTTGGGGACGGAGAGCGGTCAACCGGCGAATGATTTCCCGGGAACCGTGTACACCTTCCCGGGTCGGTTCATTAACTCCGCCCGGTCTTGCTCCGTGTAAATGAACAACTTGAGTCGGAATGACACAATCTTCGGGAACATTGACCCAACCGAAAAGGCGGTTCGACCCCAAAACGGGGAGAAGTTTCTGTTCAAGCGCAACCACCATTTTTCCTGACGCTTTTCCTGCCCCAATCACCAGAACACGACTGTCCGAATCCAGAAAAACCGGCGTATCTTCAATCCAAAAGGTTTTCGTCTCCACTTGACGTTGCATTGTCGATTGACTTTGCGCTGTCTTTAGACTTTGCGTTGTCGATTGACTGTCTGTATCCCAATTGACTGTTTCATCGATTAACCGGGCCGGGTCAACACCCGCAACACCAGCCCGCCAAATCGCCAACATGTCTTCAGAAACCTTACGCCGCATGTAATTCCTCATGCTCCCATCTTCTCAATTCTCAATTCTCAATTCTCCCCCCTATCCCCTATTCCCGTCACTTCACAACTAGGTTGACCATTTTTCCGGGGACGATAATTTTTTTCAGAACCGTTTTACCCTGTAATTGTTCGACAATTCGCAAGTCAGCAAGAGCCGTTTCTTCCAATAGAGTCGGGCTGCAATCGAAAGGAACAACGATTTTCGAGCGAACTTTTCCGTTGATCGAGATTGGAATTTCAACGTTACTTTCCCGAATCGCCATTTCGTCATAAACCGGCCAATTTTCATACGCAAGTGTCTGCTCATGTCCAAGCAGTTCCCAAAGTTCCTCACAAAGATGCGGCGCAAAAGGAGAAAGAAGCAGGATGAACTGTTCGATTGCAACGCGCGGACGAACTTCCTGTTTAAGGAAAAAGTTTGTAAACTCCATCATTTTCGCAATTGCCGTATTGAACGACATATTACGAACATCATGCGTCACAAACTTAATTGTCCGATGTAACATCCGGTTCTGCTCCTCATTTGGCAGAACATCCTGAACAGCGGGATTCAACCGTAAAATCGACTCTTGGTTGCGTAGAACCGACTCTTGGTTGTGCAAAACCGACTCTTGATTCGGATTCGTCCGATCTTCAACATCGGGCTGAACAATCATCCGCCAAACACGGTCAAGGAAACCGCGAACTCCACTTACACCGTCCGTTGACCAGGGTTTAACCGCTTCAAGCGGTCCCATAAACATTTCGTACAATCGCAAGGAATCAGCCCCATGTTGTTCAACCACATCATCGGGATTGACAACATTGCCCCGACTTTTGGACATTTTGTTTGCCCGACTGTCAACTTGAATGGATTCATCTTCGACCAAAACAAAAACGTCCCCTTTTTTGACGACATTTTTGACATCCAGTTTCACGCTTTCCAACTTCACCTGATCGTCCGACTTCAGCGAACAACGGTCCATATTGACCAAATTGGCAGAAACCCAATTTCCGGGCGTCAAACACTCGCAATTGGCATTTCCCCCCAATCCGCTCCCAGTTTCTGTCCCCTTTTCGATTCCCTCTTTCGTCCCGATTTCCGTCCTGAATCCAGTAAACTCCATTTCGCCAAGAATCATCCCCTGATTGACCAACTTGTGAAACGGTTCTGTCATACTCAAATAACCCCGATCAAAAAGCACTTTATGCCAAAATCGGGCATACAGAAGATGCAAAACGGCATGTTCGGCTCCTCCGACATAAAGGTCAACCGGCATCCAGCTTTTTTCCAATTCGGGATCAACAAATTTTTCCCGGTTTTTCGGGTCAATATATCGAAGATAATACCAACACGAACCGGCCCATTGAGGCATTGTGTTCGTCTCTCGCTTGTATTTTTTCCCCTCAATCGTCACATACAACCAATGTTCAGGAGCCGATTCCAACGGGGGTTCCGGCGAATTGTGTTCGGCATTAAAGGAAATCTCTTTCGGAATGTCAATCGGCAAATCATCCGGCTTTAACGCCCGAACTTTTCCGGTCATTTTTCCCGACGAATCGAGTTCATGCAAAATCGGAAACGGTTCCCCCCAAAAATGTTGACGACTGAACAACCAGTCTCGCAATTTGTAATTGACCGCCTTTTTCCCAATTCCTCGCTCGTTAAGGTCCAACGAAATTTTTTCCTTGAACGGTTCGGTTGCGAGACCTTCATAGTCCCCGCTGTTGATCGCAACCCCTTCTTCCGTAAAACAGGTTCCCGACTTCAATTTTTGTCCGTCTTTCGGTTGAACAACCTGAATAATCGGCAATCCAAATTTTTGGGCAAACTCAAAATCCCGCGTATCATGAGCAGGAACGGACATGATCGCCCCTGTTCCATAAGAAATGAGAACATAATCCGCAACCCAAATCGGAATCGGTTTCCCGTTAATAGGGTTAATCGCATAAGAACCTGTAAAAACCCCCGTCTTCGTCTGCGCAAGGTCCGTCCGGTCCAAATCACTCTTAAATGCCGCTTCCTGACGATAAGCGTCAACCGCCTCTTTCTGACCCGGTTGTATCAAACGCTCAATCAACGGATGTTCCGGCGCAATCACCATGTACGTCGCCCCAAAAAGTGTGTCCGGTCGCGTCGTATAAATCCGCAACACGTCCTCTCCCGGTTTATACGGAAAACCTTGCTTTTTCCTCTCTTCCTTCCATTGTGCAAATCCCTCTGATTCGCCCAACTGTCCACAATTCTGACCATTTCCAATGTAAAAATCGACTTCAGCACCTGTACTGCGACCAATCCAGTTCCGTTGCAACGACTTAATGCTTTCTGACCAATCCAGACCGTCCAAATCATTCTCCAATCGGTCAGCATACGCTGTAATCCGCAACATCCATTGTCGAAGCGGCATACGAACAACGGGATGATTTCCCCGTTCACTTCGTCCGCCAATCACCTCTTCATTTGACAAGACCGTCCCAAGAGCGGGACACCAATTGACAGGAGCTTCTATTTGATAAGCAAGTCGGTGATCGTCCTGATACTCCCGAATTGCATCCTCTCCTTGTCCCGCAATTTCTGTGGGAATCGGCAACTCGGCAATCGCCCGACCTTTCTGCATGACAGGGTCATACCATGTGTCAAACAACACCAGAAAAATAAACTGGGTCCAACGAAAATAATCAACATCCGTCGTTGCCAACTCTCTCGCCCAATCATACGAAAAACCGAGCATTTTCAGCTGACGCCGGAAATTACCAATGTTCGTCTCCGTGATCGTTCTCGGCGGAATTCCCGTCTTTTTCGCCTGTTGTTCAGCCGGAAGTCCAAAAGCGTCCCAACCCATTGGATGTAAAACAGCCGATCCATTCATCCGTTCAAACCGACAAACAATGTCTGTTGCCGTATATCCTTCTGGATGTCCGACATGCAAACCGTTTGCACTTGGATAGGGGAACATGTCGAGAACATACATCTTCTTCTGACCGGGAGTTGGTCGAATCGGGGCCGAAAATGTTCCGTTCTGCTCCCAGTATTGTTGCCATTTTTTTTCAACGCGATTTGGATCGTATTTCATAGGATAATCAGGTTAAGGAGGGATCGCATAACCGATTCATTACGCGAGTGAACCCTTTTGCTGGACGTTTGACGGTCTTTGCTGTTGTTATTATTGTTGTTATTGTCAAAAAAAATCGAATGAAAAAAAGGGGGCAGGAACAAGAGTTCCGGTCCCCTCTTGAGAACATCATTTGCGATGTCGTTCAATCGAATTCACAAAACCCAATTGAACAGACGAATTTCCACTTCAACGACGCATCTGTTACTTGTCTGACAGACGGTTTGACGGACGGTCATCTTTACTTTTCGGCAATCTCATAACAGTACAGGAAATTGTCATGTCGTAAATAGAGACGTTTTCCGCAAATGACGGGATGTGCCCAGAACATGCCGGTTCCTTCTTCGGGGAGTTGGAATCGGCTGATTTCCTCATATTTTTCTGGTGTTGCTTTGATGAGAGCGACTTCTCCGCCCGCTTCTCCCATTCCGTAAAGATGACCTTCCGCAAACGTACAAGCTCCTTTACGGACTCCCCGGTCATTCCAACAGAGTTCTCCGTCACTCAATCGCAGACAGACCCAACATCCCCCTTTGTAATTCTGCGTCGTTCCATAAGCATGTCCGTCAACGACAACAATACCTCCATGTTGGTTGTCAAACTCTTTTTTCGCCCAAAGTTGTTCTGTCTTGATCGAATCACCTTCTTTTAACAATTTGACTAACTGTGAGCCGGTTCCATAACCTGAGATGATAAACAATTTTTCGTCAAAATAGGTCGGAATTGTCGCGTTGATGTCAAATTTCGTCTCATGCTCAACCGAAAAAAGGAGTTTGCCCGTTTTCACGTCAACGCCAATCAAACCTTTTTGGTTCATCAACGCAACAATTCGGTATCCTTCCCAATCAAAAATCAATCCGGTCGCATAATTCGTCAACTCTCCTGTACTTGGTGTTGTCCAAACCACTTTTCCGGTTTTCTTGTCAAATGCAACAACACTTGCTTTTTTTCCGCCCGGCGCACAAATCACCAAATCTCCGTCAACTAAAACGGATTCGGCAAGAGCCCAGGTAATGTTTTCGGCCTCAAATTCCTGCATGATGTTGACATCCCAAACCTTTTTGCCGGTTTTGGCGTCCAGACAGACCAGTTGACCGGTTGGTGATTCGTCATAAACGAATTCCCCGCTCATTGTCGGCGTTGATCGGGTTCCCGGGTATCTCCCGCGATCCGACCAACCTGGACCATTGTTGTAGGTCCAAAGAGTTTTTCCGGTTTCCAAATCAAGACAGTACACCGTTGTGTAAAATGTTTCGACTTCTTCGCCGTCTTTTTCGCTTTTTTCAACCGTATTTCCGGCTGTATAAAGGCGTCCATCTGCAATTGTGACGGAAGAATAACCGGCCGGGGAATCACCAATTTTGTCATTTTTCCAAAGTAATTTCGGTCCTTCTTTGGGCCAATTTTTCAGCAATCCCGTATCTGTTGATATATTATTTCCAAGTGGACCATGAAAAACCGGCCAAAATGGACCAGCTGCGTCCACATTACTGGAAGTGAACAACAAAACAAACAGGGCGGGCAACAGGGGGTTTGAGAATTTCATTATGTTCCTTTCTCCTTGAAACTGTTGAACAAAGACGATACAGTACGACAAAAGTCCCGCTCATTATACCAGTATCTCTCCACATTGGAAGAAGACAGGTCAAGAGACGTTCAAGACGGCGAACAAGTTGGGTTTCGTGTTTTGAACCGAGCCGGGTCGGACGGATTTGTTGACCGCGAAAGACACAAAAAACGGTATTTTGTGAGGTTTTCGTCTGTTTTGTGATTTTCGTGGTTCAAAAATGAGAATGACTCCTGTTCGCAAAACTTCTTTGCGGACGGAGAGACGTTCAAGGTTCTAACGGTTGAAATAAATTTTGCTTTTTTTGCGTGTAATAAGTTTGAGGAGTGCAGCAAAATGGAAAATGGTTTAGGTGCAAATTCGGTTGTCCAACCTTGTTTTGATCGACGCTCCCTTGCTTTGTTGATTCTGGTATCCCCGCTTCTGTCTCTGTTTCTAGTCCTGTTTGCTCAACCGGTTTCAGCCCAATCGGCCAAAATTCAGGCACTTTGGAAGAAACAGTTGAGTTTACAATTTGCCGACCTTTCTTTGCGGGATGCTTTAGACAGTCTTGCGAAAAGTCAAAACGTCGACATCATGCTGGACCGTCGTGTTGACCCCAACAGATTGGTTGAGGTGAAAATTGACCGGGCTTCTTTGCAAGAAACGTTTGAAAAACTGGCTGATTCTCTCGGTCTGGACTTTTGCCCAATCGGTTCCGTCGCCTATCTTGGTCCCCGGGGATCAGCCCAACTGTTACTCCAGACGCTCTCCCAACATCGTCGTTATCTTTCACAATTTCCACAACAAACGGCAAAACCCTATATCGAATCCGGTTCTTGGTCCTGTTCCCGTCTCGACACCCCCCAAATGGTTCTGGAAAAATTGGCAAATCGCCAAAAAGTTCGTTGGAACAACCTAGATCGACTTCCGCATGATCTTCTGCCAAATTGCCAATTCAAAGAAGTAACCCTTTGTGAAACTGTTGCCCTTCTTTTGATTGGTTTTGAATACACCTTTTCTATTTCGGAAGACGGAACAACTTGGACGCTGATCCCCTTTGCCGATTTACCCTTTCAACCTGTCCAATCGGGAAATCCTTTGGACGATTCAAGGTTGAATTTCAACAATTCCACACAAACACAATCGAGTCAATCGGCCAAATCCAGCACGTCCGAAAAAAAAAGTAAATCAAAAAAATCAGGCAAGACAGATAAAACAAATAAAACAAGCAAAACGAACTGATCGGAAAAAACGTGTCCTTTGGGCAATTGGACAACTCCCCCCAACAAACCAAACCGGTCCCTGTTCCGCCGTTACAATCCAGTCCGCTAACAAGTTTTGCGAAAAAGAGTATTTTCATTTTTGAACCACGAAAATCACAAAAAACACGAAAACCTCACAAAATACCGTTTTTCGTGTCTTTAGTGGTAAAAACATATCCGTCCGACCCGACTCGGTTCAAATCGCAAAACCAAACTTGTTAGGAGTCTGAGTTACAATCTCCTGTATCGTGAATACCAATTGACTTCTTCGGAACGGGTTGGGTCAACCGCAAAGATCGAGCGAATTACCGGTCTGCCCCGTCGGGTCAAGCGAACGGTCTCGATGTTCCCCTTCATGTCCTTGTTGGTGTAAACGACGTTCCCAAGCACGTCGTCCGTCAGCATCCCGGTCTCCTGACGCTTCACTTTTCTGATCGTCCTCTTCCCCAACCCCTTCTGCTTTTGCCGCATTCTCCTTGCTCTGAATCCCCCGATTCTGATTCGCAGACGCTTGCGCGCTTTGTCCAGACGCTTGACTTTGTTGTTGCTGCGATGTTTGTAATCCAGCAAAACTCATTGCAATACTTCCTCCCACATTTCCAAGACTCATCGTGTACCTCCAAAAAGGGTTTTCCAAAAATTTCAGCAACAAGACAGGAACATGAATATGAACATCAACGTGAATATGAACGTGAATGTATGTGAGACAGGAACAGGAACGTCAATACGACGATGAATGGGAACAGTATGTGAGGATGAACACGAACAGGAACGGATTCGATCAACGAACCTCTTCAAAGTGCTAATCAAAGGAAACCGTCGACGCTTGGAACACATTATCCAGTTCCGTCCAAGAATCCCCCCATTTGGCGAGAAAATCGCGGGCCTCTTTGAACAGAATCAACAACTGGTCATATTTTTCCGCATTTTCAGGGTCCGGCTCCTCAACCGACTCAACCGTCTGTATCAAGTCAATCTTCTCGAACGAGGAAACGAGACCAACCCCAATTGCGGCACATGCAGCTGCGCCGAGACTCGCTGCATTTTGGCCAATATTCGTCTTCTCGACCTTAATCCGCAACGCATCTGCGTATATCTGTCTCCAAGTTGGACTGAGACTCCCCCCCCCCACAACACTCATCATGTCGTTCAAATCCGACAGACTGCGCAAACCGTCCAAAATCAATCGCATGTTCATTGCAATCCCTTCCAATGTTGCCCGAATAACATCAGCCGGAGTATGCGAAAGATCAAGCCCCAAAAGAGCCCCGCGAATATTCGGACTCGGTTCTAAGGAAGAACCTCCTGCAAAACAGGGGTTTAACATGAGTCGATTGGAACCAATCGGTGATTGCGTTGCCAGATAAATCAACGCGTCAAAAACACTCACCCCTTTTTCAGCAGCCGTTTCAACCGCCTGTTGAAAGAAATTGTCCCGAATCCAACGAAATGTTGTTCCAGAAGAGAACATGCCGATTGCGGACGTGAACATTCCCGGGACAATATGGGCAAAGACGTAAGGTCGAGTTTTATCATCAAGCAACGGTTTCGTGTCAGAAACGGCGATCCAAGAGGAGGAACCTAAAGAGGCGTAGAGACGACCTGGAGCCGTATTGCGAGCACCAGCTGCCATACAAGAGTTGTCAACCCCTCCTGCAACGACAACAACGGATTGGGGCAAACCGAGGAGTTCGGCTACTTCCTGACGAAGGGGACCTAAAACTTCTGTTGAGGGAACAATGTTGGGGAAAATACTCGGATCAAGACCGGACACGTCGAGTAATTCTTCATCGTATTGCCAATTGAGCAGATTGTAAACGCCTGAACCGGACGCATAACTGTGATCGGTTGCGATCACCCCGGTCAACAAATAGTTGATGTAATCCTTTGTTCCAAGCACTTTGTCAATTCGTTCAAACATCTGCGGTTCATTTTCCTTGAACCATTGTAATTTGAAAAGAGGATAATGAGGAGCCGGAAAACCATTCCCCGTCTTTCTGTACCATTTCAGTTCCTCGTATTTTTCAAAAAACCGTTTCGCCTGTTCAACGGGGCGACAATCGGACCAGATCGGGGTTGCTTCACGGAGCAGATTGCCGTTTTTGTCAATCGGGACACAACCGAGACTATGACCGGAAACGCCGATTGCAACGATGTCGTTGACATTGACGTTAGAATCTCCCAACATCATCCGGGTGCTGTGAACGACCGCGTTCCACCAATCAGTCGGACGTTGTTCATGCCAACCTGAAAGGGGATAATCTGTTGGATACCCTAGAAAAGCGGACGCGAGACACTTACCTTTGACGGTAAAGAGGGACGCTTTGTTCCCCCCCGTTCCGAGATCATATGCAAGAACGATTTTTTCCATGATTTCTCACTTCGGGTCTAAAAAAAATAAAACATCGGGCAAACCAAAGGGATGAAAAAACAATCTTCTCTGACAGAGAAGAACATTGTGCAACAAACGGTCAGGAAAAGCAAGTCACATCTAAAATTTGTTCCAACCGTTGCTCAAGACCTCAACCGACTCATTTTGTCGGAACGCAGGCATCTTGCCTGCATCAAGAAAAAAATGTGCGGGCAGGATGCCCAGACTGCTAACAAGTTTGGTTTTGCGATTTGAACCGAGCCGGGTTGGACGGATATGTTTTTACCACGAAAGACACGAAAAACGGTATTTTGTGAGGTTTTCGTGTTTTTTGTGATTTTCGTGGTTCAAAAATGAAAATGACTCTTTTTATCAAAACTTGTTAGCGGACTGCCAAGATGCCCGCGTTCCAATCGGAAAACAAACCCTTTCTAACCGTTTGCCGTCTATTCAGGTTGTTTTGCAATTCACCTCTTTTGCAACAACGCTTTTTTCTTTACTCATGTTGACGTGAAAAATTTTTTTGCTAATCTCTTTTCCGACGGAACGAACAGCGTGAGCTGGGCCAAGGACGGCCTTTTCTCCTTGAGTTAATCCGTCCGGCTGTTTCTTTTGTCCCTTTCTTTCACCAATTGTCCCCCACTTCCACCTCACGTCTTTTGCTCCCCGATCCTCCTGACCTAGCTTTTTTGTCCTCGCGATTTTTGTCCTTGCTCATTTGGTCCCCCGTTCCTTTTGCCCTATCTGCCTCTATGTGTTTCTTTCGCCGATCATCTTTCGTCCCCTTTTCAATTCCTCTCCTGATCGGTTGCCTCTTCGTTGCTCTTGCCCTCTTCCTAAATGCCCAACAAAGCGTCAACCAATTGCCTGATTGCGTTATCGATGCAACAACAAGCAAGCAGACAGAGAGTCCGGCAAACAACCAAGCAAATGACGGAAACAAGGCAAAGGTTTGTTGGACGAAAAGGCCATTTTTTGCACTTTGTATGGATACGGCGGACGAAAAAAAGCGGAATGTCGAGGAAGAGGCGGAGATGCTCAAGGAACTCGGTTTTGACGGGGTTGCCCATGTTGGTCTCGACCAACTCGAAAATCGCCTCGCTTCTTGCGAAAAGTACCATCTGAAGTTATTTCAACTCTACTTTTTTGTCGATCTGAACGCCGAAAAACCGTTTGATGATCGTCTTGCCGATTTTCTGCCCCTTCTTGAAAAACAGCAAACCCAATTGGCTCTGCTCATAACAGGCGGAAAACCGTCCGATTCGACCCGCGATGATCGGGCCGTTGAGGTGATCCAAAAAATTCTCTCTCTTTGCAAACCTCATTCTATTTCGGTTTTGCTTTATCCGCATGTCAACAACTGGTTGGAGTCGGTTGAAGATTGTGTACGAATTGCCCGACGTTTCAACCAACAAGGTGAAAATCAGCAAGGTGAAAATCAACGACATGCGGATCAACAAATCGGTGTGATGTTCAACCTCTGTCATTGGATTGCAATCGACGGGGACGAAAACCTTGCCCAGGTTCTTGATTTGGCAAGACCTCATTTACAAGCGGTTACGATCAACGGGACGGACACTCACCAAATGATTGTTGATAAAACCGGAAATTGGCTGCAACCGCTTGGTTCAGGTCAGTTCCCTGTTGGAACCGTTGTGCGGGAACTGGACCGAATCGGCTTTTCCGGTCCCGTCGGTCTGCAATGTTATGGTATTCCCGGAGATACCCAACTCCATCTGCAACAGTCCCTAAAAGTGTGGAAAAAAGAGACAGAGGATCGGGAACAGAAATAGGACCGGTCTGGTCTGAGAGGGGGCGCGGTAATTCCTTTTGGTAAAATAGTATACCGCTTTTCCAATAAGGCTTTCCTCTAGTCCCGCTAGGGACTTCCGAATGGTAGCAGGCGATTGTAATGTAAATCCAAACCCCGTCGGGGTTTCCGAATGGTCTCTTTGATCCCTTTGTGGAACCACTAACGGGGTTCAAAAATGAAAATGATTCTTTTTCGCAAAACTTGTTAGCGGACTGCGTTAAGGAGCGGACGAACTTGGAAAACGTTTCTGCCGGTCCTTCCGTTCTCGCAAATACTCCTCAGGAATCGGATCACCCGGTTTCCACGAATTCATACCCGGCTTCCATTCACCATCATTACCAAGCTCCTTGCGAATGTCATCTATCATCTTTTTGATATAAGGGGGTGGATTGTCAATCAATTGCCTCATCCGCTCTATCTGTTCATCCGTCAAGACATCATACATCTTGAATTTCAATTCGTTGCTGAAGGTCGTGCCCGCTTCCATCACCTCCTTCATTTCCCGTTGCAAATCTGGGTCTGCCGCAAAAATCGCTTTCCGTGCATCCTCCAGAATTTTGACGTGATCTCCTATGTCTGTGACCCCCTCCGACCTTCGCTCCATTTCGTCTTGGAGTTTCTCCATCATTTTCGCTAAAAAATCAGTGAATCGAGATGCGTGCTTATCAAACTCCGGCTGCAACCCTTCTTTAACACGATTCAGTTGTGTTCGCTGATCGTCGGACAGACCGAGTGCTTCAAACATGTTCGGTGAAATGACCGGCAATTCGCCCATAATTGCAATTTGTCCCTCCTGAATTTTTTTCAATTGTTCGGGACTCAATGTTTCGTTGACGGTTTTGGACAACTTTTGCATGACAACATTCTGTATTTTTGTCTGCAAATCGAACATTTTGTTTTGCGCTTCTTCCGAAATCGTGTCAAACGCTTGACCATCTGGTGCTGCTACAACCTTTTGCAGTTCCACCTCAAACTGCTTCATCTCAGGATCGTTTCCGATGTTTTGCAGCACATTTCCAATGTTCTGGAGTTGTTCTTTCGAGACCCCGACCCCTTCTCGAAAATCATCTTTCTGGAGCATTTGGAAAGCCATAACATTCCCACTATTGCCGTCCCAGATCGATTTCAACGCTTGTTTCGCCCCGCGAGTCTGCATTTTCAGCAACATCGCACGTTCTGATTTACGATCTTTTTCTGTAGGGTTATTCTGTGCAAGCCCTAAAGAAGGGCCAAACGACAGAATCAAAAAGACAACAAAAGCCGGAACAGAAATTTTTTTCATCATCGTCTCCAAAAATAGTATTGTAACACTCCGATTCACCCTGTCTCGCAGGAATAGAAAACGGAAGAAAAGCTCATTGTCTCGTTGGTTTGGACACCATCTGGTCAATCAGACTTGTTCACAGAGAAGAAATATGCCTTATCCCAGCTCCGCCTCAAAATCTTCAAGTGAGTCGCAGGTTGCGGCAAGAGCGACGAGCGATTGCAAGGCGATTTCGTCCGTTCGGCTGTTCAGTTCATTGACAATTCGTCTGGGAACCTCAACCTTAAACCGAGCCTTCAAAATCGTCAAAATGGATTTCACTTCGCCTCTTGCTTCACCTCTTGCTTCGCCTAATGCAACACCTCTTGCTTCGCCCAACGCGACGCCCTTCGTGTAAAACGAATTCGTAAATGTCACTGTCATGTCACCTCCCACTGTTTTCTGAATTGCCTGCTCCATCCCCAAAATATCCGCATCCGCCAACTCTTTCGCGTTCGACGACGCAACGTAATGAACCGCAAGTCGTGTCAGGTACAAATAGCCCGGATCATCCAAATACGGCTCAAGCTCCTGCAATATCTCGTCGAAATTCTCCAACACGTCTTTCTTGCGAAAAACCGTCTTCATAATCATCATAATCGGCCAAAATTCGGGACAATCAGGGTCATGCGGCAGATTTTCAATCGTTATTTGCGACAAATCGAACAAAATAGCCCGCATTTTGACTTGATATTCGTCAACCCCCGCCTGCTTGTGAATCACGTCCGAAAACTCCGTCATCCCCCGAAATGCCGTATTCCCCTGATGCAGAATAATCGCTACAACCGGCGGAAGTCGCGTACCTTTCCTCCACTTGTCTATTTTGCCCATTTCGTTGACGTGACTTTGCATGACGTAGTTCGTCAACTGCGCAATCGTCCCGAAATCATTCTGACTTTTATGTTCGATAATAACACGAATGTACAGCTGCCCCCCGTCAAAAAACGGGATACGGTACACCTTGTCGGCGTAAAAATCGTTAAATTTGAGGCCCAAATACGCCGCTTCCTCAACCGTCAAATTCTGCAAATCGAGATTTTTCAAAAGGGCGAGGTCGAGGACGAGCTTCAAAAAGGCAATTGCGACGCTTTTCAGGGCAAAGGTCTGCTTGAAAAAATCGTCGTGCGTAATCTCAAAAGTCAACCCTTCCAGAAAATTTTCTCTGGTTAACGGTTGCGGAGTTGACAATTCGGCTGATTCGACAGACTTTTTCATGCGTATTTTTACGGGATTGGGCGGAATTCACTCCTCATGTTCTCCGATTTTACCCCGTCAAATCCGGTTTGGCAAGACAGTTTTGCAAGACGGTTTTTGACCCTGCTTTCACAACAAGAGATAGAGATGTTGTTGGACAGACAACCATTACGGAAACAATTGGGAATGGAACAGTATTCCGCTCCCTTTCCAAGAAGTCGTGCAAAGGGGCTTGCTCACATATCAACCCTAGAACATGTCAATCCTATACAGCAGGAAAAATCATTAAGGGTTTATCCGAAAATTCGCCTTGACTTGGGGGGGATAAGTGTTATGCTCCCGTTTTCGCACATCAAGGAGGGGCAATCAACAAAATGATGCTCTTTAGGGTCATGCTCTCAAGAAAAAGGTTGAAGAAGAAGGTTGAACATGGACAAATTGGACAAAAAAGACAAAAAGAAATTGGAATCGCTACATCAGAAGTTAGGACTTCTCCAACGTCGTTTGGCGGGGGAAAAACGCGAACCGGATGATGTTCAGTGTATTCCCCTTCTGGAAAAGGAAATTGCCCAAATTGAAGAGAAAATAGGTCAAATCAAATCGGGCAAATCATAACAGACAGTCCTTCTATTGCGATTGAGTCTCTGCAATGTAGAGTCCTTGATTTTCCCGGGTTATTCCCGAATCATGTCAAAAACGGTTCCCCCGGGCGGAGTCATTGGTAAGACATGCTCTTGGTAAGGAACCAGAACATCAAGTAAAAACGGCTTTTCACTTGTCAACATCTTTTCAATTGCCCCTTGCAGGTCCTCTTTTTTCGAGACGTGCATTGCGTCCCAACCATAACCTTGCGCGATTGCAACAAAATCGGGGAACCGGTTTTCCGGCCCAACCCCTTCTCCTTTACCAAACGCTTCTGGATCATCAATCGGCCCCAAATAAGTGTGAGCGCGGTTGGACGCATGAAAACGGTCCTCCCATTGTACGACCATCCCAAGATGTTGATTGTTCAGGAGCATCACCTTGACCGGAATTTTCTCGCAATAACAGGTTCCCATTTCCTGAATGTTCATCTGAAAACTCCCATCTCCGTCAATGTCAACAACAATGGACTCAGGATGCGCAATTTTCGCCCCCATAGATGCGGGCAAACCAAACCCCATTGTTCCCAGTCCTCCACTTGAAAGAAAAGTTCTCGGCTTCTCAAACTCGTAAAATTGCGTCGTCCACATCTGATGTTGTCCAACTCCCGTACAGATAATGACATCACGCCCCTTTGCAGCATTGGAAAGGGCCTGAATCGCCTGTTGGGCCAAAATGTGTGGAGACGATTCATCGTACTTCATTGGCATCTCCCGCTTGTGCTGCTCAATTCGCTCCATCCAAGCAGTCAGGTCCGGTTTCGGTCCTTCCACAATTTTGTTCAATTCCGTCAGAAAATAGTTGACATCACATAAAACCGGAATGTTGCAGGATCGGACTTTGTTGATTTCCGAGGGATCAACGTCAACATGGACAATCGTTGCATTCTTGGCGAACTCGGAGACTTTACCGACAACACGGTCGCTGAAACGAACGCCGAACACCAACAACAGGTCACTTTCGTGAACGGCATAATTGGCGTAAGCGGTTCCGTGCATTCCGAGCATTCCAAGACTGAGACGATGATCGCGGGGAAAAGCCGAAAGACCCCCGAAAGTCGTTGTGACCGGAATCCCCATTTTTTCAGCCAATTTCAGCAATTCTCCAGCTGCATCCGAGCAGATGACCCCTCCTCCCGCGCAAATCACCGGTTTTTTCGCGTTCAAAATGGCATGAGCAACCTTTTCCATGTCCGAACGAGGGGTACTTGGGAGTTCCCCGCAATATCCGGGCAGTTGCATAGGTTCATCAAAAACGGGTTCAACCTGCGTCACCTGAATGTCTTTGGGAATATCAACCAAAACAGGTCCCGGACGACCGGATGTTGCAACGTGAATCGCTTCTCGCATGATTCGCGCAATGTCTTTGACATCGGTCACCAAATAATGGTGTTTGGTGATACTTCGGCAGACCTCGACCATAGGAGTCTCCTGAAAAGCATCACTTCCGATTGCGTTGGAGTTGACCTGACCTGTAATGATAAGGAGAGGAATACTGTCCATTTTCGCGTCCGCAATTGGCGTCACCAAATTGGTTGCGCCCGGACCACTTGTCGCCATACAAACCCCCAAACGACCGGTTGACCTTGCGAAACCTTGTGCGGCAAACCCTCCTCCTTGTTCATGTCGGGGCAAAATCGCCCGGATTTTGTCTCGATACCGTGTTAGTGCTTGATGAAGCGGCATACTGAAACCCCCGGGATACGCAAAAACAACTTCGACGCCCGCATTGACGAGGGATTGAATGACAACATCGGCTCCGTTGAGGGTTCGCGGAACCGGTTGCACTTGGGATTGCGATTGAGCGTTGTTGCGAGCGGTTGTTGTTTTTTTCTGGAGCGACATAGTGAACAAATTTAAGGGCAAAGACAAAAAATAATGGTGAAAGGTTCTGAATAATAAGGTTCTGAAATGGTAAAAAAACAGACAGACAAGTCGTCCCTAGTACACTGATTCTCAAATGCAGTTCAATAAATAAACTGATGTCGGATGTCAATCGTCGTAAAAGGGTGTATTGTCGGTCTCCCAGTCCCGTCGGGACTGTCGATTGGTAGTAAACGCTTGTAATGTAAATTCAAACCCCGTCGGGGTTTCCGAATGGTCTCTTTGAACAATCTGGACAACTTGAACAATTTGAATAACTTGGGGAACCCCGACGGGGTTCAAAATTATTTTTTCCGTCGTTTCTACCATTCGACAACTCCTGACGGAGTTGCGGAACCGGACCAAAAAATTTTCAAGCGTTCACAAAAAAACCGTTGTTGCGGTCTGGTTTCTTGAACCGTATTTCAAAATCCGCATGTTGTCATGTCATAAGGCAATCAATTCGGTTTGAGGACGGTTGACCGAAACTCACAAAGTATAAGGCCGATTGCCCAACTGTCAAGCACAACAGAACGCTAACAAGTTTTGCGAAAAGGGGCAATTTTCATTTTTGGACCACGAAAATCACAAAAGTCACGAAAACCTGACAAAATACAGAGTTTCGTGTCTTTCGTGTGTTTCGTGGTAAAACATCCGTCTAACCCGCCCTGTTCAAACCGAAAAACCAAACTTGTTAGCAGAATGAAGAAAGAAGGAACAGGCCTTAATGCCGGACCAAACCGGGGAGAATGTCCAAATCAAGCGGTTCAAACAGTCCTGCTTTGAACCGTTCAATCGCAATTCCGCCCATAATCGCGTTGTCTGTGCATAAATTCCGAGGAGCAATATAAAGCTCAAATCCATGCTCTTTTGCAGCCGTTTCCATTTTCTCCCGGAATCGTCCGTTCGCTGCAACCCCTCCCCCAACACAAAGCGTCTGTAGATGATGACGTTTTAAGGCCTGAATTGCTTTTCCAACCAGAACATCAACAACGGCTTCCTGAAAAGAGGCCGCAATGTCTGCAATCTCCGATTCACTCAGTTGCACGCTTGAAAAATCATTCTTGCCCGGACCAATCAACTTATAACGGACTGCTGTTTTGATTCCGCTAAAACTGAATTGCAGCCGATTCGGATCATCAAGCAAAGCGCGAGGAAACGCAAACGCTTTAGGATTGCCCGACTTTGCAGCCTGTTCAATCGACGGTCCCCCCGGATATTCCAAACCGAGCATCGACGCAACCTTGTCAAACGCTTCTCCAGCTGCATCATCAATCGTTGACCCCAACAACGTAAAATCTGTTGCTCCTTCACAACGATAGAGACTACTATGTCCCCCACTTACAATGAGTCCCAAACAGGGAAAAGGCTCAACTCCCAACCCGATTTTACAGGCATAAACATGAGCTTGAAGATGGTCAATTGCAATGAGCGGTTTATCAAGGGCAACACAGAGTGACTTTGCGGCTGCAAGACCAACGAGGAGGGAACCGGCTAAACCGGGGGTATTTGCAACAGCGATTGCATCCAGATCAGCAAGGTCAATTCCGGCTTGACGGACCACTTCATCAACGACGTGAACAATCCGTTCAAGATGAGCGCGGGATGCTAATTCAGGAACGACACCTCCAAAAGGAACATGAAATTCATGTTGTGATGCAACAACCGAACCGTGTACGGTCAAATCCTGCCCAATAATCGCAGCTGCTGTCTCATCACATGTCGTCTCAATCGTAAGAATCATAGTAGGGGATAGGGACTGGGGGGTAGGGAATAGGGGGGGAGACATGAAGAATAGGGAAACAGGACAAGAAAAAAAGGGGGGAAAGATAATAGAGAAAAGAGGATAACAAATCAGCAGAGTTCGCGGGATTTTCGGAAAAGGACATTCGCCCCTTCCCCCCCTATTCCCCATTCCCTACACCCTATCCCCTAATCTAGTGCATCTCGATGTTGCATGTCCCAATTGCCGGACGATAAAAGTTAAAACGGACATTCGGATGATCCGCCAAAAGTGACATCGGAACCGAACTGTCAGGTATCTTTTTAGAAATCATCAACGCCGTCAACCGCATTCCAAACGGATTATCATGAATTCCAGGATGCCAGATTGAAACCGTTTCCGCTTTCCAAGTTTCAACCGGACCAACAGTGATTGCCCGATTCGGGACATTTTGGACAACACCACCTCCACTTGTCCTTGCATTCTGAATCAGCGTCATAGGATGCAGTTCCACAATGCGGGTTGTCAATTGACGATACTCTTCCGGGGTCGGCGGAACATCCGTATAAGCCCCTTTACGACGAGGAGGATCGTTAAACGCCCAATGTTTCGTCTCCCCTTGTCCTCCCTGCATCAAAACACAACGAAACTCATTCCAACTCCGACAATACGGTTCTGTGTTTTCCTTGGGAAAATGCAGGTTTTCGTCCGGCATTCTCGATCTTGTATTCATTCGGTCAAAACAAAGTTCACGATCTGCCTTTTCAAAACCAAGAGGAAAATCGAGTCCGGCTGCTTTTCCGTCCACAATCCATTCATCCATTCCCCAAAAATGGGCATTGCGCAAGTCCATTTCAAACGCATTGACCAATTGGGCAACAAGCGGTAATTGCTCCGTTGGACCAATTGGCCCGCAAACTCCGCAAGGACGACCCGGGGTCGCCTGTTTCCAAGCGTCTATGTATTCAAGCGCTTCTGCAAGAAAAAACTCTTCCCGCGTCTCGTAAAAGTGGACTTCAAACCCTGGACGTGAGAGCTGCAACAGGTCCATTTCGCTCAACCGCGCTGCATCATCGAGGATCGAACGGTCCAATGTGGTGTAATCCCACCATTCTGGCGCAACAAGACTGATTGGACGTGACATTATCAAGTAGGAGGTAGAAGGGAAGTAGGAGAAATTGGACAATCAAGCCTGAATTCGTACATTCAATCGTCATTGAGTGTCTGCGTGTCAATAACCTATCCCAATTGCGGATTCGCAATTGATGAAAGTTTTGTATCGATTTCGTGTTTTTGGTGTATTTCGTGGTCTTATAAAAGAACCACTAAAAACACGAACCTCACGAAAGGAACAAATGAAAGGGAATCCGTTATTTGGACGCACATACTTAGAACCTGGTCGGAACTACACACTCTTTTTTACATTCTTTTTATTCTTTGTTTCTTCGATTGCGAGGACGAGCGGACGAATCCGAACGTCGATTACCATGTCGTGAAATGTTCTGTTCTACAATTGGCAAGACGACATCATCCCAACCTGGAATTGATTTATGGACTTGCACCAATTGTCGGGCTTCCTGTCGTTCCAGCTCGGTTTGCGGATCAACAATTGCCGAAGAACCTTTTCGTCCGCGACTGGATCGGCGAGTCCCTTCTTGTTCAAAAGGTCGTTCACCGACCATTTCGTCCGTTCCAACCGGCTCTCGATGTTTCTCAACCGACTCATATTCTCGGCGCACATCCCTTTCTCGGTGTACATCCTTTCTGTGTCCATCTTGGTTTCTGCGAACGTCCTCTTCCCGAGGAAGCCGGGAACCGCGAGTCAATCGGCCCGTTTTCGTCCCGTCATTGACACTTTCTTCGGAGTACAAGTCGGCAAAAACATCCCGACTTGGCCCATATTCACGTTCATGTGAGGGACTGATGATTTCGTCATCTCGATCTTCCTGAACATCGTCAACAATACGTTCTGACCGTTCCCGGCGTGTCCCCCGACCTCGTTGTTGGGATTTCTTATTCGAGCCGAACAGCGGATCGTCCTCGACCTCATCCAATGTTGCGAACGGGGGAATCTGACCAATAACAGATTCCGATTGAGAGGGGGTTCGCGTTTGAGAAACCGAACGGATCGACAAATTGTCCGAATCAAACGATTCACTTTCCCGATTGCCCCGACGTCGATTGCGTCCTCGTCCCCTTGAATCGGAACCTTCCTCAAAGGACTCTTCCGCCTGAACATCAGAACGCGAAAATTCGGCAATCGGTTCCAATTCTCGCGTTGTTCCAACCCCCCGTTCTTCACGTCGAGGACGATTTTCTCCCCTTTCTCCCCGGAATCGGTCACGATCATCATTCCGGGCACGATCACTATCTCGATTTCGGTCACTATCTTGATTGCGAGCACCATCTTGATTTCGGTCACCATCTCGATTTCGATCACGGTCACGATCCCGATCATGCCCTGCTTTCGATTCACGCGAATCGGTTTTTCGAGCCGGTTCTGCCCGATTTTCACGTTGTTCTGAAGAACCTGTTGATCGCGGTTCAAGAACAGACCGGGCAACATCAGGGGAAATCGGTTGCGCTGTTTTCGGCTTTCTCAAATCACGGAATGAAACAAGTGCTTCGATGTCCGGCACTTCTTCCGTTGCACCTTCACGTCTTGTCCCCTGATATTTGCGTCCCTGTTCGGTTTCATGCCCCAACATTGATTCCTGTTTTGCCCCTCCTCGATCCAACACCTTGCCCGAACTGACCGGTTCTTTCCCCATTTCCCGGCGTTTTGCTTCTCCCTGTTTGTCTCCTTCCTGTTTTTTCTCTCCCTGTTTTTCTTCCGTCCGCTTTTCTTCGGTTTCAATGCGGACTCCCAACTGGGCTGCAAGTTGCGACCAGGGATCGTTTTTGGTGTCCGAAACAACCACTTCGCGGGACACTTCAACCGGTTTCTTTCGTTCGTGATCGACTTTTTCCAATTTTTTCGGCTCCAGTTCTTCCACAAGAGGGGTTGTACTATGAAAATCACCTGGGACTGCACCTGAACGATCTACTTTTTCAGGTGATGCTGACCCAAACAGGTTAATGGACGCAAGACGGTCAATAAAACTCTTTTTGCCCTTTTTAACCGGTTTGTGCGACTCAACGGATTTTGCAGATGTCGTCGTTTTGGAAAGGCTCTGTTTGACAGAAGAAGGAACAACACCCTGTTTGAAGTTTTCCTTGACCGTTTCCAACGAAGAGGAGCGGTTTTCTGCTGTTCCCGGCGTCGGTTCTTGAACATTTTGACAAGGTTCAGAATGTGCCCGAGTCTGCTCCCCTCGTTTTACCTGTTCTCCACGTTGGACCCGTTCCTCTCGTTGGGGTCGTTCCCGTTGTGTCGGCTCTTCCTGTGTCCGCTCCTCCTGCTCAACACCATGCTGTTCAACAACGTGATATTCAAGCGGGGCCGTTGGATGTGCTGCTGTTTCAGCGACAATTGCAGCATGTGAGGTCTCTTCTAATCCCAACTCAACAAGAAGGGAAGACCATTGATCGTGTTTTTTCGACGAAGATGTCATTTCTGTTCACTCGGTTTGCGATAAGGCGAAAGGGGGAAAGTTCTTCCCGGGGGACTTGAATCTAACGCTCAATCATTCACACTAAATACCGCGACTCAATCTAACAGAAAGAAAGCACTATGTCAACCTTTAGAACAGCAACACTCGGTTGCAAAGTTAATCAATACGAGACGGAATGGGTTAGAACGGCCCTTATGCGACTTGGACTGGTTCCCGCTCAAGAGGGTGAACCGGCTGATTTGGTCTTCGTCAACACCTGCACCATTACGGCGCAAAGTGATTTGAAGAGTCGCAAACTGGTCCGAAAACTCGGCAAGGAAAACCCGAAATCCGAAATCATCGTAACCGGCTGTTCGGCAACCCGGGCACCTCAAGAATTCGCCGTTTTACCCCGAGTCGCCGAAGTTCTGACGGAAAAAGCGGATGTATATCGTCTTCTTGAACGTCGCGGTCTGAAACCGTTTGAAATTCCAACAGGAATCATTACCTTTAGTGATCGACATCGCGCTTACGTTAAGGTTCAGGACGGTTGTTCGTTACGTTGTGCTTACTGTATTGTTCCCAAAGTCCGTCCACATTTACAAACGAGGGACTCGGGACCGATTCTCGACGAAATCGAAGCATTGAGTCAAAACGGATACCGCGAAATTGTTTTGACCGGAATACATTTGGGTCATTATGGTCTCGATTCGGTCCCTCAAACGAACCTGACGGAATTGGTCCGTTCGATTCTTGACCGAATTGAACAACGCAATCTGCCAATTCGGATTCGTCTTTCCAGTCTTGAAGCGGTTGAAGTTTCAGACGAACTGATTGGACTTTTGCGGGATTGCCCGACTCATCTTTGCCCACATCTCCATCTTTCCATGCAGAGTGGTTCTGATTACGTTTTGCGTCGAATGAAACGACGTTGGATGAGCGGGCCGTTTTTAGATCGGTGTCTGAAAATCAAGGAGGAACTTGATCAACCGGGGTTGACGACAGACGTGATTGTCGGATTTCCCGGGGAAGAGGAGGAGGATTTTGAACAAACCTGCAATCTTGCTCAGAAAATAGGTTTTTCCAAAATTCATATTTTCAGGTTTAGTGCCCGACCGGGGACAGAAGCGGCCAATATGCCGGATCGTGTCTCTTCAAGCGTCCAAAAAGAACGGGCAAGTCGCTTATCTGCAATTGCCGAGCAACTCCGGGCCGATTACGCAAAGTCGTTGGTTGGACGAACAGTTCAGGTTCTGGTTGAAACAGATGAAAAAAGTGAAACTGGCAAAAGATGCGAAACTGGAGAAATAGGCGATACTGGAAAAACAGGAAAAACTGGCGAAACAGATAAAATGGTTGAAGAGTGTAAAAACGACGAGAGGTGTAGAATCAATGAAAGGGGCGAAACCGACTTGAGGAATGGGGAACTAGAGTCGTTCCTGTTTTCAGGAACCGCAGATCGTTACCTGAAAGTCCTACATCCCGGTTCTAGCGATCAGTTGGGGCAATTAGTTGACGTTTGTATCGCGCGAAGTCAAGGAGAAGACCTATTTGGTGATTTGAATCGAGCCGGGTCGGACGGATTTGTTGACCCCGAAACACACGAAAGACACGAAAAATAGTATTTTGCGAGGTTTTCGTGTTTTTTGTGATTTTCGTGGTTCAAAAATGATAATTGCCCCTTTTCGCAAAACTTGTTAGCGGACTGCCCCCTATTGCCAAGAGAGATGAATTTGCTAGAATGCTGCTCTCAATTGCTGAACAATGCGGGCGCATAGCTCAGCTTGGTTAGAGCGCAGCCCTGATAAGGCTGAGGTCCTTGGTTCGAGTCCAAGTGCGCCCATCGCTGTAAAGTCTTATACCGTAAGGAGTTAGCCTTACCGTCGGGTGGTCCGGCGTGACGCGGGAAACACCCCTTTTGGGGGGTGAACACCCCCTAAAATCATCCCTTAAAGGGTGTAAAAGGGTGTCAACTTTTTTCCTGTGAGGTTTAACATGTCACGCATCCCTACCGTTCGTCAACACCAAAAAGGTTATTTCTTCATTCGTATCGAGGGTAAGGACCATTATCTCGGGCACGAAAAGGTTGTAGCCAACCAAAAAGCCGACCTCTTATTAGCAGACTACTTAAAACGCCGTCATCAGAGCTGCCCTACTCAGATCGAGGAGTTACTCATTGAAGAAATAGGCGTTCGCTTTCTCCTTTGGGCCAAAGAGTATTACCAGTATGAGGGACGAGATACTGGCGTTTATACCCGTTGCCGTTTGGCCATTCAGCTTTTGATTGACAATCATGCCCGTAATTTTCCGTCTCAATTCGGTCCTCTTGCCCTAAAACGACTGCGAGAATCCATGATCGAAGCCGGTCTTGCCTTGTCAACCATCAATGCCCGAATCAACATCATCCGGCAATGTTTTCGTTGGGGTGCTGAAAACGAATTGTGTAATGCCGCCGTTTATCAGACTCTTCAATCTGTTCGCGGCTTACAAAAAGGTCGCTCCAATGCCCGGAACCCGAAAAAGGTTCTTCCGGTTCCCCTCTCGGTCATCGAGGCAACATTGCCATTTTTACCGCCAACGGTCAAGGATATGGTGATGCTTCAAATGCACTCTGGTATGAGATCGGGTGAACTCATCAATCTGATGTTTGAGGACATTGACCGTTCCAAAGCGGTTTGGCGATACACACCGAAAACGCATAAGACTGCGAGATATGAGAAGAGCCGTACCGTCCGGTTTGGACCGGAAAGTCAGAAAATTTTGCAGCCGTATTTTGATGAGGCGGGAGAGAGCCTGACCGGGTATGTTTTCGATCCTCGTCGAACGGTTGCCCTAAGTCTTCAACGTCGTCGCCGTAATCCGCCAAAAGAAAGAAGGGAGGAACATTTGCCGCAACGATTGAAGCGAAAACCGGGAGACAAATACCGACGCGATTCTTACCGAACGGCAATACAGAGGGCTTGTGTGAAAGCCGGTGTGGAGAAATGGTTTCCGCATCAACTACGACATTTGGCGGGTACTTTGGCACGCGAAATTGGCGGTTTAGACGGGGCCCAGCATTTTTTAGGGCACAGCAGTGCGGTCGTGACCCAGATTTACGCTGAGGTCAATGATGCTAAAGCGGATGCGGTTGCCGAAAAAATCGGTTAATCAGATTATGCAATCCCTCGTTATCACAAAGCCCCCTCTCCTATCACTTCGAGACTTGTAATTCGATTTTGCGTGCCCTACACTTCGGATAGTGAGAGGGTTGGGTTCCTTACGTTCACGGTTTTGGGATGGCTGAAAATGGAGGACCCCTTGTAGTCCGTTTGAGAATCCACAAGTGTTTGGGGGGATGTATGTGCTGGGATAAGGCGAGTAAGTGGGCTGAGTATTTTCTGTTTTGTCAAATACACGAAGGCCATACTGAAGTGGTTGAGGAGCAGGAGATTGTCACTTGTACCCTGCATGTTTTATGTTGTGAGTTAGGTTGGCTCCATTCCGATACTGTGTACCAGATTACTTGTGCCTTGAACAAACAGTTTCGCTTCACAGTAGAGAGGATATTGGAAAACGGTTCAGAGGAATCAGAGGCCGCTTCAAGAGTGTTTCTTGTCAAATCCACTGATTTGGGGGAAACAATGAAAAATTATACGGACATCCCCGTGATGAAAAAATCCTATCGCGATTATGTCCAGAACGCTATTGATAATGAACTCAGTGGGGCGGAACGAGAAGCATTCTTTTTTATTCACTCGGTGAAGCAAAAGACCGAAACAGCTCAGGCGTGGTATTTGGACCATGCTCTCGGACACATACTACGGGGTGAATACACAAATTTTTCTCCCTCCTCCGAGAGTCCTCCCCCCTCAGATTGTCCTCTCACTACGAATACGATTGATAAAATACTTGGAACGATGGTTCATGTTATTATGCAGGTCGATCAGGTATTAAAAAGCGAAGCCGTTCTGCGGATACAAAATCTGGAGAACCTCAGACCTGAGTACCGGAATCGGGTCATTACCATTTGCTGCGAAATTGACCAGTATTCGGATATGACGCAGTTTAATAGGGATGCGTTCCAATCTCTTGGTAAATCCCAAAAAAGCGAAGTCCTCAATCTCTTAAAAGCGGCAATCATCTCGTTCCAGTGTGGGTTGATATGTGAAAATCGAAAATCGGCTCCCTTTTTGAAGATGGCTTTTGGAAAGACGGCTTATAAACAGGTTGCGGGATTAAAAAGAGTTTTGGGGCTTCCGGTGAATAAAAAAACAACGGAATCTGGACCTGAAACATGAAACGTTTCTCTTGTTGAATACGGTAAACATTCCTTACGATACCTGTTGTCCCTTCCTTATTGCATCCTCTTACGCCTCGTAATCCGAGGCGTTTTCTATGTGCTGACCGCTTCTTACACCATATCACCCTAAGTCATGGAAATCACCGAAAATCACCGTGATTCGCTGTAAATCACTGAAAAATTACCGCATGATACCCTATAAGTCACCAAAAAATCACCGTGATACCCTATAAGTCACCGAAAAATCACTGTATTGCTGAATGATGTTAAGTGATTGAAAATAAAGGACTTATGACATTTTTTTGTTTGCATTTTGATTTGTTTTCGGTTATGATAGGGGTAGTTCAGGCATAAATTACTACAAACTACCCACGAGGAGCTAATAGGAGCACAAATGGTCAAACACACAATTCCCACCTTTCCCGAATTGCTGATGGAAGAGCTTGTCCCGATTCAAAAATCTGGCGGAAAATTTCCCTATCCCGTCGGTCGCAAAGCGATAGAACGGTTTATTAGGAATGGGGTCCGAGGTGTGCGTTTAGAAACGGCCTTGATTGGCAATCGCCGATTCACCAGCACCCAAGCGATTGAACGATTTCTTCGCACAAGCAATAAATTGCCCGGGGAAAATCTGAAATTGGCCCGCATGTCAGAATGGGACCTCGCAGAAACCAAAAAGCAACTGGGGATCCGCTAAAGAAAAAGACCTGCTTGAGTACAAGTCAAACAGGTCAACCTCGAATTCCATAAACCACACAGAAAGGAGGATACCTCTATTATGACCTAAAACACGCCTATTGCAAGTCATTTGTCCTAAAATCTTTGTGTTTTCAGGGCAAATGATTGTCTATCAACGGGATACCCTCGGTTTACCGCTCCCAAACACCGCCTGCGCTCGCCTTATGTCCCGACGCAGAAAAGGGAGAACTTTATTCAACATTCAGAAAACAATATGGAGGTAATTACCATGTCAAATAAAACAAATATCTGTAATTCAGATTTTAACACTGAAAGGAACAACGCTATGATGAGTGTAACAACGCAAAGTCAACTGGTCAGTACCCCTGTCTCTTGCAGCGGTCCTGAAAGCCTATCCTTGTCTGAGCTTGCCCCGTCGATCCCCACTCCTACGCCGCAAGCAGAAACGCTCTTCAAACTTGAAGACCTCCGTGTACCGCAAAACTATATTGCTGAGGCCGCCGTCGAAGAGGTCCCGGGACCAATACCTTGTCGGAAACCAAATAAGAATGAGTTTTTTCAGGTTCGGTCTGGTGATGACTGTCAGACCACAGTTGCGGTTATTGAAGACCCGGATGACAGGCAGGTTCTCTGGTTGATTACCTCTGGTCTATTGGATTCGCTGGACGAAGAGGTCAGTTTGGTCAATCTGCGACTTGCAATCAACCGTGCTGGGGTCCTGTTCCTTTGGCCGCTGAAATTGTCCAAAGAAGGTCGCTCCAACACATGGAATGACTCGGCTCTGCAAGGGGCTGAAAAGGCGAAGACCCATTGGGTGAAACTCGCCTCAAACCGTGAAGCCAACCAATACATCGCCAAGTATTCTACGGGGTCTCTTTCTGACCCGACATGGCCGGAGATCACGTTGCTAGATGCCGTGAATCGGGCTTTTTTAGGTCGGATCGTTACCACGCTGGATCATCCCTTTCTCCTCCGTTTGCGAGGTGAAATATGAATAGCCCTTTGGACCAATTCCGTGAAATCTGGTACTGCGACTTTGAATTCGGGCAGCCCCCTGGAGAAAGTCCGCAGGTGCGCTGTCTGGTCGCAAAGGAACTACGGACAGGTCAAGTTTTACGGCTCTGGGCGGACCAACTTTCGCAGCAATCAGCCCCGCCGTTTGCAACCGATTCCACCTCGTTGTTGGTTGCCTATTTTCTCTCGGCAGAAATGAACTGTTTTCTGGCGCTGGGCTGGAAGTTACCCTATTACGTTCTCGATCTGTTTGTCGAATTCCGTAATATCACCAATGGTAAACCCGTTCCAGCCGGAGTCGGGCTGCTCGGAGCGTTGACCTATTATGGTCTTGATGGACTTGCCGTTGTCGAAAAAGAGGACATGCGGAAATTAGCTTTACGGGGAGGTCCCTATACTGAGACAGAAAAGGTTGCATTGCTTGATTATTGCGAAAGCGATGTCAAGGCCCTCGAAAAACTGCTCCCCTGTATGTTGCCTCAAATTGACCTTCCACGTGCCCTATATCGGGGGCGGTACATGAAAACCGTTGCGGTCATGGAAACCAATGGAATCCCCATTGATGTCCCTACACTGGACCGATTGCGGGATCAATGGGATAGTATCAAGGACCGCCTCATTCAGGAGGTTGACGCTTCCTTTGGTCTTTACGAAGGGAGACGGTTCTCGCAGCAGCGTTTTAGTGAGTACCTTGCTCAGAGGAGGTTGTTCTGGCCGAGACTGGATTCTGGAGGGCTTGCGTTGGATGACGATACGTTCCGTTCGATGTCAACGAATTACCCACAAATTGCTCTCTTACGCGAATTGCGGAGGACTCTCAGCGTCATGGAATCGTTTGACCTTCCAGTCGGACAAGATGGTCGTAGTCGTTGTATGTTGTCCCCATTTCAATCAAAGACAGGTCGCAATCAGCCGAGTAACACCCGATTCATCTTTGGACTGTCGGCTTGGTTACGCGGTTTAATCCGCCCGGAATTTGGTCGGACCCTTGCCTATATTGACTGGAGTCAACAGGAATTCGGGATTGCAGCAGCCCTTTCGGGGGATGTGGCAATGACGGCAGCCTACCAATCGGGGGACTGTTATCTTGGTTTTGCAAAATCGGCAGGTGCTGTTCCGCCGGATGCTACCAAAGAATCGCATCCTGAAAAACGTGAATTGTTCAAGCAGATCATTCTGGCGACCCAATACGGAATGACCCGATTCGGTCTCGCCAACCGTCTCGGACTTTCACCAATGGAATCCGAAAGCCTACTCCAGCAACATCGCCGGGCGTTTCCCCAATTCTGGAAATGGTCGGAAGCAGCTGCTCACTGCGCCTTACTTGGTATAGCATTGCGTACAGTCTTTGGTTGGACATATCATCCTGATTTGAGACCGGCGAATGGATTCAGGGCAGGTCCCAACACTCGCAGTTACTCCAATTTCCCGGTACAGGCTAATGGTGCCGAGATGATGCGTCTTGCAGCGATCCTTGCGACAGAACGCGGTATTCGGGTCTGTGCTCCTGTCCATGATGCTTTTCTGATTGAAATGCCGACGGAGGATTCAGAGACCGTTGTTGCCGAAATGCAGCAGGTGATGCGGGAAGCGTCCCGAATCGTCCTTGGTGGTCTGGAACTCCGTAGCGATGTTGCTTATATCCATTCGCCAGATCGATACATGGACAAACGGGGCGTCACAATGTGGGATCGTGTTGTCCATCTGATGCGTTCTTCCGACGTTTTCAGGAAAGATTTCTGCTGACCAAACGGCGCACTGGTGCGCCAAAAAGGCGCAGCAGTGCGCCGTTCCTAGTTATATTGTTATATGTAATAGAGATGTAATACAGTAAAACATAACCACCAAAGGTATTGAATAGTGAGATGATTGATAGTTTGGAACAAATTGCGTTACCTGAAGCAATGTACTCAAAGGTTGATAAGACCAGCAAGACTGAACCAAGTAAGTGTTCAGGGTATGAGACCAAAAGGAGTGAGGATGTTCTGGCGGAAAAGGAGATAGAGGGAGTAGCGGAATGGTACATCAAAGGACCGATACCCGGTTCTTGGGGGGGGCAGGCGGCCAGATTAGCGGGGCAACATACCTTGCACGTCGCCTTGACTATTTGGTACGTCTATGGTCTCAAGAAAAAATGTGTAAGCGTTCACGGAATTTGATCACAGGCGAGGGAACTTCTCGTTCGGGTGCTATCAAGAATCATTGCGAAACCGCCGGAACCAACGTCGGAGGTTTGCCGCCAAATAAATGGGCTGATACACTTTCGTGTAAGAAAT
>JBOFQB010000062.1:0-2455 GCA_051660685.1 Thermoguttaceae bacterium | reverse complement strand
GTTAATTCAAGACCTGTTGTGTATTCACGTTTTTTCATAAAATACTCCTCCCTGAAGAGCAGTATGATTACCAAAACACTGCGATTGACGCAATATCAATCTGCTTAAAGCCAAAATAGTTATGAAACTGGCTCTAGTAGCCCTCCAGTTCTTCTTCCGTTGTGATAATCCCGTCTTCCATTTCTTCCGTAAGAATCGGCTCTTCATTTCGGCTCTCTTCTTCCCGGCTTAGAGCCGATTCCAGACGACTTGTCACCATTCCGTTAATCACCTGAACGAACGATTGGGCGATCAGTTCAGAGAACTGCTCAACAACTTTGGTGGTGACAGAGCCGGGATAAACGTTTCGGGCGATCCCGCGAATAAACCAGTCGCTCGGAGACGCCATCTCCGAGGTGATGATTCCTTTTATCTCGCCCATATATTTCAGGTCTGTCGCGCTGGAAATAATACTTTCGAGGTCAAAATACGACTTGTGAAACTTTTTGAGTTCCTCAATTTCGTTGGACTTGATCGAGGTGATATTAACTTCAAGAAACGGCTTTTCGTCCATCAAATTGGTCCGCTCAAGGTCGGTGTAGAATCTGTAGACTATCCCGTTGGTGAGAACACCAAACTTCGCCTTGGAGACCTGGAAGTATCGCAAGAGCTGCCCCTCGTGCAGATTAAGGTTTTTGTTCCAGTGCTTACACTCAAGCAACAGAAGTGGCGTACCGTTCTCAAGAATGGCGTAATCGATCTTTTCCCCTTTCTTAACGCCAATATCGCAGGTAAATTCAGGGACCACTTCGAGCGGATTAAAAACGTCGTAGCCAAGAATCTGAATCATCGGCATAACAAAGGCTGTTTTCGTCGCCTCTTCCGTCGAGATATTGGCCTTGAGCTTGTGAATTCTTTCCCCGAGTTGCTTGACTTGATCTTTGAAGTCCATTGTGCTACGTTGCGAACAGTGATTGAAGTAGGAAAACGACCCCCATTCTACAGAAACAACGAACGATCAAGTCTGCTCTGACTTCTTTTGTGAGCGTTTTTTTTGAAAAAAACATCTACTTTGTTCGGCCTGTAACGAACAAAACGGTTGTAAGAACTCTCACAAGACACCGTTTCGCAACATGCCACCAATAACAAAGGAAGCGGCTTCCTCGACGTGTTTGGGATCAACCGTTTCAAAGGAACGCCGTCATGGAACGTTGGACCGCTGCTTTTCGCAAAAATGATAAGGAATTTAAGGAACTGTTCGGGGTAAAAAAGGACGTTTTTCAACAAATGTTCGACGTTTTGACGGTCGCTCGGGAAAAACGACGGAAAAAAGGGGGACCACGAACCAAACTTTCCGTCGGAGATCAGTTGCTCATGACCCTCCAATACTGGCGGGAATATCGGACAATGGCGCACATTGCCCACGATTTTGGAATCGTCAAAAGTACCGTCAGCGACACCATCACCCTGGTCGAAAATGTGTTGATTCAGGATGAACGATTTCATTTGTACGGCAAAAAAGCGTTGCATTCCGAAAAAAACACTGGTCGAACCTTTGTCGTTGATGTCACGGAAAGTCCGTTGGAACGTCCTAAAAAAAACAAAAGGAATGGTACTCCGGTAAAAAAAAGCGACATACAATAAAAACTCAAATCATAGCTGATGTTGAAACGCAAGAGATCATTTGCACAGCTCAGGAAAAGGGTGCGGTGCATGATTTTCGGTTATTCACCATGACAATTCGGCCTTTTCTATGTGGGATATTATTGTTGGCGGACAGTGGTTATCAAGGGTTACTGAAATGGCATCCCAACAGTAGTATCCCTCGTAAATCGAGCAAACATCATCCGTTGACGCGGGAGGACCGGTTGTTTAACCGAGCGTTATCGCAAAGGCGGATCGTGATAGAAAACATCAACGCGAGGATAAAAACGTTTAAAATTTTTGGTGAGCGGTATCGCAATCGCCGGAAAAGGCATCTGCTGAGGATGAATCTCGTCTGTGCGATACTCAATCTCGAACTGAAAATATAAGTTTCCGAACAAGTCTAGTATATTTCTTGCGTTTGATGACTTCCTCAAAAATCAAGTCGAAATTTGTTGTGACCAATCGTAGGGTGTTATTTCTGTTGCGAGCAAGATTGAAAAGAGCTTCATGAGTATCCAAAGCACCTTCTGATTCAAAATTTGGCGTAAGAGTTTCTCGAACAGCAGACCGCATGGCAACGCGACCATTAGGCAAACGTCTTTCCAGCGAGTCCAACAACATGTCATACTTAGCCGATTGAAACACCTTTTCTTCCCTTGTACCACGCCACGTCCAGCTTTTTTCATAGATTTTTTGTAAGCGTTCACGGAATTTGATCACAGGCGAGGGAACTTCTCGTTCGGGTGCTATCAAGAATCATTGCGAAACCGCCGGAACCAACGTCGGAGGTTTGCCGCCAAATAAATGGGCTGATACACTTTCGTGTAAG
>JBOFQB010000061.1:0-28071 GCA_051660685.1 Thermoguttaceae bacterium | reverse complement strand
CTTACACGAAAGTGTATCAGCCCATTTATTTGGCGGCAAACCTCCGACGTTGGTTCCGGCGGTTTCGCAATGATTCTTGATAGCACCCGAACGAGAAGTTCCCTCGCCTGTGATCAAATTCCGTGAACGCTTACATTTTCTTTACCACGAAAAACACAAAAAGCACGAAAGGGGCAAATATGTATCCGTTATTTATGTACAGATACTTGGATATAGAATTGTTTGGTACAGAAAAGGAAAAGGGGCCAAAAATCAGGCCCCTAGAGCATTTCAATAATTGCTGTACGCGACAATGACAAACAATGCCAGTTCTCAATCCCGTATCTCAATCCCGTCGGGATTGCGTTATGGTAGTAACAGATTGCCCCTAAATCTCCATTCAACTCCGTCGGAGTTGCGTTATGGTCATTCCGCATTCACCTATGATACCATAACGGAACCCCGACGGGGTTCAGATTTGTTTTTCAATCGTCATCTACCATAACCCAACCTCTACGAGGTTGGGGAAAATGAGACGTTTGCTTATGTGTGCAACCAACCAACCAACAATGTTTTTTGGACTGGACGGAACACGACTTCCGACACCTCAAATGGTCTTATGTTGCAAAATGGATTCAACCTGATTGTGACAGAGGAGCAGGGCATCTCGGGCAAGTTGAGCACCCAGAATGTCGGAATTCTTTTTCACTTTAACGGCGTTTAGGACTTCAGCCAATTCATGTGAGAAAATTTCCACTTCGTCAAAACCGGGCAATTCCGGCTTTTCAACCCGACCATCTTCGGTTAAGACTGTAACGGGCATTCCCATAAACGATTCATGCAGAATCGTTGCTTTCTCGAAATGAACCTCATATCCGTGTGTGAATGGTCGCCCTTGTTGCTGTATCGTTCCACTTACAGCGGTCACAACAAGCTCAGGATCGTCAAAAAGGAATTGAGTTTGGAAGTATTCTGGTGTTTTGCCGCGAACACGGCCGACACTGTGAACGGACTTGGGCATTCCAAAAAGCAGTCGGATAAAATGAGCATCATGCACATGCAGATCGAGCATAGGTCCCCCGCAAACGTCCATATCGTAAAACTGGCTCAACCAAGTTGGATCGGAAATGACGCGATTAAAATGACCTCCTAACAATTTTCCGTATTTTTGACTTTTTGCGGCTTCATAGACAAAAGCGTGAGAGGGGAAAAACGGCAAGACATGCCCGATCATCAGAAGCGAGCCGGATTTTTCGGCTGCTTTGAGCATCGAATCGGCTTCGTCCATCTTCAAGGTAATGGGTTTTTCGCAAAAAACATTTTTCCCGGCATTAAGGGCTGTGATTGCAGCTGCGCTGTGAGCAAAGGGGGGTAAACAAATGTCAATCAAATCCAACTCAGGATTTTTCAGCATTTCATCGAGTTCACTGTATGTTGCAACTCCACTTAAGTCCATCATTTGACCCGGGGGACCAAAATTTCCTTTAATTTTGGTCCAATCTCCTTTCAGGCGTTCGGGAATTTTTTCACAGATTGCCGCAACTCGTACACCCGTTAATTTTTGGTAAGCGAGATAGTGCATCATTCCCATAAAACCGATTCCGACAATACCGACATTTATCATACAAGACCTCAGAAAATGTAAAGGGAGCGGGAAACCCGCGAACTGGATCACAGACGATCACAAACGATTGGAAAAGAGTTTACGCAAGGAACGCCCAAAAATCAAGAACGGTAAAACAAAGTGAATGACGAACAGGAATGTGAACGCGAAAACGGCAAAAAACGCAAAAAAGGTGGAACAATTATATTTTCCAACACTTACTTGCGAACATTCGGGTCAACCAAGCAAACGGGAGAATTGTTGCGGTTAACAGCGTAATCCCCAACCATTGTTCCAACGTCAACGGGACCGTTCGGAACATTTGGCCAATTCCAAAGAAATGACTTGCTTGAACCAAAAGAATCTGAACAAATGTTATGACCAGAATGATTGTCAGAAACAGTTGATTTTTCCAGATGAGTTCAAAAGGCGATTCATTATGAGCGAGTGAACGACAGTTGAATTTATGCCAGAATTGGAACATGACGAAGATGGTGAAAAAAACGGTCAATGCCGGAATATTGGCCGGATTTCCAACATCCGTAAAAAAATGATAATGATTCTCGGGGGATAAACACCAACCGAAATAAAGGGCAGCGAAGAGGATAAGGACCTGGTATATTCCGGTCAGAAGAATCATCCGGCCCATACTGGGTGTGATAATCGACGCATGACGCGGAATCGGCTTGTGTTGCATGGTCCGACTGCGGGGCGGGTCCGTTGAATACGCAATCGCCGCAAAAGTGTCCATAATAATGTTAATCCAAAGCAGTTGGACAACCGTTAAAGGGAGAGGAACACCAACAAGAGGACCGATCAGGGCACATGTAAGGGCAACGACGTTGACGGACAGTTGGAATTGCAGAAATCGCTGTATATTTTGATACAGTGTCCGTCCCCATAAAATCCCGGTTACAATGCTCTTGAAATTGTCGTCAACCAAAACAATATCGCTCGCCTCTTTTGCAACTTCTGTCCCACTTTGCCCCATTGAAATGCCGACATCCGCATATCTTAAGGCAGGTGCATCATTGGTTCCATCTCCGGTCATTCCCACAACAGCATTTTTACCATGTAGAGCCTTAATCAGACGGAGTTTGTCAAAAGGCGTTGCACGAGCGAGAACTTTGAGTCGGGGAATCATTTCAATCAGTTCATCATTTCCATACTGCGCTAATTCTTCCGAAGTGAGAACCAGATCGGACTCTTGCTGCAAAATGCCCGCTTGTTTCGCAATTGCAATCGCGGTTGGAACAGCATCACCGGTTATCATTTTAACATCGACCCCCGCATGATGACAGGTTTGAACGGCGTGAGGAACTTCAGGGCGAATAGGATCGGAAATACCGATCAACGCGAGAAATGTTTGTCCGCTCAAATCCGGGATCGCAGACGATTCGTCCGTCACATTCGAATCCCGTTCCAAAGGGGTTTCCTTGGTAAGACTCTGTTCCAATGAATGTTCCGACCCAAGTATCCGTTTTTCCGTCAACGCAATCACTCGAAGTGCGTGATCGGACGCCTTTTTCAGCATGTCGTTAATCCGGTCCCGATATTGTTCAATCGGTTCACGTTTTCCGTCAACATAAATATCGGAACACAAACCAAGCAGTCGTTCAGGTGCTCCTTTGATGTAATAGACCTGTTCACGATCATCTCCAACCAAAACAGCTGACATTTTCCGCGCAGAATTGTGAGAGAGGTCCCATAATCTAGGCAATTTGTCACGATACTGACGATAATCAATTCCGTTGTGATGTAACAATTGCAACAGGGCACATTCCGTCGGATTCCCAATTCCGCGAATCGTCTCCTGTTCAATATTCAACGCTGCTTCTGTATTGACTGCAATCGAATCAACCAATCGGCCCCAATCAGGTGATTCACGCATGTCCTGAAAATGGTCCAAATGATAATCCGCAATCGGTTGGAACAGTTGCTTCGTCTCATCACAAATGTCTTGCCCGACAAGACTCTGCGTGTTCCGCTTGAAAAATTTCAAACCGTCCTGAGTATATTCGTGTATTCCCAACAAAATCCAAGTCGGCGTCATTCGATTCTGTGTCAAGGTCCCGGTTTTATCCGAACAAATAACTGTTGCACAACCGATTGTTTCAGATGCAACTAATTTTCGGATCAGGCAATTTTCCCGGGTCATCTTCATCATATTCATTGCGAGCGAGACCGCGACCATCATAGGCAGACCTTCTGGAACAGCAACGACGATAATTGCAACAGCAATGACGAAACAGACAAATAGACTGCGTAAAAGGGCAACCCCGTCGTTGAGTGAACCGGATACTTCAACAGGTTGTATCTCTGTCACAACCTTTTGATCCGGCGTCTCAACTGTTTGATCGGATGTCGCAACTGTTTGGTTGGGGGTTGCAACTGTTTGATCGGATGTCGCAACTGTTTGATCGGATGTCGCAACTGTTTGATCGGGTGTTGCAACTGTTTGGTTGGATGTCGCAACTGTTTGATCGGGCGTTGCAACTGTTTGATCGGGTGTCGCAACTGTTTGGTTGGAAGTTGCAACCATTTGGTCGGGTGTCGCAACTGTTTGGTCGGGCGTTGCAACTGTTTGATTGGGATTTGAAATCAGGCCAAATAGGCTGAAAAAAGCAAGAAGCAGGCCGAAAATTGCAGCGACAAGAGGGAGACTGATCGCAATCCGCAACCCGAACGGTTTGAGTTCAATGTCCATGCTCGCAAAAAATGGTATCAATGTCCGTTTCATCAACTGAAATCCCAAAACCGTTGCGAGAATCGTCAAGCCCGTTAGAAACAACGGTTGTCCCCCCAATTGTCTTAGGAGCGGGGAATGTCCAATTGCTGTAAGGGACATAATGAAAAAGATAAGCATTGCGCCAAGAGTCCCAACAACGCTGATTTGTTTCGCAAGAACCGTCATTTTTTGCGTCAACGGTGTCTCACTTTCATTTTGGGCATCTTGGACGAGAGATGCGGCGATTTTGCCCAGTTCCGTCCGATCTCCTGTTTGAGTGACAACGAATAAACCATGTCCGTCACTTACCATTGTCCCGCGAAAAACCGCATGTTGATCCTCAATCGTTGCCGTTTTGTAATCACTCTCACACAAAAAAATCTTTTTTTCAATCGGGACTGATTCCCCGGTTAACAGGGATTGGTCAAAAAGCAAACCATGTGATTCGAGCAGAACACCATCTGCGGGAACTTTGTCCCCCAGATCAAGGTGAACCAGATCGCCGACCACAATCGTATTGATAAGGACTTCGGTTACTTGACCATTTCGGAGCACTTTGACAAAAATATTCTCCTTTGTTTTGTTGAGCAACTCAAATTCCCGGGCACTTTTCAGTTCGCAAAGAAAACCGGCAAGTGTCGCAAGGAGAACAGCGAAAATAATTCCAAGAGAGTCGATGAAACTGACATCATGGAGTTTGAGGAAGAATTTCTCGGTTAAGGTGATTCCAAGTGAGAGAACGACTGCGACAAGGAGTATCCGAATCGTCGGGTCCTCAAACTTGCGTAAAAATTGTTTCAACCAATGTTCCCGGGGAGGAGGTGTCAACGAATTGGCCCCGTATTTTTCTCGAAAAAAAGCAACCTGTTCTGAAGAAAGACCCTGATTCAGGTCAATCGAATTTCCATCAAAAATGATTTTTGATTGCATGAGCCGTATTGGACAAACGTAGTATTTTGAGAGTCTCTCTTTATTTCTCATTGAGAAAAAAAACAGCTCGCAAGTATATTGTTATTTAGCAGAGAACCGTTGTTTGAACGTCAAATTTTTCAAGGCGTCCGTTTTATTCTAACATCGATTGGGCACTTGAGAAATTTTTTGCCGTTTCTTCAACCGACCGAATCGCAATCAAAAATTGACCGTCCGGGAAATACATCATCGAACGAACAATGTTCCCAAGTGCGTCTGTCCAAAACGTGAACGGACACTGTTGTTGATTGTAGGTGAGAACGGCTTCAATTCGACGCAAAGACCATGTTTTATCCAAAAGAGAAATTTGTTCAACCCCTTTCGCCGTTAAAACGGATTCAACGAGTGTTTGATTGACGGGATCATAAAACGAGACACGACGTTCTTCACGTTCTTCAATCGGGTTTTTCCAAAGCGAAATCTGGATCGCCCGAAATCCCCCCAAATTTGTCCCCGATTTATAAGGAATCGTGTCAACTTTTGACGGATTATCCGGCACAATCACCGTTCGCTCTAATTTGTTGTCGACCACCTTAACAAGATGTTCTGTTAAGACCTGATCGAGAACGGTTTTGGACTGACAACCAATAAGCTCGCCAGATAATGTTTCGTAAGACCGAACCGCAAATTCCGAACCGATTTGTTCTTGTTGCAACGAAACATTCAATTGGGAATGAACCTGAACACAAAGAACCGGCTGATCCTGCAATGTTTCCCGCGAAAAAACAGTTTGTTGAAAACCAACCGGATTGATTGTTTGACCGGCCAATTGAGCCGAAGAACCTGATTGGTTGGAAGAACTCGGCTGTGTTGATTTGTCCGATTGATTTCCGACGTACAAAACATCCCAAATCATTCCTCCTTGATCGAGATATGCCGTTTTATCAACAGTATCAACCGTATCTTTTGAAAGGGTTGGAACAGTCGGTTGCTGATTTGTCTCAACGGTCGTTTGACGATTGGTCTCAACAGACGAAGTAAGGGGTGTTGTCGTTCCAATACTCGAAGTCGTTGCCGAAGAGGTCCGAGAATCGTCCGAAGAAACAGGTTGTGTTTCTGAATTCAATTGTCCCGAATTGGTTGAACTGTTGATTTCAGAGGAATCAGGGACAAACTCTTCAAAATCGAGAATGTTTTGGTACTGTTCAACAGGTGTCTCTTCCACTTTCTGAGTAACGGGCGTCGTTGCAGCCGGTTCCTTTTGTTTGTCGGGACAACCCAAAAAACCGAGCAAAAAGGTACTAAAAAAAAACGCAAGACCGGATTTAAGTACAACGTCCATGATTTCCGTCCAAAAACAATGATTTTACATACCAATCAATCACACACACTCATTCAATCACTCAACACGGGTATCACTCTCAAAGATGTTATTGTTCGCTCATGCTAATCAAACGGTTTATCCAGATGAATCACCAATTCGACAAAACTCCCCGGACTGAGCAACCAATATCCATTTTCCATACGATTATCAACTTCGACATGAACCAGAAAATGTTGATCCATTAACAATTCGGGAGACGCATAAACCACTTTACCCTGAAAAGTCTCCTGTTTACCGTTAATTTTAGGAGCCGTAATCGTCACTAACTTGTTGTCAACCATTTCCTGTGTCAAACGTTTTCCGTCAACCCGACCTTGAATGCGTAATTTGTCAAGCCGGATAATTCGGAGAATCTCCTTTCCTTCACGGAACCATTCTCCTTCTGCCCCCCAAACTTCAGCAACCATTCCGTTAATTGGCGAATATAATTTACGTTGATCCAACAGATTTTCCGCAATTCCCAATTCGGCCAATTTGGCGTTAATCTCAGCCGGACGAATCGACTCGTAATCTTGATGTGCTTTTCTCCATTGTTGTCTCGCCTGAATCTTTCGCAACACCGCTTCAAGGACGGTGATATGAGGAACCGAATTCGGCACATCTTTGTTGAGAATCGTGTTTTTCTCCACATCTGCTTCTGCAACTTGGTACGTTGCTTGCGCAAACTCAATTTCAAGCAGTTTCGCATCTCGTTCCGCTTGTGCAATCTCAAGAGCTGCATTTGCAACATTGATTCGCCCGATTTCGGCGTCATCATTGATTTTGCCGATCACCTGACCTTCATGCAGCATTTGACCGGCTTTGATCTCTATCATAACCGGCTCTCCTTTCTCATCCAAAACCGGTTCCCCTGTCCGACGATCTGTCTTTGGAACGCGAAGTTCAACCAATTTTCCCGGCGTTCCTGCTGAAATGACGACTTGCTTTTCTGTCTCAACAAAAGCGTTCCGAATCAGCTCCTGTGTTGCAGAAAGCGGCTCACTCGTCGGAAGAAGTCGGTAATCACGCAACTCGGAGAGTCGTTCAGGGACTCTCGATGTCTCCATTCCGCCCGTCAAATACGTTGCAGATGCTGCATTACCGGATTGTTGAGCGGAGTCGTTCGGATTCGAGAACGAGGAATCAAAGGGGGCACTCTTGCGAGCACGAACCTCTCGTTGCAGTTTTTCCCGGGCCCCTTCTCTCGGTTGAGAATCAGATGGAGACAAATTGACTTGAGAAGCGGGCAAAACAACCGGGGGTGCTGCATCTGCCGTTATCCCTTGCCCTAAAACAATCGGCCCAACATTCAGTACCAGAAAACAAGTCAGTAATAGGGACGATAAACGTTTATACATAATTTCCTCGTTAATCATTCGTTTTGTTCCGTTTATTCTTAGAAAAAGCGGAAAATAATGTTTTTTTGGACATAATCAAGGGCTTCATGGAAGAGGACAAAACCGACAGGTTGACGACCACATTTCACTTTTGCCTGACAACCAGCTCCAGGAAGAAGAGAGTCGGGCAAATCGGTCTGATCGAGCAGTTCCGCCTTGATCCGAACAGTATTCCCTCCTCCTGCTGCTCCTGCTTCTCCTCGCACTTCCGCCCGATTGTGAATCGTCTCAACCCGCGCTTTGTATCGAATGTCGGGATTGGACGCAAGAACAAAATCAACATCTAACCGTTCGTTCGGATTTTCAGCGAGCAACGACTTTTGATAATCAATGACATACCCCATTCTCTTTTCCGGCATGTCCAGTTCCAATTTCCAGGGTTTATGACGGTCCATGTCGGCAATTTCAAGTAACGAAGCACCTGGTGTAACAGGTCGGCTCATTAAATTTTTGCGGACATCTAGGGTAATGACCATTCCGCTGATCGGGGCCTTGATTTTCAGGTCTTCCATTTGCGTCAACAACAATTCCCGCATTTCTTGATTCGTCTTGATCTCTTCCTTGACCTGTTCGATTTGCACAAAAAGCTCTTGCTTCTTACTCGGCTCCGTCCGGGGATTCTGTTGCTCCTTTGTGAGGGAATCAAATCGTTGGGACAGAACATTCGCTTCTCCGAGAGATTGCGTCAACTTCTGTTCCAACTCTGTATTTCGGCAAACAACAAGAACATCACCTGCTTGGACGAAATCACCATGATCGCAAAAGACGTTCTCGACATTTCCAGAAACAGCAGCGTACACATACCGTTTATTGACAGGTTCAAGTGAACCCGGACATTGCATGTTAAAGTCCCAAGGAACGAAAATCATCACGCAAATTAAGGCAATGATTGCGAGCGAAATGGAAACCGTTTTGGGCAACATCCGCGCCGTCACCAAAATCTTCGATTTGCCGATCAATCTCCAAAGCGGCATAAGAAAGACGTTATTGTGATCGAGCGAATTATTCAGTGCTGAACAGGCGTGATCGGCAACGATTTCGACCCGTTTTTTCATTCGTTCAGGAATCCGACTGTCTTCGATCTGCTCAATAATCAACGCCCCAAAAGGTGCAAGCGGTTTTTCTCGCGCTTTAAGGTCTTCTTCTGCTGCTTCTTCCAATCGTTTTTTCGTCAACGGAAAAACCGCAACCATTTTGGTATGAGATTCGTCTACATAATTCTCAACCGCCTTTTCGACTTGCGGGGCAAAATCAGAGGTATCTCCTGTATACCAGATCGGTTCGTTGCAACGAACAACCGCTGTTGCCAATTTGCCGAGCAACTTAACCGTTGTTGAACGTTTATCAACCATATCCTGACCGCTTACGGATTCGATCACGCATTTTCCGCCCCGTTTCAACGCAATACTAACCCGGTCACATTCAATCAATCGACGACCTTCATTGACAACGGTATATGCCGTTTCCCGCAATTCAAGCGTCTTGTGAATCGTCCGCGTAAATTCTTCAAGAAGAGTCCAAAGAGTTTGACGTTCGTTGAAATTGCGAAGTTGTCGATTTTTATAATAATCGGCAATCAACAGACCCATTTGACCGAGAAATTTGGCATAACCTTTTTGGGCAACGGGACTGGATTCGGCCTTTTTGGCGATTTCGAGGAGACCAACGACTTCAAGTTCGGTTCGGATCGGACAAAAAATCAACAGAGCATCTGTCGGATTCCCCGGTTCATCCGGTCCTTCTCCCCCAGAATGCGGCATGACAAGAACCGGTTCATCATCCTTGCTTTGCAACTGTTTATACAGCAACCGACTATGCTTTTTGTTAGCTTCTTCGGAGGTGTGTAGCCCAAGTGCTTGCATGTTCACCTGAAATCCAAGTGAAAGAGCACCCCGTTCATCTGCGGTCCAGATTGCTCCTCCAATTGCGGCAAGTGCCGTTACGATTCGGGGCAGGATTTCTGCATGAAATTCTTCCGGCGCAACATCCAACTTGGCAAGTTGCGTGATTTCACCAACAATGTTTCGAATCTGTATTCGGGTTTGTTCGAGCAGGGTCTGGTCAACTGTCGGGTCGGTACTCATAATACGGAATGGTTGCCGTTGAATCGGTTTTCTACTTCACAACCATAACACTAGGAAAAATGGGGCGAAATTGCAAGATGAAAATTTACACAAAACAGGGTGATTCGGGAGAAACCTCTTTGTTGGGGGGGATAAAAACGGAAAAAGACTCCACAATGATTGAAGCAATAGGGACGTTAGACGAACTGAATGCCGCAATTGGAGTCGTAAGAACACTCCCCGGTTCCCCGAAAATGAACCAAATCCTGCTCCAAATCCAAAAAGACCTCTTCGAAGTCAGTTCCAACCTACTTTCAATCGGGACATCAAACTTAGCATCAAACTTATCATCAAACCGCACGTCGAACTTAATATCAAATCGAACGTCAAAAGGACCCCGTTCTTTGGGTCAGGAAAAAATCGATGCTTTGGAACAGGAAATTGACGACATATCGTCTCAATTGCCCCAAATTGCCGAATTTATCATTTCAGGCGACAACACCGTTTCAGCCCAACTCCATTTCGTCCGAACGATTTGTCGTCGCGCAGAACGACGAACCATTTCTGCCCTGAAATCCGTCAATGCCCCGCTCCTCAATCAACCCGTTCTCGCTTATCTTAACCGACTCAGCGACCTCCTTTTTATCCTTGCCCGAAAAAATTCGTGAAAAAGTCGAATCGTTATACCCGACAAACTGGTTTTCAACCGTTTGGAGAGACAGGGCAACACCGCTTGTCCAACAGTCGCGTCCTCATTTGCGGTTCTGGAGCACTCGGTTCAGCAATTGCAACTCTTCTCGTAAGAGCAGGTGTCGGCTTCTTGCGTTTGATCGACGATGATGTCATTCAACGGGAAAACCTTCATCGACAGATACTCTTTGACGAATCAGACGCCGATTTGGGACGATACAAGGTTGAAGCAGCAACCGAGCGACTCCGGGCTGCAAACAGCGAGGTCCTGATTGAACCGGTCGTTGCCCGTTTTTCCGACAAAAATGCTCAACAATTCGTTGAGAGAATCGACCTGATTGTTGACGGAACGGACAATTTTCCGAGCCGGTTTCTGCTCAATCGGGTTGCCGTTCAAAACCGTATTCCGTTCATTACAGCGGGCGTTCTCGGTTGTTCAGGTCAGATTTTCTCCATTTTGCCCGGTCAAACACCTTGTTTGAACTGTCTTTTGGGGGACGAAAACGAACTTTGTTCGGAAAACAGTCGCGCAGAACTGCAAAACGGCGGAATTCTCGCGTCAACAGTCCTGTTTGCCGCTTCTCTCGAAGTCAATGAATCGCTGAAAATTCTTTCGGGCAATCAGCAACAGATTATTCAGGGATTGCTGCAATTTGATCTTTGGAATAATCGAATCCGACAATGGACCGCCCCAATTGCCGATTGCGCGGTCCCTTGCCCCGTCTGTCATTGGTCCGACATTAACCGGTTTCACGCTAACGGATTGGACTCTGACGGAGCTAAATCGAACCGTAAAGGGGGTAAACTCTAACGGAGAAACGGATTGAACTGTTTCTCACGTCCAACGGTCGTTTTCGGTCCATGTCCGGGATACAAAAGAGTATCATCCGGCAATGTCAGTATTTTTTCCCTGATCCCCGAAATCAGTTGAAACGAATCTCCGTCATTGAAGTCAGATCGACCAACACTCCCCGAAAAAATGATGTCTCCAACAAACATCAGATAGGGGCTGACCGATTTGATCAAAAAAGCAAGATGTCCTGCACTGTGTCCTGGAATCTCAAAAACTTCAAAAGTGATTCCCGCCAATTCCAACACCTCACCTGACTGAAGAAGTCGGTCGGCAGGTGCTGTTCTTTTGGGATAACCGAAAAATTCCGACAGATTGAGGGCGGGATTGACCAATTTATCCGCTTCTTTGGGACTGGTCATAATGGAGCAACCCGGCCATTTTTCACGCAGAACATCAATCCCCCCAATATGATCGTAATGTCCATGTGTAATAAGTAAGGCAATTGGACGCAATCGGTGTTGCTCAAGTTTTTCAACCAGTTCATAAGTGTCAATTCCGGGGTCAATAACGACACAATCACCATGATTGGCAGTATAGACAATATAGGAAGATTCTTCACAAATACTGGACAATGCGGATAAAATGTGTATTGCCGATTGGGACAAGTTTTTCTCCTTTCAATAATTCATGCCGGTCTTTGAGAACAAAACGCTGTTGTTCAACGTCAACGATTATATCGACTATGCCTATTGTACCCTCAACCTGAGAATGTTCAATGAAGAACCCCTCGTTTATGACCAAAAATCAGTCAATCACCGACATCATTTGGGGCGATATAGACGACACAACCGGGCGTGTATCCCGTTTTGCCGCAATACAACATGTCGCGCGTTCCAAACCGCAAAACACACTGAGTGTTGTTTTGCACCTATACCTCGCCCGTCACAATCGGCTTGTTTTGAACGATTGGAGAACTGACATGACAGATTCTGCAAGCGGGAAAAACGTCCCTTTGTCGCAGATGACGGTATAAACGCTGATCCCCTCAAATTTTCAGGATGAAACATGAAGAGAGTCTTATCAGGTATCTTGGTTGTCTTACTGTTTCTTTCCAATCGGCTTTTTGCTGAAACCTCGACGATTGAAAGTTCTCCAACGGAAAATGCAACGGTTGGGAGCTTAAGTGGGGGAAAAGCAATGATTACTGGGGGTGAAACTCAGGATAAGGAGGGGGAACATCCGCTGATTCCCGTTTTACATTGGGCTTATCGAGGTCGTCCCAACATTGAAAAGCTGAAAGACTATACCGCCGTTTTTACGAAGCAGGAGAGCATTAACGGGGAGTTGCAGGATGCACAAATGATGGACATTAAGGTCCGGCATGAACCGTTTAGTGTGTATATCAAGTTTCGTTGGCCCCGCGCTGTTGCCGGACAAGAAGCAATTTATATTCGGGGTCAGAATGATGAAGACATTCTCGCACATGGAACCGGTCTGAAAAAACGGCTTGGAACCTTGAAATTGTCCCCAGAAGGGATGATTGCAATGCAAGGAAACAAATACCCGATTACCGATGTTGGTTTGCTCAATCTTGTTGACAAACTGGTTGATGTTGGTGAACGGGATGTCCAATATGGTGAATGTAATGTGGAGTATTATGAAGGGGTCAAGATGGACGAACGTGATTGTACGCTTATCAGGGTCACACATCCCGTTCCGCGCAAAACCTTTAAGTTTTATATTGCCCAAATTATCGTTGACAATGAATACAATATTCCTTTGCGTTATGAGTCGTATACTTGGCCGAGTGAAGTGGAAATTGCAGCCGGTCAAGCTCCGCCGTTGATTGAGGCGTACACATATCAGAAATTGCGACTCAATGTGGGGTTGACGGACAAGGATTTTGACGTGAACAATCCGGCGTATGATTACCCCAAATGAGGTTGGAAACGGTCCAGATAGTCAATCACCAACCAATTGTCTGTTTCCAAATATCCGAAATATCAGCAGTCAGATGAACCGGTTCCCGGGTCATAGGATGATGAAAGAGGATGGAACGAGCATGTAAAGCGATTGGAGCAAGTCGGTAATCCTCGATTGGGGGACCGAAATGGACTGTCGAGCCGTATTGAGAATCGCCGAGTAGGGGAAAACCGCGCGAGGACGCTTGAAGACGGATTTGGTGCATTCGCCCGGTTTCCAGTTCGATTTCTAACCAAGTTCCCCAAGAAAAACGTTGGAGAACACGGTAATGCAGAATCGCTTCTCTTGCGAGCGGATCAATCGGGAGAACAATTTCGGCATGTGCCTGATTTGGAATTTTGCGGACATAATCGATCCATGTCCCGGAATCCGGTTCAACAATTCCGCTCACACAAGCCCAATACTTCTTTTCAATCAATCGGGCTTCAAACTGTTCGGAGATACGCCGTGTTGCCCGGGAATGTTTTCCGAACAAAATGACCCCGGACGCCGGACGGTCCAAACGATGTGGAACGCCGAGATAACCATTTTCGCCCCGATTCTCTTTTTCGTTGACGTATTGTTTGACACGCAATTCAAGACTGTCAATTCCAACAGGTGCTTGGGTCAACAGACCAGCCTGTTTGTTGATTGCAAGAACCGGACCTTCTTCATAAATAATATCAAGCATAACTCAGATAACGGAGATAGACACCTTTGGTATACGAGCGGACGCAGTATCAAAGTTTTACTGCTCTAAATGTTCGGGCAAAACCAACTGTAAACCCTCAATCGGCTCAAAATGTTTTCGGTTTAGGGTTGCAAGAGGTAAATCGTAGGACAAAGCGGTTGCCGCAATAAACAGGTCGGAACTTGGCAATTGAATTCGGTTGCGTCGCAGATTTATGGACATGTTGGCGGACTGTTCTGCGACCTGTTCGTCAAAAGACAATTTTACTGTGTTATCCAACAACCGACGTATGACTCGTTCATTACGAACATTGATTCCGGCGAGAATTTCAAAATAGACGATTGTCGGGATGAAACACTGAAATTGACGACGGATGAGGTTGACAAAAAAAGTTTGGGACTTATTTTTCGTCCTGAAAAAATCGATATAAACGCAGGAATCTACAAGGACATGGGATGACATTGGTCAACCTCCTCTTTTGCACTTAACATCTTGTTGATACTGTCTTCATCAAGGACGGGAAAGGTCAGTAAAAACTGGTGAAAAGTTTCCTGTTCACTCAAAGAAGATTGTGCGACTGCCAAGACCGACTGCGATGTTGCTGTTGTCGTCCGTTGATTTCCGCCTAACTCTTGTGTGAGACGTTGTTGATCGAAATCGGACAATTGCCGAACAAGTCTGAGGACTTCGTTGTAACCCAATTCAACCGTTAAGTGCATTTGTTCCTCTTTACTCTTATTCCTTAATCTATTTTGTTTGTCGTAGTCCCATAAGAGGTCGGAATTCTCATTATACCAGAACTTCGACACAACCATAACCGTGTTCCTGCATCTGCTCTTGAAGGTGTTTGAATTGTTCTGCGGTTTCAAAGAGACCAACGATTGCTCCTCCACTTCCTGTAAATTTGGCAGAAACGCCTGATTTTCGGGCATGTTCGACCATTTCTATTTGATCTTGAGGAATTTTGCAGATAGAACGGCGAATGTCAAAATTCTCATTCATCATGCGGGAAAAGGCGGACGAATCCCTTTTCTCAATCGCTGTCTTGCCCTTTTGCGCCAGTTCCGCCAAATGTTTCATCGCGTCAACAACCGCCAATTCCCCGCTGTTAAAGCGTTGACGTAAATTGTTGTGAAAAATTTCGGTCGGTTCCCCCAATTCCGAGGAATACCCAACATAAAGAGGGGGCAGATTTTCCGGGTCAATGACCTCATACCGTCCGCAAAGAAAACCGTCCACAAATTCCATTTGACTGAAATCCATGTAGACCGCTCCTTCATAGACCTGAATGACACGATCCTGAAGTCCGGCCGGGATTCCAAGTTCTTCCCGTTCTATCGAAAGGACAAGCGAGGGGAGAACCCGTTTGGGAATCGTTCGACCGTAAAATTCCATAAGTGCTCTCATTGTTGCGACAATGATTGCACTCGAACCCGCCAAACCGACCTGACGGGGAATCGTTGTTTCATACTGAATCGAGAAATTCTTGTCGTGCAATGTCATTTGACGTTGACGACAGTATTCGACGAAACCTTTGATTGCAGCCTTAATCAGACGGATTCCGCCGTAATATCCCCGTGTTTTCACGTCCTGAACCAATTCATTGACGGAACGGTATGATCGTTCATCATCCCGATTGGCGACGATGTGGACCAAATCCCAATCGCTTAGGGTTACTTTGGCGGAAAAATTTCGGACGATTGCCGAAATAACTTTTCCATGATAACCGTCTGAGGGGTTTCCAAGTAAACCGGCTCGCGCAAATGCCTGTTGTGTAATCAATGTCATATTCAAACTCTCCAAGTTCGTGTTTTGTCAAAGAAGGTAGGAGATAGGGAATAGGGGTTGGGGGATAGGGATTAGGGAGGAAGGAGTTCTCTGTTGAGCCGCGATACAACGTATCGCGCGTTCTGAACAGTGTTCGGTCCTATCTGGAATCAGCCCGAATGTCAATGCTGACGAATTTTCAGATTCGGTTTTTCGATCATAACAACAGTCCCGGGCGCAACCGAATGTGTCAACCAAACACTGGAACCGATTACGGAATCATGTCCAACAACCGTATCTCCTCCCAAAACCGTTGCGTTTGCATAAATCACAACATTATCCTCAATCGTCGGATGTCGCTTTGTCGTCCGAATCAATTGTCCTGTTTCATCTTTCGGAAAACTTAATGCCCCAAGAGTAACCCCTTGATACAGTTTGACCCAATTACCAATGATGCAGGTTTCACCTATAACGACCCCGGTTCCGTGATCGATGAAGAAGTGCTCCCCAATCGTTGCGCCCGGGTGTATGTCAATCCCCGTTACACGATGTGCCTGTTCGGTCATCATTCTTGGAATCAGAGGAACCCCTAAAACATGAAGTGTATGGGCTAATCGGTAAATCGTAATTGCTTCTAAACCGGGATAACAGAAAATAACCTCATCTTTTGATTTACAAGCAGGGTCCCCCGCAAATGCGGCGTTCACATCTGTTGCCAAAATACGTCGGATTTCTGGAATCTGGTTCAAAAAACTGACCGCTTTTTCTTCGCCCCATTGTTCATTTTCAAAGCGTTTTTCGGGCGAACAGACGAAATTTTGACCTTGAGAATGACACCAAGCCCTTGAAATCTGAAGTGTCAATCGTTCCAACAGACGGTCAACGATGTCTCCCACATGATATAAAACGTTGTTGACATGCAATCGGGACCGTCGACGATAACCGGGAAAAAGGAGTTCTCTGAGATCATCGAGAATGGATTGAACAGTTTCGTAATTCGGGAGCGGGCAATGATCGAGGTGTTGGATTGATCCTTCATCCGTATACGACTGCACAATTCGCTCTGTCATTTCATGGACGATTCCTTTCGGACGTATGTTCAGTGTCATCTTGGAAATTCTACTCCTCGTTCAATTGATCTGGTTTATCCTGACCCCGCTTTGTGTCAACCCGCTTTGTGTCAACCCGCTTTGTGTCAACCCGATTTGTGTCAACCCGATTTGTGTCAACCCGATTTGTGTCAACCCGGTTTGTGTCGGTCCCAATTTGTGTCAACCCGGTTTGCGTCAGTCCCGCTCGTTTTGGTCCACTTCGTCCTGCTCAAGTCGGCTTGCAAGTTCATTCAGGTACTTCTGTATCAAGTTTAACTGTTCTTGAACAGCATTCAACCCGGCTCGCAATTCTTGGTTCGTCACATTCTCACTTAACGGGAAAGAAATCGGTCCCCATTTCAGTTCCTTTTCAACGGGAGAAGAGGTTCGCGTTTCCGTTGAAAAAGACATTCGCTTTTCCCTTGAAGAGGGTGTCCTTGCCGATGTCGGACCATTCAGATGAATGGACGAAATAGCATTCTCAAACAGAGCGTCACTTTGACGGTTTTCTTCGACATGTTCTTGCGACAGAATGTCCTTGTATCCGGTTACTTTTGAGTCCGAACAATCAGACGGTTCTTCATCAACGTCTTCTTCCTCTCCGTCTTCCTCATTCACCTTGTTGTTTGATACTTCCAACTCGTTCGATTTGTCGGATTCTTCCGGTTCAGAAACAAAAGAGGGTAATTCAATGAATTGTGGAATTTCCCCCGTTCTCGCCGATTCTTTGGGATTTTTTGACAAGAGTTTGGCGATTGTCTCTTTCAACTGTTTGAGAGAAAGAGGTAAAACCAGAATATGGTGTTGTTCATCCCGGGTAATGTCGCTTAACAGTTCCAATTGCCGTTCTTCGACAAGAAGCAACAGGGGAATACTCCGACTGTATCCGTCCAATGCAAGTCGGTTATAACCGTCCAAAGCAGCCCGACCGAGATATTGGGCGTTGAAAATCACTAAATCAGCAACTTGATTGTCATCTAACAAACGATCAACAGCACGTTCGGCTGAAGAAGCGAGCAAAACCTTGTATCCCGCCTTTTTGAGTGATTCACGGAAAACAGTTTGCAGTTCGGGGTTCGATTCCACAATCATCAAACAGTGTTGGGATTCAGGAGAAACGGAGGAATTGCGGACCGTCTCACTCTCAAGCGTTGCAGACGGATTCTCCTGATTCGCCGTTCCATCTGCTAATCGCCGGGCACATGATTCAAGCTCTAGGAGTATTTCCCCCATTGTCTGAAAACGTCGATTGACATCAAGGGACATTGCTTTTTGGACGATTGCGTTGACTGCCCAAGGAATCCCGGGTTCCAAACCCAATAAGGGTTTTATCTGGTAAAACCGGTTTTTGTCTGACCGTTTGACCCGATCTTTCGTTTCCGTTAAAGGGGGTTCACCTGTTAGAAGATGATAGTACATACACCCCAGAAAAAAAATGTCACTTCTCGAATCATCTCGTCGGACATTCGTCGTGTTTTCAAGAACAGCATAGTCAATGGACCGTTGATTTTTTAGTCCTGCAAACCCCGCTTCATTTTCCATGATTGCGGCGAGACCAAAATCAACAAGCATTGCTTTGCCCATACTTGAAAGAAGAACATTGCTCAACTTCAAATCACGATGTAAAACCCCGCGTTTTGACGCATAATCGAGTCCATTACAAACATCGGTAATAATTCGGGTCGCAACCTTGGAATCCACTTTTTTCCTTGTTTTCACAAAATCGCGCAACGTCTGCCCCTCAACAAAATCCATAACCATGTAACTGGCATCTTTTGTGGACTTGACCTCAAAAATGGGCACAATGTTGGGATGTCGCAGACTGATTCCCATTTCTGCTTCATGCACAAAATGATTGATGATTGCCGAATCATCATTAAAACGACTGCGCAGGACTTTCAACGCGACAATTTTCCCGGTTGTTTGGTGTGTTGCGCGAAAGACTCGGGCAAAAGAACCTGCGCCAATTCGATATAAAACCTTGTAATCACCAAAAAAGAAACCGGTCGTTTCACGACTCTGTAAACGATCTATTTGATAATTTGTCAAAAAACCAAGTCGTTGCAGTTCCTGCAAAAATCGGGTCGAATCAGGATCGCCCGGACCAAACATCCGACGTACCTCCTGAAGTTGGGCTTGTGTCAATATACCAACATGTAGGGCCCTTTGCGTCAGTTCTTCAATCGATATGTCTGTCATTTCTCTCAACCTAGTCCTTAATACTGTCTGAATTTTGCGCAGAACGCGAAAGAAGTTTACCTCAATACTTGAGCAACCGTCTTGACTTTCTTCTATCTTTTCACCCTTTTTTTTCAAAAACGCCTGTTGTACTGATTAAACCTTTTGGGAAGACCAATTGGACCCGTTTTTTGCCCGATTCTGTTTGCCTCTTTATCTGAAACCTGTTGCCAAATCTTCGCAACCTTGCAATCTCTGCAAGAAACCGTTCCCAAAACGACATCTCTGTTCAATTGCTCAACTGACATAAATGAAGTTTGAATGTCATATCGACTTCTTATTTTGCCCAAATTGTCTATTGTTCTCAAACTCATATCATGACGAAAAAAGACTCACAAAACACTCGGTCTTGTCCCCGAATAATTCTTACAGTACAGATAAAACGAAAAACTCAAAGAATTCTTTCAAATAGACTAAACGGAATAACCGTTAAAGGCCGATTCACAAACAGAGAAGTCAATTTTCAAGAAGTTGACTAGAAGTAATTTAGGAAAAATAGATAAAAAGGACATCCTAAACATTGTGGTGAAGTTGGGACTAACCCCTTTCGCTCGACCCAAACTAACATGTTGCAAGTAATGAAAACTTCCCGAATCTGTCTGACCCTCGTTGCGTTGCTCGGCTTTGCCGTTTCAGCAACCGCCCAAGGTAATCGGTATCAGCAACCAATCCAACAGGATTACAGGAACGTTCAACCGGTCGGTTATGATCGGCCTGATCCCCGCAATTATCCGGCAATGAATCAGCCGAACCCCGCTTATGGAAACACATACCGACCTGAAAATACCGTTCAAGTCAATGTTCCCCAAAGTAATCGCGGAAACGGCGTTGTTCCCAATCAGGGGGTTGGACCAAATCAACAGGCAGGTTTTCAGCAAGGAATTCCGGGTCCGGGCGTCTCTGGAGTGATTCAGACGGGAGTTCAGGGAAATGGTCCGGGCAATGAATTGCACAATCTCCCGCCAATTCGGCGAGGACCTGTCCAACCGAAAGAACGGGTTTCAGGCAGCATGGAACTGAAAAATCTAAGTGCCGTTCAGTTTGAGAAAAAATTGGTCGCCAAATTAGGTGAGCGTTGTGTTGCAGTTGCCAATTCTGATCCGAACAGCACCATTCGTCATTTTCAGATGTTGACTGCGGACGGAACACAATTGGATTTGCGGATTGACAGTAGTAATAATGGACTTCGCATTTCCGGTTCCAAACCGTCCGTGTCGGCATTTGCCCAAATTGCCAAGTTGTTGGACTCGGTTGAAAATGTTCAAGGGGTCGAGACGGACATCATGCCGTTTCATGGAGCCAATTACCGCGCTGTTCAGTATACGGCTGAAACCTTGAATCAAGTGCAAGACCTGAACTATCTGCAAGGTTTGCAAGATGGTGTCGTTCTGCAACAGTTGCAACAATTGTCTGAAATGGCAGATGCTGGTTCAGCTCAAGGAAATATGGGCGATGTCGGCAATATGGGAATATACGGCGGAAATGCGTCCGACGTTGCAGGTCAGCTCGCACAAAGTGGTCTCATTGGTCCGGTTCAGGTTGAAGTCATTGACGGTCTGGACATGTTGGTGATTCGGGGAAATCAACGGGATGTTGCCCTTGTCAAAGAAATGATTAAACAGATTGAGGCAACTGGGGCGGAACAGGAACCGGAGATTCGCATTTATCAGATGCAGAACACCGATTGTCAACGAATTGGGACCATTGTCCGGCTCTTGTACAATGAAATCTATGGAACACGTCGGGGAAGTATTAACATTACCCCGCTCGTCAAACCAAATGCCCTGTTGCTTGTTGGTCGGAAAGAAAGTATTGAAACGACGATTGAGTTGATAAAGAAGTTGGACATTCCGGTTGATCCGCAATTTGAATTTCGGGTTATTCGATTGAAATATGCCAATTCGGACTCCGTAAAGAACACGTTGGATGAATTCTTTATGAATCGTGAACAGTTGGGAACCACACTGAAGGTGACGAGTGATTATCGGACGAATTCGTTAATCATTCAAGCGAATCCGCGCGACATTCAGGAAGCGTTGCGTATGATCGAAAATCTGGACACTATGGAAAGTGCGTCCGTCAACCAAGTCCGCGTGATTAAATTGCTCAACACAACCGCAAGTGAAATGGCGAGTGTCCTTCAAAATGCGTTGACAGGAACCGGGGGAACATCGGTTGGGAGTGTCGGCGGATTCGGAGGAACCAGTTCGATGAGTCGTTCAAGCGGGACAATGCGCAGTTCTATGTTGGAATTCCGAACGATTGACACAAAAGAAGGGGAATTTTTGCGAAGTGGGATTTTGGTGTCTGATATTCGTATAACCCCGGATACACGAACGAACAGTATTATTATCAATGCACCTGCCGAATCACTTTCGCTCATTGAAGCATTAGTCAAGGAATTAGACCAATTGCCAATTGCCGAATCGCAGGTCAAAGTGTTCACGATCATTAACGGTGATGCAACAGGTTTGTACAACATGTTGCAGCAATTGTTCCAAACCCAAATGGGCGGGGGAGGAATGACCGGATCAAGTTCGCAGTTGGTTACACGTCCGGGTTTTTCCGACGGAGAAAGTGCAATGATCCCAGTTCGGTTCAGTGTTGATGTTCGAACCAACAGTATCATTGCAATGGGGAGCGCGGGAGATATGACCGTTATTGAAGCAATTCTCCTTCGTCTGGACGAAGAGAAAATGCAGAATCGGGTTGTAACCGTCTTCCGTCTTTTGAATTCCCCGGTTACGCAAATCGCTAATGCGGTCAATGATTATCTGCGGAATGAACGTCAGGTCGAAAATCTTGACAATGAGCTTTTCAGCGTCTATGAACAGTTCCGACGAGAAGTCGTTGTTGTTCCTGAAACCGTCACGAACAGTTTGATTGTCAGTACAACGCCGCGATTTTACAATGACATACGGAAAATTATCAAGGAACTCGATGATCGCCCTCCTATGGTCGTCATTCAGGTTCTCATTGCCGAAGTCCAACTCAAAAACATGAACGAATTTGGTGTTGAACTCGGATTGCAGGATTCCGTGCTGTTTGATCGAAGTGTCTTTACTGCCGGAGCTCCAATGCCGCAAACGGTTTCCTTACCGAATGGAACGGTTGTTAATGCCAATCCGGGTTATAATTTTAATGACGTGAAAAATCCGTTGGGGAACAATGCCGGGATGAGTGATGCATCCGCTGTTGGAACTCAGGGTTTGACGAATCTGGGCGTTGGTCGGGCCAATTCAAGCGGAAGTGGAGGTTTTGTTTTCTCTGCGTCAAGTGAGTCCGTCAGCGTTTTACTCCGAGCACTCGAAGAACGGCAGAAAGTCAATGTTCTCGGTCGTCCGCAAGTCACTGCCCTTGATAATGAACGGGCAACGATTCAGGTGGGTCAGAAAGTGCCTTATGTTAAGGATTCGCAAACGACGACAACAGGAATGGTCAACTCGACGGATTACATGGATGTCGGTTTGATTCTCGATATAACTCCGCGAATCAATAATGACGGACTTGTTGTGATGAATTTGTACGCCGAAAAATCATCAGCCGGAAGTGATGCGGACGGAATTACGATTGCGGTTGGACAAAATGGAACACCGATCAAATCACCTCGTATTACGCTGTCCAAAGTTCAGACAACGGTCAGCGCAATGGACGGTCAGACGATTGTTTTGGGCGGTTTGATTACCAGTGAAGATACTCGGATAACCCGGGCTGTTCCGGTTCTCAGCCGAATCCCCGTCGTTGGTCGTCTCTTTGAATACAACTCGAAACAGTGTGATCGACGGGAGATGCTCGTTATTTTGACCCCGACGATTATTCGGAGTGAAGAAGATGCCGAACGGGTTAAAATGGCGGAAATCCAACGGATTCATTGGTGTGTCAGTGATGTGATGAGCATTACAACAGCGAAAAACATTCGGGTTCGCGGAGATTACTACACCCCGAATGAAAGCGAAATCATCAAGTATGACGGTTATGTTCCGAGTGAATCCGAACTCCCGTCCCCAATCACAATGCCGAATGTGCCCGGAGCACCCCCCAAGTCGGACCTCCTGAAAGACGTTGAACATGCAGCCCCGACTCCTGCTCCTGCTCCGTCAAAACCCAATACCCCGGGTTCGTACATGAATGGTCGACCCAATGACGGTGTTGGAGCACAAGTTTACAATGGAAACCCCACTTATGGTAATCAACCGCAGTACAGATAGTTTAACCGCGATACAACGTGTCGCGAGTGAAAAGAAGGTAGAAGATAGGAGGTAGGAGGAAAGAAGAAGGAGACGGGAAGATAACGGTGTCTCACGAGCTAACCGGTTCACTTTCATTTGGGAGAATCCAAATTATTGTTTGCATCAATCCTACATTCTCACTTCTACCTTCTACCTCCTACCTCCTCCAAAAATACGCGCGGAACATTGTACCCTTTTATTACTGTTGATATTGAACGTCTAAAATCAAAAAGTTTTTCCCTATTATCCCACCTATTCCACTACGATGCGACATCGAATAATCCTTTCATCCTTTTGTGTGCTGACTTTACTGATACTCAGTTCCGTTGGTTGCAGCTCTTTGGAGAAAATGCCCAATCCGTTCAGTCGTTCCCGAACGACCCCGGCTCGCGCGGTCGCCGTTTGGTCCCCCGCTGCTCGGGTTGTCAACGGCGTTCCCCAACGAGGTTTCGCCGGTCGAGTCACGTTTTATAACGGCAAGAGCAAAAACGGAATCAAAGTCGACGGAGATGTCGTCGTTTATGCTTATGATGAGTACGGCGGACGTTCGGTCAGCGAAAATGCTCCTGAAAAGACTTATCCTTTCCTTGCGGATGATCTGAAGAAGCTCCATTCCAAGAATGAGACGGGTCATTCCTACTCATTATGGGTTCCCTGGGACAGTAAGGGGGCAGATGGAGAACGAAAGGATGTCAGTCTCATTGTCAAACTGGTTCCCAAAGAAGGTTCGCCCGTTATGAGCGGTCAGGCACGTTGTCTGCTCCCCGGTAAAGAAACCCCGGAAATGTTTGCGGGAACAACGCGAAAAGACGGTTCGGGGGACATCACATTGGCCGGTTATTCAGGGAGTCGTTTTGACCGAAACGGGAACCGTCTTCCTGACGGATTCCGGGAATGGACGAAAGAGGGGAGTCGATTTGGCGAAGATTGGACCAGTGAAGCGGAAGAGCGTATGATTAGCAATACGACCCGACCGGGCCGGATGTCAACAATGACGATCAATGTTCCGACCTCACCTCAACAGTTTGTTCAATCGCGGGTTGACCAATACCCTGACGGGGCGAACAATTCGGCGCAGATGCAATATGCGGGCAACAACCCGGCTCAGATGCAACAGGTGTCGCAACCGGTTACTCAGAACACGCCGATTGACCCGCGTTTTCAGGGTGAACGTGTCGCCTACAACGGACCGAATCAGTACGTCCCGAATTCGGCTCCCAATTACGCCCAAAACAATGTTCCGAACAATGGTAATGGTTATGCGGCGTATGCGGTCAACAATGTTCAAAATGGGCAGACTAGGGAGTCTGCGTTTGTGAACAGACCAGTTCGTTATTCACCCGAAGGATACCCGGTTCAAGACGGAGCATCTGTTCAATCAGCTTACGGTCGTGTTCCGTCTTCACCTTACCCCGGATCGTTGCGGTAGAACCTGAAAGTTCGACGGAAACAGGTGCAAGCGGTTTGACGGAAGAGGAGTTGATACGGTTTTCGAGGTTTTCCAAACGGACAAATTCCGCCGCGATCCCTTGATCTTGATTCGGGGTGTCAAAACCGAGAATGGTGAGGGCGGGAACGGAGTTGGAACCGGTTCCGCCGAAACCGCTTGTCATACTTCGGCGCGACATGCTAGAACCGGATGTTGCGCGGCGAATTGTTGAAGAGGAACGGGAAGAACTGGCGGAACTGATTGAACTACTTGTTCGTCGTTGCGAAGTTCCCGAAATACCGCGTGAATCAACCATGTCGGAACGGCCGATAAAACCGGCACTTCCTGAACGACCAATAAAACCTTTGGTTGTACCCGGTTTGTCAAAACCGCTAAAAGAGGGAGTATCGCTCATCCCCGATTCAAGCGCAGCACCTCCAGTCCCGCCTGTCAGTGAACCTGTCCGACCTGTCCCCGATGTTCCTCCTCCTGTCGAAGGTAGACTTCCCGTTGAAGGTAAACCCCCTGTCGAAGGTAAATTGCCCGGAAGACTAGGTGTACTTGGCATAGAAGCACCTCCACCTCCTCCCAAGAGCGAAGAAGCAGCACCTGTTGCAGCCCCAAATTGAGCATAGAGGGAGTGAGAACCGACGCAACAGATCAATGCGCAAGCCGCAATTCTTAGGATACGACGCATAATTTCGCCTCTTAGGTTGGATTTCGATGACAATCGGAACCGATTCGGCTCCGAAATGTCGTTTTGGTGTATTATCCTATTGTATTTCAACGGTCAACATACGCGCAGAACATTGTTCGGCGCGTTTTGTCACGATTTTGAACGCGCGATACGTTTCTAAACGCGCGATACGTTGTATCGCGGCTAAACGAAAAGGGTCCGCGATAATCTTTGACCCGCTCTTAACGGAGAACCTCTTGAACTGGATCGGCTGATTTGGGGACTCTATTGACTATACCCCGAAAATAGCCGAATGTACCGATTTTACCTGTTTTTTCAACCCTCTTTTCTGACTCGACTTTCCGGTTCTAGACCTGTTCTAAAATTGCCCGGCAATCGGTTCTGCAAAAATTGGGTCAAAACAAGAATCACGGGATCGGAAATTGTCCCGGTCTGGACCTTGATAAAGAGGAAAAATCAGTTAGAATGACGTTTTCTCTCCTTTTAATTAACCCTCTTAAGAATCATGGTCGCAACTACAGAACGTGTCGTTGGGAAAATTACCCAGATTATCGGTTCCACTTTTGACGCGGAATTCCCCGAAGAGCATCTGCCCGCAATCTATAATGCCGTAAAAATTGACAGTGAGCAGAAAGGTGCTCGAATCAGTTTGACCGGAGAAGTGCAGCAACACCTTGGGGGGGGGCGCGTTCGCTGTGTCGCTCTTGGGAATACAGACGGTCTCGTTCGCGGAATGGAATGTCTCGATACAGGAGCACCAGTTACTGTTCCGGTCGGCAATGAAACATTGGGGCGAGTTTTTAACCTGCTTGGCGAACCGATTGACAAACTGGGTCCGGTCAACGCGAAAGAACACCGACCGATACATCAGGATCCTCCGAAAGTGACCGATCTTTCGACGAGTACCGAGGTCTTTGTAACCGGGATTAAGGTGATTGACCTGTTGACCCCGTTCGTTCGCGGGGGAAAAGCCGGTCTGTTCGGCGGAGCCGGTTTGGGAAAAACCGTTATTCTTCAGGAATTGATCGCCCGAATCGCAAGCGCACATGGAGGAAGTTCTGTTTTTGCCGGAGTCGGCGAACGAACTCGTGAAGGAAATGACCTTTGGTTGGAAATGAAAGAAGCCAAAATTGGCAATACAGGTCGTTCGGTCATTGAACAGACGACAATGGTGTTTGGTCAGATGAACGAACCCCCGGGTGCTCGACTCCGGGTTGCTCTTTCGGCGTTAACTATGGCGGAATACTTCCGAGACGCGACCGGGACGGATGTTCTTTTGTTCATTGACAACATCTTCCGTTTTTCTCAAGCGGGTTCGGAAGTGTCAGCCCTTCTTGGCCGTATGCCCTCAGCAGTCGGTTATCAACCGACATTGGCGTCCGAAATGGGGGCACTTCAGGAACGGATTGCGTCAACAAGCAAGGGGGCAATCACGTCCGTTCAAGCGGTTTATGTCCCGGCAGATGACCCGACCGATCCGGCTCCTGCGACTGCGTTTGGTCAGTTAGACGCTTTTATTTACCTTGAACGGGCAATTTCCGAAAAAGGTATTTATCCGGCGGTTGACCCGCTTGCTTCATCGAGTCGGGTTTTGGACCCGCAATATGTTGGGGAGCGACATTACAATTGTGCTCGTCGGGTTCAGCAAACGTTGCAACGATACCGTGAATTGCAGGACATTATAGCGATTTTGGGGGTTGATGAATTGGCGGAAGAGGACAAACTGGTTGTACATCGGGCTCGTCGAATGGAGCGATTTTTGTCGCAACCGTTTTTGGTTGCCGAAGTCTTTACGGGCAAACCGGGAGAAATCACGCCGCTTGAGGAGACGATTCGGTCGTTTGAGGAGATTGCGGACGGAAAATGGGATCATTTGCCGGAACAGGCGTTCATGTACGTTGGAGTCGTCGAGCAAGCAGCGGAACAGGCCGCAAAAATGGAAGCAGCCGCAAAATAGGAAATGAGTGATAATTATGCCGGTTTTGTCCATGTTTTACGGTATTGTCATTAAAATGTACTGGAAAGATTCTGACCAACACCACTCACCTCATTTACATGCAGAATATCAAGGTGAAGAGGCCGTATTTGAAATACCGACAGGAACGGTTTTGGCCGGAAAAATACCTCGCGGAAAAAAGCGGTTGGTTCAGGCTTGGATTGAAATCCACAAAGATGAACTGGTACAAAACTGGGAATTGGCACTTCATTTGAGACCAACCTTTTCAGTTGATCCTTTGAGATAAGGAGTTGGAAAGATGAGACATAAGGCAAAACTGATTCCGCTCAGCCCGCGTGTTTGTTCAGTCAAACCGAATGAGGATTTTACGTTGGACGTTTCCTTTCAAAACGGCGAGGTGAAACGATTTGACGTTAAGCCGTATTTGGTGTATGGTGTTTACGACCGGTTGCGCGATTGGAACTATTTTCAGCACGTTGCGCCCT
>JBOFQB010000060.1:0-14165 GCA_051660685.1 Thermoguttaceae bacterium | reverse complement strand
CTTACACGAAAGTGTATCAGCCCATTTATTTGGCGGCAAACCTCCGACGTTGGTTCCGGCGGTTTCGCAATGATTCTTGATAGCACCCGAACGAGAAGTTCCCTCGCCTGTGATCAAATTCCGTGAACGCTTACATTTTTTTTAGCTGTCTTTTGTTGAAAAACATCTGCTAAAATCGCCTGAAAAACTGTGTTTCTTCCTCAACCTCGTAGAGGTTGCGTTATGGTAGATGACGATTGAAAAACAAATCCGAACCCCTTTAGGGGTTCCGTTATGGTACAAAAACGCGGAAATGACCATAACGCAACTCCTGACGGAGTTGACGTTTAGATACAATTCGTTACTACCATAACGCAATCCCAAGCGGGATTGAGGAAAGCCGGATTGTCGGGAATGACGTGTTTCACTTTTACTGGTTCTCAAGGAATACCGGGCAAACCAATTGCGATTTTGTCGAGTCTACTTGGTCCGTTGAATGAAAATTTCGACCGCGCTGTATGGAACGAATCGTCGTTTTTCCAACATGAATACTGAGACTGGACGAAACGCTACATTCTTATGGAAGGAAGAAGACATTTTTTTCGATCTTCCTATTCCCTATCCCCCATTCCCTACCTTCCCCCCGATCCAGGTTTCAAGGACTTTTGTTTGGCGGAAATCGGCAAGAGAACATTCGAGAACATCGCGGTCAAGAACAATGAAATCGGCCAGTTTTCCCGGTTCAAGTGAACCTTGTTCGTTCTCAACCCGCATTAGATACGCGCTGTTGAATGTGTAAAACCGAATCGCCTCTTCTCGCGTTATCCGCTCGTCAGGACACAACGGTCGGTCCGTCCAACGAGGTAATCGCGTCAACATCGTCCACATTCCCAAAAACGGATCGTAAAAGTTAATCGCCTTTTCTGCGTCGATTTTCAGCATGTGATCGGAACCGCCCCCAATCGCTATTTTATTGTCAAGTAACATTCGATACGGCTGAAACAGTCTCATTCTTTCTTCGCCAAAATGTTCTCTGAGCGTCTCTCCGTCGAGATACAACCAACCGGGTTGCATGTCAACGACTGCTCCTAATTCGCGGATTCGGGGAATTGCTTCTTCGTACATAAAATTTCCATGACAGATGTCGGGCCGGACTTGTTGAACCGGCAATTCGTCATTGACTGTTTGGAACGCTTTGAGCAGGACTTCGAGAGCACCATCTCCGACACAATGTGCTGACGGTTGCAGATTATTCTGGACGGACGCTTTGACAAATCGGGTTAATTTCTCTTCAGGGACAAAGAGTAGACCGAGGTACTCAGGATCGGTAATTCGGTAAATCGGGCTTTTTCCCCAAGGTGCCCTCATTCTCGCACTTCCTGTCAACATTCCCCCGTCGAGAAACATTTTAACCCCGCAAACCCAAAGTTGGTTATTTTTTTGAGCAAGGGGCGTTTGGGCAATTGACTCAACCTTTTTCTCGATTTCGTCGGCACTTAATTTGGAATTGACCTCATGATAAGCATAAATCCGGCAAGAAAGGTCTCCCGAATCACGCAACGATTCGTAAAGGGCAAGGTCAGCATCGCCCGCATTTCGATCTGCAATCGAGGTAATGCCAACTTCGTTGTACTTACGCAACAGTTTCTTCAACTGTTGTAACTGGACATCCCGACCAAACCGTTCCGTCTCTGGAACCAAAAACGTCCCAAGTGCTGTACAATTACGCAACATCCCGGTTGGTTCTCCTGTCGCCGAATCCCGTTCAATCATACCGAATCCACTTTCAGCATGATCGCCTGAATCCTTTTTGATTCCCAGTTTCGACAAAGCAAGTGAATTGACCATAGTATCTGGTCCTGTCCGCATAAAAACCGGATGTTCGGGCGCAACCGAATCGAGTTCTGACCGAAAAGGATACCGTTTTTCCCGCAATCGGGTAATGAACACTTGCTGAAGTGCGATCCAGTCCCCTTTCGGAACAACATGGGTCCGCGATTGAAAATAGGCAAGAACATCGGCAATTGTCTCCATGTACGGAACCTCATGATCGAGTTCGTACATTGCAGCCGAAATGGGATGAGCATGAGAATCGACAATCCCGGGCATGATGGTTTTTCCGTCAAGTGCAACCTCACGAGTGTGGGACCCGACCAACCCTCGTATCTCTGTATCACTCCCAACTGCCAAAATCCGGTCCCCAAGAATCGCAAACGCTTGCGCAACCTGAAAATCAGGGGCAACGGTCAACACTTTTCCGCCTGTAAAAACAATATCAGGGACCAATTGCGATTCCTTCGATTCACGCAAAATCTTCACTGGACGTGAATCCGCAATGTTCTGTGAATCGGCAACCGAATCAACCTGTTTTCCCCGGGTTACTTTTCCAAGAAACAAAGAGGAAAACAGGGAAACGGTTCCGCCTAGAAAAAATCGCCGACTGAAAAAAGACATGTTTGTTCCATTCGTTTGTTGTTGAGAGTGTAAACGTCAAATGTCAAAAGGGGCGTGATCTGCGCAAGGGGTTTGTGAACCCCGCGATCAATGAACCAAAAGGTCAGGAATTCGGGCAAAATGCTCGATATTCAATGTTGCAAGCGGGACATCATTGCAAAGAGCAGTCGCTGCAATATACAGGTCATTGATTCCGAGCTGCATACGTCGACGTTTTAGGAACTGCTGAACACTTGCAGCCGTATTTGCGGCTCTCGAATCTAAGGGGACTATTTCAAATGTTGACAAAAAACGATCCCAAAAATCCTGACACTCTGGAACGACACCAACTCTGATTTCATATTCAGAAATAGATGAAATGAGGAAATGAGAATAATCCGTTTGTAACGACACAAAGCGGGTATTCTGCTTGTTCCTTTTTCGATAATAGTCAATCAAAATACTGGTGTCGAGCAAAATCATAATTTATGCCCTCTTGATTGCTCGTATGCGTCCTCCATGTACTTAATTTGTTCATCTGTCGCAACCGGGAACTCCAGAATGTGACGCAAAACCGGGTCCCGATCTATCTCCTCTTGCGTTATCTCCCGTTTCGGAAGTGAATCCAAATCCAAAATCCTAAGCTGCAAAACATTAGCAGGTCCCGGTTTGTCCAAATCCTCATACTTGACCAATACTGCCATTTTTCACCTCCTTTGTCAAATTTCACTCAACGATTATCAATGAAAATCAATCACATAATCCAAAGTTTTGGAGTTACAACCAGTTCAACCTCTTGCTCAAAAGTCAGTTCCGTCGCCGACCTTGTGAAAAAAGTCAACCCTTTATATCGGGTCAGGTATTTCCATTTGTTGAGACGTTTCCATTTGCGTTCAAACCAGTTCGGTTGGGCAACAACGATAAGGGGCGTTTCGCTCATTCGGTCAAGCAATTGGAGAAATTCTGACGGTTCAACCGTGATAATAGGTCCCATTGCCCTTTTCGCCAGTATTGTATATGCCGCTACTCCTACTCCTACAACTACTGGTACTGATAATGCTCCTCCGTCCATTTTCTTTCTCCTTTCAATCATTCCGATTGGGTTTCATTTCGTTTGGTATATGACAAACAGGTTGCACGACGTTTTGCAATCTCTTGCCGCGCACTCTCGCTTCCTTTGCGGATGTACGCAGAAAATTCTTCATGGTTCATCTCTTTCGTTTCGTCGTACATTTTCTCACGAACAGCCCAAATCATCTCCATTGGGTCATCTGATTGGATGTTATACTTCGGCATTAAGATTTTCTCCCGTAATAATAGGTGGAATCATAATCTCTAACCGTTTATAGTAGACACGCAAAACGTTCTTACTTTTCCGCCAGAATTTTTCGGGCGAGATTCGGAACGGTCGCTTTGTGTTCACCTTGCACATAAAAACTCTCTCCTCCATCTGCAACTGTCCGCGAAAGAATCGTCTTCCAGGGTCGAAAATAGTATCTCGGGTCACTTTTCGGCGGAGTTTCGTGAACGTCCTTCCCCTCAAGAGGTAACAGGTCAAAAACCGCCGTTGTAAAATGGGTAATTTGGCGACCCTCTTGATGTGCGACGTTGCGCGACATGGAAATTGCTTTAAGGTAGACTTCAGGACCGATTACACCACTTCCAAAGTTACAGAAGACCCCTCCTTCGAGTTTCTCAATCGACGCCGCATAAATCAAAAAGTCGGTGTACGACGCAGCTCCAAGTGCTGCTCCGTCACAATTGGGATGTTCGTGTATGAAATCACAACCGATTCCAACATGAACCGTTGCCGGAATCTGCAATTTGTAAGCATTGTAGAAAACACTTGTCTCTTTATACGGATAATCCTTTTCGGCAATTCGTCGACCAATTGCTTCACCAAACCCGATTCCGTCACGAACGGCATCTTTCGCAACCTCATTCAGTTCGCCCGACTCTTTCCAAAGTCCAAATTGTCCTTCACTGATATACTTTGCAACACTCTCGGTTGTTGCCCCAATCATTGCAAATTCAAAATCGTGAATTCCTCCCGCTCCATTAAATGCAATGTGATTCACATAACCTTGCTTCATCAATTCAATGATAAAGGGCGCGGTTCCGGCTCGCAAAACATGGGCCCCCATCATCCAGAGAACGGTACTTTTCTGTTCTTTGGCGCGACGAATTCGATCCGCAAGAACATCAATTGTTGGATGTTCAAACTTTGGTATCTCCCCTTCAAGAGACATCATGGTCTTGTTCCAGTGTAAATCGTGTATACGTTCTCCAAGCGGTTTCAAATGCAAACGACTTCGATCAAATTGTGTAAAAGGCATCTTTCTGTAATTATAAAAAAATTGTGACTGTAGTATGAAAAGTAAAAGTTTTAACACCAAACCGTTTAGCCGCGATACAACGTATCGCGCGTTCTGAAATTTCAATACGCGCGGAACGTTGTTCCTCGGCTAAACGTTTCGTCTATCTCCCCCTATTCCTCACCCTTCCATGAAAATATAGTCCTCCTCGATTTCAATTTCGGTTGACGGAATAACCCGCAGTATTTCGTCCGAACTGGTTAATCCCTGATCCAATTTCAGCTGAGCATCGGCCCGCAAATCGAGCATTCCTTGTTGAACAGCCGTTTTGTGAATCAAATGGGCGGATGCTCCTTGCCGAATCAGTCGTTTGATTTCCGGCGTTGCCCGCATAACCTCGCCAATTGCGGTTCGGCCCAGATAACCGGTATTCCGACAAAGAGGACAACCAATTGGGACGTGAATCTGTCGCAAAACACCTTCTCCAACCCCGTCTCGACCTTCTCCCAGAATTCCGTCAGGATCAAGCGGTTGTTTACAATGCGGACAAAGTGTCCGAATCAAACGTTGTGTAATGATTCCCAAAAGACTTGACGCGAGAAATTGCGGTTTGACTCCGAGAACGAGCATCGCTTCACAAGCTCCTGCTGTTGTCCCTGCATGTGAAGTCGCAAAAACCAACTGTCCGCTGTTTGCAGCCCGAACAACGATCTCCGCGGTTATCGAATCGCGGACCTCGCCGACCATAATAACATCGGGCGATTGTCGCAAAATTCCCCGCAAGATGTCGGGAAAATCAAGACCACGACGTAAGTTGACCTGTGATTGATGTATCCCTTCTAAGGTGTATTCAATAGGGTCTTCCAACGTATGAATCTTTCGGGTTCCGTCGTTCAAAAAATTCAACGCCGCATAAAGGGTCGTCGTCTTCCCCATTCCTGTCGGTCCGGTTATCAAAACCAAACCGCCCGGACGATTCGTCAACATCATCAAACGTGAATAATTGGTCGGATGAAAACCAATGTCTTCAATCTTGAACAAAGCCGATTCCCGGTCGAGAATTCGGACTGCCAAATCCTCACCTCCTAAGGTTGGGAGAGCGGAGAGTCGGAGATCGAGTTTACGACCATCTTCAAGGGGAACGGTAATACGCCCGTCTTGAGGGACCATTGAACGAGAAACGTCAATTTCGGCTGCAACTTTAAGATGACTGATGAGGCGAACGCCGTCTTCATGCGGCAGTATTCCCATTGATTGCACGATTCCTTGCAAACGAATCGCAACATCAACACGGTCAGTTCGTGATGTCAAGAAAAAATCACTCGCCCCAAGTCGCAGTATTTCATTCAGAAATCGATTAAAATACTCCTCGACGTCAAAGGGCACAACTTCGGTAAAGGTAATTTCTTCAACAGGTTTTGAAAACTCAACTCCTTTTTTGGTATTCATGGTAAAACTCGGGACCTTGTATTTGAGGAAAGAGGAGGAAAAACGGCAGTATTCATTCACTGGATCAAGGAATCAACCCTGACACAAAATACCATTCTTGCCTTCTATTTTCAATCTGCCCGGAAAAGAACCCGCTTTTGGGGGGAGTTCGCTAACAAGTTTGGTTTTGCGATTTGAACCGAGCCAGGTCGGATTTGTTGACGACGAAACACACAAAAGACACAAAAAACGGTATTTTGTGAGATTTTCGTGTTTTTTGTGATTTTCGTGGTTCAAAAATGAAAATGGCTCTTTTTCGCAAAACTTGTTCGCGGACTGCTTTTGACCGTTTTAAGCCCAAGAGAACGAGAAAATCCCGCATCTTTCACTCCAGAATCCTGATACGGCCCAGATGATAACGTCGATGTCCGTCATTCCCGGATAAAGGCAATGCTATTTTTGGGGTTCCATCTCGTGTACCAACGGAAACAAACAGATCGTATTCGCCCGGAAGAACAACCGGGGCGACCTTTCCGACGACAGCATCCAGTTCGACCGTTTGCGATTCCGCCTTGCCGGGATTGTCCGGCTTTAAGGATTTCATATCGAACGACGCGTCCGTAATGACGGAAACGATCCCCCCTTCGTTGTCCTTGAGTGTCACTGTCACAAAACCGCCCGGATAACAGGGGGCGACACCGACATTGGCCCAACGACTTGTGATTGTGAACCATTGACCTGCAACAATTTCATCGGGCCAAGTCATTTCACGGAGTTGCAGACGATACCCCAAACGACGATTGATTTTGTCAATTGTTTCCCGATTTTCGTCCAGCAAAACGCGCGCCCACCAATGAATGGACATGAAACTGGCGTGATAATCTTCGACGGACTTTTGAAACAATTCGTCGGACCACGCCTTACGATCCCGCGAACTGCCGTAATGTTCATGTTCAAGAATGACCGGCATGATCGGCCAAAACCGCTCCGCTAACGCGCTGTGATACCAACTGTTGGGGGGCGGTTGCACCATGATACTGTCATCTCGCAGCGAAACACCCTGACTTAACGCATAATCCGTTTCGGGGAATTCCGTTCCCGGTTTATTATGTCCCACAACATCATCACTGATACAAAGCAGTTGATCGGGGAAGTATTTTTTATGCAAATCAATATGGATTTTGGTGATTGCCAAGTTATCTTTTTCCGGCACTTTGCTGCTCATAAAGGTATGACCTTCCCCCCACATTCCGTAAGTGCCGACATCGATAAAGGCGACATTCGGATTGCCGTTGTACCGTTCTCCCATAACGCGGAGAAAGTTTTCGAGTTTTTCGAGAAACACGGGATCATCGAATTTCGGGTCCCAGGGCAATTCGGTCCGATCACTTCGGCCCTTGCCAAATTCATAGTGATACCCAACAGCTCCAGCGTCTTTCACCCATTTCGGTGTTGCGTACTGCATCCAGTTTTCCGAACAGGTAATGCGCAGCGCAATGTATTTCCCTTTGTCAATCCAACGTTGAGCGGGCGTATCCAGTATCGCCCAGTTATAACGTCCTTCTTCCGGTTCAATAAAGGCCCAGGGAATCCGCAAATACACTGTTGAAAGCCCCGGAAAATCATCAAGCGTGTCCGAAGGGGCCAGTTTCGAGCCGTAATTCGTTGGAATGTTGGAATAATAGTGCATCGTCCATCCCATCATGGGATTGACAAGAGCTTCACCTGTATCTTCTGGGCGAACCGTTGTCCTTTCCGCGAACACGACGTTGAACCCCAACGTGATAAAAAGAGTCAAAGTCAACAAAAGACGTATCATAGTGAAAAATTTCTTTTTGGAGGATCGTTGGGGCATCCCGATTTTTCTAGGTTATTTCCGTCGACGTCTTGCGAAAGGAACGGCGATTGCGGCGATTCCGAGCAACAAGAGCGTTCCCGGTTCGGGCACTTCCGCCGTATAAACCGCCGAAAAAACACCATTCTCAAAGGTCGTCACAAACAGTCCCTTATACAAGGTTGAATCATAGTTGAAGTTCACCAACAGTGTGTCCCAACCTAAAATGGCAGCACCATAGATATCGGTCTCGTAGACACCCCCGCTCGCCGACATCACGTCCCACGATTGCATCCAGTCCTGATTCCAATCAAATCCGTCGTCCGCAAGAGTCAGATTCAAAACCGAATTTCGAATGAACAAATCCCCCTCCACATGGAACAGTCCCGAACCGAACTGCCCCAATGTCATGTTGACGGTCCCAGCAAGTGCCGTATCACCAATCAAATTCAATGTTCCGCCAACATCCGTAAAATCAACCGTCCCCGCCAAAATATGCCCTGCTTTGAACGCAGGATAGCGTTCCGTCAGCGAACTATTCGGAAGTCCGTTCGCAATGATCGTGTTCACAAAACCGTCCGTACTGAGCGTCGCCGTCTCATCAAGAAGGAAATAACCCTCATTCTGATATGTCACCGCACCTTTCAGAGCGAATGTACCATGACCGACATAGGTATCACCGCCAATCACACTGGTTCGGTCATCCGAATGAGAATAAAGCGAACCATCAAAGACAACCGTTCCCATATCGGTTGCCTCTTCGTTAATCTTGACAATCAGTTCATATCGCTGAACACTATTAAAATTGCCAAGACGCACTAAATTATTCGGGAAATCATTCGGGACGGCTTGCGCACTCGCCGTCTTAATCGGGTCATAAAAATTCACACTGCGACCTTCTTCTGCCGCAATATTCAAGGTTGAGGGATTGTTATCTGTCCCTTGACTGACATAAACGGCATTCGCAGTCCGACCATCCGAATTGTTTTTGAACGTTACATCCCCATTTCCATCCCCCGCTTTTGCCCGAATGGTAACATTCGGCGCATAAATCGCTCCCCCCTGTTCTGCCGAGTTCCCTTCAAACGTATTAGTCCCGCCCGAAATGTTGACCGCCTCTTCGGCATAAATGGCACCCCCCTTGTCGTTTGCCACGTTGTCAACAAACGTATTCTCACCGCCGTTGATGTTAACCGTATCATAGGCCTTTAGTGCCCCGCCATACACACTTGCAGCATTACCCTCGAAATGGTTCTTCCCCCCATCAATCTGAATGACACCACTGTAAATTGCCCCACCATACTGATTGGCACCATTCCAGCCAAACGTGTTCTCACCTCCGGATATTCCAACACCAAGAGAGGCACCGATTGCACCTCCACCAAAACCTGCATAGTTTATGTAAAAGTCATTCGTACCACCTTCAAGAGTGACAACCGCCGCAAAAATCGCTCCCCCTTGGGGCACCTCCCCATTCAACAACGTCTCCCAAAGAGCCTGATTACCGTGAAAGGTATTCGTTCCTCCACTGATACTGAGAGTGGACCATGATTTTATCGCCCCGCCGAGTGAAGCCCTATTCCCAGAAAAATAGTTCGTTCCCCCTTCCAACGAGGTGTAACCACCATAAATGGCCCCACCATTATCCCGAGCTTCGTTATTTGTAAACGTATTTGTTCCCCCGGAAAGCGTTGTTGTGACACTACCATAGGCAGCACCACCGCGCCAACCGTTATTGCTATCAAAGACATTGACTCCACCTTCAAGCGAAAACTTCGCCGCCGAAATCGCCCCGCCACAATTTCCCGCAAGGTTGTTGGTGAATGTATTGTTTCCATCGGAAATCACGACGCTTCCTTGTTTCGCATCCAACGCACCACCATTCCCCCAACCAAACCAAAGATAGGAGGAATTACCATCAAACGTATTCGTCCCGCCAGAAATCTGAATGTTCTCCAACGCCGCAATTGCCCCACCCGCATCATGCACCGTCGAGTCATCAAGAATGAAATTGTGGTAAAAGGAATTCTCTCCCCCAGAAATGACAACTGATTTTTCAGCCGAGATTGCCCCTCCACGAGTAAGGGCAATGTTGTCCCTAAACTCGTTCGTCCCTCCTTCAATCAGGACCATCCCCTCACTCGCAATTGCCCCTCCCGAATGCGATGCAAGATTTCCTGTGAACTCATTGCGTCCATCAAGAACACGCACATCACCTAACGCACAAACGGCTCCGCCTTTTCCCTCTTCAATCCAGCCCCCCGCAACGTTACCAATGAAGACATTCTCGCCTCCCGAAAAAATAACATCCTCTTGCGCAGCAATCGCACCTCCAAAACCCAACCCCGCAAAGTTGTCGTAAAAGGAATTCTCACCCCCCTCGATCAAAACGGTCGCATACGTTACCAACGCTCCACCGTTCCAGTACGCCGAATTGCCCTTAAACGCATTGTGTCCACCAGAAAGAACTATATCTCTCTCACCGGCAATTGCGCCCCCCGAATCGGAAGCCTTATTCTGTTCAAAAATGTTCCTGCCTCCAACGAGACGGACATCGCCTCCCGCAACGGCTCCACCATAGTACGCCTCATTGTTCCAAAAAACATTCGATCCTTCCTGAATATCCACTGAATAGAGACTGTGTATAGCACCACCCAAACAGGCTTTGTTGTCTTCAAACCGGTTGGTTCCACCCAAAAGACGCATCTCTTCCCGCGCCGCAATCGCTCCTCCATTTTCCAGCGCCGTATTGCCCCAAAATTGATGATCTCCGCCCGAAATTGTAACATATAAACTGTCAACCGCTCCTCCATTAATCTGCGCTCTATTCCCCCCGAAGGAACTTGTCCCATTCAATGTCAGCGCGCCATTAATGCGCAGCACCCCACCATTCTCAGCGAAACCATTGTAGAAGCCAATCGTATCGACCGTCAGTTCGAGGTTTCTACCAGAATAAATAAATGGAAATGGTTGTACTAGGGAGACACTCCCTTTTGCACCATCTCTTGACCGTACAGTCAGATTGGTATCACCGGTAAAGGAAAATGTCCCTTGCAACGAGGAATCACCCCAGTAAGAGGTGAAATCATCACTTGGGAGCAGAATGGTGTCGCCACTTTGCAGGACTCCCGCCAATCGCAATGATTCGAGGTCGGTGTAATCACCTCCCGCTCCAATGTTGTACTCAGCTGCCGTTAAGACAAAAGGGCAAAGCAGGAAAAGGACCAGAACGGCGAGAATCGGGGTAAATCGTGATTTCATAGAAGTGCTCCTGAAAAGTAATAAGGTGATGTGACCAAAAATTGTCGAAATAGGTAATCCCACTAAAATGCTATGTTCGCCTTAGCACTCAATGTTTTTCTTACGACCTCTTGCGAAAGGAAGGGCGATTGCGGCGATTCCGAGCAACAACAGCGTCCCCGGTTCGGGCACTTCCGAAACACGTTCAAAAGAGCCAAACGTGTAGGTCAGATTGTCCCAAGTCCCCCCCATGATGGTCCCCGTCGCAAACTTCCCCTTCATCGCAAAACCCGTGTCCAAGTTGTAATTCAACGAACCCGAACTCCACGTCGTCTGTCGATAAGATACATTGTTGAAATCAATCGTTCCCGTCCAATTGGCCGCGCCCACGCCTTGACCTTGTTCGTCCAGACCATTTCCAAATCCTCGCAATGTCCGCAAATCAGTGAAAAGAGGATTCCACCACAATACTCTATCGTCCAATCGGACACCACCGATCTGAAAATTCGTCAACTTGGCTTGACCGGAACCACTAACGGCGAAATAGTCGACGAAACCGCCCAGAGCATCCCAAGCAAAGCATTCACTAGGGTAAGGAGGAACGGGATCACGGGGAATACCCAGTCCGCCCTCAAAGTCATAAGAGAAAAATTCCTCAACCATGACGAAATCCATTTGTATTGCGGCACCAGATGTGCTGGTAACACCATCAGCAATATCCAAAACCTCACTAACCCGAGTCCCGTTTCGGTCAATGTCAACTTCCTTCGCCGTTCCATCAGCATTGTAGAAGTTCAACGCAATGACAAACGCATTCTCTGAGGTAAGTGGAGCAAACTTAAAAGTCATGTAAGCACCATAATTCCCTGTCAGATTCCCGACTTCAGAACCCAACGTGTAATTCGCACCTAAATCCGCATATTGATTGGTGATTTTCGGGCGAATAACATTAGCCCCATTACCTATATTCGCACTTTTACCCAAATCAAGATATTGTGCATGAGCAAACACGGAAAGGGACAGCACCACAACGACAGCAATAAGTCTGTTCATCAACCAGATTCTCCTCATTTGACCGACGTAAGTCGGGAGTTTTTCTTACCTTTTGGGACGGTACACCCCAAAAATTGCTAATAATGCACATCGAACCCCTCTGTCCCCATAGTAATCCGAATCGAATCAAAAGTCAACATTTTTTTTCAATTATCGGGCAGAATAGTAGAAATGTCAAAATAGGAAAAATGTCTTACAAACGACATGTCAAATGTTGAAGAAGTAGAAAAACAGACAAACTTGATTGCCGATTCTTTGAATGTTGTTGAAATACTGCAACTCGCAACCGTCCAATGCAGGGGCGCGGTTCTGCCGCATTGAAGGAAACTGTCGCATGAAAGATCATGAAGTCACATGAAATAGCACGAATAAAATAATTTTTTGAAAATGGCCCCCTCCTTCGCTCGCAAAGGAGAACCTGTTTCGGTACAATCACCGCAATCAAACGTGTCAACTTTGATACAAGAGAGCACAAAACAAGATTTAACGACATTATTATCCCTATGAATCATCGTATACTCCATTTTGTTTCTGCGTTGGAAACAAGTGAATCGGGTCGGCAATTGCTACAATTGCTCGACGGTTGGGGACCGGACATTTTGAACCGTTTTCCGCATAAAATTTGCGTTTTGGGACCGATTGGTCAACAGGTCCGCCGTTTACGCGAAAAGGGCATCTCCGTCGAGTCCGTTCAGAAAATATCGCCGTTTGACTTCATGTTCCGTCGCCGTCTTGCAACCATTGTGCGACATTTCAGCCCCAATCTGATTCATGTTTGGGATGCAGGTCAACAATTTGCAGCTCTGAAAACCGCTCTCTCGGCAAGTGAAGCCCGGGTTATTGTTGAAGTCAATGGAACTGATTGCCAAGAGGGACACTTTCGGCAAGTGATTCGACGTGTGATAAAGCGGGGAAGACGGCAACAGGTTGATTTTGTCCTTTCCAATGATTATTTTTCGTCCCAACTCGTGCAATTGGGAGTACCGAAAAACCAGATCAGCGTCATTCCGCCAAGTATTGCCCCGTCTCCGACTTCATCCTGGAGTCGGGCCGAGTTGGTCGCCCAATTGGTCGGTGCTGCCAATCCGCCAAAAACCGTTGTTGATTCCGAATCGCTGGAAACCGTACAATTTCCGCCCCGACAGGAATCGGGTCCTTTTTTGATTGGTTTACTTGGAGAATTAGGACCGGGCAATCGCATAAAGGACGCGATTTGGGCTGCAAACACGATGAATGTCGCCGGTTGTGACTTTCATCTGTTGATTTTCGGAGACGGACCTGACCGCGAACGGTTGTTGCGATACAGGGACGCCTTACGTCTGACGGATCGAATCCATTTTTGGGGCAATCGGCTGAATCGCAATGATTTTATCCCGCATTTCGATCTGTTATGGTGTATGAACACAATCGAATCAACATCTTCTTCGCTATTTGAGGCAATTGCTGCAAAAGTTCCCGTCCTTGCAGTCGATCACGCCGTTCATCGGGACTGGATTGAACCGGAAAAAACAGGTGTTTTGGTCCCGGATTTTGGCGAGGACTTTCGTCGTCGTCGCAGTCAATTCGTTGAACAAACTTTTCGGTTGTTTGGCAATCCTGAATTGCGTCGAAATCTGGGACATACCGCTTTTGAAGAAATGCGGCAAACCTTTTCCCCGGGTCAGAGAATCCAACGTTATATCGAACTCTTAGAATGTAGGGAACAGGGGTTAGAGAATAGGGGATAGGGGTTGGGGAATGGGGGTTAGGGCGTGTTCACACTATGAACTTGGGTTGTCTGCGAAACAGTTTAGGCAGTATAGGCAAATTTATCCTTGCAGTATTACCCTTGATATGTCAAATAATCATGCGAATTCATGCGACAGTCGTTCAAATCCTGTTTG
>JBOFQB010000059.1:0-9262 GCA_051660685.1 Thermoguttaceae bacterium | reverse complement strand
ATTAACGCAAAGATCAAGGTATTCAAGATCATGTCGCATCCGTATCGTAACCGCCGTCCAACACACCTGTTACGCACGAAATTGGTCTGTGCCATCCTCAACGCCGAAAGACCATGATAGGTTATGCAACATGTCTAATTCTTCTTTCTATTCCCTATTCCCCAGTCCCTATCCCCTACACCCTATCCCCAATTTAATAAGCGACTCGGGGCGGTTCACTTGCAAGGTTGGAAAGGGCTTCACGAACCCGGGCAATTTGAGTTGGTGAGACCTTCATAATCCGGTGTTTGCCGGTTGAACCGGGAACAAACTTGGTATACCCTTTTTCGTCCAGAACAACAGTTCCGGGTTCTGAAAGGTCAACATAACCGCGATCCGGGCGAACGGCGTGCAAAACGCTCACCAAATCAAACGCCGCTGTATCCTGTTCTATCCCGTTTTTGTAAAAACGGTACGCTTCACGAATCGGATGTATCTTCACATAATTGTAATCATCCTGAATACTCTTCGCCGGATACTGAATTGCGTCTCCTATTTCAAACCCGTTGAAAATAATCGGTTTCGGCCAATTCGCAATCAGCTTCTTCGCCGATTGTACGTCCAAATCAATGTTATACTCCACATGTGTGTATTTCGGGTCAAAAGCACCTGCCATAATTTCAAGACAACGTACTTTTTTCTCGACCAAATCCTTACCTGAGAGGTTTGAGAGAGCATCCGGTCCAGATGCAAGTAATCGGGCAAGATTGGTTGAAAAGCCGATTTGAACAATGACGACACTTTCATCTTCTTGTTCGGACAACAATTTTCGCAAAACCCCAACCGCTTCTGGAACCTGCGTCGTCGTGTCCATATTGCGTGGAAAAGCCGGCAAACTTCGTTCGTCCATAAGTTGGGCAACTTGCCGATTGTATCCCCCCTCATCCGGGGTTACACCGTCCCGTACAACACCGATTGGGAGGTAGGAACGACCATAAAAGGTGTTGAGCAGGTTGACCATAGGAGCCGCATTCGGGTTATCTTTTGTGATTGTAACCCCAATCAATTCACATTCATTCCGATTATTCAGAGCGTGAGCAACCGCAAGGGCAAGAGCGTCATCAACGTCATTCCCCATATCCGTGTCAATGATGAGTTTAACCGGTTCCGCTCCAAAAAGGGTCGGCAAAGCGAGAACAATCATGCCAAAAAAACAAATCGCCAATCCCAATCGAATTTTTTCTCTCATGTCAGGGTTCCCAAGTGTTAAGTGACGAAATAAAAATGACAGTTCTCAATCAAACAGCCTGTTTAACATATTCAACAGACGGTTGATTTACCAGAACATTCTGATTGTACCATTTTTTCCAATCAGGCAAAAGGCACAAGACTTGAGAACTTGAGAAAACACGAAGTACGAGTCAACCGTCCACGTTTTTTTTACCCCGTTGGTTCCGTCCTGCCCCCTTTTCGTGTATAATCCCCCCCGTTTGATCCCTCGTTGCCCGGGTCATTCCAATCGACAATCCTTTTTTCACGTTTTTTCTCCGACTAAAACAATGTCCGATTTCGGTTATTATCCCGGTTGTGCCCTACATGGTTCCTCTTGCGATTACGAAACCTCTGTTCGGGCCGTTTTGGGCAAATTAGGTGTCACTTTAACGGAAATGAACGATTGGATTTGTTGTGGAGCAACAGCCGCACATTCGGTCAACCAGAAACTCTCAACCGCACTTCCTGCACGAAACCTTGCAATTGCTCAACGTGACGGTCTGCAACAGGTGCTCGCTCCTTGTCCGCTCTGTTCGATGGAACTGATAAAAGTCGGGAACATGCTCCGCGAATCAAAAGAACTCCAACAGGAAATGTCCGACATTGTTGAACAGCCGGTTGACGGTTCAACCCAAATTCTCAACCTGATCCAGGTCTTTCAGGAAATCGGTTATGACCAAATCGCCAATCAAATCGTCAAAAAACTCGACGATTTCCGTCCCGCCTGTTATTATGGTTGTCTCTTGACCCGACCGCCGAAAGACCTGCAATTTGACGATTGCGAACAACCTTCTTCTATGGAGACACTCCTTGCCGGTTTGGGAGCACAACCGGTTGAATGGAATTTCAAAACCGAATGTTGTGGGGCCGGTTTGACATTGGCTGATGATTCGATTGTCAAAGAACTAACGCACAAAATTCTTGCAAACGCGAAAAAACACGGCGCAAACTGCATGGTCGTTGCCTGTCCTATGTGTCATGTCAATCTTGACATGAAGCAGAAAGACATTGAAAAAGAGTACAAAGAGGAATTGGGACTGTTTGTCTACTATCTTTCCGATTTGATTGGAATTGCACTTGGTCTTTCCGAGAAAGAATTGGCGTTGCAGCAACATTTTGTGCAGCAACGCCCGGGAAAATAACGGACACGCAGGAGTCATCTAATCTTTTCTCAACAGTGATTTGCTGAAAGAACGACCGCCCCACATCCCAAACCCATGTTTTCGGTTTGGAGTCGTTATTGACATTGGGTCATTTTGGCGGATCAGCCCTTACTGTAATAAGGGTTGGTGAAGGTGATCGGGGGTTGTGAAACCGAGAACATTTTTGGTTTTGTCGACGACCAAACCCAGTGTTTCATCGGAAGTGTAAAACAGTTTCAACGCCGTTAAAGGAGAGTATTCGGCGGAAATTTCAGGCAATTCCCGAATCAGTTCCTTTTCTCGTTTCCCAAGTCGGACATGTTGCTCTGTCCGGTTAAATCGGACCCAAAGTTCAAGGTCAATTGTTCGGACATAACCTTTTGGTCGGGCTTTCAATGGTGTCGTCGTTGATTTCAAAGGGGTTCGAGTCGGTTCATAAATAGGGATTTCGGACAGATTGTGCGTATGAACAAGCGACAATACGGATTTGGTCCGGGATTCGGTTGTGACATACGGATATTTATGTGAGGGAATTGTGTATTGTTGAACCCGTTGATTGGCGATTGCAAGAACATTATCCGCCAATTGATGTTGGGCTTGACCCAAGACCCCTATTTCATGCCCCTCATCAAAGGTTTTCTCCAACTCGGCCCGAGCAAGGGTCAAATGAATCCGTTCATGTGATTGTCCGAGAACAAAAACGAGCAATCGATCAATCAACCAAATAAAAATGGTGAACGGTAAAAACAAGAGGGTTGAGATGAAGATAAACGGGGCGGTCAGATGCAGTAATCGGTTGGGCGCATGTAAAAACAGGTATTTGGGGAACATTTCACCATACACGAAGAGGATCGGGGCCAAGAACAGGGTTGCAAGGATTTCGGTAATCGGTCCCTCAGATGGTCCGATTAAGGTTTGGGTCAGGAGAACGGACGCAAAGGAGAACAGGTAATTGGCGACGTTGTTCCCGACGAGGATCGTTGCAACGAACAGAGAGGGGTAATTGAGGAGTCGGAGCAGATTTTTGGCCCGAAATCGTCCTTGCATTGCTTCTAGTTTCAAACGCAACCGGGGAACGCGATAAAATCCGATCTCAGCCCCGCTAAAAACGGCACTTAAAAAGAGGCTGAAACCGAGCAACAACAGGGCAAACAGGTACATGGGAAAACGGGAAGATTCAATCGGTGATTGAGGGGACCGTGATTGAGGAGACTGGATAATACAGGATACGGCAAAAGGTGATGATCGTCAAGTTTCCTGTTGTTTTTATTCACGAGAGAAATCTCAACCGTTTTAATCCGTTTATTTTGCTTATTTCGGTTATTCTGTCCTTATTTATTCTAAATTGCCCATTTTGTACTTTGGTCATGTGATCTGAAAGTGTCTTGCCGGACAGACCATCTTGTTGTTCGAGCGAAATGACATAGAATGGGGGTTAAGATGACAGTACAAAACATTATCGTCCGGGGCGCAAGAGAACACAATCTGCGCGATGTTGACCTTGTTCTGCCCCGAAATCAATTGATCTGCTTTACAGGTGTAAGTGGAAGCGGTAAAAGTTCGCTTGCATTTGACACGCTTTATGCAGAAGGACAACGACGATATATCGAAAGTTTGTCGAGTTTTGCCCGACAATTTTTTGGCCAATTGCCCAAACCAGATGTCGATCAGATCAACGGTCTGAGTCCTTCAATTTCGATTTCGCAGAAAACAGCCGGTCAGAATCCCCGTTCAACAGTCGGGACGATTACGGAGATTTATGATTTTCTTCGGGTTCTCTTTGCTCGCGTTGCAACCGGGTATTGTCCGAAATGCAATCGACCGATTACGGCGCAAACACGCAGTCAAATCATCGACCAGATCGAAACATTGCCCGAGAATACTCCTTATCTCGTTCTTGCGCCCGTCATTCGCGGTCAAAAAGGTGAACATCGTGAGCTTTTTTCCTCTCTCTTGAAAAAAGGGTTCATTCGAGCGCGACTGGACGGGGAAATTGTCCGCTTAACGGATAATTTGCGTTTGGATCGGCAAATGCGACATGACATTGAAGTGGTGATTGACCGTCTCATCCAAACAGGTTCTTCGGCCCGGAATCGGCTCTCTGAAGCCGTTGAGCGCGGATTGCAAATAGGGGACGGAGAATTGATGATTTTGGTCGAGGACCCCGCAAAAGAGCAGGGAGAGACGGGAACATCGACAACCGCGAAATCTCCGAAATCTCCCGTTCATTCTTCCCTTATTCGTCTCTCGTCCAAATTTGCGTGTACTCATTGCAACATCAATTTTGCGCCCCCCAGTCCGCAAATGTTCAGTTTCAACTCCCCGCAAGGAATGTGTCCTCAATGTGACGGATTGGGAGACATTCATTCCTTTGACCCTCAATTGTTGATTCCTGACCCTCGTAAGTCGTTTCAACAGGGGTGTATTGAACCGATTGGAAAATGGAAAGAATTGGGACGTTGGAGACGGCATATTTTTCAAGGGGTTGCGGACACTCTTGAACGGGTTCATCAACTGCCCTCTCATTCGGTTTTAGAAACGGCTTGGGAAGAACTGAGTCCAACGGTCCAAAATGCGTTACTTTGGGGAACAGGGACGTTGCATATTACGTTTACTTGGCGAGGAGGTTCATCCGGTCATAAATGGGGAGGAACATTTGAGGGAATTATCCCCAAAATGATGCAGCAATATCGGGACACGAACAGCCGAATGCAAAAAATTGCAATGGAAAAGTACATGAGCGTCATTCCTTGCGGATATTGCAAGGGTGAACGTCTTAATGAACAGGCCCGGTCGTTCAAGATAGAAACGGAATCGTTGGACCCGTTTTTTGCCGAAGAAAAACGGTATTCGTTGCCCCAACTTTGCGCGTTGCCGATCAACAGAATACAGGAATTTTTTGTTGCGTTGAATCTTTCGGAATCGGGCCAACTCATTGCCGAAGAAGCATTGAAGGAGATTCGGAACCGACTCGGCTTTTTATCGAATGTTGGGTTGGAGTATTTGACCTTATCTCGAACTGCCCCGACATTATCGGGGGGGGAATTGCAACGAATTCGTTTAGCAAGTCAGATTGGAAGTGGATTAGTCGGGGTTTTGTATATTCTCGACGAACCCTCGATTGGTTTGCATCCCCGGGATAATGACCGTCTTCTTGCAACACTTGCCCGATTACGGGATCAGGGGAATACGGTTATTGTCGTTGAACATGACGAAGATACGATGCTTGCGTCCGATTATCTGGTTGATTTTGGACCGGGACCGGGCATACATGGGGGTCATATTGTTGCCGAAGGTGTTCCAACCGAACTGTTAAAAGAAGCACTTGAAACATCAAACAACAGGAAAACGGCAAGTAAGAAGAAATCCGGCAAAGGAACAGTTCGGTCCCAAACGGCCCGATCCAAAACGCTCGATTATCTTTCAGGTCAGGAACGGATTGAGATTCCGCAACATCGTCGGGACGGAAATGGTCAAGTGCTGACGATTCAGGGTGTTTCGCACAATAATTTGAAAGGGATGGACGTTGAAATACCGCTTGGAAAATTTGTCTGCATTACAGGTGTAAGCGGTTCTGGAAAAAGTTCTCTCGTCAATGACATTTTGGTTGAAGCATTGAATCGGGATTTGAATCGAGGGTTGGGACAACCGGGGGAACATCGGGGAATACAGGGAATTGAACAGTTGGACAAGATGATTTCGATTGACCAATCGCCGATTGGTCGGGGTCCTCATTCCAATCCGGCGACCTACACCAAGGTGTTTGATGAAATCAGGAAATTGTACGCCGAACTCCCGGAATCCCGACTCAAGGGGTACACCCCCGGTCGTTTCAGCTTCAATGTTGCAGGAGGTCGTTGCGAATCGTGTGAAGGTCGCGGTTCCAAACGATTGGAAATGGACTTTCTTGCCGACATTTGGGTTCCCTGTACTGTTTGTAATGGTCGACGTTTTAATCACGAGACTCTTTCCGTTAAGTTTAAGGGCAAATCCATTTTTCAGGTGCTTGATATGGACGTTGAAGCGGCCCTTGAGCATTTTGAAAATGTCCCAAAAATCAAGCATTATTTGAAAACACTTTCAGCGGTCGGTTTGGGGTATATGAAATTGGGTCAACCTTCTCCGACACTTTCGGGGGGTGAAGCGCAACGAATCAAATTAGCAAAAGAACTGGCGAAACGGAGTACGGGAAAGACATTGTATCTGCTTGATGAACCAACAACGGGGCTGCATTTTGCGGACATTAAGTTACTTTTGAACGTCCTCCATAATTTTGTGGACGCCGGAAATACGGTTCTGGTTGTTGAACACAATCTTGATGTTATTAAAACGGCGGATTGGATCATTGATTTAGGTCCAGAAGGAGGGGAAAAAGGGGGTTGGATCATTGCTGAAGGAACACCGGAACAGATTCTTTTAGAGAATGAGCATCAGCAGCAGGATCGAAAAAAGAAGGATTCGTTTCACTCTTATACAGCACAGTCGCTCAAGAAGGTTTTTAACCAAACGGTTTTGGAGCGACTTCCCCAAAAGGACAAGGGGAAAGTTCTCAAGTCGCGTAAGCGAGCCGTTTCGACGGAGATGATTACGGTTGTTGGAGCATCAGAGCACAACTTGAAACATGTTTCGCTTGAAATACCGAGAAATCAGATGACCGTTTTTTCGGGAATGAGCGGAAGTGGTAAATCATCCCTTGCAATGGACACGGTGTATGCAGAAGGACAACGCCGTTACGTTGAAAGTCTCAGTTCGTATGCTCGACAATTTGTTGGGCAGATGCAGAAACCGAAAGTAGAACGGATTGAAGGTCTTTCCCCGGCGATTGCGATTGAACAGAAAGCGGCATCTCATTCTCCCCGGAGTACGGTTGGAACAGTAACGGAGATTCACGATTATCTGCGGGTTTTGTTCGCCCGATTGGGAGCCCCCTATTGTCCTGATTGTAATCGACCGATTGGAACTCAATCACTTGATGAAATCGTCGCCAGAATTATGCAGTTGGACCCGAATAAGCGGTTGCTCATTACGGCTCCGTTGACGGTTGAGGTCGGGCATTTATACGATCATCTCTGGAAACGATTGCGTGAAGAGGGATACATTCGGGTTCGGATTGACGGAATCACTTACACCCTTGATTCTGTTCCTGAAATTGATCGACGACGCCGACATGAAGTCGAGGTGATTGTTGACCGGATTCGGTTGAATGAAGATCGAAGTGGACGGGCCCGAATCGCGGATTCGGTTGAAACGGCTCTTGAATTGGGGAACGGTAATATACTGATCGTTGAGGTGGACTCGAATCGGGAAGAACCGGATTGGAAAGTGATGAAACTGAGTCGTCATCTTTCCTGCGAAGAATGTGGTCGGAGTTTTGACCCGCTTACCCCGCATAATTTTTCGTTCAATTCCCCGCTTGGTTGGTGTCCTCATTGTGAAGGATTGGGCGTTCAGAGCGGGGCGGACCCCCTGTTGTTTGTTCACGATCCCAAATTGACCCTTGCTGAAGGAGCACTCGATCTGTTCCCCGGCGTTCGCGGTCCTTTGTTGGAACAAATGCTCCATGTTTTTTCGCAACAAATGGAGATTCCGCTTGATGTTCCTTTTGAACAACTGGATGCTCGATTTCGACGGATACTGTTTTACGGAACCGGCGAAATCTGGTTTGAAGTCCAGAGAATAACTGTTGCATCTGAAAAGGTTCCGTCGTCTATCCCCTCCTTCAAGTTTCAATTCAAAGGTCTTTTCCCCGCTCTCGAAGAAGCAAGTCGGCTTGTTCCCTCCTTTCGAGGTCGAAGTGACTTCTTCGTCGATAATGTCGAGTGTTCGGTTTGTATGGGAAGTCGATTGCGCGATGATGCAGCTGCTGTTCGTTTTTTGGGTGAAACGATTGACCAAATGGGGCGTCGTCCCCTTCTTCGACTGCTTGAGTTGTTTGAAAATTGGACCGCGAATAAAATGGAACGGAAAATTGCGGGCGATTTGTTGGATGAAATTCAAAGTCGGTTACGTTTTCTCATTGATGTTGGTCTTGAATACTTGACACTTTCCCGACCTTCTCCGACATTATCGGGGGGGGAATCGCAACGAATTCGTTTAGCAGCGCAAATTGGAAGCGGTCTTGTTGGAGTTCTTTATGTGTTGGACGAACCGACGATTGGGCTTCATCCCCGGGATAACGGCAAGTTAATTGCGGCTCTTCACAAATTACGCGATTTGGGGAACACGCTACTTTTGGTCGAGCATGATCGGGAAGTGATTCAGGGGGCGGACAAATTGGTCGATTTTGGACCAAGAGCGGGGAAATTTGGGGGAGAAATTCTTGCAAATGGTCCGCCCAAAATGGTTGCCAAGAAAAAAAATTCCATAACGGGACCTTACATTTCCGGGACGAAATCGATCCCGATTCCGAAGAATCGCCGACTCTCGCCCGAACAGGCTGCAACCCGACCCGGTTGTCGAACCAACATTGACTGAACCGTAAAGATTGGCAAATTAGACATGAGCTTATTCCAACAACTTCAAAATGCCCAATCCGAAGAAGACGTTAAAGACGCTTACATCAAGGCGTTAGGGTTGAAAGGAGTCCAAAAAAATCTGATCGACATTCAAACCAAAGAAATTTGGTTCGAAGCAAAAGAAGGGGGCAAAACATCGACTTACGCAATGTTTACCCAACTTTTGCATTATGTCCAAGAATCGCTCGACCGGGGTGAAGAACTCCCCCCCTTTCTATGCGTCGTCGATTCCGTTAAAGCCGCTCTTATGGAAACCGCAAAAGCATTGCCCCTCCTCGAAAAACGAACCATAAAATGGGGCAAATCGGCAAGTCAATTCACGCAAGATGCTCTCGATGTCGTCTCACAATATAT
>JBOFQB010000058.1:0-24147 GCA_051660685.1 Thermoguttaceae bacterium | reverse complement strand
AAGGTCGTCCCGACGGGACTACACAAGTTGTCAAACCGGGTTAAACAAACGGGGGACTTTCAGGTGATTGTTTCAATGCAAACTCTATGCAAGCGATTTTTTATCGGATCCCGAATCACCAATCCCAAAATTCAAAGTGGACAACGCACTATGTCATGCTTGTGCAGGAAACAAATTCACCCCCTTCTGTTTCTGTGAAAATACAGAAAGTTTTGCTTTCTTGAGAAAATTTTTCCATTTTGAAGGAATTTGTTGAATTTCACCTTGTTCCACCTTTCCCTTTTCGTTATTGTTCCCCCGAACTTGCGGCTCCTGCATGGAGTCCAAAACAGAAATCATCAGGAGATGGAACTCCATGTTGCAAACCGTATTGAATCATCAGCTGACAATTCGTTCTCTTCACGCCCGGAAAATCGCCGTTTTTCTGGTCCTGTTGCTGTTTTTTCAGTTGCAATCGGCTGTTTGTATTGCACAAAACTTAGGTGTTGATCCCTATTTTGGGCAAGGAACCGATCCAAATGGGGTTCCCAATAACTTTGCGCAGGAAGAATTGGAGCAGGGAAAAGAGACTGCCGTTACGTTGTATTCTTCTGAACCAACACGTCCCCCGCTTTTTGAAGACACCTCACTTAATGATCCTATACAAGGTCTTGTCGAATCTCCAACAGGTTTTGAACCGGCAATTCAAGGACCCGGTTATGATTTTGGACCTGATTTGACACAATCGTCTAATCAGCTCAACCTGCCAAATCAACCTAATCTCTCAATTCAACCTAGTTCTCCGAATCAGGCGAATCTGACGAATCAGCCCCATTTGCCGACAGTTGCAATGAATGGAGGACCTCAATATCCGTCTCCCCAACCGTTGAATCCCCCGACCGTCCCTCATCAACAACAGTATTCGTCATCCCAACAATATCAGTATTCAGCTGATTTCCAGAATTCGCAGAATTCGTCGGTTCCGCCCGTTCAACAGCCCAATCAACAGCCGTATTCCGCCCCTTATCAGCCGCAATTTCCCGGATTACAGGGGTCTGGACAAATGAATCAGGGGCAAATAAATCAAGGACCAACAGTTCAGGGACAGGAATTGCCCCGTTCAACAACCGCTGTTGTTCCTCCTCCCAGTCCTCTTCTCAATCCGGCACAGACAACAGTACCGAACCAAAGTGCATCATTAGGGGGACAGGATTCTCCTGCTGCTCCGATTATCGACGGGAATCTGGACAGATCGAACATTATCATTGACGTTCGAGTTGTTGGAAACGGGCAAATACCGCTTGACAAAATCCGTCAAAAGGTTAAATCACGTCCCAACCGTCCTTTTAACGAATTGCAAGTGGAAGAGGATAAACGGGCTTTGACACAGACCGGTTGGTTCGTTGATGTTCGGCCCAACATTTATCGGGGACAAGATGGAGTGACGATCACCTTTGAATTGATCGAGTTCCCTCTTTTGCACTATGTCAAGTTTGTTGGAAACAAAGCATACGCGAAAAAACGGTTGCTTGAAGAAGCGGGCATTGCGCCCGGGGATGCTCTCGATCCCATGTCAGTTATGCAAGCCAAAACTCGCATTGAAGAATTTTATAAAGGGAGTGGACATCACAAAATTCATGTTGAGGTGTTGCGCGGGGATCAACCGACAGATCGGGGCGCAATTTTCCTGATTAGTGAGGGGGGAAAACAACGGGTTTTGCGGACGGAGTTTATTGGCAACACGGTTGCGCCGGGCGGTCGTCTGAAAAAATTGGTTGAATCGAAACCGGGGATTCTGTATTACATTGGCGGAGAATTCACCCGCGAAAAATTGGACGAGGATGTCGAAAAACTGATTGCCTATTATCGCGGTTTGGGTTTCTTTTTCGCCAAAATCGACCGTGATTATTCAGAAGGGGCGGGATATTCCGGTCTCGGAGCAGATGATGCTTGGATTACAGTCCGTTTTATTATTGACGAAGGTCCGCGATGTAAGATTTCCAACCTGACTCTAACCGGGAATGTTGTGATTTCGGATCAAGCGATTCTCGAAGAGATGAAGAAGATCAAGGTTGGGTCCTATTACAATCAAATGGGGTTGGAGACAGACATATTGAAGATCAAGGACCTTTATGGACGAGAAGGTCGGGTCTTTACGGAAGTTGTTCCTGATTACATTGTCGATTCCCCCTCTCCCAATGAGGGAATCGTCGATTTAACCTTAAAAATCCGCGAATCAAAACCGTGTAAGTTTGGAGATGTCACAGTAGACATTCTGGGCGCAGATGGAGGAAAAGAATCGTACACCAAAATCTCAACCGTCTTGAATCGGGGACCGAGAATCCGGCCCAACAAAGAGGTTGATACAGAAGAAATCCGCAACACCGAACGTCGGCTCAAGTATTCCCAACTGTTCAACGCCAATCCTATGCAAGGTTACTTGCCCGAAGTCATTTTCGATGTCGATGAAAAAACCCGGGCACAATTGTACGAAGATGCTGTTCTTGCCGATCAACGGGAAGGAATCACTCGCGGACAATCCGGTTCCTCCTCGACCGCTTCTTCCTCGCCCCTTTCCAATCCGGCTCCTTCCACTTCATCGGCATCAAATGTCGTTTCAACGGCGTCAAATGCTGTTGTTCCTGCTTCAAATACAGTTTCGTCCCCCGCTTCATCGACTTCCACTCTTTCTCCAGTACAGTCTGATTCGGCTGTATCACCTGAAAATTCCCGGTCCAACAATCGGGAGTCCAACAATCGGGAATCACAACCGGAAATCAACATGCAGCAGATGATTCGGAATCAGTTGCGTGAAACAGATCAGCGATTGGAACAAACGGTTCCGACGAATCCCAATTCGTCATTCACTGTCCCGAACAAAATGGTCGTTCGCGGTCAAACAGCCCGGTCTATGCCGAGTTTGCCCTCTTCGACATCTTCAAGTGTCGTTTATTCGCAACCGACATATCAACAACCGGCTTATCAACAGCCGACATCGTACACCAACAATCCGGTTGCAACGCCGGTTGCAACACAGCCGGTCAACGCTTACGCTCAATATGGTTCAGTTGACCCCAACAATCCCAATCAACAGTATCAACCGTATGCTGTGCAGCCTTATCAAGCCCAGAATCAATCCTCTCAAGCAGGAATTGCGCCAACTCAACCGACTCAATCAACTCAAACAGTTCAGCAAACGCAACAAAACCAACAATCACAGTATCCCCAGAATACACAGGTTGCGGCATCTCAACCGGTTTCGGCGATTCCGTTTGCAGCACCAACACCTCCTCCCAGTCCTTATTCGTCAACATCAGCGGTTCCGACGTCGCAATCGGCTCCTTCACCTTATTACGTCCCAAATAATGCAGCACCTGCTGTTGAACCTCAACCGTATTATGCGCCTAACAATATGCCTAATACGTCCGGTTCAGCCAATTCCTACGCAAACAGTTCAGGAGCAGGGGGGATGTTTTCGCCCCCTCAACCTTACATTCCCGGACCTCGCAATCCGTCAACGCAAGGAGGAGGACTTTTAGACCCGGTTATGCCCGGTTCAACCGGACTTCAGGATCACGCCAATTCGGTTTTTTCGCCAAAACCGGAACCGATGTTGACCGTTCCTGCAAAAATTAGGGTCATGGAAACGCAAACGGGACAACTTATGGCGAGTATTGGTGTCAACTCCGATTCCGGTCTCGTCGCACGATTTTTGTACAAGGAAGACAATTTCGATTGGAGAAGACCGCCCAAAAATCCACTTCGTTGGGAAGATTGGCGCAATGCTTATCGTGGAGCGGGACAACGGTTCAAAATCGAAGCAATGCCGGGAACTCAGGTTCAACGTTATGAAGTTGGTTGGGAAGAACCGTATTTCCTGAACACCGACGTTTCACTCGGATTGACCGGTTACTACTACAATCGTATTTACACTGAATGGAGCGAGCAACGAGCGGGGGGAACGATTTCACTCGGTTACAAATTGACGCCGGATTTGACCGTCAATTCCTACTATAAAGGGGAAAGTGTTGACATTTACAAACCGATCATGTACGGAATCCCAGATTTGGACCGGGCCCTTGGAACAAGTGCGCTTCATACATTTGGTGTTCGTTTGACGCATGATACGCGGGACAATCCGAATTTGGCGACAGAAGGTCACATGGTTTCGGTTGGGGCGGAACAGATTCTCGGCTCGTATCAATATCCGCGATTGTTTGCGGACGCTCGCAAGTATTACATGTTGCGTGAACGACCAGACACGTCAGGACGTTGGGTTTTGGGATTCCGAAGTGCGGCGAGTTGGACGGACATTGACACGCCGATTTTTGAGCGGTATTACGCGGGCGGTTTCACGACGATTCGCGGGTTTGATTTTCGCGGGGTTTCACCTCGTTGGGGCGGAGTTCCGGTCGGGGGTAATTTCGAGTTCTACAATGGAGCCGAATTGTTGTTCCCCATTTCGGCGGACGATATGATTCGCGGGGTTTTCTTCGTTGATACAGGTTGTGTGCAACCGAACATCGACGATTGGGCCCAAAAATATCGGGTTGCGCCCGGTTTCGGCTTACGAATCAGCATACCCTTTATGGGACCGGCCCCGATTGCATTTGACTTTGCGTTCCCGATTATGAAAGATTCGACGGATGATGTCAACGTCTTCAGTTTTTACATTGGTTGGATGAGATAGAAAACGAACATGGGAATCTCTAAAAATTCCCCGGGAACGCGGGCATCTTGTCCGCCTATCTCCTGATTTTAAGGTTCGACATGTTTGAAGGAAGTACAAGAATCCATTTTGAGAGGTCCCCAAATGAACAATCCCAACAAATCTTATTCTGAATGGACGGATTCTGCTGAACAGGTGAATCGGGCTGCGCACTCCGATTTGTCACATTATGAGACGAAACATATTTTGAAGGTTGAGGGACTCATCAAAAATTTCGGTCAACGCCGGGTCGTTGACGGAGTGAATTTTTATGTCGATCATGGTGAAGTCGTCGGTTTGCTTGGTCCCAATGGAGCGGGAAAGACGACCAGTTTCCGTATGACGTGCGGGATTTTGGACACAAACGGGGGAACGGTCATTCTGAACGGGAAAGATGTGACGAATTGGCCGATGTACCGTCGCGCGAAAGAGGGGGGAATGGGCTATTTACCCCAAGATAAAAGTGTTTTTGCCAGTTTAACGGTTCAGGACAATCTTCTCGCCGTTATGGAATTACTCGGAATGGATCGTAAGCGTCGACAACAGCGTTGTGACGAGTTGATCGAAAAGTTCGATCTGGTCAAGGTCCGCAAAAGTTATGCGGGGAGCGGGGGTGTTTCAGGGGGTCTTTCAGGGGGGGAACGGCGACGTCTGGAGATCGCCCGCGCTTTGGTTTCTGACCCGAAAATCATCCTCCTTGACGAACCTTTTGCCAATATTGACCCGATTACGGTTCATAACATTCAACAAATTGTCTTGCAACTCTCGAAAGAGGGGATTTCGATTCTGATTACCGATCATAATGTCCGTGAAACCTTGCAAATTACAAATCGAAGTTATGTCATTCGGGCCGGAAAAGTCCTCTGTCATGGAACACCAAGTGAGGTCATTAACAACGAAGAGGCGCGAAAAGTCTATTTTGGAGATGGTGTTGTCGATTTTCAACCGACCAACCCGGCTGTCTCGTCCTATGCTCGTCCCTCGTATTCCGCGAATTCTGTGAATTCAACCGGTTCGCCCTCACATTCCGCTTCTGTTTCGTCAGGAATTTCTCCGGGAACTATTTCAAGAACTTCTTCATTTTCAGGGTCTTCGTCTATTTCAGGGTCTTCGTCCTCTTCGCAGTATTCGGGGGGGGAAGGACGGGCGAACAATTCTGGGGAACGGGGACATCCGAGTTATGTTGGTCAAAGCGAGGAGCAAGGGCAATTGGAAGAGGTACGACATTTGACGGACCGACCGCACAAAACGGCGTCTGGACCGCAGATACCGACGCGACCTCGCCCGCAATTTTCGCACACATCCAATTCGGGACGACCGATTACGGGCAAGAGCGGGCCGGACGAGGTGTAAGGGCAGAATAGGGGATAGGGACTGGGGGATAGGGAGGAGCAATCCTCGCTTTGACGCAATATGCCGATCATGTGTCAGATCACGTTTTTTGCCCCTTTCCATTCTCAATTCTCAATCCTCAATTCTTTCCCCTATTCCCTACTCCCTATTCCCCAACCCCTATCTCCCATCTCCTATTCAACGTAGGGACATTCGAAGGTGTAGGTCCCGGACGGAACCTCAAACGCAACATTCTTATGCGTTACACCTGCCCGGGAAACCGTTTCAATCAACGATTTCTCAACCTTGCCCCGGTTCAGCTCTTTGGACGCTTCCAAATCATCACTCGGAAGAACAACCGTTGCTGTTTGACCAACCGGAATGGTAACGGTGTAACGAAACTTTCCTCGTTCGATTTTCCAAGATGCTTTGAACAGACCGTAAGGGGAGTCATATTCAGCGTTGACGGACATCAATTTTCCGCCCGGTTTCGGAGCAAAAACAAGCGGGACACCCGGTTCTGGAATCGGAATTCCAGCAACTCGGGTGTACAACCAAATGACCAGATCGCCGACAAGCATGACGTGATTTCCGCTGTTCATTGCCGGATCAGCGGTGTTACCATTCCAGAGTTCCCAGATCGTCGTTGCTCCCTTCTCAACCATGTAACCCCAACTCGGATAATCCGTGTTCGTCAAAAACATGTACGCAATGTCATTCCGATCAAAAGCATCAAGCGTCAAATTCAACCATTGTCCGCCAATTAAACCGGTTCCTATGTGATGATTCGTCGTATGCTCTATGTTATTCGTCAACGTCGCAAAAACCTTGCTCTCCTCCCCTTCTGGAACTAAACCGAATGTAAGAGGTAAGACACATGATGTTTGTGTTCCGTTATCATAACGACCTTTCTCTTCATTATAAAAACGCTTGTTAAACGCCGCTTTCATCTTTTCAGCTCGATCACGAAACTCTTGCGCTTCCTCGTCCTCGCCAAGCATCCCGGCAAATTGGGCAAGTAAGTTCAAATTGTTAATGTAATACGAGGTCGAAAGAATTCCAGGAGCCGTTTTCCGAGCCGGGTCTTGCGAATGAATCAATTCTGGACGTTCAGGCGGAACACACCAATCTCCATAATTGTCCTTGTCAATCGTTCCATTACGCCGAATAAACTGTTCCAAATGCTTCATCCACTTTTTCATCCCCTCATAATGTTGGCGAATCGGACGTTCATCACCATACATTCGATACAGACTGTTTGGGATAATCGTAAAAGCACTAGGCCAAGTGACGTTAGAACTGTAAAGCGGCCAAAAATTGGGACAGACATCAGAAACGTTTCCGTCCTCTTTCTGCGAATCCTCAATGTCTTTCAACCATTTCGAGTACAATGTGTAATTGTCAAAAAGAAACATTTCGCCCAAAGACTCTCCCGCCCGATCTCCTTGCCAACCTTGACGTTCATCCCGTTGCGGACAGTCCGTTGGAATACTCAGATAATTTCCGCGAACCCCCCATTCAATGTTCTTGTACAATTTATTGACAAGGGGACTTGAAGTTGTGAATTTTCCAACAACAGGCAGGTCCGTATGAACAACACAAGCGGTTAACGTGTCCTTATTCGGACGACCGGGAAAACCGGTTAATTCGGCAAAACGGAATCCATGATACGAAAATCGGGGATGATAAACCTCTTCCCCTTTTCCTTTTAAGGTGTAAATGTCCCGACATTTGGCATTTCGCAAATTGTCCACATAAAGCATCCCCTTTTCAGGTCCCTCTTCGTAAACGGTTTCGGCATGTCGGAGCTTGATCTCCGTTCCTTCAGGTCCCTTGACTTTCAGTTGACACCAACCAACCAGATTTTGGCCGAAATCGAAAACCCAAACACCGGGTCTGACTTCGGTGATTGATTGCGGTTTGATCTCAGCCGTTACTCTCATAGGGGGCATCATTTGCGCAACAACCTGCCCCTCAGGTGCTGCAACGATCTCAACAGCAGAAAATAAGGGACCGTGTTCGGCTTCGTTAAACTTAACGTCCGACCAATTCGGTATTTCAAGACGAGCATCGTAAATCTCTCCGTCATAATCATTGTTCTCCCGAATCGGACCCGCTGTTGAAACCTGCCAACTTTCATCCGTTACAATCCGTTGAACTGAACCGTCTTTGTACTCGATCACCAACTCACACAGAACTTTCGGTTTCCCAAATGTCCGCGTTACGGTCGGATCCGTCAATCGAGGTGCATAATAGCGACCATTACCGAGAATGACACCCAGAACATTGTCTTTTTGAATCGCCGATTTCGGGTCAATTTCGTAAGTGACATAGGGAACCCTTTTGTCGTAATCCGTCAAAACCGGGTCAAGAACATGATCGCCGACTTTTTTTCCGTTTAGATACAGCTCATAATAACCGAGTCCTGAGATGTAAGCGGTTGCTCGGAGAATGTCCTTTTTGTCGTTCTCCAGTTGAAACCCTTTCCGTAAATAGCGGGCAGGAAGACTGGGACGGTCCTTATTGACAGAAACTTCCCCCCAAGGTTCACCTCCATACAAGACCAATTCGGCTGCTTCACTCCAACCGGAATCGTCAAAATCCGGGTTTGCATAACCTTCTACCATGTCGTAAACAGATTTCCAGCTTGCATCCGTTTTGACTGTCTGTGTCTCTCCTTCTTCAAAGGTAATGGAGAGAACGCCGATCAAACCGGCCGGATTGGGAGCATCACCATGATTGCTGACTTCGATTGCAAAGGTGTTTTCGCCGGATTGCAGGTTTTTGGTAACATCAACAAGCGGAGCCGCTTTGAAGTTGGAACCGGTTCCAACCTCTTTTCCGTTGAGAAAAATTTTATGGTCATTATCCGCTGAAAAGGCGAGAACCCCTTTTTTGATGTTTTTTTCGGGGAGTTCAAATTTTTTGCGAAACAAAGCTCTACCAATCGGGGCGTCAAGATTCTTTTCCGGCCAAATCCAGAATGACCCGTCCAACTTCAATTCATGTTCCAACGCCGGTTCCTGCTCCAGACCAATCCATTTCCCCGTCCAATTTTTCAGACCCGTTGAAAAGGAACTCTGAACTGTTGAGGATTCTTTCCCGTCCTTATTCCAAGTCGTCACTTTCCAGAGATACTCTTTTTCAGGTTGTAATTCAGAACCGGCATATTCGATTCCGACCATTTTTGGCGATTCGACCTTGCCGGAATCCCAGACCGTTTCCCTGTTTATTTTTTCAGAAACAATGATTTGATAAGCGGTTTGGGTTTCACCATTCACTTTGGACTTGATTTTCCAACTGAATCGGGGCTGCATTTCGTCGATTCCGATTGGAGCTTTGAGATATTCAACTCGCAAATCATAAGGAATAAAGTCGAGACTTTTACGAACCAACACCACTTCAGCATCCGGTTTGGCCCCGGAATTACTTTGGGCATACGCGGGGGAAGAGAGACTGCTCAGGAAGAACAACAAACATAGGAGGGACAGTTTTTTCATAAGATTGCTCCGAATGACCAATAGGGGTTAAAAACGTAGACGGCATTGTACACAAAATCCAACGAAAAGGGTATGACCCTGAATACCGTTCCTTGTTTTTTGTTCAATCCCCATATCACCCAATTTCTTCTTAGTGTACACTGAGTCTGAGTGATTTCCAGCACAAACCTCTTTTTCGTTTGTCCTTATGTACATTTCACGGTTAGTTGCCAAAAACTGGCGTAATTTTTCGGATATTGATGTCCCACTGTGTGAGACTGTCTATCTCGTTGGGCCAAATGCGTCGGGAAAATCCAATTTCTTAGATATCTTTCGTTTTTTTCGTGATGTTGTAAATCCCAAGGGGGGCGGTTTGCAAAAAGCAGTCAGTGATCGGGGGGGGGTAAAAAAGGTCCGCTCTCTTTCTGCACGAAAAGTAACGCAAATTGAATTGGGTATTGAACTCAAAGAAGACCTAGACAAACCGATTCCAGATTGGGCCTACTCTCTATCATTTCAGGGAAAATCCAACGGAAAAGACACGAGGGTCAAAATACTCTCCGAAGAAGTCAAACATAAAGACATTCAAGTGCTCAAACGTCCAGAGAAGGAAGATGATAACGATTCAGAACGCTTGACACAAACATTTTTGGAGCAAATTAACAGCAATAGGGATTTTCGGGAGATTGCTGATTTTTTGAAGAATACTTTGTATTTGCATTTAGTTCCTCAATTGTTGAAGTACGGCAATCAACTGGCAGTCCAAATGATCGAGTCTGATCCTTTTGGGCAAGGTTTTTTGGAAGAGATAGCATCCGAATCGGAAAAAACACGATCATCTCGCTTGAAACAAATCGGCAACATTCTCCAAAGAGTTGTTCCTCAATTCAAAAAGTTGGAATTTGTCAAAGATGACAAGACAGGAAAGCCGCATCTCCAAATCCTATTTGAGCATTGGCGAGGTAATGGGGCGTATCAACGTGAAGACCAATTCTCAGATGGAACCTTGCGTTTGATTGCCTTACTTTGGACTCTGCGTAGTTCCGACAACCTACTCCTTCTCGAAGAACCGGAACTTTCTCTGCATGGTCCAATTGTTGAACAAATTCCTCATCTATTTCACCTGATAAGGGCAAGTCGGAAAATAGCAGGGGGACAAATTTTTGTCAGCACACACAGTGAACGCATGCTTTTTGACAAGAGTCTTGGGGCCAATTCATTTTTGATTGTCCAACCTGGGTCAAACGGTGAATCATCGCAAATAAGACCTTTGACGAAAAATGAAAAAGAAATGATAAAATTGGGAATCAGTCCAGCTGATGTCGTTTTTCCAATCACCGAATCGAGTATTGGGAGGATGTAAAAGTGAGTCAGTCGTTCTATCCTTCTCTCAGGCAACAAATGTTTTTTGCATACGTTGAAGACGATCCTTCACAAGCTGTGCTGCAGAAAATTTTCATTGATTTGAACACACAGTCTCGAGCGTCATTTTCTTTTAGGGCGGGATACCCGCGTATTATGAGAGGATCGGGCCAGATAAAAAATCAATTATCCCATACTATCGAAATGGGACGTCAGGGAATGTTGACATTTTCGTTGTTGGATTTGGACCGGACGACCTGTCCAGCCATATTACTGCGGTCTTGCTTAAATCTCAAGCCCGACCAAGCGATCATTCTGCCAAGAGAAACATTGATTCGTGTCGCTGTTCGGGAAATCGAATCATGGGTACTTGCGGATGTTGAAGCCTTATCAGAGTTTACAGGTATTTCAGAAACGAATTTTCCATACCTTCCAGATTCTATCACGAATATTAAAGAACACTTTCTTTCAATCATACAAAGAAAAGGGACGAGGAGGGGACTACGCGCGATGTTGCCGAAACCGGATGCTCATATTGGTCCTGAATATAATGACCGTTTGCGGGAATTTATTATAAATCATTGGCGTTCCGACCAAGCGGCGCGGCGTTCTCCCAGTCTGAAACGGACATTAGATAAGTTGCGCGAATTTGAACAGTAATTATTATCTTTCACCAATGTCAACAAAACCTAATCTACTTTTGTCAAAGATGAAACAGTATCCCAGATTAACAATGCTCTTGTTTTTGTTTGTCGGAATGTCGGCAATGACCTTTGCTGACGAAATCCGGGTCGCTCCCAACCTGCTTGGTGATCGGTCCCTTGAACGAACCGGTTTTCAGGAAGCGTCCGCTTATCATGAGGATTTCGACCTGCAAACCGACTTTGTTATGCCGTATGGAATCTCCGAACAGGCGATTAACCAGTTACAACCCTGGAAAGATGCCCAATATGTTCTTGAGCTTATGACGGGAGTTTCTTGGGGGGGATATGAAGATTTTCTGGACGGGAAATTTGACGGAATCGATCATTGGGATGATGCACAATGTGACCCTGAATTCAAACAGATTCTACACGGTCCCCGCGTCCCCTACATGGTCCCCTCAATCGCGTTCAGTCGGTATCTCGAAGAAGGCCTCAAAAAAGTGGTCGATTCCGGCGTCGTTGCTGTTCATCTCGAAGAACCAGAATTCTGGGCAAGAGCCGGTTTTAGTGACTCGTTCAAACGAGAATGGTTGATTTACTACAACGAACCCTGGATTCGACCGGATTCATCCTGTGATGCTCAATTTCGCGCAAGTAAACTCAAGTATTATTTGTATCGACGAATGCTCGACCGGTTGTGTTCCTCGCTCAAAGAATACTCGCTCGTCCAACACAAGCGTCCCGTTCGATTCTTCGTCCCAACTCATAGTCTGGTCAATTATGCACAATGGGCAATTGTCTCCCCCGAATCCTCCCTTCTTGATCTTCCCGGAATTGACGGGTTGATTGCGCAGGTCTGGACAGGAACGGCGAGAACGCCAAACATTTATCAGGGAGAAGTTGCAGAACGGACGTTTGAAACGGCGTATTTAGAATACTGCAACATGCAGGAGATGACGCGGGGAACGGGAAAACGGATGTATTTTTTGCATGACCCGATTGAAGACAATCCCAAGTACGATTGGAACGATTATCGCAAAAACTACATTTGCACGCTTGTTGCATCCCTGTTACAACCTGACGTTTGGTATTACGAGGTTTGTCCTTGGCCGAGTCGGGTCTTTCGCGGAAAATATCCGGTTGGTGATCCGAATGCTGAACCGATTCCGGGCGATTACGCAACCTTGTTGAACATTCTTTTCGGTCAATTACGCGACATGGAACAACCGGATGTTTCTTGGGAGCAGGGAACTGAGGGAATTGGTGTTTTTCTTGGGGATTCGGCGATGTTTCAACGGGCGGAACCGGCATTTCGTGAGGGGACAGTTCGCGGGACCAATGATGTAACCCGGGCAAATCGGGAAGAAGTTTCGCGTTTTGCCGGTTATTACGGTCTAACCTTGCCGTTTGTCAAACATGGTGTTCCAATTCGATCCGTTCAGTTGGACAACATTTTACGAGCACCCGGTTATCTCGACCGGTTTAAGGTCCTGATTCTCAGTTATGAATTTCAAAAGCCGCTTCATCCGGGAATCAATGCCGGTTTGGCCGATTGGGTTTCTCGCGGGGGGATTCTCGTTTATGTTGGGGCAGATACCGACCCCTTCCATCATGCTAAAGAATGGTGGAATCAGGGTGTCCAACCGTTCCGAACACCAACCGAACATCTGTTGCAGTTGCTTGGTCAGGACAAAAACGCTGAAAACGGCTCTTATGATTGCGGAAAAGGTCAGGTTGTCGTCGTTCGTAAACACCCCGCCTATTTTGGTCGGTCTGCCAAATCAGCCGAAGAACTTCGTTCCATTGTTCGGGATGCTCTTCAAAAGAAAGGGGAATCGCTTATTGAACGGAATTATTTTCTGCTCCGAAGAGGTCCTTATGTGATTGCCGCAACAATGAATGAGTCGATTTCCGACAGTCCGCTTGTTCTCAAAGGACGTTTCGTCAATCTGCTTGATTCCTCGTTGCCGATTGTCAATGAAATCGTGATTGAACCGGGTTCACAAAGTTGGTTGTTGGACCTTGAAAAAGTAACGGCAAAAGCACCTGCAATGCTCAGTGCAGCCGGACGACTGGAGAATTGGGTTTCAGAACCGAATGAACTTCGTTACACCATTTTGACACCGAATCGGGTTGAGACGACATGCCGGATACTCCTTCCAAAAGAGCCGGTTGCGATTACGGTTGACGGACAACCGGTCGTGAAAACAAACTGGGATTCCGACTCCTCAACCTTGTTCCTCCAACATCCCGGAAACGCAAAAGGTGTACCTGTCCATATCAAATGGTAATCTGGGAACACGGGCATCCTGCCCGCACAAAACAGCCTAACCCGGGGTTGCGGTCCCGTTGCGACGACCTCATTGTAGTCTAAGGTGCAACGTTAGGACACTTTTTCCCCAATCCCGTCGGGATTGCGTTATGGTAGAAAACGATTGAAAAACAAGTCTGAACACCGTCGGGGTTCCGTTATGGTTTTATGAACGCGGAATGACCATAACGCAACTCCGACGGAGTTGAAGATTGAGGGGCAATCCGTTACTACCATAACGGAATGCCTAACGACATTCGGGATTGGCCGATTTTATTCTGTCCTCAATCATTATTGAACCGCTCTTTTGAACCGTATTTGAGAAGCGGTGTAATACGCAGTTAATACATCTCGTTCTCGTCGTCAATACGAATCATAGAACCGCACTCAACAGAGGAATTTTTCCGTCTATTTTGCATGAACACTGCTTTACAAGATCAGCCGATTGAGTTTTCCCCGCAATCGTTTCTCGATTTGACCCCGATTGAACAGGAACAACGATTTCGGGAACTGGGAATTCCGGCATTTCGTTTGAAACAAGTCCGGGGATGGTTGTATGCGAGAAAAGAGGATCGGCCCGAAAAAATGACGAACCTTTCCAAAGAATTGCGAGCCTTGCTCCTCTCGCAATTCAGTCGAAATGGAAACGGTTCGCTTTTTTCCGGGCACATTGTGCATGAGACAATATCGCAAGATGAAACACGCAAGTTGCTCATTGAACTGGCAGATGGACACCAGATTGAATGTGTGTTACTCCGAGATGAACGGAATCATCGAACCGGTTGTATCAGCACGCAAGTTGGTTGTGCAATGAACTGTGTTTTTTGTGCAAGTGGTCTGGACGGTTTTGTTCGCAATCTCTCGCGCGGAGAAATTCTGGAGCAGGTTGTACGGCTCAACCAACTCTTGCCGAGTCCTGAACGGTTGACGCATTTGGTCATTATGGGGACGGGGGAACCCCTTTTGAACCTTGACTCCCTTCTTTCGGCTCTTGAGGAAGTGATTTCGGGGGACGGGCTTGATTTGAGTGCAAGACGTGTGACGATTTCGACCGTTGGGATTCCGCAAGGGATTCTTAAATTGTCTGAATCGGGACGTCCTTACAAATTGGCGATTTCGCTTCATGCTCCTAATGATGAAATCCGTTCGGAAATCGTCCCGCAAAACCGTTTTTCCGGGATTCGCGCAATCCTCGATTCCGCCGAAAAGTATCATCGAAAATCAGGGCGACGAATCACATTTGAATATGTGCTGATTCGCGGAGTGAACGATCAGGCGGAACAGGCAAGAGAGTTGGCCCGACTGTTGCAACACCAAACGGCGGTCGTCAATGTGATTCCGTTCAACCCGGTCGAGGAACTGTCTTGGAAAACACCCTCTTCCAAAACAACAGAACAATTTGTCCGAATACTCCGCGATCAGGGGATCGCCGTTAAAATCCGGTTTCGTAAAGGTGATCGAATTGGTGCCGCATGTGGTCAATTACGACGACGTTTTCGGAAAGAACAGGTTGAGCCGAACGAGATTGAGCCGGATTGAGCGACTGCGCGTAAATAACCTATCTCAATTGCGGATTCACGCTTGATTCAATCTTGTATTGATTTCGTGTTTTTGGCGTATTTCGTGGTATACAAGAACCACTAAAAACACGAACCTCACGAAAGGAACCCATGAAAATGGATTCGTTATTCATGTGCAAATACGGAGCGACTTGTCAGATGCCCGGCGCACAAAATCTGCGTCCTAACAGATTGAGTTGAGAATCCAACCGGTCAGGGTCAGGAAAACCAAGAGATAAATCGTAAAAGCAACCAAGAGTTGAACTTTCATAACAGTTTTGAGCATCAAGAGTTCGGGCAAACTGATTGCGATTGCGCTGAGCATGAACGCGAACGCCGTTCCAACCGGCAATCCTTTGTTCATTAACTCGCCGATTACCGGAATGATTCCAACGCAACCGGCATACGTTGGAATACCGAGCAGAACAGCAAAGGGGACACTCCAGAATTCGTTTTGACCGAGATGGTCGGCAAAAAAGGTGTTGGGAACAGCACTATGCAAGACGGCTCCAAGAGCAATACCGAGCATCAACCAAACCCATATCGTTTTCATCACACTTTGGACCTCAAAAAGGGCAAACTCATGTCGCTCTTTCCAAGTCATCTTCCCCGCTTTTTTCCGCCAATCAGCACTTTTGCTCTTATCTCCTTTTTCCTTTCGTTGTGAAGACGATTTTTGTTGACATTGGCAAGAACATTCTGCTTTTTTTGCCGGTTCAAGACGAATCAGGAATCGTTCAACACCAAGTCGGTCGAACAGAAAACCGCCAAAAATTCCGGCAAACAGGCCGATTCCGACATATGCGATTGTCAATTTCCAACCAACCAGATTGCCGAGCAGGACAACGGCTGCTTCGTTAATCATGGGGGAGGAGATAAGAAAGGACATTGCGATTCCGAGCGGGAGTCCGGCTGCAACGAACCCTAAAAAAAGGGGAACACCACTACAAGAGCAGAACGGGGTGATTGCCCCGAACAGAGCCGCAATGAGATACCCGAGAAAGCGATTCCGACCCGTCAGAAAAACCCGAATCCGTTCAAGGGGCAAACTGGACCGAATCAATCCGATTCCGTAAATCATGGGGATGAGCAAAACAATGATGTAGGCCGCATTGAAAATGAAATAGCGGATTCCCTGAACAACGGACTGATGAAGGATAATACCAAACAAGGGAGTGATGTGGTTGGACAAAAATGTTGGCGTGTGTATAATACAATACTAATGCCTTCTAACAACTAGGTCAACGGGCTCGTGTCCGCTTGGTTGTTCGGTTACTTTTTCCCTTTTTTCTCAGGAGCTGGTTTATGACCCATTTTATGGAAGTTTATGTTTGTGAATTGTGCGGAAATATTGTCGAGGTCCTTGATGAAGGAGACGGCGAGTTGACGTGTTGTGGACAGGCAATGACGTTGCAAAAGGCTGGTTCACAGGATGCGGCAAAAGAAAAGCACGTTCCCGCTGTTGACGTGTTGGAAAACAAGGTGCTTGTCAAGGTTGGAGAGATTTTGCATCCTATGGACGCCAATCACTTCATTGAATGGATAGAATTCTGGGAGGGGAATCGGCTGCAACGACATCGCCTAAAACCGGGCGAAGAGCCAATCACCGAGTTTTGCACCAAAGGGGGCCCGTTCGTCGTCCGCGCCTATTGCAACCTGCATGGTCTTTGGCAGAAAGTTAGGGATTAGGGGGTAGGGATTAGGGGGTAGGGATTAGGGGGTAGGGATTAGGGGGTAGGGATTAGGGGATAGGGAAAAGAATTGATAATTGAAAAGGGTAAAAAACGTGATATGACGTATGATCGGCATCTTGCGTCAAAGCGAGGATTGCACCTCCCTATCCCCTATCCCCCATTCCCTGTCCCCCACACTAGACTTCGGCAAGTAAGGCTCCTAGAATCGGTTCACTGACAGATTGAGTCGGGGCGACCAACCAATCGGTTTCGTCCTCATTCCGTCGCAAACCGTCAACCAAAAGTCGCTCAAAAATCGAATCAAGGACCGCCGACTCGGCTCCAACATGACCGGAACCGCCTTGTCCTTCTTCCCGTTTGCTCAGTCCGCAAAGTTCCAACACAGCAAGGGTCCGCAACGGAACGGCGTTCAACAAGGAAGGTTCAGAAAAGAAATCGCCCAACTGTCCCAAACGCTGTCCAACCGATTCGGAGAATAATCCCGCCGTTTCTCCCAACAACGGTTCAACGGTCCATGTTTTATTCATCGACGCTTGACTCGTCAACAGTTCATTCGTCATCTCATTCGTCGTCAATTCTCCTGTGAACGATTGCAAAACATTCACAAAGGAATCTTCATTCTCGCAACCTGGTTCCCAACGGGTCCTTGCCGATTCCCAATCCCATTCCGAATAAGTCAAATCACTTTCATCGAAATCCCTTTCATCCGCCCAATCCGCAACAACAGCTTGAACGGTCTGGACACTTTGACCCGTTGAAAAAGCAGGATACGCCGAATTTTTCAAACCGGTTGCCCGGGATTTACCATACGATTGCGCAAACCTGAGAAAATCAGCTGCATTGATGATTCCGTCTCGGTTGTAATCAAACTTTGCATAAGGCGAACTGGCATCTGGACGTTTACCATACGACTTTGCAAATGCAAGAAAATCAGACGCATTGACCCGACCATCATCATTGGAATCGTAATAAACCGGGCGAACCGGCATGGTGCTGATCCCGCGTGTCGTCATAACCCCTTTTCCGCCAACCTGAACTGTTCCGTTGACGAAACCAATCCCGCAAAGGGTGTTCTGAGGATAACCCGGAACTCCATCACCCGGCATAAACACGCCAACATTCTCTTTCGTATTCGCCGGAGATGTGTTAATCGCCGGAGTCACCAAAATCTGCGCTAAAAGCGTATACCGATTATTACCCCGCTGTTGCGAAGTGCTCCCCGCAAGAGAGATGGTCCCGCTTGAACCAGAAACACTGACCGTCTTTTTCGTCAACGTGTAAGCCGAAATCGTGCTAATGTTCGTCGTTACCACATTGAACAATCGGGCATCAAATGTTATATCGCACGCAAAATTTGTGATCGAAGTCGTTGCCGACCCGGATGTTCCCCAAACTTCAATCAAGTACGAACCCCATTCATTCATCCAAGTCAATTTCGACAAGTCCGAAAGGGTCGCATATTGATTGGAATCGGCTGTTTTCACAACACCGGGGTCCCGAACAAGAATTTCAAATGTCCCAAGCAGCGACTCCGCCGGGGTCGTGTTCTGAATTCGATAAACCGTATTGCCGCTCACAACCACAACCCCCGGTGTTCCTTTGTTGGAGGTGCTCCCCGGAACATAACCGGTTGTCATGGACCAATACGTCTTACCGCTCCAAGTTGGCGAGGAAATCGTCCCGTTCAACACATTGGCCGGAACCGTCAACCAAAACGGCGTTGTGTTAAATTCCCCGGCCCTCCCTTTATTCTGATAGACGGCAATCTGCTTATTGGATGAAAGACCAACAATCAGGTCGAGTCGTCCGTCCAAATCGAAATCGGCCAATTGCACGTCATATCGCGCCCCCGTATTCACATTGGGCAGTTGCACATACGAAAGTGCCCCGCTTGGATTGCTTACAAACTGTCCGCTAACATCTTGAAACAGCAGTTCGACCCGGGAATTCGCCGCATTCAAGACCGCAATGTCCAACCGAGAATCTCCATTCAAATCGCCAATTGCAAGGGCAACGGGTTTCGCCCCTGATCCCAAAGATAACGTCGTCGAAATGTCAAACGTCCCATCCTTCTTGTTCCGTCCTATCGTCAACGTCCCCTGTCCCGTCCCCGTCGATTCATTCGCAACCACAATGTCTTCATATCCGTCCCGATTCAAATCGCCCGCAACAAAGGTCGTGATTCGACCCGAAAATTCCGTTGTTTTCTCCTTCAAACTCGTATTCAAGGAATAAACTGTTACTGTCGAACCGCTTAAAACCGCTATATCATCCCGAACCGAATCGCCAAAAAATTTCCCCGCCAAAATCGCAGTTGGTTCTGATCCCGAAAAATGCCGTTCCTCTCGAAACAACACTTCCGTCCCCGGAGTACCCTGATGCTTGAAACCCGTATAAACGGTCAACGTCGCTCCTGCGACACCAACACCAATCGCAATGTCGCGCATTCCATCTCCGTTAAAATCGCCAAAAACCGCCGATGTCGTTTTTGAAGGAAGCGAAAACAGTATTTTCCCTGTTTGATAATTGGGATGTGTCGGATTGCCCGGAAAAAACATGACATGCGCCTGACCAACGACGACGACATCTTCAAAACCATCTCCGTTAAAATCGCCAACATCGGACGCAACATAATTGGCATAAGTATCGACTCTCACCTGTTTGGTAAATGTACCATTCTTATTGTTCAAAAGAATCTGATAGGATGTTCCATCACTCACCACAATATCGGCAAAACCATCTCCGTTCACATCACCAATCGCGCCATATCGCGGGTCAAGGTCAACCGAAAACACCTGAGGGGGTGAAGGACTCACTGTGATCGAAGCACTCCCGCTTGCAAGACTTGTTACATGCGTCACGCGAACCCCGTATGCCAAACTACCCTCTTTCATGTATTCAACACCCGAGATGATTTCGTCCGCCGTATCCGAATCCACATTCCGATAATACGTCCATGTCACATTAGCAGCCGCATACTCATATTTCCCCGCTGCAACCATGCTGTTGTTGCTGACCGTGTAGGTGTTGAACGATAATGTTTGATACTCCGCTCGTGTCGGCGTCTCGACTGTTCGCGTCGTCTGACTCACAAGCTGTAATCCATTTGTCGTCAAAACATTGGCAAACGCAACCGGATTGCCGCTTACCTGATTCGGAATCACTGTCGGAGACGTCGCAAATCCATCTTTTCTGCCCACATAATAATACGACGCATACCTCGTCATTTCACTTCCAAGTTCCTTATTTGAAAGAGTCACAATCAACTCAGGATAAGCATCTCCCGTTATATTCCGCAGTTGAGCGCTGACAATCACCATTGTCGCCCCTCTTCCTGCCGAAAAGGTATCTGAAAACACCACTTCGCTTCGTGTTGTGTTAAACTTCCCATTTGCTTGACCCGCATACAACCGGGCAACGAGTTGAACAACTCCTCCTGTTTGCGGAGTTGGAACCAAGACAAGCAGATCAGATATTCCATCTCCTGTCATGTCCGCAAGAGCATAGACGCAACCGGACGCGCTCAATCCGTCAATCATCGTATTCACAACCTGTCCATAACCCGGACTGCTCGCATTTTTGTTGTGCGGAAACACCGACACTTGGTTCAGCGACTGATTGATCGACACAATATCCTGAAAGGTATCTGTCCCCGAATGAACTTTGGCAAACTCAAGATAATTGGTCTTCTCCAACCCAAAAAGGGAGGAAGGCGGAGTAAAGGTAAACGTGTTCGGTTGCGCAAAAGTAATGGTATCTGCTGCAAGTAACGTCCGATCCTCCAACGGTTCCAATTCCAAACGCCGTCTCCGTTCCTGTAAATCAGACCGCTTCTTAAAGGATCGATTTGTCTGATTGGCAAACAGCCGGGAAAACATTTTTTTCATATTGATACCTACACCATGATAATCAGGAACGAGGAACATATCCCCGTTGAGCCGCAGAACAACGTTCTGCGCGTACTTAACCCGGCGTAAGCCGGACGATGGACCGCGCGTTACTTCCATTGTATCGCATTTGCAATCTTTTTGCAATAAATAAAATTTCCGACAAAACCGAATGTTGGCAAACACCCAAAAGTTAGTCTCTTCCCAATTGATGCAGTTCCACCTTTTTACAAAAAAAGCTGAAGTCCGGCGAAAAACCCAACTTCAGCGTCACTTTCACAAAACAAAGAAAGAATTCCTCATAAAAGCCGGAAAGGAGCCGGTATTCCGGCGCATTGACGGTTTTATTCATGAATCTGGACAATTTGGGGTGTTTTTGCCCGTCATTTGCCCGTCAATACGCACCCTATTGGTCGCTCCTTTCCGGCTTTTATTGATTGTTCTCAAAACAGTTGAGAACCGTTTGTACCAAACTTGTTAGCAGACTGCCCTATCCCTCATTCTCAATCCCCTCATCCCTAATCCAAGACAACGGGAATTTTGACAATTTCACCTTTTCGGAGAACGGAGACCAGAATTCGGTCCCCCGGTTTATGTTCTTCAACATTCGCAAGCAGTTCTTCCGCCGTCTTAATCGGCTGATCGTCAATCGCCGTTATCACATCTGCGGCCGAAGCGTCCCGATTGACCCGATAATAAACCCCATTTCCCCGTTTGATTTCTTCCCGAACAATTTGGGGTCCTTGCAAACCGGCCCGTTCTCCGGCTCCTTCTGAAGCCAATTGGGCAACCACAACCCCCTCTTTCCTCTCAATCATGCCCGGAATTCCAATGTCCCCCCGAACAACCTGCCCATTTTTCAACAATTGGGGAACAATCCGTTGGATGTTATTCGTCGAAATCGCAAAACCGACTCCGCTATTTTCTCCAACCCGCGACGCAATTGCCGTGTTCATCCCAATCATCTGTCCCCGCGAATTCAACAACGGTCCCCCCGAATTTCCAGGGTTAATCGCCGCATCAATCTGAATCAAACCCTTGATCGTCCGATGTCGAACCTGACTGTCAAGCGACCGATTCAAACTCGAAATAATCCCGCATGTCAAGGTCCGTTCCAACCCAAACGGATTACCAATTGCATAAACCTGTTGACCAACAAGGAGTTGCGACGAATCCGCCATTTCAACCGGATACAAATCTTCTTTCGGCGCGTCAATCTTCAAAACGCAAATGTCCGTTTGCGGATCACCCCCCACAATATCCGCTTGGTAAGCATTTCCGTTAAACAAGGTAACTTTAACCGATTTTGCCGATTGTATGACGTGAAAATTCGTCAAAACATGTCCTTCCCGGTCCAAAACAACCCCGCTCCCAACGCCGGAATCAACTTCGGCGGTCTGCGAGGAGAAAAAAGAAACCCGTTGCAAACTTTTAGTGTCAATGTTAACAGCCGACCGGTTACACCGATCATAAACATAAACGCTAATCCGTTCGGAGGGGGACAAATTTTTATATTGCGGATGATTTTTTAGCTCGTCCAAATCCGCTGAAGCGGGTGAGGCGACTTTTTCGCCGGAAACGGCGATTTTTTCTTTTGGAACCGGATTTTTCCTATTCACAACCGGTTCTTGAGGTTCAGCGACCGTTTTTTCAACAGTTGGAACCGATTGGGCTTGACCTTGTGCAAAAGCGGACAGACCCGAATCGTTCCAGACAGCGCAAAGCCCCAGAGTCAACAAAGAGGCAAAAACTCCTGTCAACGCACACAAATAAAATGTTTTTCTGCTCATATTCAAACCTTCATGGAAAAATTGAGATGTAAAGAGCAATTCCGTTTGAGAGACCGGCAAAAAATTCAGCCAATCCTCGCTCAAAAACGGTCTACTTCCTCGAAAGTTGCCGTCTCTCAACCCGTCTTTCCAACCTTTTTTTTCTATTCACTCTTTTTTTCAACCGACGAACGTCTTTTGCAGGACCGTTTCAACCGTTCAAGCCTTTTTGAGAGTTCGGCGTGACCTGATTCCGGCAAAAAAGCAACAAAACCGTTGGTTCCCTGTGAAGAAAAACACATCATATCCGGTATATTCTGATCCACTAAATCCTCTACACCTATTGAGCGAAGAACCTCAAAAAACGCAAAATTGACCAACACCTTCCCCATCTTGCGCAGCTGCTCTTTGCCAAACTTTTCGGCAACCGGTCCCCAATCGTAATAAAGCGGATACATGGGATAAAGAACATCTTCTGCCGGATGTTTAGATATAGTGAGCTCACCCAACGGAAAGTCAGAAGTTAGCGAGGATTCAGGGCAATCGGAATCCGCCTCTTCAAAAGCGGCAAAAGCAGAAAGGTTCAGGGCCAAAACGAACAAAAAAGCGAGCCGAATCATGTTAAAACTCCTCAATAAAAAAGAAACTGTTAAGCCGCAGAACATCGTTCTGCGCGTATTTAGCCCGGCGTAAGCCGGATGGAGCAAGGTGCTAAACATTTTATCACAAGATCAATACGCAAAACAAGAGGAGTTGTGCGCAAAAAAAAACGCCGGCAAAGCCGACGTTCGTATATCAACCTCAAAGAAGAGGGAAAATGGCAAAAAAAAACCGGCGATACCTACTTTCGCGCTTATAACACTATCATCGGCTCCGAAAGCTTAACTTCTGTATTCGGGATGGGAACAGGTGTGACCTTTCGGATATGACCACCGGAAATGACCTTTACGACCTATTCGCTCGTAAAAGCCAAAAATAAGGGAGCAAGAGCGACATTCCATCATTAGCAATATACATTGGAGTACAAAATATATGCGATCAAGCATTCGTCCATTAGTACCGGTTAGCTGAACTCATTACTGAGCTTACACATCCGGCCTATCAACCTGGTCGTCTTCCAGGGGACTTTCGCACAAAAGTGCTTACGAAACCTCATCTTGAAGCTGACTTCACGCTTATATGCTTTCAGCGTTTATCCGTTCCGTAGTTAGCTACCCAGCCGTGCCACTAGCGTGACAACTGGAACACCAGAGCTACGTCCAACTAAATCCTTTCGTACTAAAGTTGAATCTTCTCAAGTTTCGTGCGCCCACAGCAGATAGGGACCGACCTGTCTCACGACGGTCTGAACCCAGCTCACGTACCACTTTAATTGGCGAACAGCCAAACCCTTGGGAGCTCCTCCACCCCCAGGATGTGATGA
>JBOFQB010000057.1:0-60658 GCA_051660685.1 Thermoguttaceae bacterium | reverse complement strand
CCCGAATACCATGAACGGAAATATTTTCACGTCCCATCTGAGAAGCCTCTTACAGGCAATCACCAGCCGACGGATTCTGTTCACGATCATCTATCTTACGGGAATGTTCATCGCCGTTTCCATCTGCTGTTGGAATATGTACATCGGCTGGACGGATGTGACCAAAGATGTTGACAAACGGTTGTTGGATGCCGTTAAGGAACTGAATTATCGTGTTCCGAAGGACTATTTTGACCGCGCGGTCACTTCCGGGGTCATTCCCGTCAAAGAGTATCAACAGTATCAGCAGATTTCCAAAGAAGTCATCTCCCGTTTCCGCATCACCGAGGTTTACTCTCTCGTGGAAATGAAGGATCGGTTTTATCTCACCTGTACACTGACGGATGAGTATTTTACGGAATATGATGATACGGCTTGGAAAGACTTACGCAAAACGGCCGCAGATGGAATAACAAGGTATAGCAGTTATACGGATGTTTACGGTGAAGTACGGAGTTGTATCTGCCGTTTTACAACCCCGTCCGGTCAAACGTATTTGATGGGAGCCGATCTTTCCATGGAAAACATTCGCGCCCTACGCCGGGCGTACTGGATGTCCTTTTTCCCGCAAACACCTTGGCTCATCCAAATGACCCTCGTTTTTCTCGGTCTTCAGATCGTTTTGTCCTTCTGGATGATGTCCCGAAAACAATGGCATCTCCTGATCGGAACTTGGGTGTTGTTCCCCGTCATCATCAGTTACGGTTGCTCCTCCATTGCGCATGAAGAAGCAATTCAAGAGGAACGTTGGACACAACACCTGTTGAATTGGGTGACGATCTTTGCGAAAGAAACGCAGAATCTTGGACATGCGAAAATTGTTCCCCCGTTGACGGAATCTCCATCTTGGGAAAAGGAGTATAAGGACATTATGGCCCTTCACTCGATGTGGACGGCGGAAAACGACCTTATCATGTATGTCTACACCTGTCGCTTGAGTGGCGAGAAACAAGTGGAGTTCATCTGCTCCTGCCCCTCCGATGTCGATCATGATGGTGTCATTGAGGGAAAAGCCGAAGCGGGTGATCCCCCCTTTACCGTTTATGACGAAGCGGATGGTTCGTATGGTTGGGTGGATGTTTTTGATAAAGCCTTTGATGGTCTTACGGCAGTCGATCAGGTCGTCGTCTCCCCCCTTTACGGAGCGTCGATCACCTGTGTCGCCCCGCTTTTTGATGAGGATGGAAAGGTTGAAGCGGTGTTTGGTGTTGACTTTGACACCCAAAAATGGGAGGAAACAACCCAATTGCTGCGTGACCGGTCTTCGTATCTGCTCATGTACGCCTGTCTGTTCTATCTCATGGTAACTGCCCTCGTTTCCTCCCTCATCTGGTTGTTGCAACGTTCTGATGAAACGAACGAACAATTACGGTTTTCGATCACTCGTGCAGCCGAATCGGAGAGCGCAACGCTTGCCAAAAGCGTGTTTCTCGCCAACATGAGTCATGAAATTCGGACCCCGATGAATGCTATTCTCGGTTACTGCACCTTCTTGTTGCGGGACAAATTGCCCCCTAAGGAACGGGAAAAGGCGTTGGGGATACGGACCGCTTCTCAAACGCTCTTGTCGATTATTAACGACATTCTCGATTTTTCCAAAATCGAAGCGGGCAAAATCGAGATCATGCAAGCGGCGTATGACCTTGCCTCATTGGTCAACGAAACAGTTGGCATTACAAATGTCCGATTGGTTGGCAAACCGATCCGGTTTTATGTTGACATTGACCATAAACTCCCGGCCCAATTGATTGGCGATGAAATCCGTCTGCGTCAGGTCATCACCAATTTCCTGACGAATGCCGTTAAGTTCACAAGCGAAGGTTTGGTCCGTCTTTCCATGCACGGAATCCATTCCAATGGTAAACTGCTTTTGTATGTTTCCGTTCACGATACAGGGATGGGGATTCGTGAGGAGGACATGGAAAAGTTGTTTGGTTCGTTCCAACAGTTGGACACACATAAGAACCGACGGATTGAAGGGACCGGTTTGGGTCTTGCGATTTCCCGCCGTTTCATCGAATTGATGGGGGGAACCGTCTTTCTGGAGACGGAATATGGCAAAGGTTCGACGTTTTCGTTCATGGTTCCTCAGCGTATTCCCGAAGCGACACCGGAATTTGTTTCCTTTCCTATTCCGGCGGAAACCGAGGTTCTTCTCTTTGGTTTTTCTCAGGATGATACGGATTCGTTGACCGCGATGCTCGATGCACTCGGTGTTCCTTGGAAAGTGGTCGGAAACGCGGCGGAATTTTTTGAAGAGGTCCAACAGGAAGAATTTACGCATTACTTGGTCGACGAAAGCGTTTATCGGTCGCTCGCATCCCGCGAATTTACGGGAACAGGACAGCCGATTGTGGTCCACAATCAGGAAACCCAATCGTGGTATCCCGGTCATGTTGTGACTTTGCAACGTCCGTTCTACGTTTTACCTCTTGCGGCATCCTTGGCGAATCAGCCGATGGAGAGTGAACAGGTTGACGACCGATATGCGTATGACAGTTTTACAGCACCAACGGCGAAGGTGCTGGTTGTGGACGATAATGAAATTAACTTGCAGATTGCGTCCGGCTTTTTGTCCCCCTATCAATTGAACATCCAATTTGCATCAAGTGGACGTGAAGCGATTGAATTGTTGGAGTCCAACCGTTATGATGTTATTTTGATGGATCACATGATGCCGGAAATGGATGGTGTGGAAACGACGAAACTGATTCGCAAGATGTCGGGCAATGAGAATTCCCAGATACCGATTATTGCGGCAACGGCGAATGCTCTGAGTGATGCGAGTAAAGCGTACATTGAAGATGGTTTCAATGATTATATTGCTAAACCGATAGAACCGGCGAAACTGACGAGGATACTCAAACGTTGGATACCGGCGGAGAAGCAGGTGCTCAAGGCGGCACCTCAACTGAACACGCCGCTTCCTGATTTGGAACTGATTGACCTTTCGGAAGGTTTACTTCATGCGGGTGAAGACATGACCTGTTATACGGAGGTTTTGCAACTGTTCCTCACCCAATCGGAAGTCAGCCTGAAAATGATTGACACATTGCCGGTTGCGGAAACGGATTGGGGACCGTATGGTGTTGAGATACGGAGTATTAAAGATGCCGCGCAAGGGATTGGTGCAACACCGCTTTATGAAGCGTCGGTGCTAATGGAGCGGGCTGTTTTACAGAAGGACCTTTCTTCGCTCGAGGAACGGGTTGATGCTTATCGGGAACTTTACCTTTCGACACTGAAAACCCTCATGGAATTTCTGGAACAACGATGAAATACCTATTTATCATCAAGAACAACATCTGGCAGGGTGTGTCCGCGTCCGTGACCGAAAAGAAGGTGGAGATGTTCTGCAGTCAGTGTCTTCAGGATTATGACTACACGATTGCACACACTTTCCTTTTCGGCGAGGAAGAAGGGCTTGTTCGACGTTTTCTGGCTGATTATCCCGAACAGCCGGTTCGTATCATTGTTTGTGGTAATCTCGAAACACTTCATTTTGTCATTAACGGCATTGCTGGGATGAAGGAGGTGGAGTTGGGCTTTTTTCCGTGTGATGGAGATTATGATTTTTACAGCACCTTTCCCGATGTTGCAATCAAGTCGCTTTCCAGTCTTGAGGAAATCATCATGGGTCGGGTTCTGGACATGGATTTGCTGAAGGTGAATGACCGTTATTGTATCAATGTGGCCAATTTGGGGATTGATGCGCATGTTGCCCGATTGCGGTACAAATTGGTGAGTATTGCGAAACGGATACCCTTTATCTCGATTCGCAAAAAGCTCCTCCTGACCGCAGCGAGAATTGGAGCCGTTTTGCTGGATGCCCCTTCCACTTCGGTGACGATGCGAATCAACGGTTATGAAACGATCCATGATTCGTACACGCTGATTCTCTTTGCGAACACCAAAAAATACGGTTCGGGTTATCTTTGTGCGCCCCAGGCGGTTTCGGATGATGGACTGATTGATGTGATTCATGCGCGGCGGATGCCGTTGATGATGATGCCGAGGGCGGCGGAGATTTTGCGTAAGGGGGATGTGTTGACGAATGACTATTTGCACAATTATATCAATTACCGACGCTGCTGTTCGGTCATGGTTGATGTTCAAAGTCCGGCGTATATTTCGATGGACAGTACGGCGTATTTGTGTGACAAACATTTCAGTATAGGGATATTACCGGCTGCTTTGCGTATTTTGGTTCCGTTACCTCGTGATCCGAGTATTAAGGAGGACACGACGGTTCCTTCGCTTCAACGAACCAAAGCACATCAGCGAACAAAAGTGTTGGCAATTCAACGATAAGAGTAGACAGGAGATTTTCGTTATGGGACCTATGGACAGTACGATTGACATTCTGACGGATTATGGCGACATTTCTCCGCCGGAGAATATAACGGATGAGCAGAAAGAGGGCTGTTTTTTATCACTGAATCAGGTGGTGGATTGTGCGCAACAGTTGGAGACGTTTCGACTGGACATGTTTTCCGCCCCTTCCGATCAGGTTATTCGCCGTATCTCGGCGGTTTCCAAACTTTTAGAAGCCTGTTTTGCCAAAAATCTGTACGCAAGCAGTGTTGATTTGCTGAAACATCTGGAAAATTACGGCGTCTCGAAAAGTATCATCCGTATTGAACATTTTTTCACGGATTTGTTTTCCTTTTCGATTGCGATCCAGACGGTTGAGTATCAGGCGAATAGCGAAACGGAATCGCGTTCAGCGGAAAACAGTGATGCTTTACAAATGCAGAACCTGATTGCTCAGCTGCAACGGTCGATGAAGGATTTTGACGATGAAGCCTGTTTGCGTATTTTAGGGCAGATCGAAAAATTGAATCCGAAAGATCAGGTCGTGATTAACATCAGGCCGCTTATCACGACGTTCAAGTTTGATAAAGCACAGAGTTTATTGTCAGAACTTTGTGGAGAACCGGCTTTTCGGGATCGCAAACCGGTTATTCTGGCAGTTGATGACATTCCGCAGAATCTGGTTGCGCTGAAGACGATTTTGGGACAGAATTACAAATTTGTTGGCGTGACGACCGGTCAATCCGTGTTGCAGTATATTGAAACCAATATACCGGATGTTTATATTCTTGACATCGAGATGCCGGAAATGAACGGTTTTGAATTGGTGGAACAAATACGTCGGAAACGCAAAATTGCCCCGATTGTGTTTCTCACCTCCTGTTCAACACGAGAACATGTCATGCGCGCCTTTGAAATGGGCATAACGGATTTTCTGGTTAAGCCTTGTAACAAACAGGCGGTGAAGAAGAAACTGGAAAGCCTGTTGCTGAAATAGGGATTAGGGGATAGGGAATGGTCTGGCTTGCGCTGAGCTAAGTACACGCAGAACATTGTTCTGCGGCGAAATGACCCCAATGCACTTGTTGTTTATTTACGGTTTCTTTTAACCTCTCCTTTCAGATAAATGGAGCAACCATGACAGGAACATTTAACTCGCACAATCAATGGTTAGGGGCTTCTATTCTGCTCGTTGACTCTCATCTCATTAACCTTAAAATAGCATCCGGCCTCTTTGGTTCTTTCGGCATCTCCATTGAAGTCGCTTCAACAAGCGAAGAAGCCTTGTCGAAACTTCAGGAAGACGAATATGATATGGTTTTCGTTGACCTGATGATGCCCGAGGTCAATGGAACCCCGCTCCCCCGATTGATTCGCCAACTTGGAGGGAAAGCGGAACAATTGCCAATCATCGCCCTTTCTTCCGGCGATGTCAACGAGTTGCGGGATTCCGATGCTGCATCCAGGGTGAATGATTTTATGTGTAAACCGCTTAAAAAATCGGAACTGAACTACATGTTGGTTCGTTGGTTGCCGGAAAAAGAAGATACCGCGAGTGTCAAAGTGTTACAAACCTTTGATGAGATTAACCGTTTGCTTCCTGAAATCAATGTCGAATTGGGTCTCATGCGAACAGGTGAGAATCAGGACATTTATTTGAAAACATTGGTCATGTTTCACCGAATGATGCCCGAAAAAACAGAAAGGGTGAAACAATATCTTCAGGAGAGCAAAATCAGGGAATTCATCGTCGATATTCATGGTCTCAAAGGGAGCTTGGCGGGAATGGGATGTGAAGGACTTTCCAAAAAAGCGGCTGATATTGAATCGGCAGCGAAAGTCGGTGAAATCGGGTTTTGTGAAGAACATACAGCCGAGTTTTTGGAACGGATGCAAGATTTCCATGATCGCTTGAAGACAGTTGTGACACGGTTTGAAGCGGATCAGCGGACGACCCCTAAAAAGCCGGGAACTCCCGAAGTATTGTGGGAACATTTAGCGATTATTCAAAACGCGATTGAGCTTTACAACATGGATACGGCAGTTGAAATGTTGGAAAAATTGATGGAGTTTTCTTTTGCGGGGGAAACGGATCAATGTTTGAACAAAATCAAGGGGTATTTGGAAGATTATGATTACAACAATGCGAAGTTGCTCATTACATCGTTGTTGTCAACGTCTCCCGGAAATCGGTGAAGGGAGCCTAAGCGACCACAACCCCGGGTTAAGCGTCCCCCCAACAAAACAAGCTCCAGAGGAGCGGCCTAATTGATCCTTTTTTTTCGTCTATTTGCATCTGCCTTTTATTTAGGTCGCAGCTACGCAGCTCCTTTTTGTGGGGGTTCATTGAACCCGGGGTTTCGCTGCGCTTCACCCCGGGCTACAAAAAGGTCGCTGCTATGCAGCTAAGAGATGCAATCCTTGAATTTTTGGTTTCAAAAAGGTGTGAAATGTGTATGCCAATTTTTGAAATGCGCTAAACGAATACGCGCGATATGTTGTATCGCGGTTGAACGATAAATCTCTTTCCCTATTCCCTATCCCCCATTCCCTATCCCCTATTGATGTCTGATTCTTTTGATCGTGAGGAACTCGCTCTTGCTTATCTTGAGCAATTGCCCTATACACCCTATCCTTTTCAGGAAGAGGCGATTTGTTCTTGGTTTTCCTCGGAACAGGGGGTTTTGGTTTGCGCCCCTACTGGAATGGGGAAAACACTGATTGCAGAAGCAGGTTTGTATGAAGCGTTGAAAACGGGAAAACGGGCGTATTACACGACACCGTTGATTGCGTTGACAGAGCAGAAATTCCGCGAGATTCAGGAAACCGTCGAGCGTTGGGGGTTTGATCGTGATGTCGTCGGCCTCATAACCGGAAATCGTCGGGTTAACCCTAACGCCCCGATCCTCGTCGTCGTTGCCGAAATTCTCTTTAACCGCTTGTTGCATCAGCAGATGTTTACAGAAGAGGATCGGGCACAATTTGCGTGCAGTCCGACTGCGGGACTGGAGAATACGGTTGATTCGGACTATTTGGCAAGCGCAATCGCGTTCGATCAGGTTGGCGTTGTCGTTATGGACGAATTTCATCATTTTGCCGATCACGAACGAGGAATTGTCTGGGAATTCACGCTCGGTCTCTTGCCCGCACATGTCCGAACCTTGCTCATTTCCGCAACCGTTGGAAATGCCTATGATTTCGTTGCTTGGTTGAGGAACACGACGAATCGACGGTTGCAACTTGTTCAAAGTACCGAACGGAAAGTTCCGTTGATTTTTCAATGGATTGGCGAGGACCTGTTGGTCGATCATCTCGAAACAATGAGTCGGTCCGATCTGGATGATGACGAAGCGCGATTGACCCCCGCCCTTGTTTTCTGTTTTGACCGTAATGAATGTTGGGACATTGCCGATCAGATACGGGGACGGAATGTGATAACGGGAGAACGTCAGAAACGATTATCGCAACTTCTTGAGCCGTATGATTTCACGCAAGGAGCGGGACCGAAGTTAAAACAGCTTTTTTTGCGGGGAATTGGCGTACATCATGCGGGGATTCTGCCGAAATACCGTCGGATTGTCGAAGACCTTTTCCAACAGAAACTGCTCTCGATCTGTGTTTGCACGGAAACCCTTGCAGCCGGAATCAACCTTCCTGCCCGTTCTGTTGTTCTTCCGAAATTGATGAAGGGACCGCAAGGGGAGAAGAAACTGCTTGATTCGAGTTCGGCACATCAAATTTTTGGTCGGGCGGGGCGACCTCAATTTGACACGCGGGGTTATGTCTTTGCTCTTGCACATGAAGATGACGTGAAAATAGCGAGGTTTCGGGTCAAATACGATCAAATTCCGGATGATACGAAAGACCCGAAATTGCGGGAGATGAAGAAAAAGCTCAAGAAGAAGATGCCGACCCGACGAACGACGGAACAGTATTGGGTTGAGTCGAACTTTATAACCTTGCAAAAAGCTCAACCGGGTCATTTAACGTCTCGCGGGGAACTTCCTTGGCGAATGTTAGCACACATTATTGCATCTGACCCGGACATTGCGACGATTCGGTCTTTGGTTGCCCGACGTTTTATGGGGGCGAAGCGATTAGCAGCGGGGCAAAAGGAATTGGATCATCAACTGTTGACGCTTTGGAAAGGGGGATATATTCAGTTGGAACCGACACCGAAATTGGAGAACGGGGTTCATTTTGGCGTTATTGATGCGGGATTGGATGCTGAACGGGAATTGGGGACTGCGCCGGAATTGTCGGTATATGAACCGATTCGGGCGTATCCGACGGAAAAATTGGGGGATTTGCTGAAATTACGAGGGATGAACCCGCTTTATGGTCTGTTTTTGCTCCAACATTTTGCAATTGCCGATCAGGCAGAACGGATTCAGGCGTTGGAAAGTGTCCTCGAACTTCCCAGTTCAATCGGGCCCAGTGTTCGTGTTCCGCGACAACGCGAGATGCCAAGTGGTCCTCTTGCGCGGGAACGACTTGATCCGCTTTTGCTGCATCTTGGTCTTGTAACGGTTGACGAACTGATTGAAAAGTCGGACGAGGAAAAACAGGAAGAATGGGAGAAACGGCGACGATTTGGGGGACTCTCGGAAGAACCTGTTTTTGTCCTGAAATTGGCGGAAAAGCTAAAACGGCTGTTTGAATATGAGCATCCGGGCGTTTTAGTCCGAACAAACCCTGTTTGGGTCGTTGGGGATTTGTTGCTTGATTTCAAGGGTGATTTTAACAAGTACATAACGAGCAAGGGGTTACAGAAGCAGGAGGGGATTATTTTCCGTCATTTGCTTCGTTTCATTCTGCTTTTGAAAGAATTGTCGGAACTGACCCCGCCGAACATGAGCCGGGATACTTGGGAGACGGAATTGTTACAACTGGGGGAGATGCTTGTCCGTTGTTGTAAGATGGTTGACCCAACGAGTACAGAAGAGATGCTCAATCACGCGCGAACAACCTCGAACGAAGATATGCTTTAGGAGAGGGGGAAAGGGGAATAGGGAAGGAGAGAGAATATGTCGCCGTTGAACTGTGATACCGCGTTCCGCGCGGAATGAAATTTTTAATACGCGCGATACGTTGTATCGCGGCTAAACATTTGTCTCAACCGGTTTTACCGTTTTTTTGTCTTTTGCAACAAGAACGTCAAATTTCTTTTTTGTACAACGTCAAAATGTTACACCCTTCTTTGAATTCGTAATCCATTTTGTCAACACTCTTCTTGGCGAGATAAATGCCCAGTCCGCCAATCGGCCTTGTTTCTGCCGGTCCTTCTACATCAGGGTCCCCCCTGTCAAGCGGATTATACGGTTTTCCCCGGTCAATCAACCGAAATCGTATGATGTCTCCCGACTCGTTCCAACAACTTTCAATCGTAACATCGGATGCTGTTTCATTTTTTTCAACCCGTTGACCTTCTGATGAAACGTAAGCATAATGCACAATGTTGACAAAAATTTCTTCAATCGCAAGACAGAGGGCATTATGCACTTTGACTGAAACAGCATGTTCTTGTAATTGCTGTTCAACAAAATCAAGCACCTGTTGCAAATTTTCCAAAACAGCAGGAATGGTCAATTGAAACAGCGGACCGTTTTTCCAATCGGCAAGTTCAACGTCGGAGATTTCGGACCGCTTTGCATTTTTTGAATCGTTTGAGTTGGTTGTATTCAAAGATGTTTTGTTGACGGATTCCACTTGAAGAACCTCTTTCAAGTTTTGCCCTTCTTCCGCCCCCTTATTTTCCTGCAACACTTGATCTTCTTGCAACTCGTCATTTCGCTGCAACAAGAGAAGCGTAATGTCATCTGATTGAGGAGCATCCTTTGCAAATTGCGCAACGGATGATTCTATTTCATCACATAATTGAGCTGGGGTTTTTGCGGTTGTGTTTTTAAGCACTTCTAACAATCGATGTTCCCCGAACACCTCTCCCTCCTTACTAAATGCTTCTGTTACACCATCTGTATACAGTATAATCTGATCGCCCGGCTCCAATTGCAATTCTGACTTGCCGTAATCATTGATGTCAAAAACACCAAGAGGAAGTCCATGTCGATCTTTTAGCTCAACAAGTTGTCCGTTCGATTTACGCCAAATCGGGGGATTATGACCTGCATTTGTATAGGTCAACAAACCTGTTTTGACGTTCAAAAATCCGGCCCAATATGTCACAAACATCCCGGCATTGTTGTGTGCAAAAAGCATCTCATTCATTCGATTCACCAAAAGATCAACCTGCTTGATTGATTGGGAGAGACTGCGATGTAATGTTTGCGTAACTGCCATAAAAAGTGCAGCCGGGACCCCTTTTCCTGAAACATCGCCGATGATGAGAGCCAAATGTTCCTTATCAAGAGAAAAGACATCGTATAAATCTCCTCCAACCCCTTTTGCCGGAGTTAAATGAGCTGCGCCTGAATACTGTTCGCAATGTTCAAACGGCGGAAGTCGTTTGGGAAGAATGTCCTCCTGAATTTTCTTCGCAACACTCAGCTCGGTCTCAGCCCGTTCTCTTGCTGCAACCGTTTGTTTTAACCGTTCCACATATTCAATGAGTTCTCGCCGCATTTGTTGAAAGGAAGACGTTAAACGCCCAATTTCATCCCGACTGCGCGGATTGGGCAGTTCACCTGCAAAATCACCCTGTCCAATTTGCTCTGCCGCATACGTCAACGCAAGAAGAGGTCGATTCAGTCGTTTACAGATCAGAAAAATAACGGCAATGATGATTGCAAGAACAAACGACCATCCAATAATAAAATTGCGAAAAACAGGAAAAAGGACCTGCCCGGTCCAATTCGAGGGGATTGCAATCCCAACAACCCAATGATTGAGGCAGGTTGCATAAAACAATGCACTTGGTTCATTCAGAAGGGGAGCGGTTTGAAACGAAATTTTTCCAAACGGTTTGGAACGGAACATGGAACGGGCTGATTCCCGATCTTGCGGATTCGGTTTTTTGGCTTCATCACAAATCGTAAAAATCGTCTTGTTCTGCTCAGCATCCGCTCGTTCAGGGAAAAGAATGATATGCCCGAATTGGTTCATCACAAATGTCTGACTGGATGCAGCAACGGATTCATGTCGGGGAAGCGGCAATTTTCGCAAATACTGATCGAGAGAATCAACATCGAGGTCAACGACAACGACACCTGCCAATTGGCGTTGTTCCCCCACTTTTTTGTAAAAAGGTGTTGCATAGGAGAATAACAATTCCCGATTCATAATTTCAGGACGAAACGGCAACGTCCAGACAGGTTGCGAAAGTGTCCGGGGAATGAGAAACCAGTCTTTGTAAAAATAATCAAACTGTTCTGTGTTATGATGTTGTAACCGAAAATTTTCTCCTTCGATATAACCCAAGAACGAGTTGTATTTTTCGTCGGGAACGGACATTCCCTCACAATAGGCAACGCAAATACCAATGAGCGAGGGACATTTTTCGGACATTGCCCGAACACTGGATTCAATCAGTGAACAAAGTATCTCCCGATCCGTCGGAAGATTCTCAATATTATCGGCAAGAGTCTGCGCAACTTGTTCCGCTTGAACAAACACTTTATCGAGATTCGCTGCAACTTCCTTCGCCGTTGTCACTCCATGATTATCCAACACGTCGGAGAAATCCGTAAACCAGATATAACCGAGCAGACTCATTCCTGCAAGAAAAAAGACCAACAAAATCGAACAAATCGCAACACTTAGCTTGATTGGTAAACTGTTCAGCATGAATGTGCCGTTGTTGAGGTCTTAAAATCGATGAATAATCCCGGTTGAAATAGCGTGTGTTGTTTGATGTGTTGAAACAATTGCATCATAATCGGCGAAAAACTGACAACTCCGGGACGAATCGAGATAGAGTTGACCGCCAATACCGGCAATAAGATAATCCCGGTTCGAGTCAGAACCGCGCATTGTAAAAAGGGTGTCATTTCCCCCGCTTGCAAAAGAAGCTCTTGCGTCAGGATAGGCTTCATTGCCGACAATTCGAGCATAATAGATTCGCTGACGAATCGTCATTTGACTGGAACCGTCACTTGCACCGAATTGAGATGCAAGACCACAACGAAGGACAATTTGTTCATAACGTGTACTATCATAGGACATTGCAAAGGGACCGCGACCCTGTTCTGTAAATGCCCCTTGTGTGATGAGTTGGTATTCAACGGCTGCTAAAGGTCGTAAAACAAAACTTGGCTTACAGTAAATCGCTCTATATATTTCGGCACAACCGGACAAGGTGTTTCCGTCAAACTTTCCTTCATAAAGTTGGGACATGTCCAGATCGGGAACGCTGACGAACCGCTTTTGTTTGTACCGTTGACCGGCATAACCGAACCAGAGATTGACATACACGTCATTTTTCAATTTTCGTCGGGCATAAACACCTGCAACCAAATCATCCGAAGAAATACTGTCCCGGTCCTGTAAAAAAATAGGGGCCGTATAACCAAATGCAACGCCGATGTTAGAACAGGGACAGTGTCCTCGCTCGATTCCCGCCATAAAACCTGTGCGGGAGATATGTGATCCTGAAACCTGACCGTCATTGAAGTAAGAGGTTGCCGAATGAACGGGCGCAAACCAAACATTTTTTGAGCTTTTCCCAAGACAACTGAGATGAACGGGAACACCCCCAAATTCGGAACCGGGCAGACAATCCTCGTCCTCATATTCGTATTCGATCACTTCGGACGGATCGGTTGGAACGTCCGGCATTTCCACACTTTTCAACAGGCTTCTTTTGGTTTCTTTTGACTGCGCGAGCATGAGGGTTCCCGAGCTGATTGAGGGGCGATTGGAATTTTGGGCGATGATATGATTCTCGAAGGGGCCGATTACCCGACTTCGGTTCATAACGGGCAACCAGGGACTGGACATGCCGAGTCGCAGACCGTTTGCGCGGATTGAGCTGGACATCTGCTCCATCAACGAGGTCCGACCCGCATCTGAAAGAAGAGGGTCCCTCATGATCCCGAGAATTGTCTGCATCCCAGGATTGCTCCCTGAATCATCCAAAACGTCAGCAACACTCATTTCGTTGTAGGTGTACGCCAAATCGATGAACGAAATGGGGGTCGGAACAGGAGCAGCCCCGCGCAAGGGTTCCGAAAAAACGATCACAAGGCAAGCGAGGACGAGGGTCTCAACAAGCCGAATGTTTGCGACGACATATCGAAAAGCTGCATGTCGAAAACTGTATTTTGCGGATTCTCTTTGAGTTGGCTGCATCGTACTTTTGGTCGAATTCCGAGATTGTATTGGCAATTCAGGCAAAACGCCCGACGGAAAAACCGTTTGTCTTCATTATTATCGGACCAATTTAATCGATATAATAGAAAAAGTTTATGTAATCGTGATTTTTTCAAAAATCAGAAAATTTTACCTATTTTGACATTAGTTCGCAGGATAATGGTTGAAGAACAACAAAACACGACATGTCAAGGGTTATCCTTGTCAACTGAACCCCGACACGGTAAAATCCCTATCATCCATTGAATTGATTTTGCCGTTTTTACTGACCTCGCCGTTTCTTTTGTCCCGGTTTGCCCCATTCCCTGCTTTTACCCTTCTGCATTTGACGTGCGCCGTTATCTGGTTTCCTTTCGCCCTAAATCGTATCCTCACTTCTTTACCGACGTTTTGATCGTCGGGTCAGGTCTCGCCGGTTTGCGAGCTGCTCTCGCGGTCGATCCCAAACTCGATGTCCTCCTCGTCTGTAAAGCATCTGTCAACCAATCCAGCTCCTACAATGCACAAGGTGGAATCGCAAGTGTTTGGGCAGAAACCGATTCCTTTGAAAGTCATATTGCCGACACTCTTGAAGCAGGAGGAGAACTCTGTGACCGAGAAGTCGTCAATCGGGTCGTCCGTCAGGGACCTGATGCTGTTCGGGAATTGATTCAATTTGGAACTCTTTTTGACCGTTCAGGTGAAAAAATTGCACTTGGTCGGGAAGGAGGACATGCACATGATCGCATCATTCACGCTCTTGGAGATGGAACGGGACGTGAAATCGTTCGCGCTCTTGTCGAAGAGGTGAGAAGACGTCCCAACATTCGGATTTGGGAAAACACATTTATCATCGATTTTCTGACAACAGAGGGGAAATGTCGAGGTGCTCTGCTGAATTGGAAGAAGGAGAATCGTTTGGAATTGGTTTGGGCGAAACAGACGATTTTGGCAAGCGGGGGGATTGGTCAACTGTTTCGTGAAACGACGAATCCAGAAGGGGCAACGGGAGATGGGATTGCAGCTGCATTTCGGGCAGGAGCGGAAATCCGGGACATGGAGTTCGTCCAATTTCATCCAACCGTGTTGTACATTGCAGGAGGTGCAAGGTGTTTGATTTCTGAAGCGACACGAGGAGAGGGGGCTCGTTTGGTTGACAAGAACGGACATCGATTTATGCCTGAATATGATTCGCGGGGAGAATTGGCACCTCGTGATGTTGTTTCCCGGGCAATCATCTTGCAGATGATAAAAACCAATTACCCGAATGTACTGCTTGATCTGACTCATTTGGAGCCGGACATGGTACATCAACGGTTTCCTGGTATTGCGAAAGAATGTCGCAAATTTGGAATTGACATTGCGAGAGAACGGATTCCGGTTCGACCGGGAACTCATTATCTTATGGGAGGAATAACGGTTAATGACAAGGGGGAATCGACCGTCCCAGGTCTTTGGGTTGCGGGAGAAAGTGCGTCAACCGGATTACATGGGGCAAACCGTTTAGCGTCCAACAGTCTTCTTGAAGCTCTTGTGTACGGCGAATCATGTGGTCGATTAGCAGGTGAAATTGCGAAAAATTCGCAGGATGAGTACAGGGTTCAACCGATTCTTGATTACTTTGAGAAGGTGCTTTACACTTCAGAAGGAGGTCGGGAACAGGGGGATAAGATTGACATTGACGATATAACGAATTCGCTCAAGAGTACCATGTGGAGAAATGCGGGGATTCTGCGGAATGCCGAACAACTTTCTGAAGCAGCCGAAAGTTGTCAACGACTGAGCAGTTATGTCATGGAACGTGAGTTTCGCAACATAAAAGGTTGGGAGTTGCAAAACATGTTAATGGTTGCCCAACTGATTTTGCAAGGGGCAATGCTGCGTCGTGAAACACGAGGTGCGCACAACCGTGAAGATTTTCCGCAAAGTGACCCTGCTCTTGCAAAGTACCATTTTTCGTTTACAAACCCCCTATTAACATGACGCTTCAAAATCTTCCTTTTCCCGTTCAAGTCAACATCAATCCGCAAACGGGGGAAATCGACGAACCGGATTGTGTGTATGACCGTCATCTCAGTCAGATGTTCACCATGTATGAGGATCAGGAAGCAGCGCGGGAATTGCTGAAGACGGACCCTGTTATTTATAGGGTTTATGAAAAGAAACTCCCCGAATTGCCCGGCGAGTTACAATGGTGTATGAGTGTCACTTTTCCGGGAAAAGTGGGACAAGAGTATTACATGACGAAAGGACATTTTCACGCTGTTCGAGATACAGCGGAAATCTACCTCTGTCTCGCCGGAGAAGGTTTCATGCTTATGGAAACCGAATCGGGCGAATCGCGTGCTGTTCCAATGAAACCCCATGCTTGTGTCTACGTTCCTGCTTTTTGGGCACATCGTTCCGTCAATACAGGTTCTTCCCCGTTGATTTCGTTTTGCGTGTATCCCGGACATGCGGGACATGATTATGGTTCGATTGAAACAGCTGGTTTTGGTCAACGGATTGTTGAAGTCGACGGACAACCGGTTGTGAAGGATGTGCGGGATAGGGATTAGGGAATGGGGGATAGGGAATAGGGGGGAAGAATTGAGAATTGAGAATGGAAACCTGAGAACTGAAAATGGAGTCCTCAAAAGAAGTGAAGGAACCAGTTAACTCGCGAGACGCCGTTATTTTCCTATCTCCTACCTTCTTTTGTCATATTGCGGCTAAACGACAGACTCTCTCCCCTAATCCCTATCCCCCAATCCCGTTACTTGCGAACAAGAAGTTCGACGAGATGAACGATTGGAATGTCTTTCATTCGCGGGTCCCGCTTCATCATTCCCCCAAAGTGCATTGCGCAACTGATGTCGGTCGTTGCAACAACCTTAGCACCTGTTTTCTGGATGTTCTCAATCTTCTTCTGCCCCATTGCAATCGAGGTTCCCGCCATTTTAACGCTAAATGTTCCGCCAAAACCACAACATTCGTCCATGTTGGGCAATTCGACATATTCGAGGTCCCGAATGTTCAGAAGAAGTTGCAACGCAGCATCCGACATGCCGAGTTCGCGTCGACCATGACAACCGACGTGAAACGTCACTTTTTGGGGGTATCGCGCGCCAAAATCGGTTTTACCGATTATATTGACTAGAAATTCGCTGATTTCAAAGACTCTTTTGCCAATTGCAGCACCTAGAGAACCGGGATCGGCTTCTTCGTAAAAGACGCGACACATTGCAGCACAAGAACTGGAAGGGGTTACGATGTAGGAATACGGCCCAAAAACTTTGGCAAAATGCTCGATCACCTTTTTCGCGTCGTCCCAATATCCGCTGTTAAATGCCGGTTGTCCACAACAGGTCTGCTCGGCAGGAAACTCAAGCGGTATCCCTTCCTGTTCAAGCAGTTGCACCATTGCTTTTCCAATTGAAGGATAAAACTGGTCCACATAACAGGGGATAAATAGGGCAACTTTTTCCCCTTTTTTATATTGGGGATAATCAAATCGAGGTCGGGCCTGTTCAAGATTATTGTTCATTCGTTTATCTCTTGTCTGTCTTATACGTTTTATGCGTCTTATCTATTTTGATTCGACCACCTATTTTGTCTGCACTCTCTATTTTGTCTGTTATTAAGGTCCCCAACCCGATTTGGGGCTTTTTTCAATCATCCCGCTTGCCCCTTTGTGCAATGTTGCAACCTGCTCTATTGCCGTTGTCACTTCCTTTGAACCGCATAAAACACCAAATTTCAGGTTAAATGACCGTGATTCGCCCGGTTTCAACGGAACAACGCGACCCTGTTCTTTTTCGTAGGACCGGTTGTTCGGGAAATTCACGCAAGGTTCCAAACCAATGACATAACCGTCTGATTGGGCAAGTCGGCACTTCCAAAGACAGAAATACGGAAATTCGTTGGTATTGAAACGGACGGACAACGCATGTTCTCCCTCTTTGCCGACCAATAAGGTCTGACAGTTTCCGTTCTTATCTCCAGCCGGTTCAAAAAAGTAGACGACCTCATTACTTTCGGGGGATTCGGGGTCGCAAATGAACCAATGATCGAGTTCAGATGCGGCATCTTGGTTTCTCGGGGCCATTTTTTCAAACGGGATGTGGACTTTTGACCCGGGTGTGACAAACGGCATACCTGTATTGATATGGTAAAGCAGTTCAAATTCGCCCGGTTTCGCCGACATATTCGTCACTTTGTCCGTCAAGACAAACTCCGAGGAGCCAAATTTCGTCGTCAACTCGACCTCCAATTGCAAATTCCGAAAAAACAGTCGGGTTTCGTTGACAACACCCCGGAGTTTGATTTCCCCCGTTTCCGTGTCAATCAGCAATTCCACTTTTCGAGCCGGAATGTTCGCAATCCGACCATGTAAGGGATACTGGAGATTACCGTTTTCGAGGAATTCAGGTGCTCCGTTACTTTCCAGACCACAACGAACGATCCATTCACTGAAACCGTCCAACCAACCGAGTCCGCTTGGATCAGAAAGGGGGACAAATTGAGGGTGAACCGGTCCCCGGGCCGGACTGTCCCACTTCAGTTCCAGTCCGTCACAACTTGCCGAAAGAACGCCGAGTCCCCGAGTCGGGCAAACCGTCAAAGAAAGACGCCCATTATCAACGGTAATAACGTCAACACCATCCTGCATTCCCCCATACAATCGCTGTTGGGTGATTCGGTACTCAACCGAATCTTTTTTGCCGGTTTTTTCACAAGTGCAGCAAACGGTTTCCGACGTTTCAAACTGTTCTAGGTAAACACCGTTTTCCTGATCGAGCAAGGTCCATTTTTTTTGCGTCATCTTGGTCTTCCTTTTACTATTCCTTGATTACTGTTTGTTCGGTCAAGAGACAATCCAACCCGCTAGACGTGTTGTTTCAAGTCTCTTGGATCAAAATAGACCAAAGAAACGCAAAAAAATCAAGAGGTCAAAAAGATTTACAAGAATGGATCGTTATACGAATTCCGAGGTCCGGCTTTGCACTTTTAAGGTTAGTCGGTAAAATGGACGAATTGTCTTCCGAAATACACTTCGTCATGCGGGCCGGATAATCTCCAATGATTGCTCCAGCCCTTGTATTCGGGCGTTGACATTCGGCGTTGCTGTTCCCGTTTTTCCCCACTATCTGTCCGCTCTCGTGCTTACAAAAGGTGAATCGAAGTTCCGTTGGTCCCAAATGCCCCAAGAACTCAAGGAGGTGTATCAACTGGTTGGTGATTCATTGGAAGAAGTTGAACAGCAGATGTTTCGCTCGATTGACGGAAAGGACCCTTTCATTGCTGAAGTCATGCAATATGGTTTGCAGTTCGGCGGAAAACGACTTCGTGCAGCCCTTGTTCTCCTCGCCGGTCGTCTCTTCGGCCCCGTCAATGAGAATCATGTCCGTTCAGCAGCCGTTATTGAAATGATTCATGTCGCAACCTTGCTCCATGATGATATTCTGGATGGAGCCCGATTGCGACGACATCTCCAGACCGTCAATGTTCGTTGGAATCAGGTAACGGGCATTTTAACGGGGGATTTGTTCTTCACAAGGGCAATGAAGTTGCTCACACAATCCGATGATTTGGTTGCTTATCGTGAAATATCACAAGCTGCAAATGCAACGTGTGAGGGGGAATTGCGTCAAATCGGGACAAAAGGCCGTTTTGATCTGACCAAAGAGGAGTATTTCTCCGTTATTTCCCAAAAAACGGCTGCTCTGTTTTCGTGCAGTTGTCGATTGGGAGCTTGGTTTTCCAACGCTTCAGAAACCCAATGTCAACAGTTGGCGGAATTTGGCGAACAGATTGGAATTGCTTTTCAGATGGTCGATGATATTCTCGATCTGACAGGGCAGGAAGATTCGGTTGGAAAAACATTGGGAACCGACCTGCTCGAACGGAAATTGACCTTGCCCGTTATTCACTATTTGGAAACGGTCAACGATTCAGAGCGGGAACAGATGATTGCACGTTTGAATCGGGCCGAAATGACGGTTGAAGACGGTCGGGAAATTCTCGGGCTGCTCAGAGAGCAAGGGGCGATTGATTTTGCATACCAACAGGTTCGCGGTCTTGTGCAATCGGCAATTCAGCTTCTTCAACAAAGTCAAACACATTCGGCCAATTCCCCCGTTCAGGCGTTAACCGCACTTGCCCATTTCGTTTTGGCGAGAAATGTGTGAGGGGATATAGGGGATAGGGGTTGGGGACTGGGGGATAGGGAAAGAGTCTGCCGTTTCGCCGCAATATGACAAAAGAAGGTAGAAGGTAGGAGGAAAGAAGAGGAGACAGGAAAATAACGGTGTCTCGCGAGTTAACCGGTTCCTTCACTTCTTTTGAGGACTCAATTCTCAGTTTTCAATTCTCAATTCTTCCTCCCTATCCCCTAATCTCTATCCAACGAATTCTGGGATGACCCGTTTGGGAACAATTCCTGCGTTGTAAGCCTGTTCAAGCAGTTCCCGAACAGCAACGCGACCACGTTCGCCGAAATCGCGGGTCCAATCGTTGACATACATTCCAACGAACTGATCGGCATCTTCTCGACTCAATCCGCGACTAAAACTAAGCGCATAATCGAGGGCTTCTTCACGATGATTGAGACCGTAATCAATACTTGTCCGCAACAGGCGAACGACGTCGGACGTAACATTCCAGGGAAGGTCGCGCCGAATTGCATTAGCCCCTAAAGGTAAGGGAAGACCCGTTGTTTCCGACCACCATTTGCCAAAATCGACCAACAGGTCCATTCCGTTTTCACGAAACGTCAACTGCCCCTCATGTATGATGACCCCGGCGTCAAGCGGTTCATCCTTCCAGTTGCCCGATTGTAACGATTCGAGAATCTGGTCAAACGGCACTTTGACGAAACGAATGTTGGACCGATTTTGTGAACGCAACCAAAGTTGGAGCGCAAGAAAAGCGGTCGTCAATTCGCCCGGAATTGCAACCGTCTGTATCTGATCGGGCACAATCCCTTCTTTTGCAACAAGCATAGGACCGTATTGATCTCCCATACTTGCTCCACAATGACATAAAGCGTAAACATCGTTCAAATACGCATAAGCATGAACACTGATTGCGGTCAGCTCCAGTTCTCCATGAAACGCCCGACGATTGAGCGTCTCAATGTCAACCAATTCATGCCGAAACTCATACACTCCTGTATCAATTTTGTTTTTGGCAAGTGCATAAAACATGAAAGCATCATCTGAATCGGGACTATGACCAACACGAATAACAATTTTTTCAGACATGGAATAATGGAGCATTTAAGTGTTCATAAAAACTTTTGTAACTGCACTAAAAACTGTTGTTTCTGGACATAACGTGGATGTACAGGCAGGATACAAATGACTTTTTCGCTTTCCAATTCAAAAATAGGTTGTGGACACCCTTCTTCGCGCATTGTACGAATAATCGTCGGGATTCCCTGACCTTCCGATTGGGCTAATTGGAGTTTGTTAAAAAAATAGGCAAGCGATTGGTTGCGCCAATGAGGTGACGCCTTGCCTTGTAAAAATTTTTCTTTGACAACGGATCGGGGAAGAGCACCTGGAGAATTAAACTCAATCCGATCACCAAAAACCGTTATTCGGGTCGGTTGATCGCTCTCATAATCACGATGTACAATTGCATTGACGACCGCCTCATATAAAGCACGTTGAGGATATTTGCTTTGATTCGGTGTTGCACTTTCCTTGTCAAATACCGTATAGGACTCTGCATTGAGTCGTTCGATACACCGACGAGTTTGGGAAATGATATTTCCCGTCATTTCGTGCCGTTCTGCCGTTGATTCACTGCGATCATTACCTCGATAGACGGAAAAAACGGTGTATGCGCCCGGAAAAAATTTCGTCGGTTCTTTTGCAAAAAGCAACAAGGTAAAATTGCGAGGATTGAGTTTATGAGTTAAAGGTTGTTCGGCTGCTAAGGGCGGAGTTAACGCAAATATTTGTCGTGTTGCTGATAAATAATCTTCGATAGGAACGCGATCATTCCAGACCCCCATCTCTTGGAGTATTTCCCGTAATACCAAGAGGTCAATGTCATTCAATGTTGCATCCAAATTGGCACTTCGATCCCAAGAAACCATTTCCCGTTCGGCAAGTTCATTGAGATCAACCTCGAATTTTGTATTGGATGTCATAACAATGAATAATGCTAATGTGTGTGCTGATCGACCGAAAACGACTTCTGCCTCTTTGCAAACGCCCCGATCATACCTTCTATCTTCTATCTCCCGTCTTCTCGTTTTTCACTTCACAAATTGTTTGACGTGAGCGAGACTTTCTTGGCTTAACCGTTCGACACCCGGGGAATAGTCAAAGGGTTCAACCGACGCCCAACCGGAGTAACCGACTTCGTGTAGGGCTTGCATGATCGGCCCAAACGCCAAATCGCCAAATCCCGGCCCCTGTCGGTTCGGGTCATTCAAGTGAAAATAAATCATCGAATCACGATATGTCCGAATCAACTCGGGAATCGGAATCATTTCCCCGCACATTGCTTTACAGTCAAGATGTAAGGCAATCTGCGCCCGCGCTCCTATTCGGTCAATCAAAACCTGAGCCGATTCCGCCGTTGTCAGAAAATCCGTCTCAGCAGTTGTCAACGGTTCAATCGCAATCTGAACACCCGTTTTTTCAAGCAGAGGAACAAGCGGTTGGAGAACGTCCTGAGCATACTCCATCCCTTGTTCAAGAGAAACGCCCGGGAGAAGATTACGCTGCATTGGTGAACCGAGAACCATAAAATGACCGTTAAAATCGGCACAAAGACGAATCAGCGTCAAAAAATAATCGGTTGTTTTCTGCCGAATGACGGGATCAGGAGAAGTCAGGTAATATCCGTTGGTTTTTGCTAACAACCAATGTAAACCGGTTATTTCCAGACCTGCTTTTTCGGCACTTCGGAGAATTTGGACCCGGCGTGTTGCTGAAACGTCGTGAATATTATCCGAAAGGGTGAACGGGGCGATTTCGACACCATCGTAACCACATTGGGCGAGGAATTCAAAACAGCGATCAAAGTCAAAGCCCTTGGGGGTGTTCCAACATTCAAACATCTCGTTGCACATTGCAAATTTCATCGTCCATTCTCCTGCAAAACAAAGTTATTTTATCTTCGCATCATCCGCAATCCGAACACATTCGTCAAACGGCTTCATCAATTTGTATAACGCCGGACAGGTGATCGACAGACGGACATTCGACTGAAATGCGCTAATTGACGGACATTTTACCTTTCTGCCCAACATCCGTCAACAAGAAGGTTCGGCTCACTTGCCCCCTTTGATCGCCTTTTGGTAATTCGGATTCTCCGCCTGTCCCGTTATCTCATACAAAAAGCGACTCGGTATCGTCGGTCGCATCTTGCCCCATTTCATCCGCGAAAGTGCAAGCGTCAACGTTAATCGGCGTTGCGCCCTTGTTATGCCGACATAACAAAGACGACGTTCTTCGTCAACCGCAAGAGCATCGTCCGTGTTAATGCTGCGATGATGCGGCAGTGTCCCCTCTTCCAGACCAACCATGTAAACCTCCTTGAATTCAAGACCTTTTGCCGCATGTAAGGTCAACAACGCAACCGCATTTTTCGCAAGGTCCTTCTTATTGTCCGACGAAAAGTCAGGACCGGCAAGAGAAGTGTTGTCTAAAAAACCAACAAGCGAACCGACCCGGGAACGACTCGGCTTCATCAAAATCCCCGAATCGGGCGTATTGTCCCGACTCTCCTGATTATCCCTCTTATCCCCGTTGTCCCGACTATCACTACTGTCCCAACTGTTCTGTCCCCCCGATTCTCCCACATTCTGTAAATACGATGCAGCCGCATTGACGACTTCCCCGACGGAATCCCAACGTGATTGGCGTTCGCCGGGGTCCTGATACAGCCGATTGATTTCATTCTGATAAGCAATCGAATCCAACAATTCTTTCAAATGGGCAACACTGAATTCGGTTCGGAACATTTGCGAAATCCGGTCAATCAACTGTTTGAATTGCGCAATGGATTCTCGGGTCTTATTGGTAAACGTCTCCAAAACCGGATCATTCCGCGAAATGACCTCCCAAATGGATTTGTTCTGAGAAACAGCACTCTCGGTCAACTTTTGAATCGTCGTCTGACCAATTCCGCGAGGAGGTGTGTTCATAATTCGCAGCAACGACACCTGATCTTGCGGTCGCGCTGCAACTTTCAAATACGCCAAGATGTCCCGAACCTCTTTCTTGTCGAAAAAGGACTGTCCCCCGACCAAAACGTAAGGAAGGTTCGCTTGACGAAGTTCCATCTCAAATGCTCGCGGTTGTTCGTTTGTCCGAAACAGAATCGCAAAATCTCGCGGTTGCCGTTTCGTCTCAACAATCCGCGATTTGATCTGCTGCACAACCGTCTTTGCCTCAATTTCTCCGTCCTTACACTGTAAAATCCGGGGCACTTCCCCGGAAATTGTACATTGCAGCTGTTTCGGATGTCGTTGTTTGTTAAACAAAATAATCCGGTTTGCCCAATCAATAATCTGCGACGTACTTCGATAATTCATTTCGAGTCGGACCACTTTCGCGTCCGGCCAATCTTTTCGGAAATTGAGAATATGCGTCACTTCGGCCCCTCTCCAACCATAAATCGCCTGATCGTCATCTCCAACAACACAAAGATTGCGATGTTGTTGGGCAAGACCTTTGACAATTCGGTACTGACTCATGTTTGTGTCCTGGTATTCGTCAACAAGCAAATGATCGAACCGATTTGCTTCTTCGGCGAGAACAGTTGGAAAACCGGCGAATAAATCTTCCGTACAAAGGAGCAAATCATCGAAATCGACAGCACCGAGTGTTTTGAGTGACGTTTGATAACGGGAATAGGCAAGAGCAGCGAGATGGTCTTTAGCGTTCCAAGCGTCCGATGCAGCCTGTTCGGGACGAATTGCGGCGCACTTCCATTGACTGATTTTCCAGAGTAGATCGCCCGGTTTCAATGCAGCATCAGAAACCCTGATTTCTCGCAATACAGATCGGGCGATTGATTCTTGGTCCCCCCGGTCATAAATCGCAAATTGGTTCGGATACCCCAGATGATGGATGTTGCGCCGAAGAATCCGCACACAAAGTGAATGAAATGTTGAAATCTCAGGAACACTTTTTTTACCCGATTTGTCCTTTTTCGGCGAACCGAGCAAATCGGTAATCCGTTCCTGCATTTCCCGGGCTGCTTTATTTGTAAAGGTGACTGCGAGAATACGATGAGGAAGAATACCCCGTTTAATGAGTCGGGCAATCCGAAAAGTCACAACCCGGGTCTTGCCGGTTCCTGCACCTGCTAAAACGAGCAAAGGACCATTTGCCGTTTCAACAGCAGCCGATTGAGCAGGATTCAGGGACATAAAGAATGAAGCAACGGTCCAACCGGACGAAATAGGTGAAACTCAACGGAACAGCGTTCATTATCATCGTTCAACCGTTTCTGTCAATTGGCTTCTTTCCGTCAATACATCCTCTCATTTGGGTCGGTCAAAGCCGGACTCAGAATAGAAACTTTCCGTTGTCTAAAGCGGTTCAATAGGACTTGTTTGAAAACTCAAATTATCTTGCCTATTTTTTCAACTGAATCCATTTTTGGCAGAATAGATAAATTTTTTTGAGTATTTCAATCGGTTGCCGAACAAGTCTGCTTCTTTTTGTTCTTTTACGCGACTTCAAAATTTTGAGATTGACAAAATTGGCAAAAAAAAGGAGAATCCCCGGGCCAAGCTGTAATGAAGTGTTGTCCGACATCAATCGTGCAATACTGTCAATATAGGATATTTGGTCAGTTTGCGTAGAATTCAAGTCCGGGCAAGGAGGTCGCTCTCATGTACGTTCAAGGTGAAAACCACACAACAGTCAACTTAAAACATCTGTTCAAATCAAAAGCCCCTTTGATCGTCAACGGAATCGAAGGAGGTTCTGCCGATTTGGATGTCCGTTCCTGCTCAAAAATCGCCCGAGATGTCCAACCCGAAGATGCCTATTTCGCTGTTGTTCCCCCCACAACTCTTGTCAATCAGAAAGACTCGTTGACCGATTGGGACTCCACAGAAGATGATTCGGCTCTTGAATTCCACACTCAATGGTCGGATGAGGATTTGGCCTGTTCCATTCAAACCGCAATCAATCGCGGTTGTAAAGTGATCGTTGCTGATCGGCCAATTGGCAACCTCCCCGTTCCCCTGCTCGTTGTCCCTTCCCCCGCTCACGCTTATGGTGTCTGCGCTCATGCTCTTTGGGGCAATCCGGGAAAATCGCTGCAAATGATCGGCATTTCCGGGACGTATGGAAAAACGTCTACCTCTTACCTGATTGCCGGAATGCTCTCTGAAGCAGGTTCCCCGGTCGGTTTGATCGGTTCTCTTGGAATTTATGACGGGGAAAAAATGTTTCCAAGCACACAAACAACTCCTGCTCCTGAAGAAATCGCTTATTGGCTCAACCGAATGGTCGCAAATGGGTGTACTTCTGCAATCATTGAAATCTCCAGTCAGGCAATCGTCGAATCTCATCTCGCCGGTTTGAAATTCGATGCTGTTTGTATGACGAATATTCGGCGGAATCATCTCGACTATCATCATTCCGTCGAATCCTATCGTCGGGCCAAATTGGATGTCTTCCAATTGACCAAGAAAAAAGGAATCGTGATTTGTAATGCAGATGACCGCGTTACAGGAGCTGTTTTGCCGCTTATTGATCGACCGGTTCTGACGGTTGGGGTGAAAAATGCTTGTGAAGTTTCTGGAATGAGTCTGGAACGGAACATGGGGGATCAAACCTTTTTGATTACAGCGGGGCAGGAAACGGTTCCTCTTCACACCAAAATGGTTGGAGAGGGGCATTTGTATAATTGTCTGAGTGCAGCTGCATTGGGAATCGGTTTGGGGATTGATTTACGAACAGCAATTCGGGGTATTGAACGTGTTGAGTCGATTCCCGGTCGTATGGAGCGGATTGATTGCGGACAACCGTTTGGAGTGTTTGTTGATTGTGCGCCGACCCCGGAATCTTTGGCGGGAAATCTTCGGTCCTTACGTCAAATCACAAATGGTCGTCTCTTCTGTGTTCTTGGGGCAGATGAAAATCGGGATCAAACACGACGGTCGATTATGGGACGGACATTGGAAGTTCTTGCCGATGTTGCGGTTATAACGGCAGACGAATTGCAAGCACCCGGGGAATCGCCCGATTGGAACACGGTTGAGGAAATTCTCAACGGGGCAAAAGACACCTCGAACATTCACGTCATGGAAGACCGTTTGAAGGGGATCACTTGGACACTTTCCAATGCTGAAGAAGGGGATTGTGTCCTCATCATTGGGTCAGGTTGTTCCGATCTCCAACGCTTTTTAGAAGCGGAAGAGAACACGCTTTGTGATCGGCATTTTGTCCGCGACTGGTTGTACGAGAACAAACCGGCTCAACATCCGACGCTGATGTTTTAAGGGCCGATAATAGATTAGACTTGTTCGGCAACCGACTGAAATACTCAAAAAATTTTATCTATTCTGCCAAACATACGTTCATTTGACAAAATAGACAAAATAATTTGAGTCCTCGAACAAGTCTATTTGTTCGGCAACCGATTGAAATACTCAAGAAGTTTTATCTATTCTGCCAACAATTTGCCAAAAACACATTATTTGCCAAAATAGGCAAAATCATTTGAATTCTCGAACAAGTCGAATAGATTTGTGTAGAGAACCGCTTACATAACAAAGAGTTCAGCACACTTTTGCAAGGATGCAAAATGTCAAAAAATAAAAAAAATAGAGACCGCGACCGAAATCAGAACAAGTCGTATAGTACCAAACCGCAATTTCCTGATTCCGGGGAAAATTTGTACGAAGAGACGGATTACTCGGAGTATACGCAAGAAGCATCTGAGTATCAGATGTCGTCCGAGTATCAAGAACCGTTGGAGTATCAGTACACCTGTTCAGAGGAAGAATCCAATTGGCAGTTGGCAGAACAACAGGGGACGGAACAGCAAGGGACCGAACAGTATCAAACGGAAGACAACTTCGCTGAAGAACGGTTTGTCCCGGTTCCCGATCAGCAGATCACCGAATCGGTTCCCCCCTCGCAATCTTCGTACTCTTCCCTTCTCAAACAGGAAACGTCTTCTCTCGTCGCAAATGCCAAGTCAGATCAAGTCGCAAACGCCAAATCTGATCGAGTTGCAAACCGAGATTCAAATCGGGTCTCAAACCCAGATTCAAAGGATGCTGCAAACGTCGATTCAAATGCCGTATCAAAGGTTGTCAATGAATCGACAACAGCAGATGTCGGCGAGATTGCCAATATAAAAACCCTGTTTCGTTCGACATTCGACCTCATTGCAGGGATGTCCGCCAAAATCCGCACATTTGGAGCAATTCTTTGGAAATCGGCACATCCCCCGTTCATGTCGGCTCTTAGAATTTTCGCCCAAATTCCGCGAGCAGGGTTTTATACCATTTCTGCCGTTTCTTCATCCCTTCTTTTTTTTCGCAAAACAACTGTTTGCGAGGATTCTGACCGTCGAACATCTTTGAACCAATTGGCGCAATCGGCTGATTCCGCTGATTCATTGGACGAATCACTCGGTGATTCACTTGCCGAAATCAATTTTGTTGAATCCGTTGAAACGGAAACATCAGAACCGGAAGAGGATTTTGACGAATTGGCGTATGAACGGGCAATCCGTTCGATTCGTCTTAAAATTGCAGGCGCAACGGCAATTGTCCTTGTTTCAATTGGCGGTTTTTTCGGGTATCGTTTTTACTCTTCCAACGACAAGGCGTTTGCTCCTTATCAGCCGGACGAATTGCAACGCCAATTGGCGGAAATCACCCCACAATCGGCTGAAATGACTCCTCAACCGGCTTACACCTCTCAAGCAGAGACGGCATCCTCTATCATTTCCGCAAATAACACAGGGTCAAATAACATAACGCCAAGTAAGAACACTGTATCAAGTGAGATAACGTCAAACAACGCGGTATTAAGTAACACAGGGTCAAATAACATAACACCAAGTAAGAACGCTGTGTCAAATGCGATAACGTCAAACAAGACGGTATTAAGTAACACGGGGTCAAATAACATAACACCAAGTAAGAACGTTGTATCAAGTGACATCACGTCAAACAACACGGAATTAAGCAACATGCCCTCACCCCCAACAGTTCTGGAGCCGCAATCGTCCAGTCTTCAACCGCTTTACGCTCAAAACCGGGGGGATTGGGGACTGAACGACGATTCTGCTTCGATTTCGGTTGGTCTGAACGACACATCAACCTCAAAAGAAATGTCAGGACACATTCCCTTGAATGACTCCAATCAGACGGACCAACCCGATCAGCGCAATCACTCTGACCACACCAATCAACCCAAGAATCAAAATTCCAAGTCCCCGATCCACAACGTCCCTGTTCTTGGACTCGGTTCTTCGGATCAAACGTCTGATTCCTCAGCTCCAACGCAGAAAACACCTGCTCCAAGAACCTCGCAAAGTGTCCGTCAACCTCTTGGTTTAGGGGCGACATCGTTTGAAGAGGCCGATTCAAACCCTGTTTTTGCTTCACCTTATCAAACGGAATCCGAATTGCCGGAACCGCAACCGACATTGGTCCAGATCAATCCCAAATACAGTCTTGATTCGCAACCAACAGTTGCAACGACGTCAACACCTCGGAAGAATGTGGGAACGGACTATTCCAATACAAGAACGAATTCGACAACAACGGTTCCTCAGACGACCGTTCCGACAACCCCGGGTGTTCCGGTTCCGGGCAATCACATTGTCCCCCAAACACGTCCAACCCCGGCATTTGGTTCGATTGGCGCGGAAAAGGGAATAAAGCCTTTTCAACCAGATTCCCGATCCCGGTCCCATGTTTCGACGGGCGAAACGATGATAGAATTGGTTCAACCCTTGCAGAAACAACCCGAACGATCCGGGGAGCGGTTCTACACAGTTCGTGAGGGGGACAATCTGTTTAACATAGCAAAGCGAGAGTTAGGGAGCACTTCGTATTGGCATGAAATTTTGCGACTGAACGAGGAGCTTTTGGAGTCCAACCCTGATTATCTCCGTCCCGGTTTACAACTTCGTTTACCTGACCGAACGTCTTCTGTTTCCGAATCAACGAATCGCCGACGTTCACGCCAATAGAAGGTCCGTTTAACCGCAGAACAACGTTCTGCGTGTACATGAGAGAGAATGTAGGAGTTAGTAGAGAGAAGGTAGAAGAAAAAACAGAGTCAACCCAAAAGAGGTATCAGACAAAAAAAGTAAACCGGTTGATGTGCGAGACGCCGTTATCTTCCTGTCTTCCCCCTATTCTCTTCCCCCTATTCCCCAGTCCCTAACCCCAATCCTCTATCCCTAACCCCCGTATCCTTCTGGAAAAGGGCTGTTTTCCAAAAGGGTATCGTCCTCGGTTACTGAAACCACAATCAGCTTGTTCCGGTCCGCAAAGTCAATCACCTCCTGCTTGTCAATAAAGATCGTCTTCCCAGCATCAATTGCAAGAACCCGGGCTCCCGATTCCACCATTGTCTGCATCGTCTGTAATCCAAACGTCGGGACATCAAATCGCATGTCCTGTTGCGGTTTGGAGACCTTCACAACCGAAAATCCCCCGGATGTACACAAAGAACCGGCCCGACGTATACATTGGTCCGTCCCCTCAATCGCTTCAACCGCAAGAACAGCCTGATTCTTTACGCAGATACTTTGCCCAATGTCCAATCGCCCCATCTCTTTCGCAAGTGTCCAACCAAAACAGATGTCCTTCCATTGCGCTGTACTGGGACCTAATCGTGTCAATCGTTGTCGTTTCACAAGTAACTCCGGGGCAAAATCCGTTCCTGGTAAAAAAGTGATTCCCGCTCGACCAAAAGCGTTCACAAAAGCAAGAAGTAACGTATCATCCTTACAATCATTCCGTCGTGTAAAGAACATGGGGGCAAACGTCCTGATTGTGTATAAATCAGGGAGTTGTTTCCAGAGAAACCAGGGATTGAAAAGCAGACGTTTCTCAATTTTTCCCCCCATTGTCGCTTGAGTAACCTGATGTTTACGAAAAAAACGAATCGCCGAACTCATTCGACCAAAACCCAAATATCGAAATTCCTCGCAGTATTGGGCGATTTCGTAATCAGCATGATTGACGACACCAAGAGCATAGACCCGATGTCCGGCCTCTTTCAGTGATTTGGCCAAATACAGGGGATAACGACCCCAACCGGCAATCAAACCAATTCGCTGCTGTTCCATGATTTTCGTTATTTCTTCTCCAACGGTTTCTCGGACCGGTTTTCTGACAGATGAGATTCCAACTGCTGAACCTGCTGTTGAAGAGCTTTTAACTCTTTTCGCATTTCAGGCAATCGGGCAAGTGCAGCCTGTTTCTTCATCTGTTCCTTTTCGGGTGTTGCCGGAATTCCAACCCAACGCGCTTTCTCAGGAACATCGGACATGACCCCGGACATTGCTCCGAGAATTGCCTGATCGCCGACATGAACATGATCGCGTATTCCAACCCGACCTGCCATAATAACGTAATCTCCCGTCGTCGTACTCCCCGCAATCCCTGTATGAGCACAAATCAGATTGTATTTGCCCAACATGCAATTGTGAGCAATCATCACCAAATTGTCAATTTTCGTTCCGTCTCCGATTTGTGTCGAACCATACGTTCCCCGGTCAATCGTGCTACATGCGCCAATCTCGACATCGGCTCCCAAAACCACATTCCCCAGTTGCGAGGAAAGACGGTGTATTCCTTTGGACGAATCATAACCAAATCCGTAAGCTCCTATAACCGAACAGGAATGAATGATACAGCGGGGACCGAGAATACTGTTTTCATACAAAACAGCATTAGGGTAAATCGTACAATCCGGTCCAATCTGACAATTGTCAAAAATCCGAACGCCCGAATGAATCGTGCAACCTTCTGCAATTTCGACATTTTCTCCAATCACTGCGCAAGCGTCAATGAGAACATTTTTCCCGACTTTTGCCGATTGGGCAACTGTTGCAGCCGGATGAATTTCCCGAACCGGCTGAACTGTTTGAGGACGAAAATGTAGGGCAATCTTTTCAAAAGAGGGCAAGACCTCATCGACCAGAAGAACAGCACATTGCAGGGACGCGATTCTCACGTCCTCCTCAACAGTTCGGGCAAGAACAACCGCGCCTGCTTTGCTTTTTTGCAGCAAATGTAACCTGTCAATGTTCTCAAGAAACGTGATGTCACTTGAAAGGGCATTATGAATCGGTGAAGCACCCCCAATTCGCCGCTTTGCATCTCCAATCACTTTTCCGCCAACCAGAATCGCCAATTCCCCAAGTTTTTGTTCTTTCATTCTTCACGTCTCTTTCGGTCTCGTCCGCATTTCCTCGGTTTCTACAGAAATATAGAAAAGGTAAATCATTTTCGGTTTTTCAACCCTTTGCTCCATTTGCCTTTTACTGTCCCATTTATTGTCCTAATTGTTTCTGCAACAATTCAGCGTCACTCTTTTTCGGATAATTAAGCGGCGTGCTGAGTGCAGCTGCAACAAGCTGTTTTGCAGTTGCCGTATCACCTTTCTTAGCAAGTATCTCCGCCAGATAATACGCTCCTGCTGCTGTTATGACCCCGTTTTGCTGAATCTGTCGCATAATCTGTTCCGCTTGTTCTGCATTTCCAACCTTATACGCAACCCAAGCGAATGTCGTTAAAGCATCCATTGATTGCGGATGTCGCTTAACCAACTCCTGCGCGATTTCAACAGCTTGTTTCACTTTTTCACCATCCTGTTCACAAAGGGAAAGAGCCAAACCATTTTTGCCCGCAAATTCTTCAGGTTGATCCTTGACAATCGACTCATAATACGATTCGGCAAGCGGATAATTTTTTTCATAAAGGGCAATCAGTCCTAAAACCGCTTTTGCATCTAACGAATCCGGTTTGACGTTGAGCAACTGTTCGGCATACTTTCTCGCATCTGCCAGATTATTCCATTTCAAATTCATTTGTGACGCAATTGCCAAAACAATCGGGTCACTTGAACCCGTCTTAACCGCTTCGTTCAAATACCGGGTTGCTTCTTGCATGTTACCTTTTTGATCGTACAATTGGGCAATGATTGCGTAAGGACTTGTTAAATCAACCCCCTTCGTTTTTGCCTGATTAAAGGTATTCAGTGATTTTTGCAAATCATTCAAATGAAAATAGACAAATCCCAGTCGGACAAGCAATTCGTTTGCATCTGGATTTCCCTGAATCAATCGTTCCAATCGTTCTTTCGCTTCTGTCCAACGTTCCTTACGTTCGGCAATCAAAATGAACACCATTTGTCCGCGAAGAGCGAGATTTTTCTGACGTTCAGGGTTTGCCGTATATTTTGATGCAACAGAAAGACCTTGTGAAGCGAGCATTTTTGCTTCAAGAAGACGATGCTCGTTTTGTGCAATTTCAGCAAGGACAATGAACGCTTCTGGATCATTAGGGCAATCTTCTGTTGTTTGTTCCAACCAGAACCGAACCTGATCGAAACGTCGTTGATTGGCAAGTGCGACTGCAACTGCGAGACCGGCCGGGATCAAATCGGGCCGTTTTTGGTAAGCGGCTGCAAATTTTGCGGCTGCTTGAACCCGCTCTCCCTGTTTCAGCAATTCAAGACCTTCACGAACTTCAGGAATCGAATCCAACGAATTGGAATTCGGGACACCTGCCGATTCGACGGAGTTGACAACAGCGGGAGTTGTTTCAACCGGCACATTTCCGGTTGGAACATTATTCGTTCCCGATCCTGTAATCAATCCTGATTGCTGTTGCTGCTGTTGCGGATTGCGCAACGGGTTCGTTGCCTGAACATTCGGGGTTGCAGACCGTGTATTACTCGGGTTTGCCTGTTGACCTAACAATGTTATTGCACTTGAAATCAAGACCACAAAACCGATTACAGGATATGTTCTCATCTGACGGATTGGGATTAGGTGTTATTATTTATGGTGAAAGAGAGGAAATCAAACAAGGTGAACAGTCAATCGGAGTGTTCTGTTTTTTTCTGGAACAGGAAAATTTCGATTGACCGATTTGATTCAATTGAACCGAAAAAAAGGTTTATCGTTTCTGTCTCATAGGATTGGCTGCTTCTTGCAACTCATTGGGACTCTTCGCCTCATTCGTTTCACCTGTTAAATAATTTGAAATGGTACTTCGTTTATACGTTTTCTCCAGATAATCCTGCATTGCCAATTGCGTCTTTTTTTCTTTCAAATCCTTTTCAAGTAAATCACGAACGTCATTTACATCCGTTACAACGGGTTTGGTTTGACCGAGACAAAACAGGATTGCGTACATTTCAGGTCCCAACTGAATCACTTCGGAGAGTTCTCCCGGTTCCAGTTGAAATGCCGCTTCTTCCAATTGCGGCATTCCGCCATATTTTTGAATCGGCGGAATCTCCCCGCGAAGTGCCCGACTCATATCGTTGACCGAATACTTTTCCGCCAAATCACCAAAATAGGCGGGATCACGCACACTATTGGCTTGCGCCCAAACCTGTTGGGCTCTTCGCATATTGTCCTGAAAAATAGCGAGACAACGAACCCGGGGACCATGATTGGCTTCAAAACCCTTTTGAATATCCTCTTCCGTTATTTGAACCTGATCTTGGGCCAATTTTTTAAGCATGATGAGCGGACGAACCGTATTGTTGCGAATCGTCATAACAGGAACATTCTGGTTTTTCGCCTGAACTTCCAGCCAATACGCCGTATTCGGCGTTCCATCCAGTTTAAGCGGCAATTCAAGTGTTGCCCTTTCGGCAATTTCTGCGTCCAACTCTTGATCTGTGATCATTATATCACGTCGTTTACATTCCTGCTCCAAAACAAGAATCGAGATGCGTTCTGCCAAAACCTGCTCTCCATATTGTTTGAAACAACGTTGAGCAACTTCCAGACGAGTGATTTCCGCGCCGTTCACAAATGCGGCAATTTTAGGATGCTGTTGTGAAAGAGCCTGGTCTTTCAAGACAACCTGAATTTGGGCCTTATTCTGGAGTTCACGAAAAACATCATCTGCTGCTCCCCGGGTTTTGCGATCTTGAATTTGAAAAACAAGAGCATCCCGAACATTTTTTTCGTTGACATTCAGAGCCGGAAAATGTTGTTCACATTGAAACAGGATAAAGTTATCTCGCGGAAATTCAACGATTGCCGATATTTCTTTGGGTTGCAGATTCATGACGACCGTTTCAATCAAATCATTCGTTGTATGACGCCGAATCGGTTGGATCATTCCTCCATAAGCGGCACTGCTCGGATCAAGCGAGTTGTCTTTCGCCTCTTTTGCAAAAGAGGCCGGATTGGCAATGACCCGATTACGGATTTCTTCAAGTGTCTGTCGGGAATTGTGAACTATTTGTCGGACCTGAATCGACGGACCATAAGCCGCTTCATATTCCTTGTTAATCTCCTCCTCACTCACCTGCACCCTTTGTCCGGCCAATTTCCGAATCGCAAGAATCGGACGAAGAATTTCACTTCGATATGTTGCGGGGTCCAGATTCCGCTCTTTGAGCAGGGCGTCAAACCAATCATCGGACGTAAAACCAAATGTTTTCGCCATTTTTTGGATTTCCACATTCTCTTCTTCGGGGGTTATGGTAATACCGGCCCGACGACATTCCAGCTCAATCAGAAAGGTCCTGATTCGATTATCCAGAATTTCCTCACAATGCTGCCGAAACGCTTCCTGCATCACCTGCTCTTTGGTAATCTTCTCTCCATTCACTTCGGCAAGGACTTCGGGAATCGTCTCTTTTCCCGATGTCGTCACAGTGTTGTTAACCGTCTTGAGTTCAGGAACATTCTGCTGTCCTTTCTGTACATTCGTTCCTTTTGCCGGTTTCGGTTGAGGAACACTTCCTTGTTGCGCAGAAACGGAAGGAAAAACAGTTCCAAACAGCAATGCCGCAACGAGCGGGAAAGAGCAACAACTTTTGATCGGGTTCGTCTGCATAAGCCGTAATCCTTTACTGAAAAAGCGAAAAACTTCCTTGTCATTCTTTAGGTGCTGCGTTTTATACCGTCGTCGATATAGGCGGTTGCTTCGTCTCTTCGCAAACGACTTGCATTGCAAGACTCTGCGTGTTCAGCGTTGAAAATTTCAAACCGTCCTGAGTCTATTTTCCTAAAACTTTGATTGTACAGCACAAAAAAGAGATCATTCTATGTCGGAGAGAAACTGCGGAGAGCATCCGCAAGTCTCTTACGGATATTACACCAAATGACTACAAAGTGTCAAGAGGAATTTTTGTCTTGGGAAATACAGGGACAATCTGGAAAATAGGCATTATAGACAATATGGAAACGTCCCGTTTCTAATTCAGATCAACGGAATTGGTCGATTCCGGTTTTTTTCCAAGATGCAAAACAACTGTTCCGAATGTTATGTTCTGCGACTCTATTTCAATAAGTCCTGCCTTTTCCAAACGTCGACTCAATTGGTCCTGACGATCAAACTGTTGAACACTTTCGGCGAAATAATGATAGGCACCTTCTTGGTTGCGGGAAATAAGACGACCAAGACGAGGTAGGACTTTGGTGAAATAAAAAGAATAAAGACTCGAAAAAAGCGGCATTTTTGGCATTCCAAAATCGAGAATGACGACATGTCCGCCCGGTTGACAAACACGAACCATTTCCCGTATTCCCTGTTCAATGTCGGCAACATTACGCAAACCAAATGCGACACTGACAATGGAAAAGCGATTTTCTTCAAAAGGCAATTGCAGAGCATCACCTTCTTTTAGGATAACATGTTTTTGGGCCTGATTCCGTTGAACCTTTTTTTCCCCTTTTTCCAGCATTTGCGGGGAAAAATCAATCCCGTAAAACATCTCGTCCAATCTTTTTCCTGAATCATCGTCCGAATGATTCCGCAAGGACCGTTTCCGTCGAAGATATTCGTGATAAAATGCAAGAACAAAATCCCCAGTTCCGCAACAGACATCGAGTAAAGGTCCTTCTGGAATACCTGATTTCAAACGATTGTACACGGTTTTAACCGCATATCGTCGCCAAAAAACATCGAGTCCAACAGAAAGCAGATGATTGACCAAATCGTATCTTGGGGCGATATGATCGAAGAAGCGGCGAATTCGTTCTGGAGATTTATCGAGCATGAGAACAGAAGAACACGAGTATCTGGTCCGGCTTAAATGGGACCGTTTAGCGCATTTCAAAAATCAAGTACATGCACAACACCAAATTGTCCTTGAAATTTTGCTGTCAAAAAAACGCGAAAGGTGTATACCAATTTTGGAAACGCTCTCAACGGGAATACTTTCCTCCCTATCCCCCATTCCCTATTCCCTACTTGAACGTTGTATTGCGGCGAAACAGCCGGTCTCGTTGAGGTTGTCCCGAACCGCTTATTTCGTATTGATGAGTCGGGTTTCAGCAACATTGGATTGATTTTGTCGAACCGATGAAGCTCGGGCGTTTGCTGCACTCACAAGAGGACTGTTTTTGCAGGTTTTGACAAGGGATCGGAACGCGGATTCCGCCGTTGAATAATCTCCCCGACGAGATGCCAGTTCCCCCTTCAAAAACAGGGTCCGGTCCAAAATGGCGGCATCTGGGGGATGATTCAACACCTCTTGCAGAAAATCTTCTGCTGCTTGGTTGTTCTCGCTTTTATACGCCAAATACGCCAATCCCCAAGTCGCATGTGTCCAATAATCACCTGTTCGAAAATTTTTGTAAATCTGCATAAACCGATCTCGGGCTGCACGCGCATATCCCGCTTCAAGATCATCCCAACCCAAATGAAATAAGGCCCCTTCTGCAACCGGATTGCTCGGGTAATCACTCACAATGATTTCATAAAGTTGCGTCGCTTCAACCGAATTGTTCTCTTGCGCAAAATAGGAAGCCCGTTTCCAAAGTGATTGAGCATACAAATTGGCGTCGTCATACGTCGTATACAGCAAATCGCTCATCGTTTCTGCTTCACCAATGTTCCCCAATTGCAAGGAAACCTCACAACGAAGAAGTGCGGCTTCTGCGCCAATTGATTTAATGGGATTGTTTCCCAAAAGAGTCAGCAACTTTCGATCTGCTTCTTCCCATTTACCATTTTTCAGCAAATTGCGACTGTCTTGCAACATTCGTTGATGTTCAGAACGATTCGATCCATTTTCGGAATCTCCAGAAACCTGATTCCCATATCGACTGGACCGCGAACTGGTTCGAGAAGAGGTGTTGGAACCGGAGTTAGAACCGGAACCGGTTGTCGAACTGTTCGATTTGTTTGCTGTACTATTTGCACTATTTGAACTGTTGGAATTTCGGGATGAGGTCCGCGAATTCTTAGAACTGGAACTGGACGAAGAGCGACGATTCTCTTGATTGGGATCGTAGGAACCGCCGATTGGAACCAAATCGGCTTTGTCGAGAACAACGATCCCAAAATCAATTCCCCCCTCAACACTAGGACTGATCGGTATATCCTGTCCCCCGGAACTCTTCGTCCCAATTGGACCCAATCCCCCTAATCCTGTTCCTGTCGTACTCCCCGTTCCAGATGTACTTCCTGTTCCTGAAGAACTGTTGCCCGAATTGTTGTTGGAGACTTCCGCGAGAAAACCTTCCATTTTCTTCAAAATATGGGTCTGTCGTGCATCATCCGGTTTCGCAAAATCCAACATCGCCGCATACATCGAATCACTTTTGTTCCAATCGCCGACTCTTGCATAACAGACACAAAGAACGGCAGATGCTTTGAGAAATGATTCTTCCGTTAATTTTCCTAGATAGGAAACCGGCGTGTTGGTTGCTGCAACCGTCGTTGTCGGAAGATCATAGTAAGTAAATGTCGTTTTCTTCGTAATTGTGTTGTATTTCACCCCCAACAATTTCTCAAGAAGCGCAATCGTGCTCGGATTGTCCGGCTTGACAACATAGAGCATTGCTTTTTGTAGTTGAATCGAATCCTTGATTGACTCCGAAAAAACAGAATTTTCTAGTTCGGCAAGTGCTTTTTCCGCTTCTGTTTGTTTGCGTAATCCAAACAGACAACGGACATTGAGCAGGTAATCTTCAGCAATCGGGCTTTTGATTTGACCGAGCAAGGATAAGGCTTCATCAAACTTGCCCAACCCCGCTTGAGCATTTGCTCGAATCCGAATCACTTCCTGTTGCAGATCACTGTTGGGGAACCGACGTTCAAACGTCGCAAGGGTCGTCAACGTCCCGTCAAAATCCGCCTGTTCCAGCAACATTTTGCCCCATTCAACATATCCTTTTTCCACATAAGGGGCGGACGCTTCATAGACAATTTTGCGAAACAGCGCGGTTGCTTCTTCGTATTTCCCGAGACGTGATTGCGCCCAAGCGAGACCAAAACGACTTTGTTCCAACAAGTCTCCTTGCGGAAAATAGGCAATCGATTGTGAAAAATAGTGTTCGGCTTCTTGCGCAAAGATTCGGGCATACGGAATGTAACCGGCTTTCATTGCCGTCTCATAATTCTGCATTGCTATATCACCTAAATACGGCAATGTTCTTGCGTTGCAAGCATCTTTGTCAAACTCGCAAATGAAAACAAAAAGAAATTTTCGGGCATTCTCCAGATCACCTGCAAAATAGGCAATTTCTCCCGCTCGAAAAAGAGCATCTTTACCAAATGGAGCGGTTAAGGGCGACTCGATTTTGGGCCGAATGTTCGCCAGATAAAATGTTTTGTCCAATTCCTGCGCGGTGTACGACTTAATCAAGGAAAGACCTTTGCCAAACATGTTGTCTAAATGCGCAAACGCCTCTTCTGTCCTCCCTTTTTGAAAAAGTGACTCGGCAAGAAAGAATTCGGCCTGATTCTTGCTCGCATGATTCGGGTTCTTCTGCAAAAATGTCTCAAATGCCCCAATTGCAAGGTCATATCTCTTCTGCTGATAATAGTTGTAAGCAATCGTCAGACTTTCATCTGCCGTATCTGCTCCATAAACAGACATCGAGCGGTTTGCACAACCAATCAGCACACAAACCGTCACAAAACCAACACGAAGAGCATAACCTATTCTGTACATCATCTCCGAATTCCTTTTCGGACACTACTTCTTTCAAAGCAAACAACAAGGGAAAACCCGTTGAGGGAGTTGCGCAAAATACAGCGCGACGGGGCAGTATATCGATTTAGTAAAAACAGAGCAAGACGAATTTTTGGGGTCTCGAACAAGTCGAATCATAATTGCTTGCTCCTCGTATTTGGAGCAACAGACACAATCTCGCTGTTCAAAAAAACGGACAAGGTTCAATACGGCATTTGAAAAAAGTTATTCAGCAAAAAGCGAAGTATCTAGGATGTCTTCAAAACGGCCAATTCCCTCCAAGAACTTCCCGCTGTAATTGTGTCAACTGTTTGATTCCGTTTTTCCCTAAATGCAGCAAATCCCCCAACTCGGACTCCGAAAAGGTCGCTTCTTCGCCCGTTCCCTGAATCTCAATAAACCGACCTGAACCTGTCATTACCAGATTCATATCAACTTCAGCATCTACATCTTCACTGTAATCCAAATCCAGAAGAGACTCTCCGTTGACGATTCCAACACTTATTGCAGCAACGGAATCGGTCAACGGAAAAGCAGCAGGATCAGGCAACGAATCACGAATTGCACAAATTGCGTCAACAAGAGCAACAAATGCCCCTGTTATGCTCGCCGTCCTCGTCCCTCCATCTGCAAAGAGAACATCACAGTCAATATAAATCGTCCGGGGTCCCAACTTCTCCAGTTGCACAACCGAACGAAGAACCCGACCAATCAAACGCTGAATTTCCGTTGAACGACCGTCTGGACGATCTGATCTCGCTGTTCGCGGTCGTGTACTCCCGGGCAACATTCGGTATTCTGCCGTTATCCAACCTTTTTCTGAATCACGCGACATCCATTTCGGCTGTTCCTCGACAACACTTGCTGTACACAAAATTGTTGTCCGTCCCGACGAAACCAAAACACGACCTTGTGCAGCTGAAATAAACTCCCGCTCCATTTGCAAAGGTCTTAATTCATCCCTTTTCCGCTGATCTTTACGCATTTCAAACCAATCCCAATAAAGTCGTTGAAACCCCTTAAAAAAACAAAAAACTCTCTTCTCTTTGACAAGTTGACATGATCCTCAAATGATTTGGCATACAACTCGGATTAGGAGGATTGGGCAATGTTTCAGAATCGAACCTGATCTTTTCCTGAACCCGATCCTTGAACCGGGATGACCTGTTGACCGTTGATGAGCATTTCAAACCGCAAACCGGACGGAACATCTCGCACAACAACACCTCGTTTATTGGCTTGAATCGGGAAAGGGGCTGCAATTGTATCATTACCTGAACTAACAGCAGTCAGAGAATCGACTTTTCCCTCAATTGCCAATTGCAGACTGACTAAACCGCAAGGATTCAAATGAGAGGACTGTCGAAGTTGTCCCTCGATCAAAAATTCGTCCGGCAAACATCCGGCATAAGGTCCGTCTGCATACTGCATCTGCTCTGCCGCAATCAATAGGCCTTTTGCAATCTGTTTCCAATCGAATGTCGAATCATAAGGAGCAAGTTGACAAAGGGCATAACCGTAAATGAGGCCGGAAAAAGGTTGGGCAACTCCGAACCAGGCTTTTTCACGTTCCGTTCCTCCAAACATGGGGACCGTTGTGTAAAGTTGGATTGGTTGGGTTCCCCAAAGATAGACAAAGGGGAGTCCAAGTAGGGCATAACGTCTTGCCCCTTCTAAGTATTCCGGTTTTTTCGTCAGTTCAAAACCGCGTGTCAACGCCCAAACAGCATAAGCAGATGCAAGAAGATCGGGAGTGTGAAACGGCGAATCCCAATAATGTCCTCCTCGCGGAATACGGCTTTGCAGCAACCAACGAAGAGTTTTTTCCGTCGATTCAAGAACTTTCCGATCCCCCGTTTTTTGAGCGTAATCCAGTAAAAAGGCTGCTTTTCTGGCATTCAAACCAAAGACGGTCTGTTGCGACTCCCATTCTGGAAACAGACTCCGTTTATGAAATGTTCCATCTGCTTCCCTATTCTCCAAATCTTTTTGAATATTGGCTGTTTGCCAATCTTTCCAGTCTTCAACCCGATTCGTCACAAAATAAATGGTGTCATTTGTAATTACACTTCCCCCAGGTGTGATTGCGGAGATTTTGGGAACATTGCCGGTTAGACGGAACAATGTTGAAAGAACATCTGCATAAGGTTCCCGGGTTGCGTCCGACTCAACATAATACCCCCAACTCATCTTGTCCTCTCCCTGAAGAGGTCCAGTAAGAGCCGAAAGAATCAGTTCTTTCTGCTCTTCTTCAGAACGAGGAAAAGCAGGAAGGGGAGCAAGTCCTCTCTTGCTGATTCCCCAACGAATCAATTCAGGAATCATTGATTGCCCGGACTCTTGGACAACGGAGTCTGTCGTTGATTCCGACTTGGCGTTTGGAACCGGAATAAATCGGACTGTTGCACCAATTCGAGTTCCTTGTAAGGACATACGATGATCCTCAGAAAGGTCCATAGAGTTGGGTGATGCAAAAATCGGTTGCAAATCGGGGTCATTCCAAAGCAGACCAACCCCGATTTGGTCGGAAGAAAGTGCGGCGAGAGGAGCCGTAATCCAAATTTTGGGCGGGGTGTACCGAATGTTATTGGGTTCAGCAAGGTCAATCGTCGACGAACTGGTATCACCTGGTCCCAACAATTCAACCCCAGAAAGCAATCCGCCTTGTAATGGGCCAAGAACCCGAACAACCGGACCTTCAAACGGTTCTTCAAGAACGACAGGTTCCAGCAAAAAGGAGAGTTCATCTCCCTGAAGAGTGAGGTTAAGAATTGCATTTGCTGCTCTGAATTGAAATGTCCCGTCTTTTGTCCCGGATTCCACTTGAAAATCGGGAATCCGACCATTTTGATGTACAAGAGGGGCAAGAATCGCAAGAACAGTTGGGGATTCTGCCGAATTGTGTGATTGGCGTGAAATGCGGGCAATTCGAGCATCAGATGTTACTTCAAACAGCAATTCCTGATTGGGACCAAAGGAATGTTGCAACCAATTGCCTTTTTCGTCAGGAAGATACAGAAACAGGGGATAAACGGCAGTCGGAAAATCCTGAGTGTCGATTCGCAATACGGCTTGACCCAAATTCTCGCGGATTTGAATTGGCAGTAGAAAATCGGCAGAACGTCGTGATTCGAGGACCTGATCCCCGGGAATTCCCTCAATCGTAAAAAAAAGGTTGGATCGGGACGTATTAAAAAGGGTAAACTGAACACCATTATCTTGGCGAACGGCGTTTTTGACAAGAATGGGATGAGGAACGGTCGCTTTGAGATCGAAGGAACCAAACGTCCAACGTCCTGTTGTTCCTGTTAACCTGATTGACAAAGCACTAAGATGCCCCTCAACAGGCAAAATGACCGAATAATCATGCCAGTTATCATCTGCATTGAGGGAGATGGAGACACTTTTGGAAGGATCACGTTGGGGCATTTCCTGCGTGATCCAGGAAATCTGACAATCGGATTTGACTCGGGTTTTGAGACGAAAACGAATCTGCAATTGATTGCAAGGGGAATTGAAGAGGTGATAAAATGACGGTTCGGTTCCAAGTGCTTCAACAATCAGATTGCCTTTTGCCGTATAAAGACGGGTTGATGATTCGGGCAACCAATCAAGTGAACTGGTTCCCGCAGATTCTGCGAAAAGAGTCCGACGAAAGACAGGTCGGGCGGACTCAAACGAGTACTGTTCCGCGCCCTTGATGTCAATTGTGAAAAGCAACAAATAACAGGTTAAAAGTACAAGGAACAGAAGATGAGACGAGAACGATACAGCAGATGAGACAGTTGAGGATACGGCATCTGAGAGAGGGACATCGAAGAGGGGGACCGGTTGTGACCGTTTTGAACGTAGGAATTCGGGCAAGAGCCGAACGGACCAGAAATGTCGAATTGACCTGTTCATATTCATCTTCATCTGATCGGAGATTTGGGGGACGCAATCAGTTGTTCAATAAAGGCAATCTCGCCAATCTCGCCCGACTCTGTATCCGTCTTGGACGCAGAAGATTCTGTCGGTCTCTTGGATTGTCCTGAAATCATTTGCCCGGGAACCTGTATCCCAAGTGACTCTAAATCAATCTGCTCAACAACCACATTTCCTTGCCCGGAATCCAACAAACCAGTTGCAACGGGTTTTCCCGGACGAACCGTCCGATTTTGCCCCGCAATTGGTGAAATCGGAGGACGCCGGGAAAAAGTTGGGTTCACCTTCATCTCTTGGAGAGATTTTGGAGAGAGAGAAACCGGGCGATTGAGCAGATTCTGTACAGAACTGGCAGTCAACTCTTCAGAAACTTGGGACATCGACTGAATCAACGAGGAAAAAACGCGAGTTCCAACAGTCGGGTTTTCCAGTATTTTCGTCTGACGAAAATCATTCAACGGTTCTTCCGTCTTATGAGACCGGTTAACAGACCCTTGTAATTCTTTGGAGGAGGTGGAACTCGTGAAGGGAGAATTCTTGGATGAGGAATTGTTCGACGAAGAATTGCTCTCAGAGGAATGATTCGGCGAAGAAGCGTTGAACGAAGAAGCATTGGATGAAGGATTCTTCAGCAAAGAACCGTTCATTGAGGAATCGTTGTGCAATGATTCCTTAGATGAATTGCTTGTTGGAATCGATGTTCCACTTTGCGACGAATCAGGCGGTTGAACGTCTACATTCGTATTCGATGTACCTTTTTCACTACTTTCAGGATACTGCGGTTTATAAGTCGTCTTTTCCAATCCCGGTCCACTTGGGGGAATCATTCGGGCTGAAGAGACCGTTTCCGACGCATGATAAGCACGCTGATCCGTTTTGAGGACCTCTTCACGCAAAGGGGGAACAGCAAGAACGGGCGCAAAATGAGACGCCGACCTTAAACCCGAATGTTCCTGAGTCGTTGGTCCCCCCCCAGTCTTTCCCCCGTCCTTTTTTTCATCCTTCTGGGGCTCTTGCCCTTTCTCAATATCACTCCAAAATTCTGAATCCCATGTCCCTGCTCCTGTCCCTGTTGCACTTCCTGATCCCGATTGCTGTTCCGACACTTCTTTTGGGACCGAACGTAACAGTGTTGTCGCCGTTTGGCCCCCAACATCATTTCGAGCCGAATACATCTCCGTCTCCTGCAATCCGTCCGAGATGGAGGTCCAAGAATACATGGATGTCGACAATCCCCCTTGAGTCCCAATCTCAAGGTCAACTTCACCAAAAAGTCTCATCAACAATTCCTGTAGAAGATGTGTGGGATACGGAACAACCCGGTCATACAAGGTCTGTTCAAGATACTTCGGGTCGATAAACAGTAATGAGGGGGTTGACAGTTTCAACTCTTTCGCAATCCGACGTAAAATGTTCTGCTGTTCCCGCGTCAATTGATGTCCCTGACATAACTCATTGAACAACTCCCTCTCATTATGAAATCCCCCCTTGATATGTCGTCGTCCATAGTATTGGTAATACAACCAAATCAAAAAAATGATCGTCCCCAAAACGACCGTTGCAATAATGAAAAAGGTCGTTTCACTGATTGAATTCGGTGTTCGACCAAACTGATCCCGAAATTTCTGGGACACATCCTCAATACCAAACGATGGTTCTTGGGCAAGAAGGTGATTGGAAGACACAAAAGCGCAAAGAAAGAGCAGCCCCAAAGAAAGGGAGCAGAACAGTGAACCGCTTATCTTTCGTGCTCGCTCAAACATGTTGGTTGTAATCGTTAGACATTTGACGTTAGATTCATGGTGTTCGACGTTTGATTTTAGACGTTCAGTATTAGGCTTATAATTTTAGACGGTTGATTCCGTTTCAACGACTTTAGGTTCCGTTTCCATTCTGTTTTGTTTGGCCTGATTTCTTTGGTCGAGACTCCGTTGTGCAGCAGATCGAACATGCGCATCCACATCTCGATGAAACGCTTGCATCAAGGAATGTCGGCTCATCTCACGATGTCCCAATCCAAGTAATTCGGCTGCTTTAACCCGCATTTCCGGCATTTCATCCCGCAACAATATAGCACTTAACGGTTCTTCGAGTTGCACGACAAATTGAGGAGCCAATTCGACACACTGAATTGCAAGAGATTTCATCATTGGTGTTCCATACTGCAATTCTCTCGCCAAAACATCTTTCGCTTTGGGATCAATTTTCTGAACAATTTTCAATGCGGTCCGACGTTGTTCATCCTTCAAATGCTCAAACGTCTCCAAAAGTCGGCTCATCCGAAATTCAGGTAACTCCGCATAAACAGCATCCCGCACAATCGGGTTGGGACTGTCGGCATACTGTAATAATCGTGCGGTTCCTTCAGGATAATGCCGCGTTCGCAATTGACGAAGTGCAGCTGCTTGAACTTCTGGGTCTGAATCTTCGGTTGCGTCCCAAACAATCTGCGCCGCTTCTGTTGTTGTATGAGATGCCAATTCAGCAACAGCAAGACGGCGAGCTTGGGACTTGCCAAATTGTATCACCAAGTGAAGAATAAAGAACTCGGTTTCTTCTGGAATATCTGAAAAACGAACCAGATCAACCAGACTTTTCTGCTGTTTCTCATCCAATTGGGCAATCAAAGGTCGGGCTGCTTTGGACCATTCCCAACGATGTATTTTGGAAAGATTTTCCTGCGCGGTTTCCGAAAGATGAGGGGGTAAACCGGCAAGAATATAAAGTAAAAAGGACATGTCCGTTCGATTGGATAAGGTCGAAAGGATCAAACCGGGAACATTCGGTTGTTCCAGACTGTCCAACACGAATTGGAAAACATGAGGGTCATTTTCAGACTGCAATAAGGCGGAAAGGGCCGGGTAAATCGGATGAAGCGGATTACGCAAAATAGCACTAGAACCCAATTCTGGATCGTCAAGATAACGATAAAGGTAAAGGTAAACTTTCAGGGCAATGTTACTGTCATTCCGCTTAAAACCCAAAATGGATTTGCGCAGAATCGGACGTATTTCGGACAGAATAAAAGAATGATAAGGTCCGGGCAGTTGAACCGTATCCAATTCGTCGGCAAACAATCGGAGCAAACGCAAAAGAAATTCTTCAAGCGGAACATGTGAACGGTTTATTCCTCCTCTTGGATCGGTTACGATCTGCAACAATATGGGAATGAGATCATAAACCTTAAAGAAAAAAGCAGCACGAACAGCATTTTTCTGCAATCGGGGATCACTCCCAAAAATCCCAATCCGAATCGGGTTCACCAATTTGTCCGCCTGAAGTCGTAGTATATCACGAATACTTTCATCCAGTGTATCGAAGTTCCGAATATAATCCAAAAAGGTTCCCGGACTTCCTTTGGAGATCAATTCGGTGTACGCCGCTTTGCGAATTAGATCGTTGGAAGAATTGGATGCCTGTTCCAACAGCGCAGACGCAGCCCTATTGTTGGACCGCGACAAGATACGAACGGTTCTTCCAATTCCATTTGACATGAAAAGTTCTTCTTTATAGTGCTGCAAAAGCGGCGACTAACTTTCACTCCCCAAACGACTCAGCATTCATCCCGTTCACAATAATCATTGATCCGCTCTAATGAGACGGTCTTTTTCTTACTCTGAATTGACGTATACCCCCAATCGTAATATCGACCAAAATTAATAGGAAGAATAATAACAATCGAAAGAATCGTCAAACTTTATCCGACGAAAGAGGAAATTCAGGTGATTTGGAAAAAATACGCAGTATCTCTGCAATAATTTGATCGGGTTCGGACATCCGTCCCGTCCCTGTTTCTCCGCAACTGAGACGACCGGATTCAGGACCAATCATGAATACGCCGTCTTCCTGCAATCTCCGAACATTCCGCTGAACAGCCGGTTGACTCCACATAACAGAGTTCATTGCAGGTGCAAACAGAACAGGACCCTCAAACGCGAGATAAACAGTGCTCAAGAGATCGTCGGCAATTCCATTTGCCGTTTTTCCAAGAAAATTGGCAGTTGCTGGAGCAACACACAACAGGTGTGCTTTACGCCCTAATTCAATGTGAGCATGTGAATGAGCGTCAAACAAACCGGTCATAACCGGTCGATTGGTCAGAGATTCAAAGGTTTTGGGTGAAATCAACTGCGTCGCCGATTGCGTCATAAGAACAGAAACACCATAACCGGACTGAACCAAACGACTGACAAGCGTTGCCGTTTTGTACGCCGCGATTCCGCCTGTTATTCCAACCAATACTTCCATATCAACTGCCAATCTCAAGTGTTATTATTCTCTTGATTTTTTTCAGCATCCTTATCAGGACTTTTTGCGGTATTCTCTTTATTCTCCTTGTTTTCTTTATTTTCCCTATTATCCTTCTTGCCCTTCTTCTTCTCTGATTCCTCAAGTTGAACCCGACCAAAAAGTTGAGCAAGATCACCAAAACTGCGAAGCGGCTCTTTTCCCTTTTTCATCTCCTCAGAAATGGGGGCCATTTTCTTTTCGAGAGGGGCGGACACAAAGACTTTGGGTTTGACTTCGCCCCGATTCCGTCCATCTCGTCCGTCCCGACCATCTCGTCGATTCCGTCGAAATGAGTCTTGACCCTCACTCGGTCGTCCTTCCCGACCAAACGCCCCTCCTTGTCCCTGAGTTCGTCCCGGTTTCCGAGAATCATTGCGAGAATCCCGCTGTTCGTTCGTTTCTGCAACTGTTCCGACTCCGTCCCGTTTCTGTGTCGATCCCCTGTCTGATCGAGAATCCGAACCTTGACGCTGATCCAACCCTTTTCCCGGTCCCGACGAACGAACTCCTTGTGATGTACTGTCGCCCGAATGTTGCGACTCGGCGTCCCGTTTGAATGAACCGTCCCGACGTTGTTCCCGTTGTTCCTGTTTTCTGAGATGAGGGGGAATCATGGTCAACGATATACGATTCCTTTTGGAATCAACTTCGACGACCCAAACCCGAACAATATTGCCGACCGAGACGAACTCGTGAGCGTCCCGAACATAACGGTCAGCAAACTGACTAATATGAACCAAACCTGATTCATGCAGACCAATGTCAATGAAAGCCCCAAAATCGACGACATTCAGGACTGTCCCGGTCAATTCCATGTCCGGGCTTAGGTCCTTTAACTGCAAAATGCCTTTTTTGAAGACCGGGGTTGAAAGACGTTCACGCGGGTCCCGAACCGGTTTGCCCAACTGTTGCAGGATGTCCCGAATCGTAATTGGCCCGATTCCAAGAGCGTCCGCAATCGCCGTAATATCCGCTGTTTTCGTTTTTGCGGCAATTTCTTTCGCCGTTTCTGGATTCCGCAAATCTTCGACCGTATATCCCATTTGCTCCAGAATACGATATGTCGCGTCGTACATTTCCGGGTGTATCCAAGTTGCGTCCAACGGATTGACGCCGTTAGGAATCAGTAAAAACCCGGCACAATGTGTAAAGGTCACTTCTCCAAGACCGGGAACTTTTTTAAGGTCTTCCCGAGTCTTAAAAGGTCCATGCTCTACACGATATTCATAGATTCGTTTGGCAGTTAGTTGATTCAAACCGGATACATAACGCAAAATAGCGGGTCCCGCTGTATTCAAGTCAACTCCAACGTGATTGACGCAAGATTCGACGACATGATTGAGTGAGTCTTTCAAGTATTTACTCTTGAGGTCATGTTGGTACATGCCGACCCCTAAACTGGCCGGTTCCACCTTAACCAATTCGTTAAGCGGGTCTTGCAAACGTCGCCCAATTGAAATAGCACCTCGAAGTAGGATGTCGTAATTGGGAAATTCTTCATTTGCAAGAGGACTTGCGGAATAAACACTTGCTCCAGCTTCATTAACGACGACATAAGAAGCATCTGCAACCGCTTGACTTCGGACAAATTTTGGTTCAACCGGTTGAGACGGTTCTTCCGAACCTGCCTGTTCTGTCGGTTTCTGCCCGACCAATTCCTGAACAACGGGTTCTTGAACAGCTGGTTCTTGAGGAGCTGATTCTTGAACAGTCGGTTGCAGAGCAACGGATTCTTGCTTTGACTGTTGACTGGACCCGGAATCGACCTTTTTGGGGTTCAAATCGGTTGGATGATCGGAATGTTTGGCAATTAACCGGGAAATGAACTCTTCCGTTTCACGACAAGCGGTTCCATTTCCAATCGCAATGACCGAAATACGGTATTCGTCAATAAGTCGGACAATACTCTCTTCTGCCCGGCGTTTTTTGTCAGCACTTCCAAAAAGGTAAACTGTTTCATGAGCGAGGACATTACCGAACTCGTCAAGGGCAACCATTTTGCAACCATGTTTGAAACCGGGATCAATTGCGAGAACCCGTTGACGACGAAGAGGAGGTTGTAGGAGCAGATTGCGCAAATTTTTCGCAAACACCTGAATTGACTGAAGTTCCGCCTGTTCTGTCAAATCAGCCCGGACTTCACGTTCAACAGACGGGAGAATAAGTCGCTCGACTGCATTACGAAGACAACCCGTTAAAAAATCACTATGTGGATGATCGGTCGCAACACAAAGCCCTGTTGCTTTTGCAGCCAATTCATCCTGATTAACATCCAATTTGACGCGAATCATTTTCGCCTTTTCCCCCCTATTTAACGCTAATGTTTGGTGAGGGGGAATTTTCCGTATCTCAAGACGATAATCAAAATAATCGTGGAACAGTCGTTCCATGTGATCCAACTGACGTTTGACCCGGGCTTCTTTAGCCTTTTTCTTTTCCGCTTTCCGTTTTTTCTTCACCTGATTTTGTGACGGAACAATCGGTTTTTCCTTGTCTTTCTGCTGTTCCTTCCATTGTTGGAACTGTTGTTCAACAACCTGAATATCCTGATCCGTCTGAGCAACCGTTTCAATGTTCGGACGGGAGTCATCTAATTTGGAGATGGTCTTCAAATCATCAACATCGTCAACAGACTGTCCCTGTTCAACGGGCGATTCTTCAACCGTTGTCGATTCTTGAACTGTTGACGATTCTGGAAGAGTCGACGATTCCTCAACTGCTGAAGTCGATTCCTGAACGGTCGAGATCGACTCCTGAACGGTCGAGATCGACTCCTGAATCGTTTCTGGTTGAGTCGATTCCAAATCGTTTTCCAATTCCCCTCCTCCTGAACCGCTGTTGTCTTCAGCAACCGCACAACCGGCTTGACTCGGTTCAACTTCCCGGCTCTCTTCAGCAGATTGGGGAGCTTCAACCGGCGATTGCGGGGTTTCGACCAAAGATTGCGGAGTTTCAACCGGCGATTGCGCGGTTTCAACGGTTGCCGGTTGGTCCTGAACCAACTTTTCCTGCTTTACCTTCTTCGCTTTCTTCTTGCCCTTAGTTGCTTCTCCTTTGTCGTTTGAAGTCGGACTATCTCCAACATTGTTTTCGCCGACCTCTTCGCCCAAATCCGTTGTCTCTTTTGTGAGAATGCGTTTGGCAACCAGACAACCCGCTCGTTGGACCACTTCACGAACATGTTGACGAATCTCAATTTTTTCACTGAATAGTTCACTAACAATGTGCCCTGCTCCTAAAAGAGCATCTGCAACGGATAAAACCCCCTTGTCCTCATTGATAAATTCAGCAGCCCTTTTGTCCAAGTCGGCAATCACTGGATCAGACGCCAGAATCTCCAATGCAAGCGGTTCCAATCCTTTACTTCGTGCAATCGTTGCTAATGTCTGCTTTTTGGGCTTAAAGGGCAAATAGAGGTCTTCCAACCGTTTCGTCGTCTTTGCGTCCCGAATCTTCCGATCCAGTTCCGGCGTCAATTGTCCTTGCGACTCGATTGTCCGCAAAATCGTCTGCTTGCGTTCAGCTAATGCGCGTTCACTTTGCAACTCGACCTGAATTGCTCGAATATCATCCTCATGTAAATTTCCGGTCAGGTCTTTCCTATATCGGGCAATAAACGGGACCGGATGTCCTTCGTCAAGGAGATCAACAACCGCTTGGACTTTTACGATTGGAAGATCAAGTTCTTTTGCTAAAAAACGGAGATTGACAACAACGGGTTCACTCATGAAATTCGACACCTTACGAGGTAAGCGACTGAGGTGATTGGTCTTTGGAAAGGAGGACGACCCGTTTGGTCCAAAAGGACATTCGGTTCTGTTTCGGTTCAACACCACAAATCAACCGCGAACATTCACATCATTTCCAAACTTATATTCAACAAAACGAGGGGGCGCAAAAAACAACGGGGGACCTCTGTGTTTCTATTCTCTTAAAAACAACTCACAAATCATGTAAATTCAAATCTCCTCAATTGCAGAGACTGTGTTTTCAAAAGGTTAAATTTTCAGAGCGTCCCAACACCCCCTCGGAAAACAGGAAAAACGCCAATGTAAGGAATTCCACCTTCATTGTCAAGGGTCCGGTTACATAAGTGTTCAGGTTGCTTGATGTAATCATTATCATTGCCCAATCCCCTCATTATACCGTTTCGCCTTTTCCTTGAGATTCTTGGGCGGTTCAAAGCGTCGTGTCCCCGTTGCAGTCGCCCGATCCTGATTCTCTAAACCCGATTGAACTGTTGTCTGCTTTTGTGGTCGAACCGTCTGCATGCCGTTCAACATCTCGCGCCAATTGGTTTCGTCTGAAAAACCTGAATTTATCTGTTCCGGTTGACCTGACGCTGTTTTCCATTTCTGGACAAATTGACGTAATTCCTTCTTCGTCCAACCCAAATTCTCCAGCAATTGGGAATCCGGTTCCGTCTTTGCTGCTTCTTCCTCCAAAAATTTCAACGCAAGGGATGTTTGTTCACTTCCAAAATGTGAACGGTTCGAGCGGAATGAGACTTCTTCTGACCGATCATCAAACGGAGATTCGGATTCGCCTGTTCCCCCCCCAAATTCCCGCTTGTTGCGCGGAGTCGATTCATCCCCCTTATTCGTCTGCCCCGATCCATGATCGGTTTGTTTTGCCCCTTTGTCGCTTTGCTCTGAACGAACCTCACTGATCCCCGATTCTTTTGTCTCTCCCAACTTTTCGGATTCGCCCGATTCTCGAGTGTCTTCCCCCCTTTTCCCTCCATTTCTGTCATTCACGTCCGGAACCGCTTGTTGCTGTTTTCCAATTGCCTTTTCAGATGATTCGGTTCGTTCAGCACTGTTCCCTTTTGGACCTTTCTGATTGTGTTGTTCCTGATTTTCAGAACTTGAAAGTGCCAATTCTGCCCTTTCTCGATCAACGGATTCCGTCCCCGGTTGATCCGTCCGCTCCCCCTTTCTGAAATCATTCTCCCGCTTTAAGGAATCAACCTGTTCTTCTCCAATTCCAACCTCACTCTCGCGTTCGGTTCCTAAACCCAAATCAGGTGTTGTCCCGTCTGCTTGCTGATTTCCCTGCTGTTTTGACCGATCACGATTCTCCAAAATCGGCAACTCAGGATCAGCCAATTTCCCCGGTTGATGCTGATTTTCCGGCTTCTCTCGCTCGACATACACTTGTTGTGCTTGATCTGTTGTACCTGTTTTTGATGTTTGAGTCGGGACGCTTTTCAACGCTGACCCCTGATTTGTTCGTCGTTGTGAATCAGGATTCAACGAATCCGACTGTTCTGACATTTCCAATCGTCCCGTGTTGTCTTGATTACTTCGATTCCCCTTTTCCAATTCCCTCATTCGCTGAAATGCCCTGTCAAATACTTCGCCCGGATTCGCTTCTCCGTCAACGGAACGATCATTTGCCGGTTCTGCCCGAGTCGCTCCCTGTCCCTGATTCGCAGATGAACCTTTTGAACCTTTATGGGACTCGGCATTTTCTGCCCCCTCATTCTTTCCATTTTCACCATTTTCACCATTTGTACTTTTTTCACTATTTCCATTATTTTCGCTGTTCGTACTACTCCCATTATTTTGGGCGGTTTGATTCTTTTTGCCGTTTTGACGACTCTCGCCCAAACCGTTTCCCGTTTCTCCTTGACCCTTTGAATCGTCCCCCGCATTACCCGTCTCTTGTCCCCCTGTTCCATTTGAACTGTTGGAACGATTCACATTTTGTGAATCAGAACCTGAATTTCCCCCCTCATTGTCCGACTGCTGATTCTGTTGGTCTCCCTCATCCCCGGTCCCCGAATTCAAGCCCTTTTGACGATTCTCCTGTCCTTGCCCCTCTCCTTGCTGATTTCCGCTTGATTCTCCCTGATTCGACGAATCAGCATCTGGACCTTTTTCACCTTCTCTATTCTCTTCCCTCCCACTTTTTTCCTCCTCACGTTCTTGACTCTCCGATTCAGAACCCGGGTCCTTCTCCCCATCTACGGTGTTCTTTTGATTGACCTGATCCTCTCGTCGGTTATCTGAAGACTGTTTTGTCCGCTCTTCATCTTGTTGCTCTTTGTTTGACAAGTCAGTTTCCTTATTCTCCTCTCGTTCGGTCGGCTTGCCCTCACTATCTTTTTCCCCTTGTATTTCTTTCTCTCTTGCAGAGGACTCCAACCGATCAGGGTCTGCGTCTTTCTTTTCCGCTCCCTCTTTGGGATTTTCCACAACAAATGTCAATTGTTCCGTAAACGCCCGATTTCCGTCAGGAAGTCGGGTATCAACCACTTCTCCCCAATACTGCACCACATCACCGACTTGCAAACCCAGTTGTTCGGGCTTGATTAAACCGTTGACCTGAACAGCTCCTTGAAAACCACTTATTTGTTGTTGATCGGCTTGAAGTAAGACAACGGGTGTTAATTGTTTTCCTGCGACTTCCAAGTGTAAACGAATCATTCTGATTCCAAAATCGGCATCTTCGGCTCGCAAAATCGTCTCGGTAAAACCGTTGTAGGGAATTCTCAACGGATTTTCTTTGGGAGAGTCAACCCAAATGATAGTCGGGGGTTGGTCCTGCAACAAATCAATATGATAAACACTTGGTTGACGATTGACATTTCCTTCGACATCATAACCGCGTAAAAGATACGTCTGAAATTCACCTTGTGTCGGATTCTTTTGGTCCATTTTCAACACAAACGAGGTACTTGCCCCAAAACAATCATCCGTAAGGAGCATGGACCGTCCTTTTCGTTCATCATCATTCGGAATGAAAGCAGCCCGATCCATTTCAAAGTTGGAACGAGCATTCAAAAAGACTTCGGTCCCCTCAAAAGCACGAATGTCTCCTGTGTTTTCAACCGTAATCGGTTGTCGACCTGTATAAACGGGGAATTGGTATGTAATCGACCGAACCTCAAAGGTTTGAGGTGGAACAACAACAAGTCGAAAAACGCGACTCCGTTCTGTTCCAACTCCGATTTGGTACAAAACCCCCTGTTCCAGTCCTAATTGTCCCGGGGGAAACGAACATTCATACTTGTTTGCTCCTTGCGGAATGGACATAGGAATGACCTGATCGACAATCCGTTGATCCTCGGTCGAATAAATCAAAACAACCGATTGTTGTCCTGCTCCCTCAACCCGGGCTGAAATCGTGATCGTTTCACCTTGAAAAAAAACGGCATCTCCTGGAATCACGTCCAAAAAGCGGTATCGACTTGGCGAATCAATCCCGGCAAAAGGTAAGGTCAAGCGAAGAAAGGAGGTCCAGGGATTTTTGGGAGAAAAAAGAGTGTAAAAAAACAAAACGGCAATCAAAACGGCAAGGGTGATAATCCAACGTAAAAGTGGGAGGTGATTGACATTCAGTTCAAGCGGAATCTGTTGCAAATCCCGGGTTGCACAAACCGTCATTCCGTCCAACATCTGCAACTGCAACGGATTCAAGCCGATTTCCGCTCCTCTCTCACGTTCGGTTTGTTCCCCTTTGCGTTGTCCCAACCTTTCTTGCTGTTCCTGACGAATCATTGTCCAGTTAATCAACGTATTCTTCATCTGTTGTTCCCGTTGTTCTTCCAAAACGCGGGCTGCATAAACTGGATTGATTGGGTATTTGAGTAAGGGAAACAGTCGGGCGAAGAAGTACCAAAGAAGACCGGCAAGACCGGGAAGGAGAAACAATGTTCGCAAGAAAGGGGAGAGACGACCCGGGAAACACCAGTGATCGAGCAGGATAAACAGGAAAAGGTAGAACACGATCCAAGTAAGGAGGACAACGCCGGAAAAAAAAACATCAACCCGTTTGATTGTCTGCGCTGCTCCGCGAATCCGCATCTCAATCTGCTCGTGTTCGCCCGAAACCCTTTGTCCTGAATTCATCTTTTCAACCCAACCCCTAAAAACCTAAAATCCAACCCCTTCTACTCAAACTATAATTACTTAACAAAATCAACATCATTCAGCGAAACCAATCAATTATCGGAGAAGTCTATTGATCCCCCAAGTTCATATCGGTTCCTGACCGCTCCATTGTTCATTCCTTCCTTTCTATCATACCACAATTGCAAGGAAAGACAAAGGCTTTTTTACCGTAAAGCAACACGTCGGTATATTGGGTATATGTTGGTGTAAATGGATTTGGACGACACGGTTTCCTTTTTTTTGACCACTTTTCCAAATTTCCGTTATTGCTATAATCAGGACCCAAATGAGTTCACTTTTTGACCGATTATTTCCGACAAACGACCAAAACGTAGTTCCTGTACGCGAGCCAAATTTGCTCAAAGAGGAATTTGCGGGTCTCATTTTGTCGAAGATCAAGGAAATCCAGACCGATTTGGACGTTTCGTATGATTCTAAAGATTTTCTTCTGAAAGTTCCTGCACCCAATGAAAAAGTTATGTATCTGGGGAATGCGTATGCCGAATATACGCGCTCAAACGAACAGGATCGCCCGATTGTCCTCAAAAAATGGTTGCGACACTTTCTCTTTCTGAAGGAACTGCCCGCAGATTTTGAAGACGTTATTCCTGATTTATTCCCGGCGTTAAGGGCAAGGACGTACTTTGAAATGCTCGGTTTACACTTTCAGGACAAAAAAAATGGTCCCCCGACGATTCCTTACCTAGATGTCGGGGACCATTTTGGTTTGGCGGTTGCTTATGACATGTATGATTCGATTATCATGATTTCAGAGCAACATCTCAAAGATTGGGGAATTAGCTTTTTTGAGATCATGGAAATCGCAAACCGAAATCTGTTGGAACGCGAATCCCGTTTCGCCTGTTTGGCCCTCGAAAATAAAACGAAAGTTTACGTTTCTGCTTCTGAAGACAGTTTCGATTCATCCCGATTGATGATGACCGACTTTATCCGTGATTTGGAACTGATTGGCGATCCAATTGCCCTTTGTCTTAGCCCGGATCGTCTCCTCATTACAGGTTCCGAAGATACACTCGGTCTTTGCGTTTTAGCAGCTCAGGTCATTGACAATCAGAAACAACCCCGCGCATTCCCCCCACTTCTCCTTCATCTGGTCGGCGAAGAATGGTGTCCTTGGTTTCCCCCAAAAAATGACCAAACCTACATCATCTTCCGTCAATTAGCGAAGATGGACTCGATGTCGTTGTACAACATTCAACATCAGTTTCTTCAGGACAATTTGCAGCAAACAAACGATCAAGCGACATTCCTTGCTCCGATTCTTCCTAAGGTGCTTGAAAATCCCGACGATATGATCGTCTACACTTTTTGGCGGTCGGATTGTACGCAATTATTACCCAAAACGGATTATATTTCTTTTGTTGAGGCGGAAACAGCGCGGGAAACACCCTTGATTTCTTGGACGATTGTCCAAGAAACTGTTGGACATCTCTTAAAACCGCAAAATGTCTATCCTATTCGATATTTGGTGAGCGAATTTCCAACCGAAGAGGAACTTGCTGAAATGCTCGTTGCTTGGCAAGACGAAACCCGCTAAAACCGTCTTGTCAAACCCGTTGGGACGGGATAAAATAGGGAGAATCGTTGAAGCTCTCATCAGCGGGCTTGTATTTGGGCAATACTTTTTTCAAGCCCAGTTTATCTTTTTTTCAACAACCCTATCGAATCGGTCTTTTGTCTGCTAAAATCGCCGACATGCCGGAATGATCGTCATTGTGACTGTATTTCCTGCTTTTCCTGAATTAACATTTTTCCTGAATTAACATAGGGAGTGCGTTGTGGAACTGTTGCTCTTTCTTTTCGTCGGTTTGATCGCCCTCATCCTGCTCGCTGTTGTTGCAGTCGTCGTCTTCTTTTATGGACCTCTTTGGTTTCAGGCGTATATGTCCGGCGCAAAAATCAGCCCGTTCAGCCTCATTGCAATGAGTCTGCGAAAAGTCAACTCCCGACTAATCGTCCAAGCACGAATTATGGCAAAACAGTCCGGTTTGCCGATTTCAGGACAACAGGGTGTAACGACGAATCGTTTGGAAGCGCATTATTTGGCGGGGGGGAATATTGCAAATGTGATGAGAGCAATGATTGCAGCACATCGTGCGGGTTTGGACTTGACGTTTGACCAGACCTGCGCAATTGATTTGGCAGGACGAGACGTTTTGGAAGCGGTTCGAACCAGTGTTAACCCGAAAGTCATTGTTTGTCCCGACCGAAAAGGAACCAAAACGACACTCAACGCTGTTGCAAGGAACGGGGTTGAACTTATGGTCCGCGCTCAAGTGACCGTCCGAACGAATTTGGAACAGTTGATTGGAGGTGCAACGGAAGATACGGTGATTGCGAGGATTGGTGAAGGAATCATTACGGCAATTGGTTCAGCCGAGACACATTTGGAGGTCATGGAGAACCCGGACAGAATTTCTCGGGAAGTGTTGCGAAGAGGTCTTGACTCGCAGACCGCGTTTCAGATCGTCTCGATTGACATTGCGGACATTGATGTGGGGCAGAATATAGGGGCAAGGTTGCAGACGGATCAGGCAGAAGCGGACATGCGGGTTGCGCGAGCTCGGGCCGAAGAACGACGGGCACTTGCTCTTGCGACCGAACAGGAAAATCGAGCAGCAGTTGCCGCAAATCGGGCTCATGTCATTTCCGCAGAATCGTTGGTCCCAATTGCCCTTGCAAACGCATTCCGAAGAGGAGCACTCACTTGACATGTCAATCTGTATTCCAGTTTTTAACATTTACAGAGCCGTTGAAGGTTTTGAATACTGAGTATTAAAGTTTTTCTTGCCGTTTATAGGACTTATGCCGATTAGTCCGCAACATGTCAGAAAAAAATAAAAATTTCTTGTTATTTTAACTGCACTTCTTCACTGAATGTAATCTATTGATTTACATAGGGTTGCGCTGTTTTGATTTCGTGATTGTCCGAAAAAGCAAGGGTTTGCCTTTTTTGAACAATTGCGTCAGAATGTCGTGGTATTCCCCAAACACTTACGTCGCTTTGTCGTAATGCTTTTAGCATCGTAGTGATTTTAGCGAAAAAATAACCATTTCTCGCCTATATTGAATTCCAAAGGTGAAATCATGTCCCAATCCGTCTCCGTTCGTTCTCTCTGCTTACTCGGAATTATCACGCCCGTTTTTGTTCTCAGCGTGCTGATTTCCCCCGCTTATTCACAATGTTGCGGTTCCGCCCCTGTTGCCGTTCAATCCGTCCCCGTCCAATCTGTCCCGATTCAATCGGCTCCGATTACGCAACCGGTTACTGTTAATACGTTCAAAAAGACGTTTGAAACCGAATATCGGGATGTTGAAGTGGTCTCCTACAAAACAGAATGGGTTAAGGAAGAGCGAATCTCGACCGTTTCCAAACAGGTTCCAGAAACCAGTTTGATTCAGGAAAAGTACAAGGTCATGCGACCGATTTGGAATACAGAATACCGGGATGAAAGTTACAATGTAACCCGGTATATGCCCGAAACCTCAGAACGGGAAGAAAGGGTTTTTGTTTCCAAACCGGTTGTGGAACTGGAAAATCGTGAAATCATTGAGACGGTTCGCAAACCGGTTCAACAAACAATCATGCAGGAAAAACGTTATGTTGTTAATCGTCCAACAACGACATTTCAAACGAAGGTCGTTGATCGGGGCCAATATGTCGATTCCGTCCAAGTGGAACCGGCCCGGACGTACAACCGTTTAACTTGGCAATCGGGGGGAACCTATTATGACCCGGCAACCGGGACGAGCAAACGTCAGTTGCCCGGTCTTTATTGGACCCCACTTCAAGGAGAGCAGAAATACCAGGTTCAAAAGGTGTATCAGCCGAATTTTGTGACGGAACAGTTCCCGGTTACGACAATGGTCCCTGAAACCGTTGTGGAACAAGTTCCGGTCAACATCACGACATTTCAGGAAGAGCGGGTTGTCAAAATCCAACCGGTTCAGGTCCAAAAAGTGATTCAAGAGGAAATTGTCAAAAAAATTCCGGTCACAACCTATAAACCGGTTACTGAAAGGGTTGAGAAATTCATCCCGGTTCAGGTTTGCAAAATGCAGGAAGAGGAAGTCGTCCGGGAAATTCCTCGTACAACCTACAAAACCGTTGTTGAAAATCAGGTTCAGGAAGTGAACATTCCTCGTCAGGTCCGCGAAGTCAACATTGTTCGCAAACCTGTTCTCGTCGAAAAACTTCTCCCGCTTGACCCTTGCGGAAATGTAATACAAGGTACGATCACTTCGACGACCGTTTCGACGCCGAATCCAACAACTCCAAGTACGGCAACGAACACGGCAAATGGTTCCGTTGACACTTCAGGTGTCAACTCGGGTTCATTGCGACCCCAACCTGATCCGACTTCGAAAACGACATTTGACAACACACCTCCTTTGTATACAACGGAGAAAAAGGAAGACACAGAAACGTCGAAACAACCTCGTCCGACGATTGAAGGGGGTGCCGAGCCGGACCCGCTTCTCCCGGGACAAAAGACCTGAAATTGTGAGAATTTAGGGGATAGGGATTAGGGACTGGGGAATAGGGGATAGAGATGAGGGGAATGAAAGATAACGGCGTACTTTTTTTGAGGAAGTAAAAGGGAAAAAAGCACGACAATAAGTGAGTTGTCTGTTTTTGCAGCACTTCGTCACAAAATACAGTCCATTTTTTTGTATCCGTTCACGGCAATTTGAATTGGTCTTGACATGATTGAGGTATCAAACGTATACTGCGGTCATTATGGATGCCAAAGATAAACGTATCGCCGAACTCGAAGCTCTCGTCAAAAAATTGCTCGAACGCAT